>OZ244944.1:1312618-1968927 GCA_965222335.1 Sediminihaliea sp. | reverse complement strand
CAGCCCGGGCGAACTGGCGGTGCTGCGCCGCTACCAGCGGCGGCGCAAGGGTGAAAACCTGTTGATGATGGGCGCCATGGATGGCTTCAAGTTCCTGTTTGAGCAGGAATCCCTGCCCCTGCGCTGGCTGCGCAACGCGGGCATGAGCGGGGTCAGTCGTGCCCTGCCGCTCAAGCAGCAGATCATGCGGCGGGCAATGGGCATGGGTGGCTGACTTGCGCCCTCACAATTTTGGTTTTTAGCGGGCTCGCGAGTAGAATGGCGCAATCGATTTGCTTGCCCGGCAGGGGTTGCGCCCCCGCCCGTCACCGCCGCTACAGGAGCCGACATGAGCCAGATTCCCCCCGAACTTAAATACGCCAGCAGCCACGAGTGGGCGCGCCTGGAGGAAGATGGCACCGTCACGGTGGGCATCACCGACCATGCCCAGGAAGCCCTGGGCGACGTGGTCTTCGTGGAGCTCCCCCAGGAGGGCGATACCCTCGCCGCCGGGGACGAGGCCGGGGTGGTGGAATCGGTCAAGGCAGCCTCTGACATTTATGCACCGGTAGGCGGCGAGGTCATCGCCATCAACAACCTGTTGGAAGAAGAGCCGGAAACGGTCAACGCCGACCCCTATAACGATGGCTGGTTTTATCGACTGCAGCCCAGCGAGGCCGACGAGCTCGACAAGCTGCTCAGCGCTGAAGACTACGCCGAGCACTGCAGCGACGATTGAGCGGTGCCGGCCGCACCTCGCCGGCCATACCCCATGAGCCTGTTTCCCGACCTCTGGTTACGTCGCGGCGCCGACCGGCGCCTGCGCGGCGGCCACCTGTGGGTCTTTTCCAATGAGATCGACACCGCACGCTCCCCGCTCAGCGACTTCGCGGCCGGCGACCAGGTGCTGGTGCGCAGCGCCAATGGCGAATTGCTGGGCAGCGCCTACATGGAGCCCCACAACCTGATTTGCGCGCGGCTGTACGCCCCCCGGGCGGAGGCCTCCCTGGCGCAGTGCCTGCCCGGGGCGCTGGCGGAAGCGCTGCGCAACCGGGAGAGTGCGTTTGCCCAGCCCTTCTATCGCCTGGTCTATGGCGACAGCGACCTGCTGCCGGGCCTGGTGGTGGATCGTTTTGCCGGCTACCTGGTGCTGCAGCTCAACGGCGCCGGCATTGAGGCCCATGGCGAGGTGGTGGTGGACGCCCTGGCGAACCTGCTGCAGCCCCAGGGCATCCTCCTGCGCGCCGACAGCCGCAGTCGCCGCGACCAGGGGCTGGCGGAGCGGGTGGAGGTGGTATCCGGCGAGGTGCCGGAGGCGCTGCCTCTGGAGGAGAACGGCGTGCATTTTCTTGCCCCGGTCATTGAGGGCCAGAAAACCGGCTGGTTTTACGACCATCGCATGGGCCGGGCGCGGCTGGCGGACTATGTCGCTGGCGCCCGGGTGCTGGACGTGTACAGCTATATCGGCGGCTGGGGCGTGCAGGCGGCGGCCTTTGGCGCGCGCGAGGTCTGTTGCGTCGACAGCTCAGCGCGGGCCCTGGAGGGGGTGCAGGCCAATGCCGGCTTGAACCGGCTGGAATCCGTGGTCAGCACCCGCCAGGGGAATGCCGATGCGGTGATGGAGGCCCTGCTGGCGGAGGGCCGGCAGTTCGACGTGGTGATCCTGGACCCGCCGGCGTTTATCCAGCGCCGCAAGGATCTGAAAAAGGGGGTGACTGCCTATCGGCGAATCAATGCCCTGGGCCTGCGCCTGCTGGCGCCCGGCGGGGTCCTGGTGGCGGCCTCCTGCTCCATGCACCTGCCGCGGGCGGAACTGATCACTGCGGTGCAGGGCGCGGCCCTGCGCAGCGGCTGCGATGTGCGGTTGATCGAGCAGAGCGCCCAGGGCCCGGATCATCCGGTGCACCCGGCGATTCCGGAGACGGAGTATCTGAAGGGGCTCTTCTTCCGCAAGCTCGGGGCTCAGGGCTGATTTTCCGCAAGCTCGGTGCTCAGGGCTGATCTTTCGATCTGAGCGCATGGACGGTGGCGGAATGAATTCCGCCCTACTGGTGCGTCTGTAGGCCCGCATGACGTAGGGTCGAATTCATTCGACCAACGTCTCCGGCACTGAGCCGCTCAACGCAGGCTGATCACCGGCCAGCCCGCACGCTCGGCGTGCTCGCGCAGGCGCGGGTCGGGGTCCACCGCGACGGGATTGTCCACATACTCCAGCAGGGGCAGGTCGTTGTGGGAGTCGCTGTAAAACCAGGCCCCCGCCAGCGCCTCGCCCGAGGCTTCGCGCCAGGCCTCCAGGCGGGTGATTTTACCCCGGTGAAAGGAGGGTGTGCCCCGGGGTTCCCCGGTGTAGCGCCCGTCGATCTGCTCGGCCTCGCAGGCGAGCAGGGTGGGGATGCCCAGGGCGCTGGCGATGGGGCGGGTGATGAACTCATTGGTCGCGGTAATCACCAGCAGCGTGTGTCCCTGCGCGCGGTGCTCCTCGATCAGCGTCCGTGCCGCAGGCAACATCAGGGGCCTGATCACTGCATCCATGAACTTCGCGTGCCAGGCCTCCAGCTCCGCCGGATCGCGGCCCGCCAGGGGGGTCAGGGCGAAGCGCAGGTAGGCCTCGACGTCCAGCGTTCCCGCCTGGTAATCCCGGTAGAAAGCCTCGTTGCGGCGTGCGTACTCGACAGGGTCGACCAGGCCCTCATCGCACAGGAAGCAGCCCCACAGGTGGTCGCTGTCGCCGGCTATGAGGGTATTGTCGAGATCAAAAATTGCCAGGGTCACGGGGCCTCCGGTGCGCGGCGACAGCTTAGCGGTTGGCTGTCCCTGAGTAAATTTCTCAGGGGGGCGAAAGTGTGGAACAATACCGGGTTCTAATAATTAATAGTGGCTTTGAGGGTGATTGATTCCGATGGATTCCGTCCCAACGTAGGCATTCTGCTCGTCAACGATGAGGGCAGATTGTTGTGGGCGCGCCGCGTGGGTGGCCAGGATGCCTGGCAATTTCCCCAGGGCGGGATCAATGCCGGTGAATCTCCCGAACAGGCCCTGTTTCGGGAGCTCGAGGAAGAAGTGGGCCTCACGCCCGAGGCGGTGGAAATCCTTGGTGCCACCCGCGGCTGGTTGCGTTACCGGCTGCCCAAGCGCTTTATTCGACGCGGCCAGCAACCCCTGTGCATCGGCCAGAAGCAGAAATGGTTCCTCTTGCGGATGCTCGCGGAAGACAACGCCGTGCGCCTGGATCTCAATGATAAACCCGAATTCGATCACTGGGAGTGGGTCAGTTACTGGTATCCGCTGAACCGGGTGGTGTCCTTCAAGCGCGATGTCTATCGGCGCGCGCTGAAGGAGATGTCCCAGGTTGTGGGCCGGCGTATCCAGCAGCCCGGGGGCCTCTGAGCATGATGCTTGAGACCCTGCGCCAGATCGTCCAGGAGGTTAACGCCGCCGAGGGTCTGAACGATGCGCTGGAGATTATCGTGCGCCGGGTGCGCGACGCCATGGGCACCGAGGTCTGCAGCGTTTACATGCGCGACCCCGCCAGCGACCGCATCGTCCTGCGCGCCACCGAGGGCCTGAATCAGGCCCAGGTCGGCGTCGCCAGCCTCGCCGGCGGCGCGGGTCTGGTCGGTCTGGCTGCCTCGCGGGAAGAGCCCGTCAACCTCGAGGACGCCGAGTCCCATCCCAGTTTCCAGTTCCTGCAGGGGCTGGGCGAAGAGCACTACCACGCCTTCCTCGGCGTACCCATCATTCACCAGCGCGACGTGCTCGGTGTGCTGGTGGTGCAACAGCAGGAGCGCCGGCGCTTCGATGAGAGCGAAGAGGCCTTCCTGGTCACCATGTCGGCGCAGCTGGCCGGGGTTATCGCCCACGCCCAGGTCACCGGGGTGGTCGCGGACCAGTTGCCCGAGGGGGCGGTGGCCGCACCGGCCCGGTTCAACGGGATTGCCGGCGCGCCGGGGATTGCCATCGGTACCGCGGTCGTGGTGTCGCCGGTGGCCGACCTGTACGCGGTGCCGCGCAAGAAGGTCCGCAACCGTCGCGCCGAACTGCGGGCTTTCCGCGAAGCGCTGGCGGCCGTGCAGGCGGATATCCGTGCCGTGTCCGCCAACCTGCGCGGGCAGATGAGCAACGAGGACCACGCCCTGTTCGATGTCTACCTTGGCATTCTCGATGACTCCGCAATCGGCGGCGAAGTGGCGGCGCTGATCCGTGCCGGCCACTGGGCCCAGGGCGCACTCAGCCAGGTCATGATCCAGCACATCCGCCATTTTGAGCGTATGGAGCACAGCTACCTGCGCGAGCGGGCGGTGGATGTAAAGGACCTGGGTACCCGGGTCCTGGCCCACCTGCAGGCACACGCGAACGGCGCGCAAAAGACCTACCCCGATAACGCCATCCTTGTCGGTGAGGAGCTTACCGCTTCCTCGCTGGGCGAGATTCCGCGGGAGAAACTGGCCGGCCTGATCTCGGTGCGCGGCTCGGGCAATTCCCACGTGGCGATCCTGGCCCGGGCCATGGGGGTGCCCACGGTCATGGGCGCGGTGGATGTGCCCTACACCCGCCTGCAGGATCGCGAGCTGATCATCGACGGCTATAACGGCACCGTGTACCTGAACCCCGATCCCGCGGTGAGGCAGCGCTTCGAGGCGCTCCTGCACGAGGACCTGGAGATCAGTCGCGACCTCGAGACCCTGCGCGATGAACCCAGCATCACCACGGACGGCCACCGCCTGCCCCTGTGGGTCAACACCGGCCTGATGGTCGATGTCGCCCGCTCCCTGGAACAGGGCGCGGAGGGCGTGGGCCTGTATCGCACCGAGGTCCCGTTCCTGTTGCAGGAGCGCTTCCCCAGCGAGGAAGAGCAGCGCCAGATTTACCGCGAGCAGCTGGAAGCCTTTGCCCCGCGGCCGGTGACCATGCGCACCCTGGATATCGGCGGCGACAAGGCGCTGCCCTACTTCCCGATCGAGGAAGACAACCCCTTTCTCGGCTGGCGCGGCATCCGGGTGACCCTGGACCACCCGGAAATTTTCCTGGCCCAGGTCCGCGCCATGCTCAAGGCCAACGCGGGGCTGGGCAACCTGCGCATCATGCTGCCCATGGTGAGCAATATATCCGAGCTGGAAGAGGCCCTGGGCCTGATCCAGCGCTCCTATCGCGAGATTCGCCAGGAGGGCGTGGCGGGGGAGCTGCCGCCCATCGGGGTGATGGTGGAGGTCCCGTCCGCGGTGTACCAGGCCAGGGCCCTGGCGCGCCGGGTCGACTTCCTGTCGGTGGGCAGCAACGACCTGACCCAGTACCTGCTGGCGGTGGATCGCAATAACGCGCGGGTAGCGGACCTGTACCACTCATTCCACCCGGCGGTGCTGCAGGCCCTGCACGCGGTCGCCCTGGCGGGCATCGCCGAGGGCAAGAACGTGGGTATTTGCGGCGAACTGGCGGGTGACCCCCGCGGCGCGGTCCTGTTACTGGGGATGGGCTACGAGGTCCTGTCCATGAATGCGACCAGCCTGCCCCGGGTCAAGAAGGCGGTGCGGCATGTCAGCCGCGCCGAGGCCTGCGAGGTGGTGCAGGAGGTGCTGGCGCTGGAGGACGCCGCCGACATCGTGTTGCGCCTGGAGCGCTTGCTGTCCGAGCGGGGGCTGGAGAAATTTGTCCACGCGCGTCCGGATCATTCCTCTGCCGCCGCAGGCAGCGCCTGAGTCACTGCGGCGATCTGCTGCCCGCTGGCGTCAAAACTCAGTTCCCGCCAGGATCCCGCACCGGCGGCATCCCGCCACAGCGTGGTGCTGGCGCGGGTGCCGTAGTTGCCGGCGCGGATAAACTGCGCGGAGAGCTGCCGGTCCATGGTCTCGCGCAGCCCCAGGGGGTGGAGCCTTGCCGGGTCCGCGAGGCGCTCGTCGCTGACCGTCGCCAGCAACTGGTCGTGAGTCACCGGCCCCGTCGTCAGGCCCTGCATCCGCGCCTTGCCCAGTTCCACCTTGGGCCAGGGAGTGTCGAGACTGGCATTGCTCAGCCCGTATATCCCGGGCGCCAGGGACCGGGGCGCGCCACCTTCGGCATTGCTGAAATACCAGAGGCCGTCGCTGTCACCCAGCAACAGATTGAAGCCGGCGTACTGGTCTGCGCGGTCCTTGATGGTCGCCAGGGTGGTGGCCGCGTCCTGCGACCCGGTAAGAAATGCCAGCGGCAGCTCCCCCCGGGAACGCGGAGCGGCTGTCCGCGGCTGCGGATCGCGAAAGTTGGTCACCGCGGCGAAGCGCCCGTCGCGGGTGACGCCCATCCAGGTGCCGCCCGCCTCCAGGTCGCGCCCCGCCAGCAGCTGCGGGTGCTCGGGCCAGTAGCTGGACGCCGCCGTGGGCCGGCTGAAAAACTCGTCACGGTTCGCCGCCAACAGCAGGGGATAGTCCGGATGGACGCGGTGGGCGAAGATGATCAGGCACATGCTTGTGCATCGTGACACCGCCCGGGTGAATTGTGAATCCCGGCCCAGTCCCGGATAATACCGGCCTGTTCCGGGGCGGCGCACCGCGGCCCCGCGTGAAACCTGACCGCGAGCGCTATGTTGCCTTACCCCGAGATCGATCCCGTCGCTTTCGCCATCGGACCTGCGAAGGTGCACTGGTACGGCCTGGCCTACCTGGTCGGTCTGGCCTTTGCCTGGTGGCTGGCCCTGCGCCGCAGCGCGCGGCCCGATTCACCGGTGACTGCGAAACAGGTGGATGACCTGATATTTTTTGGCGCCCTGGGCGTGGTCCTGGGCGGCCGCTTTGGCTATGCCCTGTTCTACGGCGCGGAACAGTTGGCAGGGGATCCCGCCTGGCTGCTGCGTGTCTGGCAGGGCGGGATGTCCTTCCACGGCGGCTTTCTCGGGGTGATTGTCGCCATGTGGTGGTTCGCCCGCCGGCGCGATATCCGCCTCGGCCGGCTGCTGGACTTCGTCGCGCCCCTGGTCCCGGTGGGCCTGGGCCTCGGGCGCCTGGGCAACTTTATCGGCCAGGAGCTCTGGGGCCGCGCCACCGATGTGCCCTGGGCGATGGTGTTCCCGCGGGACCCACTGCAGCTCGCGCGGCACCCCTCCCAGCTGTATCAGTTCGCGCTGGAGGGGGTCGTGCTGTTCCTGCTCGTCTACGGCTTCTCCCGCCAGCCGCGCCCGGCCTGGGCGGTCTCGGGCGTCTTTGCCCTGGGCTATGGCTGCCTGCGCTTCGTCGCCGAATTCTTTCGCGAGCCGGATGCCCACCTGGGCTTCCAGGCCTTTGGCTGGATGACCCGCGGGCAGCTCCTGTGCCTGCCCATGATCGCCCTGGGCCTGTACCTTCTGTGGTATGCCTATCACCGCTCGCCCGCGATCCCGCGCGCCAAGGACGCCAGATCATGAAACAGTACCTCGACCTGCTGCAGGATATCCTCGACCACGGTACGCCCAAGGCTGACCGCACCGGTACCGGGACCCTGTCCGTGTTTGCCCGCCAGTTCCGGCATGACCTTGCGGACGGCTTTCCCCTGTTGACCACCAAGAAGCTGCATTTCAAGAGTATTGCCAACGAACTGATCTGGTTCCTGCGTGGCGATACCAATACTCGCTGGCTGCGCGAGAACGGGGTCTCCATCTGGGACGAGTGGGCGACGGAGGAGGGCGACCTCGGCCCCCTGTACGGGGCCCAGTGGACGGCCTGGCCCACCCGGGATGGCGGGCACATCAACCAGATTGACTATGTGGTCGACTGCCTGCGCAACAACCCTGACAGCCGCCGCATCCTGTTTCATGGCTGGAACGTCGAGTACCTGCCGGACGAGTCCCTCAGCCCCCAGGAGAACGTGCGCGCGGGCCGCATGGCACTGCCCCCCTGTCACCTCCTCTACCAGTTTTACGTGGCCGGCGGGCGCCTGTCCGCGCAGCTGTTGATCCGCTCCAGCGACTCCTTCCTGGGGCTGCCCTATAACACCGCCAGCCTCGCCCTGCTGACCCACATGCTGGCGCAGCAGTGCGGCCTGCAGCCGGGGGAGATCATCATTACCACCGGCGACTCCCACATCTACAGCAACCACCTGGAGCAGGTGCGTACGCAGCTGGGTCGCGCGCCCCGCGCCCTGCCGCGCCTGGAGCTGCTGCGCCATCCCGACAGTATCTACGACTACCGTTTTGAGGATTTCGCGATCCACGATTACGATCCGCACCCACATATTGCAGCGCCGGTGGCGGTCTAGTGGCAGCAGCGGAGATTGCAGTGATCGTGGCGGTGGCCGAGAACGGGGTGGTTGGCCGCGACAACGCCCTGCCCTGGCGCCTGAGTGAAGACCTCAAGTATTTCAAGCGCACCACGCTGGGCAAGCCGCTGGTGATGGGACGCAAGACTTTCGAGTCCATCGGCCGGCCGCTACCCGGGCGCCCGAATATCGTGATTTCCCGGGATTCCGGCTTCGCGCCCGATGGCGTGGAAGTCGCGCACTCCCTGCCGGCCGCCCTCGAGCGGGCCCGGGAACTGGCGACCGGTGCTGGTGTGGGTGAGGTGATGGTGATTGGTGGCGCCCAGGTTTATGCGGAGGCCATCCCGCTTGCCGCGCGCCTCTATGTCACCGAGGTGCACGCCGCCTACCGCGGTGACACCTACCTGCCGCCGGTAGACTGGACAAAGTGGCGGGAGTGCACGCGGGAGTTGCACCCCGCAGACGCGGGCAGCCCCGGCTACAGTTTTGTCGTATTTGAACGCCGCTAACTGTTACCTTGCCGGCTCGTGGGCCGCCGTGGTGTTACCTTTATACACAGCGGGGACGGGATTGAGGCAAGGTTGCCTGCTTTGATTGAAAATCGCGGGGCATGGGTTTAAATTCCCCCCCTCGGTTTACCGACTCTCAGTTTTCCACTATAAAGACTTACCGAGTCACGTTGTTTATTCAGCTCTGATCACTCTGTTGGAAATAGGAAGCCCAATTCCCATGACTATGCATCGATTGAAGAAAGTGTTGATCGCTGCGCTGGTTGCGTCCGGCTTTGTTGCCGGCTCAGTCGCTCCCGCGTACGCCGATACACTGGAGTCCATCCTCGAGGTGGGTGAAGCCAAGAACGAGGCCGCGCGCCAGTCGCAGGCCAAGGTTGATCGCCTGGCGGACGAAACCCGAGACCTGCTGAACGACTACAAGACCGTGGTCAAGCAGGTCGACGGCCTCAAGGTCTACAACCAGCGCCTGGAAAAGCAGATCGCCAACCAGGAGGCGCGGATTGCCGATATCGAGGAATCGATCGACCAGGTAACGATTATCCAGCGCCAGATGACGCCGCTGGTGATTCGCATGGTCGACGGGCTTGAGAAGTTTATCGAGCTGGACGTGCCCTTCCACGAGGAGGAGCGTGCGCAGCGCATCGCCTTCCTGCGCGCCAACCTGGATCGCTCTGACCTGAGTGTGGCAGAGAAATTCCGCCAGGTTCTCGAGGCCTACAAGATCGAGGCCGAATACGGCCGCAAGCTCGACGCCTACAAGGGCAGTGTCGAGATTGACGGCGTCGAGCGTGACGTCAACTTTTTCCGTGTGGGCCGCATCGCCCTGCTCTACCAGACCACCGACACGGAAATTTCCGGCGCCTGGGACCAGGACACCCGCAGCTGGGTGCCGCTGGACCGCGGTGAGTACCGCAACGCCATCATGAAAGGTCTGCGTATCGCGCGCAAAGAAGCGTCGATTGACCTGATGAACCTGCCCATTGAAGCGCCGGAGGCCGAATAAATGAGTATCAGGATTGTTAAAGTGGCCGCCGCAGCTCTGGCTGGCGCGCTGGCATTATCGGCGGGACCTGCAGCAGCGCAGGACGGGGAAGCCCAGTCGCTGGAACAGCTGCTGGAGTTCGTCAAGAAAGGCCAGGTCACCGAAGCCCAGGAGAACCGTGCGCGCGAGCAGCGGTTTGCCCAGGCCAAGGCGGAACAGGCCAGCATGCTGAAACAGGCAGAAGCTGAGCGCGCACGCGAAGAGCAGCGCTCGGCCAACCTTGAAGACCAGTTCGAGGAAAATGAACTGCTGGTCGATGACAAGCAGAAGCAGCTCAAGGAACGCCTGGGTACCCTGGCGGAGCTGTTTGGTCACCTGACCTCCACCGCGGGCGACCTCGCCAGCAACCTGGAGTTCTCCCTGACCAGCGCCCAGTACCCCAACCGCCAGGATTTCCTGGAAGACCTGATCGCCAAGATGAGCGGCAGCGACAAACTGCCCAGCATCGAGGAGATCGAGCGGGTCTGGTACGAACTGCAGCGTGAAATGATCGAGTCCGGCAAGGTCGTTACCTTTAACGCCGAAGTCGCCAAGCCCAATGGTGACAAGGTGGAGCAGCAGGTAACCCGGGTCGGCCTGTTTAACGTGGTTTCCGAGGACGGCAAGTACCTGCAGTACGTGCCGACCAAGGGCACCCTGGAAGAACTGGCACGCCAGCCCTCCGGCCCCTACCAGGGCTGGGCAGCGTCCCTGGTTTCCGCCACCGGCGGTGAAGGCTTCCAGAAGTTCGGTGTCGATCCGACCGGTCCCACGGGCGGTTCCTATCTCGCGGCGCTGATTAACAGCCCGAACCTCGAGGAGCGCTGGCACCAGGGCGGCTACATCGGTTACGCAATTACTGCGGTCGGTGCCTTTGCCTTCCTGCTGGCCATATGGCGCCTGCTGGTACTCACCGGCGTGAGCGCGAAGGTGAATTCCCAGCTCAAGAGCGACAAGGCCAACAGCAACAACCCGCTGGGCCGGGTGCTCAAAGTCCACGAAGACAACCCCAGCATGGATCCCGAGACCCTGGAGCTGAAGCTTTCCGAGGCGATCTTGAAGGAAACCCCCAGGCTGGAAAGTGGTCTAACCCTGTTGAAGATCATATCCGCGGTGGCACCGCTGATGGGTCTGCTGGGTACGGTTACCGGTATGATCATCACCTTCCAGGCGATCACCATCTTCGGTGCGGGTGACCCCAAGGCCATGGCCGGCGGTATTTCCGGCGCCCTGGTGACCACGGTACTCGGCCTGCTGGTGGCGATCCCGACGGTTCTGCTGCACACGATCGTGAATGGCCGCGCCCAGCGCATCATCCACGTTCTGAACGAGCAGACCACGGGTATTATTGCGGAGCACACCGAAGCCAACCTGAGGAAGTAATATGTACTGGTTCGATAGTGCTTATGAGGCCGTTTCCCGCTTTATGGACATGGGCGGGAACGTTCTCTGGCTGATCGCGCTCCTGCTGTTCGTGATGTGGGCGCTGATCTTCGAACGAATCTGGTACTTCAAGGCGGGCTGGAAAGGGGATGTTGCCAATGCCATTTCCACCTGGGAGGCACGCCCGGAGCGCAAGTCCTGGGCGGCTCACCAGATTCGCGAGAAGCTGATCTCCGAGGCGCGGATCAAGATCAACCAGTACCTCCCGGTGATCAAGACCCTGGTGGCACTGTGTCCCCTGCTGGGCCTGCTGGGCACGGTGACGGGGATGATCGAAGTGTTCAACATCATGGCGGTTACCGGTGGTGGTGACGCCAAGTCGATGGCCGGCGGCGTATCGCGCGCCACGATCCCGACCATGGCCGGCATGGTGGCGGCCCTGTCCGGGGTGTTTGCCAATACCTACGTTACCCGGGTTGCCCAGCGCGAGAGCGAGTTCCTGAAAGACAACCTGACTACCGATCACTAAGAGAGCAAATGTAATGCGCAGGAATAATCGAGCAGCTGCGGAAGATGAAGCCCAGATCGACCTGACGCCCATGCTGGACGTCGTGTTTATCATGCTGATCTTCTTCATTGTGACCGCTTCCTTCATCAAGGAGGCGGGCGTGGAGGTAAACCGGCCTGAGGCGTCTACCTCGCAGCCCAAGGAGAACGTCAACATCCTTGTGGCAATCACCGCGACCAACGAGATATGGATGGACAACCGGCGCATTGATGTGCGCGCGGTGCGCGCCAATATCGAGCGCCTGCACGCGGAGAACCCCAAGGGAGCCGTGGTGATCCAGGCGGACAATGAATCCAACACCAAGACCGTGACCGAGGTACTGGACGCCGCGCGAGAGGCAGGTGTTTACGATGTGTCCCTGGCAACCGAAGATAAGTAGCCCATTATGAGTCGCAATTTATTCAGACTGGTTTTCGGTGCGCTCCTGGCCATCCCGGTGGCCGGCGGTCTGTTCTTCATTATGCAGTACCTGATCGCCACCGCCGACCCCGATATTGACGAAACCGAACAGCGCAAACTGGCGGATATCCACATGCCGGAACGCGACATCGACACCAACGTCAAACAGAAGAAGCCGGACAAGGTGGAGGATCCCGAGGAGCCGCCGCCGGACCTGGATACGCCGGACATGGAAATGGACGCCGACACCGAGATTGTCAATACCGCGCCCAATCAGCAAGTGGACCTGGAAATCAGCTCCAGCGGTATGGCGAGTGGTGACGGTGAGTACCTGCCGATCGTGAAGGTCGCGCCGATCTATCCCCGTCGCGCCCAGACCCGTGGCATTACCGGTTACTGCATCGTCGAGTACACGGTGACCAAGTCGGGCTCGATTCGCGACCCCCAGGCGGTGGACTGCCAGCCTTCCGGCGTGTTTGAGCGCGCGTCGGTCAAGGCGGCCGAGAAGTTCAAGTACAAGCCCCGGGTGGTGGACGGCGAGCCGATCGAGGTGGCCGGTGTACAGAACAAGTTTACCTACGAGCTGGAACAGTAGAACGGTTGATGTGTTATGAAAAAGCCTAACTCCCCCCTCTGGCTCCGTTCAGCCCTGTTGGCTGTGCCGGTAGCCGCCGCCCAGGTTGCCCTGCCGCAGGTTCAGGCGGCGCTGGGTTTTGCGCCGCTGTCTGCAGCCGTAGCCCAGGAGCAAAAGGCGGACGAACGCGAGACCCGTCGCACGCCGGCCCTGCGTAACAAGGTGTACGAGAAGCTGGCAGAGGCCCAGGCCGCAGCCGAGGAAAAGGACCTGAACAAGGCCGCAAAGGTGCTGGACGAGATGCTCGCGGGTCGGCGCGACAACGAGCTGAACAGCTACGAGCTGGCCAACGTCTACAACCTGTACGCCTTTGTTCACTATTCCCGGGAGGATTACGGCAAGGCGCTGCAGGCCTATGAGAACGTGGTCAAGCAGCCGGATATTCCCCTGGCGATGGAGATCAACACCCGCTACACCATCGCCCAGCTGTATTTCGTGCAGGAGCGCTGGCAGGACGGCATCCGTGCCCTGCAGTCATGGTTCGAGATGACGGAAAACCCGAATGCCAGCGCCTACGTGCTGTTGGCGCAGGGTTACTACCAGCTTAAGGACTATGACCGTGCGCTGACCAATGTGGAAACGGCGATCGACATGTTCCGCAGGGACGGCAAGGTGCCCAAGGAGCAGTGGTTGAACCTCGCGCGCTTCCTGTATTTTGAGAAAAACGATATTAACAAGGCCGTGGCGACGCTCGAGGAGTTGTTGAAGCACTACCCGAAGAAGCAGTACTGGGTGCAGCTCTCTCATATGTACGGGGAGCAGAACAGAAGTCCCAAGCAGGTGGCGGCAATGGAAACGGCCTACGTCCAGGACTTGCTCGACAAGGGCACCGAGATGGTCACCATGGCCTATCTCTACCTGAACGCCGAAGTGCCCTACAAGGCCGCCAAAGTGATGGACCGGGGCCTCGATGGCGAAGCCATTGAGGAGACATCCAAGAACTACGAGATCCTGGGTAATGCCTACCGCCAGGCCCAGGAGGTCGAAAAGGCCATACCGGCCATGGAGGAGGCAGCGGCCCGCTCCGATGACGGTGAGCTCTACACCCGCCTGGGCAATATCTACCTCGACGGTGAAGAGTACGGCAAGGCGATTGAGGCGATCACCAAGGGCCTGAATCGCGGCGGCGTCAAACGCCCGGACAATGCCCGCCTGGTGCTGGGTATGGCCTACTTCAACGAGAAGCAGTACGACAAGGCGCGGCAGGCCTTCCAGGCCGCGGGTCGCGACGAGCGTTCGAAGAAGTTCGCCGAGCAGTGGATCAAGTACATGGATTCGGAACTGGAGCGCCAGCGCAAACTGCGGGAGGGGTGATTTTTAGCGGGGTTGAGATTCACCTGTTGAATCTAGGGCGGCATTAATCGTACCGGCTCGCTACCGGCTTCCTGCCTCTCGCGAGCTACCGTCCATCCCTGGACATAAAAAAAGGAGCACCGAGGTGCTCCTTTTTCGTGAATACCCGCTCTAGAGCGGGTATCCGGCTCAGACCGGTACGACGTTCTCGGCCTGCGGGCCTTTTTGTCCATCGGTTACATTGAACTCCACTTTCTGACCATCTGCCAGGGTTTTGAAGCCCTCGCCCTTGATGGCGCTGAAGTGAACGAATACATCGGGCCCGTTCTCGCGTTCAATGAAGCCAAATCCTTTTGTTTCGTTGAACCATTTCACGGTGCCGGTTTCTGTAGACATATTTCTTACCTGTATAGCGTTGGCTGTCCGAAGAGAGCCAGTTGATTAATCACTATTTATGATCAACGTACCGAGGAACTTGGGGGAACTTCGACCGCGCGCATAAATACCGCTGATTGCTCAGCTCTTTCGAGTCTATCACCGCTTGGCCGAAGGGGAATGACGCAGCGGTTAAAATATTCGGGAATATTGCCATTTTTTGTTGCCGGGGCGGTGCTTTTCTGCGCGGTCACAGGGGCGCATGGGCGGCGCCTATCAGGCCGGGCTGGGGGGATGTGATGACGCGCACCGGCACCTGCTCAAGGTGACCCCGCATGGCACCCTTGGCGACCAGGCGCTGCAGAAAGGGGCTTTGCTCCAGGAAGGGAATCATCCCGGGAATGATGCCGCCCGCCAGGTAGAGGCCCCCGTAGCTGCCGGTCGCGAGGACAAAATCGCCGCAGACCGAGCCCAGTAGCGCGCAGAATGTGTCCAGCGCCGTTGCGCAGAGCGCGTCCTCTCGGGCAAGTGCAAGGCGGGACACCTCCTCCGCGGTGTCGGCCACGCAAGCCTCCCCGCGCACGGCAGCCAGGCCCCGGTAAAGTCTCAGCAGCCCCGGGCCCGACACCAGCAACTCCGCGTACAGCCCCGGGTGCGCTGCCAGCAGTAGCTGGAACAGCGCGACTTCTTCGGCGTTGGCGGGGCACAGCCCCATGTGCCCCGGCTCGGCGGCGATCGCCAGCGCGCGGCCCTCGACCCGCAGCACACTGGCGCCGCCGAGGCCGGTGCCCGGCCCGACCACTGCCAGCCGATTCGCCGGCCGCCGGTTCGCCGGCCGCCGGTCCGCCGGCCGCCGGTCCTGCGACGCTGCCGACTGCGGCCGCCGCAGAGTGTGGCAGTCATTCGCGGCGAGGTGATGCAGGGCATAGGCATTGCTGACGAAGTCGTTGATCCACATGACCTGCTCCAGGCCGAAGGCTGCGGCGAGCTCACGGCAGGAGAAGGACCAGTCCATATTCACCATCTGCACCCGATCGCCACCCGGGGGTGCCGCGACGGCAATACAGGCCCGGGTGGGTGCCGGCGCCCCCAATCCCTGCAGCCACGCGCCGACGACATCCTCGAAGCGGTGGAAGTCGCGGTTGCGGTAGATCTGGAGCGCGCGCAGCTCACCCTTGTCGGGGTCGAAAACTGCCATGCGGGTGTTGGTGCCGCCGACGTCGGCGACCAGTCGGGGCGTGCCTGCCGGTTTCACGGTACGGGCAGTATCTTGAGAATATTGGTTGCCCCCGGCTGCCCGGTAACCGAGCCCCGGGTGAGGAGCATGGAATCGCCACGCTGTAACAGCCCCGCATCCTTCAGGAACTCGATCGCGCAGGCCTCGATGTCTTCCGGCTCGAAGGCGTCAGCATCAAAATACAGGGGAATCACCCCCCGGCACAGGCTCAGCCGCTGCAGGGTTTCGCTGCGGCCGCTGAGGGCGAAAATAGGCAGGCCGGAGCTGAGGCGGGACATCAGCAGGGGCGTGGTGCCCGACTCGGTGAGGCAGGCGATGCCGCGCACGTTGGCGTAGTGGTTGGCGGCGTAGATCGCCGACATGGCGATGGTCTCCTGGGCATCGGCGAACTGCTTTTCCACCCGGTAGCGCGAGGTGCGGGCAACGGGGTGCCGCTCGGCTCCCAGGGCCGCTTCCGCCATCGCGCTGACGACTTCCTCCGGGTAGCTGCCGACCGCGGTCTCCGCCGACAGCATCACCGCGTCGGTGCCGTCGAGCACCGCATTGGCGACGTCGAATACCTCTGCCCGGGTGGGCATCGGGTTGCTGATCATGGACTCCATCATCTGGGTCGCGGTGATCACCACGCGATCGCGCTTGCGCGCCCGTGAAATCAGGTCCTTCTGGATCCCGATCAGCTGCGCATCGCCGACCTCCACCCCGAGGTCACCGCGGGCAACCATGATGCCAAAGGCCGCCTCCAGAATGCGGTTGAGGGTTTCCCCATCGGCCACTACCTCGGCGCGCTCGATCTTGGCGATGATTGCCGGGGACAGCTGGTGCCCCGCGAGCAAATCCCGGGTCTGGTAGATGTCTTCGGCGCTGGAAACGAAGGAGACCGCGACGAAGTCAGGTCGGACCTGGGCCAGGCTGTCGATATCGGCAATGTCTTTGGTGGTCAGCGCGGGTGCCGCGAGACCGCCCCCCAGGCGGTTGATGCCCTTGCGTGAGCCGAGCTTGCCTCCCACCAGCACCGTGCAGTCGACCACCGGCGGCGTCACATCCTCTACCTGCAGGCGCAGGCGACCGTCGTCCAGCAGCAGGATGTCCCCGGCGGCCACACTCTGGCACAGGTCAGGGTAGTCCAGGCCCACCGCCTGGCGATTGCCTTCGCCCTCGCCCAGGGACTGGTCCAGGCGGAAGCGGTCACCTCGCGCCAGCTGGACCGCGTCGTCCTGGAAGCTGCTGATGCGTATTTTCGGCCCCTGCAGATCCGCGAGGATGCCCACGTACTGCCCCGCGGCGGCGGCCTGTCTGCGAATGCGTCCGGCGATGGTGGCGTGATGGCTGGCGGAGCCGTGGCTGAAGTTGAGCCGGAACACATTGACCCCGGCGGTGATCAGTTTGGCCAACATGTCCTCGGACTCGCTTCCGGGACCGACTGTGGCTACGATTTTGGTGCGCCGGTTTACCTTGACGGTCACTGCGTGGGCCTTTTTGGGGAATGAATTTGCGAGGGGGAATGATGCCCTGTTAGGGGCTCTGGTGCCAGTGCGCCGGGGCACGAAAGCGCCGTCAGGGCGCGCGCTCGCGATCGATATAGGCGCGCATCCTGTCGGGGAAATCGGTGAAAGCGCCATCCACACCAGCCTGGTCCAGGAGGATGTTATGCAGGGTGTCGAGATCTTCGATGCCTGCCGGCAGGTGGTCGCTACGCAGGGTAAAGGGGTGCACCAGCAGATTGCGCGCGTGGGCCTGGTCCACCAGGTCACTCAGGCGGGCCGCGCCGGTGGCATCGCGGCCCAGGTAGATATGCATGATCCAGGGGCCGATGCCATCGGCATAGGTCGCCACCTCGTCCAGACCCGCAGCGCTACGCAGGTAGTCGTAGTCGACCGCACTGTCCTCTCCCCAGGCCTTGTCGGCGATCAGCTGGATCAGCGGCAGGGACGTTTGCAGCTCGCTGCGCAGATAGCGCAGCGTCGCATCGTCAAAGCACTGCAGGTAGACCTGTTCAGTGCGCTCACTGTAGCCCGTGTCACGCAGGACCTGCAGCACGGCGCGAGCGATGTCCTGTCCTGCGCGGCGATGAAACTGTGGTGCCTTGAGCTCGATATAGAGACCCGCGCGGCGGCCGCTGCTGCGGTTCATGCCGTCTATCAGGGCGATTTCCTCTGCCAGGGTCGGTACCTGCAGCGAGGTGGGCTGCAGGGGGAAGCGTCCGCTGAACACCGCCTCCTCGCGGCCGTCCGGGGTGCGCCGGCTGCGCTCGTGTACCCGCAGGCGGCGAATTTCTGCGAGGTCGAAGTCAATGGCGTAGAAGCGGCCGTCCTCCCGCGCGCGGCCGGGGAACACTTGCTCGACATCGGTGGTGGGTTCCAGGTGGATATCGTGCAGGACGATGGGCACGCCGTCGCGGGTCAGGACCACATCCTGCTCCAGGTAGTCCGCGCCCATGGCATGGGCCATGGCCTTCGCGGGCAGGGTGTGTTCGGGCAGGTAGCCGCTGGCCCCGCGGTGGGCGATGACCAGCGGGGTGTCAGCGGCCATGAGCAGGGCGCTGCCCGGCTTTGCCCACAGCAGGACCAGCAGGCAACAGCCGAGAGCAAGGCGCGGCATGTCTCCCGCTCCCGGTGCGCGGCCCGATCAGGGCAGGGCGGCCAGCCAGCCGCTGTCTTCCAGCCATTTTTTCCGCAGCTTGGCGAGCACGCCGATGCGGGTGTAGGCATCCAGGTAGTTGTCCACCAGGTTGTAGAATTCGCGGTCATCCTTGCTGACTGCGATGCCGATGGGTTCCACCGTCAGGGGTGATTCCAGGGTCACCAGGCCCGCTTCCGGGTAGCGCAGGACCGCCAGCTGGCAGGCGGGCATATCGGCGATCATGCCGTCCGCCTTGCCGTTGATCACCATCTGAATCGCCTCGTCGTACTGGGCCACTTCCACCAGCTTGGCCTCGGGTGCCGCCTCGCGCACGAAATTGGCGCTGGTGGAATTTTTCAGGGCGGTGAGGGTGAGGTCGGCGCGGTTGAATTCCTCGGTGCCGGAAATCTTCGCCAGCACCGAGTCCTTGGTCAGCAGCGACTTGCCGGACATCATGTAGGGGCCGACAAAGGCAACCTGCTCGCTGCGCGCCGGGGTAATGGCAAGGCCGGAGATGATCATGTCAATCTCGCTGGTCTCCAAGGCTTCCATCAGTTCACCGAAGGGCATTACCTTGATCTCGAGCTTGACCCGCATCGCCGCAGCCAGTGAGCGCGCCAGGTCGACGTCGAAGCCCATCAGGCTCTGATCACGGCTCACCATGTTCATGGGCGGCTGGTCGGCACTCATGCCGACCTTGATGGTCTTGAAGTCGAGCACCCGCTGCAGGGTTTCGCCGGCCTGTCCCATGGGGGCGAGGGCCAGGGTAAAAACTGTCAGCAGGCTAAGCAGGAAGGGTTTGCAGTGTCGGGTCATCTGTTTGCTCCGTCTGGTCATTCCGGCATTGGAGTGACGCGTCCCGCAACAGTGTAGGCCGACCCACTCAAAAGACCAAGCGTGCAAGGGCCGCCGGCCGCCACTGTGATCCCGGCGGGACAGTTGCTGGCGCGCTGCGCTATGCTTGGCGTGTCTGTGATTACCGCGAGGGCCTGCCATGGGGCGCATCAACGCAATGCTCATACTGCTGTCGGCGATGCTGCTTGCGGCCTGCGCGGCAACCGGCTTCAACCTGCCGGGCGTCGCCCCGGCCACCGATGGCAGCCGCCAGCCGGGGATGGTGATCTGGCACGACCTGTTATCGGATACCCCGGACCGCAGCCAGGCCTTTTACGGTGAGCTGTTCGGCTGGGAATTCGAACCCCTGGCGACGGCCAACTACACCTTGATTCGCCATCGGGGCCGCCTGATAGGCGGCATGGTGGACCAGAACGAGTTGCCGACAAGTGCGGATATCTCCCAGTGGGTAGTGGTGATATCGGTCGCCGATATTGCTGCCTCGGTGGCCGCGCTGGAGTCCGCCGGGGGGCGGGTGTTCACACCGCCGACCTCCCTGGGCGAGCGCGGCGAGATCGCGGTCGTTGCGGACCGACAGGGCGCGGTGCTGGCCCTGCTGCAGACCCGTGACGGCGATCCCGCCCCGCGCGCCGGCACGCCTCCCGCTGGCGACTTTCTCTGGAATGAACTCTGGTCTCCTGACCCCGGGGCCGCCGCCGCGTTCTACCGGGATACGGTGGGCTACACAGCGGAGCTGCGGGAGCTGGATGCGGCAGGAGAAGTGCGGGCGTATCGCCTGCTCAAATCCGGCGGTGTAGCGCGTGCCGGTCTCCGGGAGCGCCCCGCCGCGGATGTGCCCCCGATGTGGGTAAGCTACCTGCGGGTCGCCGACAGTGCTGCACTGGATGCTATTCTCGCCCGGGTAGAGTCACTGGGCGGCCGCATCCTGGTGCCGGCAACCGATCGCCCCGCCGGTGGCCGGGTGGCGGTGATCGCTGACCCCTCCGGCGCGGGGATCGCCCTGCAGACCTGGGATGCAAGTATGAGCCTGGGCGCGGCCCAGGCCACTAATGAGGTGATGCCATGAAAGCTATCTGCAAAAGCCTGCGCATGTTGCTGCTCGCGGCCGTCGTCCTGGCCCTGGGTGGCTGCTCGGATCCGCATGTCTACGGCAGCATCGGCATCTCCAGTGGCTACAGCTCCTACGGCCACGGCGGCTGGGGCGGCGGTATCGGCACCAGCATTTCCATCGGCGGCCGGATACGCTGAGGGCTGCCCTGGGCAGGGCAGCCCGGGTTGCAGGTGTCGCCTATTTCTTGACCTGCATCTTGATCGATTTCTCGGTCGCCTTGTTGTAAGGCGGCAGCATGCCTCCAAGCTTGGCGATATTGGCATTGGCCTGGCGGTAAATCGACTTGGCGTGGCTGAAGGTCTTGAAGCCCTCGTGGCCGTGGTAGGCGCCCATGCCGCTGGGGCCCACACCGCCGAAGGGCAGCTCTTCCTGCATGATGTGCATGATCACGTCGTTGATACAGGCGCCACCGGAGGTGGTGCGCTGCAGCACCGCGTTTTCCTCGTCCTTGTCCTCGCCGAAGTAGTAGGCTGCCAGAGGGCGGGGGTTGGCGTTGACGAAGGCAATGGTCTCGTCAAACTCGCGGTAGGTGCGAATCGGCAGCAGCGGGCCGAAGATCTCTTCCTGCATCACCGCGAGGTCATCCGTGGGCTCCGGGATCAGCGTGGGCGGCAGTTTGCGGGAGCCCGGCTGCTGGCTGAAGTCCTCATTGGCCGGGTTGATCGCAATGGCCTTGAGGCCGCGCTCCTGAACCTCGTCCAGGTAGCCCTGCAGGCGTTGGAAGTGGCGGTCATTGACCACCGCGGTGTACTCCGGGTTGTCCAGCAGCTTCGGGTACATGGAAGCCACCGCTTTCTGTGCCTCGGCGATGACCTCGTGCAGTTTCTCCTCCGGCACCATGAGATAGTCCGGGGCCAGGCAGATCTGGCCGGCATTCAGGGTCTTGCCCAGCATGATGCGGGTCAGGCTCTTTTCCAGGTCCGCGGTGCGCGAAATGATGACCGGGGATTTGCCACCCAGTTCCAGGGTGACCGGTACCAGGTTGCGCGCGGCCGCGCCCATGATGTGACGCGCCACCGAGGTGGCTCCGGTAAACAGCAGGTGGTCGAAGGGCAGGCCGGAAAAGGCCTGGCCAACCTCGGGCCCGCCGGTGAACACCGCGACTTCCTTTTCATCCCAGGCCTCTGCGACCATTTCCGCCATCACCTCTGAAGTTGCCGGGGTGAACTCCGAGGGCTTGATCATGGCCCGGTTACCGGCGGCGAGGATGCCGGCCAGGGGACCGAAGGTCAGGTTCACCGGGAAGTTCCAGGGCGAGATGACGCCGACCACACCCAGGGGCTGATACTCGACGCGCGAACGCCCGCCCAGCAGGTTCAGCGGGAACATGGTGGGGCGGCGCTCACCTTTCATCCACTTGCGCAGGTGTTTTTTGGCATGCTTCATGGGGGTGATGGAGGCCGCCAGGTCCGTCAGCAGGCTGACCTCGCGGGAACGGCAGCTGAAGTCTTCGTTCAGCGCTGCCACCAGCTTGTCCTGGTACTTGAGCAGCACGTCGATACCGCGGTCGAGGCGGTCGATGCGCTGCTCGGCGCTCACCGGGCTCTCGCGCAGGAAATCCTGGCGCTGGGCCTCGAGGACCTCGAGCATGCGGGTTTCGGTGTCCTGGGGCAGATTACTGGATTCAGGCGCGTTCATTGTCTGGCCTCCCTCGATGGGTATTAAAATTAGTAACTGCCCAGTATAGCCGGGGCAGGGAGGTCTTCGCACCTTGTCGAAAGGTCATTTATGGCCAGGTGATCCTGCGGCTCGCCCGCATCTGGCAAAGCGCCAGAGGACTGCCTACACTTGCGCGCATGACCGAACCCGTGGACAAGCCCGACCCCCGTACGCCCTCGCCGCCCTATGGCTATTCGCGCGAGTGCCATTACCCCCGGGAGCGCCAGATTCATATCGTCGCGGAGTTCCACGCGCACAAGATCCGGCCCAGCCGCATTGCCTACCGTGTGGGTATTGATATCGCCTTTATCGAAGCGCTGATCGCGGGTGAAATTGAGGCCGACCGTTTTCCCCTGCTGGTGGCGCGCTACCGACGGCAGCGCTACAACAGTCGCATGCGCCGCGCGGTGACGGAGCGTTCAGGGATTTCCCGCTACGAGGCCCAGCAGCAGATCGAACGGGAGTATCAGCGCGAGGTCGACCTCTAGGGCAGCGCTGAACAGCTCACAGGTGCCCTAGGTTTTCTCCCGCGCGCTGGCGGACTCCAGCAGTTCCCCCAGGCGCTCGGCCTTGGTTTCCAGGCGCGCCAGCTGGCTTTCCATGGCCTCCCTGTCCTCGGCCGCGACGCTCTTGAGCTTGCTGCGTCCTTCTTTGATGGCCGCCTGGGTCTCTTCCAGCTCCCGGCGCAGGTCTTCCTGGCCGGCGGCTTCCTCGGCCTTGTCGAAAATCTTTTCCTCCGGCGCGGGTTCCGCGGCGCCACTGTCCTTTCCGTGGTGGAGTACCGGGCGCTCGGGCAGCACCCGGCGTTCGGGATCCAGCTGGCGCTGGTTCATAAAGCTGGGCGAGACGATTTCTATCTGGCTGCCGTGCAGCTGCTCCAGCACCTTTTTACGCAGGTTGGAGCGCGCGCTGAGCGGGTGCTTCATCTCTGGCAGGAAACCGCAAATCCGGTACACCACGGCGTGGTCCAGCAGCTCCTGGACCAGCACGAAGGGCTCGCTCAGGCCCGCTTCCTCGCCGGCGATGATCAGCAGCTCCTGGACCTCCGTGTAGGCCACGTCGTAACCGATGGATACTTCCGCGGAGATAATCGTGCCGTCGCGGTGCAGGACCGTGATCGGGCTGGTCACCAGCAACAGGTTGGGCAGGGTGGCGATATCCCGCCACTCGGTCTGGATCTGGGTGTGCACCAGGGAGCGGCGGGTCACCCGGCCGAACTCGCCGTTGACCCTTACGTAGTCACCGGGGCGAAAGGGCTGGGTCAGTTGCAGCATGATGCCGGCCATGGCATTGGACACGAAGGTTGTGGATGACAGGGCGATCACCGCCGTGAGCACGATACCAAGCAGGCTCAGGATCTGGCCCTGGGTTTCATCGGAAATCGGCAGCAACACGATGACGATCAGCAGGGCGAGGGACAGGACTACCCAGGTCAGGAGCGGGTAAACCATGTCTTCCATGTGCTTCTGGCTGCGCCGGGAGAGCAGGTGGATGACGCCGGCGATGATCAGCGCCAGCACCGTGACGCTGACGGCGGGCCCGAAATCCTGGAACAGTGACTGCAGCTGGCCCATGGCAGAGATCATCCCTTATTTATGTTTTAATGCTGCAGCTTAACCAGTCACCTGAACGAAATAAACCGGATTCCTGCTATGTATTCTCTCGTCAGAAACCTTGGTCTCGCCCTGATTTTGGCTACCCCTGCTGTGTTGGTCGCGGCACCGGAAGAGGCGGACACCGCCAACGGCCCGCCGTCCGAGGCGCCAGAGCCCATGCACTTCGAGTCCCGGCACAAGCTGAAGATCGGCGACCGGACCCTGGCCTACACAGCCACCGCGGGCACCCTGATCATGCAGAATGACAAAGAGGAGCCCATTGCCGAGTTCGGCTACACCGCCTATACCCTGGATGATGCCGATGCCGACGAGCGGCCGGTGATGTTCGCCTACAACGGCGGGCCGGGTTCCGCGTCCCTCTGGTTGCACATGGGCATCCTTGGGCCCCAGCGTACCGTGGTCGACGATGCGGAGTTCGCCGCGAAGGGCCCGTTCCGGCGGGTGGACAATGAATACAGCATCCTCGATCGCGTGGATCTGGTAATGATCGACCCGGTGGGTACCGGGTTTTCCCGTCCTACGGGCGAGGCCGAGGGCAAGGACTTCTGGGGGGTGGACCAGGACATCGAATCGGTCGCCAACTTCATCGCCCGCTGGGTGACCGAGAACGGCCGCTGGCAGTCAGCCAAGTATATTCTGGGTGAGAGTTACGGCGGTATCCGCAGCGGCGGCGTGGCCTACAAGCTGCTCAAGGATCACTCCATTGCCCTCAACGGGGTGATCCTGGTGTCGCCCTATATGGATTTCGCCGCGGGCAACGCCGGCCTGGCCATGGACCTGCCCTACGTCAACTACTTCAGCACCTATGCGGCCACCGCCTGGTATCACGAAGCCCTGGATGAGCGCCCGGATGACCTGCAGGCCTTCCTGCGGGAGGCCGAGGCCTTTGCGGTAAACGAGTACGCGCCCCTGCTGTTCAAGGGCAGCAGCGCCAGCGAGGAGGAGCGAGCCCGGGTGCTGCAGGGGATGGAGCGCTTTACCGGTATCAGCGCCGATTACTGGGACCGGGCCAACCTGCGGGTGGACGAGAGTCGCTTCGCCAAGGAGCTGCTGCGCGAGCGTCGCCAGACCACCGGCCGGATTGACTCCCGCTTCGTCAACGACGGCATCAACCACATCGCTGAAAGCTTTACCTACGATCCGTTTTTCCCGGCGGTGGGTCCCGCGTTTGTGGCCACCTTTAACGACTACTACCGGGAAGAACTGGGCGTCGATACCGACCGCGAGTACGTCACCTCAGGCGGCCTGTACCAGCTCTGGGACAACACGCACGAGCAGCCGGGGCAAACCCAGTACACCAAGGTGCCTTACGCCAACACGGCAGTGGATCTGGCCCACACCATGGTGCAGAACCCCGACATGCGCCTGCTGGTGCAGCAGGGTTACTACGACCTGGCCACACCCTATGGCGCCACCGAGTACTTTTTGAATCACATGGCAATACCGCAGCGCTTGCGGAGCAACATCACGGTGGAGCTCTACGAGGCCGGGCACATGATGTACATCCACCCGGAGTCCATGCGCCGCTTCAAGCAGGACCTGGCGGAATTTATCGACGCCGACTAATTGGTCCCGGCCGGCTTGCGACAGACCTTGCGGAAGCCGGCGGCGACAAAGGGAATCATGTGGTCGTAGGCCGCCTGGAAGTCTTCTGACCGACAGGAGCCGCCGGACAGCTTGTCGATGCGACCGGTCTGGGCGAGCGTCAGGGTCAGTGCGCCCGACAGGTTGTGATAGCACCAGTAGATATCCTCGTCCCTCGCACCGGGCAAAGCCTTGCGCAGGGCCTGGATAAATTCGTGCACCAGTTCGTCGAAAAGCTTGGACATCATCCGCGGCCCCCAGTAGGGGGAGTTGTTGATGTAGGCGATGAGGGCCAGGTAGTGGCGCCAGCCCGGGTCGCCGGTCTCCTGGGCCAGTTCGAGCGGACGCAGGAACGCCTCGATAATCTGTTCCACGCTGGGGCCGCGTTTGCCGGATGCCGCCTGGCAGCGGTGCAGCGCCTCCCGGCGAGCCTCGTTCAGCGACGCGGCCCGGCGCTCGAAGACGGCGTTGAACAGATCCAGCTTCTTGCCGAAGTGATAGCTGGCGAGGGCCACATCGACTTTTGCCCCGGCGGCAATCTGGCGCAGGGTGACCCCGTCATAGCCGTGTTCGGCAAACAGTTCTTCTGCGACATCCAGTATCTTGTCCCGCTTGCTCTGGCTGCGTGTCCTGCTCATGATGCTCTGTGTCCACAAAGATGTGCGGACAATAGCATAGAAATAAATTCAACGGTTGTTGAATAATGGTTCCGCTTGCGACAGAATCGCCCCTCCGCATAACAACATAATCCCGCGGCTGGAGTGGTCACGCATGAGCCCCGAACTGTTCAAGTACCTGGTTACCGGCAGCTACATCGCGCTGGTGTTCTATCTCTCCTGGGTCGGCATGCGCCGAACCCGTGATATCCGCGGGTTCTCGATCGGCAACAAGGACATGAACCCCTACGTCATCGGGATCACCCTCGCGGCCTCGATATCCTCCACCGCGACATGTGTGATCAATCCGGGATTCGTATACACACACGGCGTATCTGCCTACCTGCACTACGCGGTAGCCGCGCCGCTGGGCATACTCACCGCTTTCCTGGTGTTGACCCGGGGATTCCTGCGGCTGGGTGAATCCAGCCAGGCCATGACCATTCCCCAGTGGATCTACAGTCGCTATAGCCACCGCGGCCTGAGCCTGTTTTTTGCCCTGATCAACCTGCTTTCCATCACCTTCGTTGTGCTCATTCTGGTGGGCTGCAGCCTGCTGGTCACCGGACTTTTTCCGGTGGATCAGAAAACGGCCCTGGTGCTGGTCCTGCTGTTTGTTTTTTCCTATGTGCTGATGGGTGGCACCTATGCACACGCCTACACCAATACGCTCCAGGGCCTGATGATGCTGGTGATTACGGTTGTCCTGTTCTACCAGGGACTTAAGTACTTCGGCAGCGATCCGATGGCGACTCTCGGTGCCGTCAGCGAGGATTACGCCTCTGCATTCAATCGGAGCAGCAACCTTTACTTCAGCTTTTTCTCGGTTTTCCTGTCCGGCTTTGTGGTGACTTTCGCCCTGATGCTGCAGCCCCATATCCTCACCAAGATTCTCTACCTGCGCAGTGAGCGGGATATCGGCAAGTTCATTGGCACGACCGTCGTCGTGGGCAGCGTATTTTCGCTGATGCTGATGCTGGGCTTTTACGCGCGCCTGGCGGGACTCGACGTCCCGGCACAGGATGCGGTTGTCAGGGAATACCTGATCCACGAGTTCGCCGGTACGCCGGTCGGACAGTACCTGCTGGTGCTGATTTTCCTGACCCTGTTGGCAGCGGGAATGAGCACGCTGGATGGGATTCTGGTCTCCCTCTCGGCCATGGTGGTCAACGATATCGTGCACCCCCTGTTCGGGAAGGCGGTCAACGGCCTGGCGCTGTCGCGGGTGATCCTGGTAATCGTCGGGGTGCTCGGCCTGCTCCTGGCCTGGGACCCACCGCCCCTCATCGGGCTGTTCGCGCAGAAGGGGGTGTACGGGCTGGCGGCGGCCTCGACCGTTCCCATACTGTTCGGCGTGCTCGTGCAACGACACATTCCCCTCTGGGTGGTCAGCCTGGCTGCGGGGCTTGCCCTGGTGATGCACCTGGCGCTCAACCTGAGTGGGCTGGTGCCGAATCCGGCGGTCTCGGCGACCTATGGCATTATCGCCTCCCTGGTCGTGGGGCTGGGCGGCCTGCTTGTCACCCGCGGCGCGGTGCCCGCCGTCGCGGTGGCAAAAGAATCCTGAGCTGCGCTTGACAATTCAACAAATGTTGAATATGTTTTGGCCCAGAGTTCAACAACTGTTGAATTTCCGCTCCGCAAGGCGGGAACCAGGCAGTAAAAATGTATCAACCTATAATGCTAAATAAAGGTGTCACTATGATTGCGAACATTCCCCGGGCGCCCCTCGCCCTCGCCGTATCGCTCGCCTGCGCACTGCAGGTTGCGCCCTCCCTGGCCCAGCAGGCTGGCGCCACCGCGCTCGAGGAGGTCGTGGTTACCGCGCGCAAACGCTCGGAGAACCTGCAGGACGTGCCGATCGCGGTCACCGCATTCTCATCGGCGGAGCTGTCCACCCTGGGTATCAGCGACATCACGGAGCTGCAGTACCGCACACCGAACACCACACTGCAGGTCAGCCGTGCTACCAATACCACGCTCACAGCCTACATTCGCGGCATCGGCCAGCAGGATCCGCTCTGGGGCTTTGAGCCCGGTGTGGGCATTTATATTGACGACGTCTACGTGGCGCGACCCCAGGGCGCGGTATTGGAAGTCCTCGACGTGGAGAGCGTCGAGATACTGCGGGGCCCGCAGGGAACGCTCTACGGCAAGAACACGATTGGCGGCGCCCTCAAGTACACCACTCGGCGCCTGGCAGAACAGCCCACGCTGGAAGTGGAGGGCACCGTGGGTGATTACAACCGCCGCGACCTCAAGTTGATGGGCTCAACGCCGCTGGTCGAAGACACGCTGTACATCGGCGGCGGTGTCGCCATGCTCAACCGGGACGGGTTTGGTGAGTTTCGCAACACCGGTAAGGACAATTACAACAAGGACATGGTAACGGGCCACGCCAAGATCGAGTGGCGCCCGACGGATGACCTGCGCGTCCAATTGAGCGCCGACAAAACCCGTGACGACTCCAACCCCCGCGGCGGCTACCGGTTGACCCCGAGCCTGCTGACCGGCCAGCAGCCTTACGACGACATCTACGACAGCGATACCAGCCTGCCGAACAAGAACCGGGTAGAAACCGAGGGTGTCGCCCTGCAGGTGACCTGGGACCTGAGTGACCAGTACCAGTTCAAATCGATCACCGGCTATCGGGAAGGCTACACCTATACCTCCATCGACTTCGACGCCACTGCGCGGAACAGTTTTGACGTGCCCGCAGAGTATGACGACGACCAGACCACCCAGGAATTCCAGCTCAGCTATACCGGCGATCGTTTCAATGGCGTCGGCGGACTGTATTACTTCGAGGGCAGCGCCTGCGGCGCCTTCGATGTCATCCTCGGACTGTCCGGGATCACCCTGGAAAATGGTGGCTGTGTCGAGACACGGAGCTACTCTGCCTACTTCCAGGGCAGCTACGATCTCAGCGAGGCCCTCAGTGTCAGCTTCGGCGGGCGTTATACCGAAGATGAAAAAGACGCCAACGTCTATCGCTATGTCTACGCCGGCAGCAAGTTCCCGGAGGATGACGGCACCATCATTGCCGTGCAGTCGGATTTCCAGGACAGTGAGTCCTGGGGGGAATTTACCCCGCACGTCGGCGCGCAGTATCGCCTGAGCGATGACGTGATGGCCTACGCCTCCTACACTTCGGGCTTCAAGTCCGGCGGCTACGACATGCGGGCCAATATCTCGGTCAATCCGGACGGCGACAAGCCCTTCGACCCGGAGACCGTGGATGCTTTCGAGGTCGGCATCAAGTCCACCCTGCTGGACCAGCGCCTGCGCCTGAACGCGGCGCTGTTCTACAACGACTACACCGATATGCAGGTCACCGTGCAGCGCGCCGTGGGGCAGAACGACTTCGCCTCCCAGGTGCTGAATGCCGGCGCTTCCGAGATGCAGGGCCTGGAGCTGGAGGCCGTGGCCGCGGTCACCGACAGGCTCAGCCTCACCGCGAGCCTCGGCTACATCGATGCCGAGTTCACCGAGGTGGAATGGTTCGATCCCAACCTGCAGCAGGCGGTGGACGTGTCGGACCAGTGGGTGATTTCCAATACCCCCGAACTTACCTATAACCTGGGCCTGGATTACAGCATGGAGTTCGGCGGCTGGACCACCTCACTGCTTGCCAACCTGGCGTTCCGGGACGATGTGAATATCTTCGAGGTGCCCTCGGTGCTGGATGAGGATTCCTACACCCTGTACAACGCCAGCCTGGTCGCGGTGTCGCCCAATCAACGCTGGACCATTGCCCTGCACGGTAAGAACCTGACTGACGAGGAATACCGGGTCGCCGGGTACAACTTTGCGGCTACCTTCGACGAGCAGGGTAACCTGGTTGCCCCGGGCCTGGGCGGCGATGACACGGTGACGGGTTTCTACGGTGACCCGCGCACCGTGGCCCTGACGCTGAACTACAGCTTCTAGCGATTTGCGGGGGCGCCGCGCGCCCCCGGTACCCGAGAATTGACTATGTTCAGTGGTTTTGAATCACAGGCCCCCCTGCTGCCGGAAATCCTGGCCCTGCACGGTCGCTGGCGGGGGAGCAGGGAGGCGCTTGTCTGCGCCGGCGAGCGCCTCAGCTGGGCCGAGTTCTGTAGCGCCAACCACCGCCTGGCCCACGGCCTGCTGGGTGCAGGGATGAAGCCCGGTGACCGGGTGGCCGTGGTGATGTCCAACGGCACGTCCATGGTCCAGGCACTGTTCGGTACCATGGCGGCGGGCTGCGTGTCAGTGCCCATCAACCTGTCGGTGGCGGACGAAGGCCTCGTGGCCATGCTGAAGGATGCCGAAGTGAGTGCGGTCATCGTCAGCGCCGACCAGCAGACGCGTATCGAGGGCCTGCGCACGCAGCTGCCCGAATCCTCGCGCCTCTACCTCACCGATGGCGAGGCCGGCACTGGCTGGCAGAACCTGCAGCGCTTCTGTGCCGACTGCCCGGAGAACCTGCCTTCCGTGGCGCTTCGTGGCGACGACCCGCTCAACGTGATTTACAGCTCCGGTACCACCGGCCTGCCCAAGGGTATCCTGCATACCCACGCCGGCCGCCGGGACTGGGCCTACGACCTGACCATCGCCCTGCGCTACCACGGTGCCGCGAGAACGCTGCTCACCATCGGGCTGTACTCCAATATCTCCTGGGTGGGGATGCTCTGCACCCTGCTCTCGGGTGGCAGCATTGTCGTGCACAAGGGCTTCGATGCCGCGGCGGCCCTGGACACGATTGAGCGCGAGGGCATCACCCATACCGCCATGGTGCCGATTCAGTTCCAGCGCATCGTGGCGGCGATGTCGGACCGGGCCGCGGATGTCAGCAGTATGCAGGCGATGATGAGTTGTGGTGCGCCGCTGCACGAGGCGCTGAAACGCGAGATTTTCACGCGCTTCCCCTGTGGCATTATCGAACTCTACGGCCTGACCGAGGGTATTATCACGACCCTGGATCCGGAGGATGCCGAGGGGCGCTGGGCTTCAGTCGGCAAGCCCCTGGTGGGCACGGATATCTGCATCGTTGATGAGGAAGGCAACAAGTTGCCCCCGGGGCAGTCCGGGGAAATCGTATCCCGCGGGCGCATCACGATGCCCGGCTATCTCAATCGCGACGACGCCAGCCGGGAGGCGGAATACCGCGATCCGGAGGGTCGCCAGTGGCTGCGCTCCGGTGATATCGGGATGGTCGATGCCGAGGGCTTCCTGTATATCGTGGATCGCAAGAAGGACATGATTCTCAGCGGTGGCCAGAATATTTACCCCCAGGACATCGAGGCAGTGATGGTCGGGCACCCGGACATCGATGATGTCGCCGTCATCGGTGCCACCAGTTCACGCTGGGGCGAGACGCCGGTCGCGCTGGTCGTGCCGGTGAACGGCAATGCGCCCGAGGCGGCTGCGATCTGCCAGTGGACCAACGCACAGCTGGGGCGCCAGCAGCGCCTGGCGGACGTGATCCTGGTGTCGGAACTGCCGCGCAATCCCAACGGAAAAATACTCAAGCGCCAACTGCGGGATGAGTATCGCAACCTCAACTATGACTGACTACACAGACATCTGGTACCACAGCGAGGATGGATTGCGCCTGTATGCGCGGGACTACCCCGGCAGACCGGGCGCGCCGGTGGTGGTGTGCCTGCACGGGCTAACCCGTAACAGCGCTGACTTTGCCCAGCTGGCCGCGCACCTCGCACCCGGCTTCAGGGTCCTGGTCGCGGACCAGCGAGGGCGGGGCCGTTCCGCCCACGACCCGGTACCCGCGAACTACCAGCCGGCGGTCTACGTGGCTGATATGTTCAGGCTCCTCGATACCCTGGATATCCCTGCCGTGCAGATCGTGGGCACCTCCATGGGGGGATTGATGGGGATGATGATGGCCGCGATGCAGCCAGCGCGAGTGTCGCGCCTGGTGCTCAATGATATCGGCCCCGAGGTGAATCCGGCTGGCCTTGCACGGATCAAGGCCTACGTCGGCAAAACAACGCCCGTGCCTGACTGGGAGCAGGCGGTGACCCAGTCCCGCGCAATCAACGGCGATGCCTTCCCGGATTTTAGCGAGCAGCAGTGGCTGGATTTCACCCGGGCACTGTATCGCGATGAGGGCGGCAGCCTGGTGCTTGCCTACGACCCCGCGATAGCCACGCCGATCGCCGCAGAAGAGGGCGCCGCTGTGCCACCGGACCTGTGGCCCCTGTTCGAAAGTCTTGCCCTGCCCGTACTGGTATTACGTGGCGCGCTGTCGGACATCCTGGCCCCGGAATGTGTGCAGGCCATGCAGTCGCGGGGGCAGGATTGCCATTCGCTGGAAATTCCCCGGCGAGGCCACGCGCCTACCCTCAATGAACCCGCCGCCCGCGGGGCGATCGACGAGTTCCTGGCGGGGGCCTGAGCGGGGTCGGTAGCACGAATCGCGCCGGCGGGACGCGACTACTGCAGCAGCCTGTCGAACAGGTCGTACTCTGCCAGCACCGCCTGCAGCTTCTTGTCATTGCCCGTGCGGCCGTCCCAGTTCTCCTGCTTCAGGGTATAGCTCTGGGAGCCGACGATGGTCAGGAAGCGATCTTTCCAGTAGCGCGGATCATCCACCCGGGCGCAGGGCACATTGTTTTTCAGGCTCATCGCTTTCAGCCAGATGTCGTCCGCGTTGGGGCACAGGCGCATGAACTGTTCCCGGTTCAACACCTCCGCATCCAGGGCGCCGGGGAAATAGAGCACGCCGCCCAGGCCCGTGGGGAATACCCGGTTCGAGGGACCGCCGTCGGCGAGCCCGGTTGACCACTTGCGGTAGGGCGCCGGGTACCCGCGCTGGTCCACCTGTATCGTGTGGGCGCGATGGCAGTGGACGGTATGCGGGTCCTCGAGGTAGGCCTGGTACAGCTGTTCGATCATTTCCGGGGGGTAGAGGATGTCGTCGTCCACGGTGATCAGCAGGGCTTCCGGGTACTCCTCCAGCGCGTAGACGAACTTCTTGTAGGGGCCCAGGTCCTCGTCCTTGAAGCGGACTTCCAGGCCACGCGCTTTCTGGTTGCGCAGGAGGCGGGGGACTTCCCGGTCCGGGAAGTTGGCGCTGGACAGCCACAGGATGATCTTGTCCGGGCGCAGGGACTGTTGCAGCAGGCTCTCGATGCACAGGTAGACATCGCCGATACGCTTGTCGAAGGAGGTCAGGGACACCACGATCTGGTGTTCCTCGTCGTTGCCCACACCCGTCGCCGCCCCGGCCAGCGCCTGCTGCTGCAGCAGCGCCGCGTGCACCATCGCTTTCAGCTCACGATTGTTGTTGGCATCGTGCTGCTTGAGCCGTCGTTTGAGAAAGTAGCTGAACATTATGTGGTTTTCCGTATTCAGGTGCCGGGGGAGGCAGCTGCCCGCCGGCCCCTGTGCGTGGCGCTGCCACTGGTCAGGGCGGCGTAGCCCCCACAGATCAGGGCAAAGGCGTAATTGCCCGTCTGGTAGTACATGTAGGATTCAAACATGTTTAGCACCAACCAATAAAGCAGGAAAGCGAGCCAGAACCAGAGAAAGTCATCGCTGATGCCGCCCTGTCGCCAGGCCAGGATGACCCGGCTGTTCAACCAGTAGAGTAAGCTGAGCAGCACCAGCAGGCCGGCGAAGCCGAAATTGACCAGGGTGTCGAGATAGCTGCTGTGCAGATGGCCGAAGCGCTGTTTCTCTTCCGCGCTGAGCTCCGGCGTGGCGTCTACTACCGCGCCGCGACCGCTGCCGCCCCAGCCGAACACAGGCCGGGCGGCAATCCAGCTGAGCGATTCATGCCAGGTATCCAGGCGTACGCTGATGTTCTCCTTCAGCAGGGGCCGGGTGTCGTCGCGTCCGTCCAGGGTCGCCAGGGGTCCTTCGCTGGCCAGTCGCTCAAGTACAATGCCGCCGAAAAATGCGGGGATCATCAGCGCCAGCAGCAAGGCGAGAAAGCGCATCCGCCAGCGGCTGTTCTGGAGGGCCCTCAGGTAGCGCTGCTTGCGCTCGGTGTCCATGTACCCGGAAAAGATCACGATCATGCCCGGCAGCGTGACCAGCAGGCCCAGCCACACGCCCCGGGTCTGGGTGATGACCACACCGGTCGCCAGGGCGAGCACCAGCAGCAGGTAGGGCAACAGTAACCAGGGAACGCCCAGCTCGCGCGAATAGCGGCGGAAGCGCGGCAGGAAGATGGTGGTGCCCAGCAGCGCGAGGCCGAACAACATCGCCGGGTGCTGGGCGTTGATGATCCCGAAATCCACCCGTTCGCCGGCCAGCCCGCGGGCAATCTCGCCCCAGCCCTGGCCACTGAGCCAGGGTGTCAACAGCAGTGCCAGCAGCACGATGCTCCACCAGGCGACGACGCGGCGCTCCCCACTACCCATAAACAGGGCCGCGGGGATCAGGAAAAACCAGGCCGCCAGCCGCTCCAGTTTGGGTGAACTCTCTGCCAGATCCGGCGCCAGGGCATGACTGAGGCCCCAGGTGGCGAGCTGGGTAACGAGGGCGGCGAAGAACAGCGGCACCAGCATGCCCCTGCGCAGGGGATGCTGCCAGGTCACGAGCGCAACCACCGCCAGCAGGCTCAGCAGCTGGCCGGCGTAGTCCGCCGGTTTGTCGCTGATGAGCCGGCAGCAGATAAAAATCAGCAACAGTGCCTGGCCCACGCCGCTGAGCCAGGGGGGCAGGGGAGGGGTCCCGGCGTGGGAAGCGCCGGTTTGGCCAGGCTGCGGGTTCAACGCTGACGACGCTCCTCTTCCAGCCAACCGTGAACGCCGTAGTCGCTGTGCGCTGCTCTCTTGTTGATCAGGTTGGCGATCGCGGTGTTCAGGGAGCGGATCTTGCGTCTCGCCTTACGCCGGGCGAGGCCGGGGAGCCAGTTGGCGAGGGACAGCATATCCGGCCAGCCCAGGCCGTCGATCACGGCCAGGCGATAGGGCATGCCGTGGCGGCACTGGACCACGATGTTATGCAGCAGCAGGCGGCGCGAGGGCATGCCCAGGCGCACCCACTGATTGCGAAATTCTTCCAGGCGCTGGCGCAGCGCGGGGGTGTGTCCGTGAGTCCACAGGTACTGTTTCAGCGATATCGAAATTCGCCCGTCGTCATCCCGCACCAGGTCGCTGCACAGGCCCGGACCCAGATCTGTCTGTACGAAGCCACGCAGGCGCGGGGTCAGGTTGAAAGCCTGGGGCCCGATACGGCGCTCAATTCGCTGCACCACCCGCGCCTCCTGCAGGTTGTCGTCAAAGCTCGACAGGGGCTTGAGGCGCTTGATCCACGGCGCTGCCGCGCGTTTGGCAGCCGGGGATCGGTCGGCGCGCAGGGTCTTGATACAGCGTCCGGGCGCGCGCGGGTCGACAAAGCACAGGCGATTGCCGCCACGGGCGAAAGCCGCGGTCTCCCCGCCCAGGGCCACCGTGGGGATCACCCGATAATGTCGCAATACGGCGTCTGCCATGTCAGCGCGTGGCGGCCACGTGTTGCAGCAGTTCGGCATACTGGCGGCTGATATGGGCGCGGCTGTAGTGGGCCTGGTAGTGGTGGTGGGCGTTGTGGGCCAGCTGGCGCGCAGCGGCCGGATCCCGCAGCAGGCTGCTGATTGCAGACACCAGCGGTGCGACCTCATCCACCGGCGTCAGCAGCCCGGTGCGCTGGTCCTCGATCAGTTCACCGGGGCCCTGGGAGCGGGTGGCCACGATGGGGCAGCGGTGGTACCAGGACTCCACCACGATACTGCCCAGGCCCTCGTGACGCGAGGGGCAGATAAACAGGTCCGCGCTGCGCATCAGCGCGCCCACATCATCGCGCCAGCCCAGGAAGCGCACGCGCTCGCCGAGGCCGAGTTCCAGCACCTGCTTCTCCAGGGCCTCCCGCTCGGGGCCATCCCCTGCCAGCCAGAGCCAGGCGTCCGGCAGCGCCGCGAGGGCCTGCAGCAGGATGTCGAAGGCCTTGTTGCGGTGCAGCCGGCCCGCGGCGAGGAGCAGGGGTACGCCGCCGGGGGTGTCGAAGTCCGCCCGCGGCAGCGGCCGGGGGTCGGTCTCCGCGGCGAAGTTGGGTATCTGGTGGACCCGGTCTGCAGGCATGCCGCCGCGCACGAGATGGTCACAGAGTCCCCGGGTGATCCCGATCCAGTGATCGGCATGGCGGTAATACTTGAGATCGTAATAGTGTCCCAGCCGACACATGAGCTGGTAATCACCCGCCGGGGTGAGGCCGCTGGCGCGGTTCATATAGGTCAGCACCACGTCCGGCGCGAGCCGCTTCAGGGCGTGGTGATAGCGCCAGCGATCGTACAGGTTCAGCGGTCCGCCGAAGCGGAAAGTCTGCACCGGGACGCCGGCGGCCCGGAGACTGGCCTCGCGCTGTGGATTCTGGCGGGTGAAGGCGACCTGGCGCAGCTCCGGCGCCTCGGCGAGGGCGCAGACCAGCCGGGTATAGAAGTTCTCCGCGCCGCCAAAGGGGGCGCCGGCCAGGGCCTGGACGACAGTCACGGCGGGGTTCACGCGTCGCGCGCCCAGGCGTAGTCGTGGCTGAAGGGCCGCTGCATACTGGCTTCCACAATATATCTGGCGTAGAGCGTACAGTTCATTTCGTGGTGGAAGAAGTCGCGGGTGTTGCGTGCCCATTGGCGGCGCTTGTCATTGTCCCGGTGAAACTCGCACACGGCGTCGTGCAGTTCTTCGGCGTCGTCAAAGTAGACCAGGCTCTCCTCGGGGAACAGGCTCTGGAAATCGGCGCTGCGGTGGGTGAATACCAGCTGGCCGTTGCCGCCCATCTGCGCCATGCGTGCGGAGGAGTACCAGTGACCACCCTCCTGGCGGTTGAGGTTCAGGCCCATCTTGCTGGCCTCGAGGGTGGTGTCGTAGTCCCGGCCCCAGGCACCGGGTACGCCGAAGCTCCCCGGCGTGTGGAAGCGGATATCTGCCGGCAGGCTGTCGCGCAGGGCTTTCACCAGCTGGCCGCGATTGGTATGGGCCTCGGACTTGCTGCAGAACAGCAGATCGTGGGCAAACTCGTCACGGCGGGAGTTGTCGGCACTTTCAATCGCCGGGTCCACCGGGTTGGGCATGTGCAGCAGGCGTGCCCGCTGGCCGGTAAAGATCCCCAGCTCTTTCTCCCCGGTGGAAACAAACATCACGTCCACCGCGGCGCAGCGCTCGTGAATCTTGGCGGCATTTTCCGGCACGAACAGCGGGTCGTTGTTCAGGCCCGCTATGACCACGCCGGGAACCAGGCCGCGAATGGTTTCCAGGGTCTGGTTGCCGATGATGTCGCAGTGACCCACCAGCACCAGTTCCGGCTGGAAAGCCTCCACCGTTTGCAGCAGGCGCTGGTTGGCCCTGCGGCCGCCGAGCTCACGAATCCCCAGCGGCGCCTCGAAAGCGGCCACGTCGCGGTCGGAGAAGCGCTGCACCAGGTAGTCATTCTTCACCAGGCCGTGATACAGCTTCTGTGCCCAGCTGACCCGGGTGTGGCCGTATTTGCGCAGTTGCTGGTGGGCGATATGCAGGATTCGCATCAGGCCACGGCCTCCCGTGCCGCGAGGCCGTCGCGGTACACCGCCAGGGTGGCCGCCGCCTGGGCGGCCAGGGTGAACTGGGGGGGCAGGTGGATATCCCCGGGGGGTTCTGCGAGCCATGTCTCGGCGCGCCGTGCGAGCTCGGCGCGATCCCCCGGCGGCACCAGGCCCCCGGGCAGGCATTCGCGCAGCGACTCCGCCGGTCCGCCCAGGTCGTAGGCGATGACCGGCACGCCGGTCGCCAGCGCCTCGATGACCGTGCGCCCGAAAGGCTCGGCCTTCCGCGACAGGTTGAACACCAGCGCCGAGCAGGCGTACAGGGCCAGCATGTCGTCCCGGTGGCCGAGGAAGCTGACATGGGATTGCAGCCCCAGCGCGCTGACCCGGTCCCTGAGTTCCTGCAGGTAGGCGTCTTTGCCCGGGGTGGGTTCGCCCACGACCAGGCCGTGGCAGGCGCAGCCCGCCTGCACCAGGTCGGCAACCAGTTCGATAAATTCAGCCTGGCCTTTCCACGGGCTGAGGCGGCCGGGCATCAGCAGCAGTGCCTTGCCGCGCGTTTCGGGGTGGGCCTGCTCCAGGGCCTGCCGCCAGCTGTCCCGCTGTGCGCCGGGGGGGTGGAACTGGTCGGTGTCCACGCCGCGGTGGATCACCCGGATGCGCCCGGGTTCGACCTGGGGGTAATTGGCGAGTATGTAGTCCCGGACGCATTCCGAGATCGCGATCACCTGGTCCCCGCAGCCCATGATCGCGCTGTAGCGACTGACCGAGTAGAGACCATGAAAGGTGGTGACCAGCAGGGGTCTGGTGGCTGCGGGCAGGGGTCTGAGCGCGAGCCATACCATCCAGGCCGGAACCCTCGAACGCAGGTGGATGACATCCGGCGCCAGCTGCTGCAGTTCGCCGCGCAGCGCGCGCACCCGCAGCAGCGACAGGGGTGACTTGGCGTGTACCGGGAAGCGGATATGGTGGCTGCCCTCGGCCTCCAGTTGTTGCTGCAGCCGGCCCCCGGAGGACATGACCAGGGAATCATGGCCCGCCGCAACCAGGGCCCTGGCAAAGTCCAGGGTGCCTCGTTCAACGCCCCCGCTGTTCAGGGAAGGCAAGACCTGCAGGACTTTCATCGCTCGCTGTGGGCTCCCGCGCACGTTGCTGTTCCGGGTGTTTTTGGCGGCAGCGCTCCGGTTACTACCGGTCGCCCATGGCGTCACCGGACTATGTTATACAATGACGGAGCCGGGCGCTGGCCTGCGCTGGTTTGGGGCGCAGTGTAACATGGCGCCGTCGGTGGGGCGCACCCCGGGGAGGGTCCGCCGCAGCAATGGAAACAGGCAAAGCTCAAGGAAAGCCCAAGGAGAGCCCATGGAGATACTCAGCGAGTGGCACCGCATCGTGCGCGAGGGCGACGCCGCCGCGCTGGACACCATTCTCGCCCGGGATTGCGTGTTCCTGTCGCCGGTGGTGCATAAGCCGCAGGTGGGCAGTGACCTGACTCGCATGTATCTCGGCGCGGCGATGGCGGTGTTCAACGACAGCTTTCACTACACCAGGGAAGTGGTGCAGGCGCCCCACGCGGTGCTGGAATTCGAGTGTGAGGTGGACGGCATCCTGGTCAACGGCGTGGATATCATCACCGTCAACGACGATGGCCTGATCAGCGAGTTCCGGGTGATGGTGCGGCCACGCAAGGGTATGGAGATGCTGCAGCAGAAAATGTTTGCCATGCTGGAAGCCCTTACGGGCGATCAAGCACCTGAGAAAATGCCGCGGAGCAAGACATGAGACAGGGATACGGGTTGGTCGCGCGCGTGCTGGGCCTCACCGCGCTATTGGCGCTGGCGGGCTGCGGCGAGCGGCAGGCAACCAGCAATGAAGAGGGTTCCCGGATGCAGCAGATACGCGGGCAGGTCCTGTATCGTGAGCGCATGATGCTGCCCCCGGCGGCGGAGGTGGAAGTGGAGTTCCAGGATATTTCCCGGGCCGACGCCCTGGCCGAAACCCTGGCCACCGTGATCCTGCCCGCCGACGGTGCGCCGCCCTATGAATTTGCTATCGACTACGATCCGGCGCAGGTAGATGACCGGCGTCGCTACGCCCTGCGCGCCCAGATCAGGGTGAACGGCAGATTGCTGTTCAGCAGCGACGAGTACATTGACCCCTTCGCGGGGGGACCGGTGGAGATCGTGGTACGCCGGGTGCCCGCGCCGGTAGCGGCGAGCGCGCCGGCCCTGGAGGGCACACGCTGGACCCTGCAGACCCTGGGCGGCGTCGAGGCCGGGCCGGGCGCCGGGAACAAGCCCCTGGACCTGCGGCTGGACGCGGAAACCCGACGCGCGTCGGGTTTCTCCGGCTGCAACCGCTTCAGCGGGGGCTACCAGCGTGGCGGAGAGGGCGCGGGGGCGAACTCGCTGACCTTCAAACCCCTCGCGGGCACCCTGATGGCCTGCGCCCAGGGTGGCGAACTGGAGCAGCTGTACCTGGCGCGGCTGCAATCAGTGGATGCCTTCCAGCTGCAGGGAAGCACCCTGTCCCTGCTGTCCGGCGACGAGGTTGTGGCCACGTTCACCGCTGCCGACCCTGTCGCCGGTGGCTAGCCATGATCTTTCCATGCTCGTGCGAATGACGTAAGCTCTGCGCGATATGAACTGGAACCGACTCAGATTGCGTGCGCCTGCAGTGCTCCCGGCCCTGCTGTTGGCCCTGTTTATCGGTGCCCAGTTTGAACTCGCCGGTCACCTGCACGCCGACGGCTCTGCCGTTACTGACTGCTTCCAGTGCCAGAGCCTGAGTGGCCAGGCCGCGCTTTCCAGCAGCGGCGAGATCGAGTTTTACTCGCACGCGGGCCTGAACCTCACGCCGGCCCCGGTCGCCACCCCCTTTGTTGTTTCCTACCGTCTGCACGCCCGAGGTCCGCCCCTGCTCTCCTGATAGGCAAAAATTCTTTCTATCAGCAGGAGACAATCATGAAGCGTACCCTTCTTGCGGTCTGCGTTGGCGCCGCCAGCCAGGCTATGGCACAGACAGCCGCACCCGAGTCACGGATGGAACACGTGCTCGTCAGTGTACCCATCCACAAAAAAGCAGCGGAGACCGCGCTGCCGGTCACCATTCTGACCGCCGAGGAACTGCGGCGAGCGGCATCAAGTACCCTCGGCGAAACCCTGGGCGACACGCCCGGTATTTCCAACTCCTCCTTTGGACCCGGGGTCGGCAGGCCGGTGGTGCGTGGGCAGTCAGGGCCCCGAACCCTCAACCTCAGCAACGGTATCGCCGCGGCAGATGTATCCAGCCTGAGCCCCGATCACGCGGTGGGCGTTGAGCCCATGCTCGCGGAAACCGTTGAGGTACTGCGCGGTCCTGCGACCCTGCTCTACGGCGGCGGTGCTATCGGCGGGGTCTTCAATACCCTGGACAATCGCATTCCCGGCGCCCGCATCGACGGGGTTCAGGGTGCCATCGAGTACCGCTACGACGATGCCTCGGAGATGGACACGGGCGTGATGAAGCTGGAGGGCGGCGCGGGCGATTTCGCCTTCCACCTCAGTGGCACCTTCCGCGAGTTCGAGGACCTGGACGTTCCCGGCCTGGCGATTGACGAGGCCGCGGTAGAGCGACAGGAGGAGCTGCTCGGTGGCGAGCACGGCGAGGACCACGACCACGACGAAGAGCACGCTCACGAGGAGGAGGAATTCGATAACTCCGACGGCTTCATTGCCAATACCAATGGCGATGCCGATGTCTACACCATCGGCGGTAGCTATCACTTCGGCGAGCGCAATTTCGTCGGCTTTGCCTACAACAGCTTCGAGACCAATTACGGCATCCCGCCGGGGGCCCACGAGCACGGCCACGAGGAGGAGCATGGCGGGGAGCACGAGGGTGAAGAGCACGAGGGTGAGGAACACGAAGGCGAGGAACACGAGCACGGTGAGGAAGAGGAAGAGATCATCCGCATCGACCTCAAGCAGGAGCGCTACGACACCCAGCTCCACGTGCACGACCTGGTGCCCGGCCTGATTGACGTGGCGCGCGGCTTCCTGACCTATACCGACTATGAGCACGTCGAGCTGGAGGGCGTGGAGGTGGGCACCCAGTTCGAGCGCCAGACCTACGAGGGTCGCCTGGAGCTGGTGCGCGAGGGTGCCAATCACGGTGTATTCGGTGTGCAGGGGCGGGCTGATGAGTTTGCGGCGGTGGGCGAGGAGGCCTACGTGCCGAGAACCGATTCCGCGGAATGGGGCATGTTCTATATCCAGGATTTCCACGCGGCAGACTGGCTGTTTGAAGTGGGCGGTCGCGCGGACTACGTGGAACGCGATCCCGCCACCGGCGAGGAGGCGGATTTCACCAGCTTGAGCCTCTCGGGAACGGGGCTCTACACGATCGACCCGAACTGGAGCCTGGGCGTGTCCCTGGCGCGCTCTGAGCGCGCGCCGGCCACGGAGGAGCTGTTCTCCAACCTGAATAACACGGGCGACGAACTGGTCACCCACGCCGCCACGGGCGTGATCGAGATCGGCGACACGGACCTCGATACCGAGGTGTCATTGAATGCCGACCTGTCCCTGAGCTGGCAGGGCGAGGGGGCCTTCGCGGAACTCACCCTGTTCTACAACACCTTCAGCGATTACATCTTCCTGCTGAATACGGGCGCCGAGCTCGACGAGACCGCGGTCTACGCCTATGCGCAGGACGATGCTGACTTCTACGGCGTGGAGTTCGAGTCCAGCTTCGACCTGGCAAGTCTCGCCGGGGGCAGCCTGGCACTCGGCCTGTTTGGCGACATGATCACCGGGGAGTTCGATTCCGCCGGCGACGTGCCTCGCCTGCCGCCGATGCGGATAGGCAGCGAGCTGTCCTGGCGCGGCGACGCCCTGGGTGCCTATGTGCGGGTTTTGAATGCCAGTGACCAGGATAATCCCGGTGACTTTGAAACCGGGACCGATGGCTATACCCGCTGGGATGCCGGTATCGATCACACAGTGAGGTTCTCCGGTGATACCGAGCTGCTCGCCTTCCTCAAGCTGAAAAATATCGGCGATGAGGAAATCCGCCTCAGCACCTCCTTCCTGCGCAATTTCGCGCCGCAGGCGGGAGAGAGCGTGGAAGCCGGCGTGCGCCTGATGTTCTGACGGTCGGCGGGAGGGCGCCTGAGGTGCCCTCCTGCGCATCAGCCCGCGGGTGTTGCGGGCGCACTCCAGCCGTAGCGGCAGAGGGGGGCGGCGTCCGGTTGCAGGCAGATGTCGTCCTCGTGGCGCAGGCCCAGCTTTTCCAGCAGGTGCCGCGAGGCACTGTTTTCCGGCGCCACGATGGCGACCAGTCGGGTCATCCCGAGGTCGCTCGTGGCGTGCTCCCACACGGCCCGGGCTGCCTCCAGGGCCAGGCCCCGGCCCCGTGCCTCGGGCAGGAAGGCGTAGCCGATATCCACGTCTTCCAGTTCCGGGCGCTTGACCAGGCCGCACAGGCCGACAACGCGCTGATCTTCGCGAAGTCGCACCGCGAGCATGCCGAAACCGTACTCCCGGTAGCTCGCCATGGGGCCCTCGACAATGTACTGCCGTGCCTGCGCCAGGGTGCGCACACCGCGGTCGGCGACGTGGGCGATAAAGTCCGGGTCGTTGAGTATCGCCAGCATAAAGGGTGCGTCGCTCTCGTTGAGCGGGTTGATGATCAGGCGGGGCGTCTGCAGTTCTGGCATAATCAGGGATCGATGCGACGGAATTCCTCCTAGGATAACCCGCCGTACAGGCAAATACCTTACTCCGGAGAATTCACTCGCGTGAGCGAGCGCCGCGCTTTTCTCAAGCCCCCCTTGTCGAGCTGCCGAACCATCCCGGTGACACGCTGATGCCACTGCTGTTCGCCGTGGTGCTGCTGGACCTGATCGGCTTTGGCATCGTGATCCCCATCCTGCCGTTTCTGTCCCCGGAACTGGGGGCGAGCAAACTGGATATTGCCCTGATCATCGTGGCCTACGCCGCCTGCGCCGGTCTCTGCGGCGGCTTCTGGGGACGCCTCTCGGACCGCATCGGGCGTCGCCGGGTGATCATGATCTGCCTCACCGGGGCCGCGCTCTCCTACGTGATGCTGGGCCTGGCCAGCGAACTGTGGATGGTGTTTGCGGCCCGCGCTTTCGCCGGCCTGATGGCGGGCAACTTCGGGGTGGCCTCGGCGATGATGGCGGACCTGACTACCCCCGAGAACCGGGCCCGGGGCATGGGCATGATCGGCGCCGCCTGGGGCCTGGGCATCATGCTGGGGCCCTTCCTCGGCGGCATGCTGGCGGGAGACAGCGGCAGTTTTACCGTACCGTGCTTGGTGGCGGGCGGTATGTCCCTGCTCGCGGTTGTGGCAGCGGCACTGTTCCTGCCGGAGACCCTGAGTGAGTCACGCCGGCGGGAGAATCGCGCCGAACACCAGCGCGGCGATCAGGGCAGTACCTGGAACATGCTGAAGTCCGGCGGCCATCGCCTGCTGGTGCTGCAGTACACCCTGCACACCAGTGCCGCCAGCGGCTTTACCTACCTGGTGCCGCTGTGGCTGGGGGACCTGCTCGGCTGGGGCGCGCGCGAGGTCGGTGTTGTGTTTGGTGTGCAGGGGGCCTTCATGGTGATTCTGCAGGCCGGCTTGCTCGGTCCGCTGGTGCGGGTCCTGGGGGAGTGGCGCCTGCTGCGGATCATGGTGGCCATCTTCCTCGCGGGCGCGGTGATGGCGGTGTTCGCCAACGAGCAGCCCTGGATGCTGATCGCGATTTTCGTCGCCCTGTCAGGGGGTACCCTGTGTATGCCTCTGCTGAATTCGATTACCTCCCACCGCACTGCGGTGGCCAGGCGCGGGCGCATGCTGGGCACCACCAGCGCGGCCTCTTCCTGGGGGCGGGTCTGCGGTCCGTTGCTGGCGGGTAGCAGCCTGGCGCTGTTCGGGTATAGCGCTGCGTTCGGCGCCTGCCTGTTGATTATCGCGCTGTATTTCAGCTGGACCCTGTGGGAGGGGCCACGCCGCGCGACTGGCGAGAACGTCTGATCAGGCGGGCTCTACGCGCGCATCCGCTGCCGCACCCGGCGCCTGCCGCAGGTAAGTGAACCCCCCTTCCTTGATGTAGAGCTCGCAGTACTCGTTACTGGTGGGCGCAATGGAACCACCGGCAGGTATCCGCAGCCAGCAGTGGGTGCCATAGTTCCCTTCGGCATCGCTGAACCCACCCTTGAGCACGAACAGTTCCGCCCCGCGGGGAAAATTGATCTGTCCCAGATCCGCTGGCGAGTCCCAGGCTTCCAGACGCATAAAATCGGTGTAGGGTTCCTGCGCATACAGCTTTTTCCACTGGGCCTCGCGACGCACCGAGTGCTGCCAGGGGCGCTCGCTGGTTTGCAGGGCGAGTTGCTCGCGATCACCGCCGGGATACTGGCGCAGCTTGACGAACAGGGTGCAGCCTTCCTCGGACCAGGGGGCATGACTGAAGCCCTCGGGATTGAGCAGGTAGCTCCCGGCAGGCCAGTCACCCCGGTGATCAGAAAAGGTGCCTTCCAGCACCAGGATTTCCTCACCCTCGGGATGATCGTGTTCGGGGAAGCGGGCGCCCGGCTCGTAGCGCACTACGGAGGTGACCTGACCCGATTCGGGAGGGCCTACCAGGTGGACGCGCTTGCGCCAGACCTGGGCGCCGGGGCTGGCACTCCAGGACAGGGCCTGGGTATCGACGACGGTGCGCTTGCTCAGGTCTCCATTGAGGACCTGGGTATCGTTTTGCATGGGCTTGAACCTGTTGCCTGTGTGGTGCCGCAAAGCGGCACCGGAAGAATTTTTGACTGCAGTCGATCGGGCTTGTTCCCCGCGGGCCGCAGCGTCAGGGCGTTAATAGTAGTCCTCCCTTTGACCCCCGCCTAGTGCCTGCAAGGTGGCGCCTGCTTGTGGGCGTGCCTGACAGCCCGGGCACCTGGCCCTGGTTCAGAGGCGCTCTCGCAGTTTTTGCGCCTCGCGCTATTGCCTGACAAGGCGTTTGCGGTATTCTCGAATTATGACCAAGAAAGTGTTTGTTACCCACCAGTTACCCGGTGAACGCATCCACGAACTGGCGCAGCTCTGCGACCTCAACGTCTGGATGGGGCCCGGGCTGCTGCCGGGGGAGGCGCTGCGCGAGGAGCTGGAAGACTGCCAGGGACTCCTGTGCCTGCTCACGGACCGGATGGACCGCACGCTGCTGGAGTCCGCCAGGGACCTGGAGTTTGTCTCCAGCATGTCGGTGGGCGTGGATCATATTGACGTCGAGGCACTGACCGCGCGCGGGATTCCGGTGGGTAACACCCCCGGTGTGCTGGTCGAGACCACCGCCGATGCGGCCTTCGCCCTGATGCTGGCGGCCGCCAGGCGGGTAGCCGAAGCAGATCGCTTTGTGCGCCAGGGCCACTGGCGCCGCGAGAATGCCTGGGCCCCTGACTTTTTCACCGGCAAGGATGTGAGCGGTGCGACCCTGGGTATTGTGGGCCTGGGGGCGATAGGCCGCGCGGTGGCGCGTCGCGCCGCGGCCTTTGGCATGGAGGTACTGGCCTGGAATCGCAGCGAGGTCTCGGTGCCGGGGGTGGAAACCGTCACCCTGGACGAGCTGCTGCTGCGCAGCGATTTCGTCAGTATTCACACGGCCCTGGCCGAGGATACCCGAAACCTGATCAATGCCGAGCGGATTGCCACCATGAAACCCGGTGCGGTACTGGTCAATACCGCACGCGGGGGCATCGTGGATGAAGAGGCCCTGGCCACGGCCCTGGGGCAGGGCCATCTCTATGCCGCGGGGATCGATGTTTACGCCCAGGAGCCGGTGAACGAGGACAATCCGCTGCTGAATTTACCCAACGTGGTGCTGGCGCCGCACATGGGCAGCGCCACCACCCTGACCCGCGCGCGGATGGCGGATCTGGCGGTGGACAATGTCCTCGCCGCCCTGCGGGGTGAGCCCATGCCCCACTGCGTGAATCCGGGCGTTTACTGAGAAGCAGCGCCCGCGGGCGCTGCCAGCGCTAGCTCGCGTCCGGCAGCGGGCGCAGGCCGTGGCTAACGGCGGAGCGCACCGTCTTGCGCATCGCCTCTTCATCGGTGTTGTTCACTTTATCGATAATCTTGGTCACGATCACGCGCCACACCTCCTCACGCTTCGCGAAATCGTTGAACTGCAGGCCGATATTGCTGGTCTCCTTGACCCCGCCTAAAGCGATGGCGTTATCAATGCTGGCCTGGTCCATATTGCGATTGGGGATCACGCCCGGGTAGGTGGAGGAGATGTTGCCGGCATCGCGGCTGGTTTCGCCCAGGCGCAGGCCCTCAGCGTAGACGTAGTCGACGCTGAACTGGGCACGCTCAGGGTCCAGTACATAGCCTTTTGCGGCCAGCTCCTTGTCGACCGCCTGGCGCAGGATAGGGTCGATACGGTAGATCGGGTCAGCCGAGCCGCTGCGGCTGGCCAGGGGTTCGCTGCGCCACTTGTAGTAGCTGTAGTTGCCGGCGGCGAATGCCGCAGTGTCAGCGGGGCGCGTTTCCACGCCACTGCAGCCGGCCAGCACCAGCGCCAGCAGCACGGCGGGGAAGGTTTTTCTCAGGCTCATGGACTACCTCATCAGTAAAGCGGTGTTGCCACCGCGGCGGCGGCTACATGTTAGCAGCCGTGCCCGGAGGCAGCCACAACGGCGGGATGTGGAGCCGTGGGCAGCGCGTGCCAGCTTTGATAGGATGGAGTCATAACATAAAGTTATGACTGAGGTGGCTATGATTTCACGAAAGGTGATGCGGACCGACCTCAACCTGCTCGTGGCGCTGCAGATCCTGTTGGAGGAACGCAACGTGACCCGGGCGGCCGAGCGCCTGTCGGTGTCGCAGCCGGCACTGAGCAAGACCCTGCAGAAGCTGCGCGAGGCCTTTGCCGATGAGTTGTTCACCCGCACCGCCCACGGCCTGGTGCCGACACCGCGGGCGGAAGCCCTGGCCGCGGCTCTGCCCGCGCTCCTCGAGGGCGTGGAGAGCGTACTCGGTACCGAGGCCTTCAGCCCCGAATCCTACGCCGGCAGTTTCCGGCTGTTGCTGCCGCCGATCCTGAGCGAGGCGGTGCTGCCGGGGCTGATGGCCGAGCTGCGCGAGATCGCCCCGGAGGTGCAGATCGTGGCCGGGGAGGTGACGCCGGATTACCAGGAGCGCCTGAAGAAGGGGGAGGTGGATTTCGCCGCTTTCGTGGCCACTGAAACCGGACGCGATATCCATGCCGAGCCCATCGCGGCGTTGCCACCGCGCTGCTACATGGGGGTCGCACATCCGCTGGCGTCGGCGCGCGACTTTGAACTGAAGGATTTTCTCGCCTATCCCCATGTACGCCTCTACGTGCCGGGCCTTACCCGCGAGAACACCAGCATGGTCGACGACGTGCTGGGTCAGTACGGCGTGCATCGTAAGGTCAGCCTGGAGACCACCCAGTTCGCCGCCGCGGTGGGTGTTCTTACCCGCACCAACTCCCTGCTGGTGGCCAATGCCGGCTTCGAGGAAAGCGGCCTCTACCGCGAACTCATCACCGGCCGCGAGTTGCCCCAGGAACTGCAGCGCATGATCCGCAACACCCACAGTGAGCACCGGGGCAAGATGTCGCTGATGCGCCACACCCGCACCGCCCGCAGCGCCCCCCACCAGTGGCTGCGTGGCCTGCTGATGAAGCACCTGGCCTCCCCGGCCCTGGTCCAGACACAGCCCAGCGCAGCCTGAGGGCGCTATTTGCGCACCGAGGTGCGGTAGGCGCGCGGTGACAGTCCCACTGTCTGGCGGAACAGCCTGGAGAAGTACAGCGGATCGCGGTAACCCACCTCGCTGGCGATCGCCTTGACGCTGAGTTCGGACCGGTCCAGCAGCTGGCAGGCGTACTCCATTTTCATGTGCAGGAAGTGCTTGATCGGTGAGTACCCGGTCAGGGCCTTGTAGCGACCCGAGAAATGGTACTTGGACAGGTGCGCGACGGATGCCAGTTCGTCCAGGTTGAGACTGCGATGAATATTGTCCTGCATGTAGGCGCGCAGGGCATCCAGGTCCAGGCCTGCCGGGTGGCTGGCCTGCTCGCGGTTGGCCTCCAGGGCGAACTGCGTGAACAGGTGGCGGAGCTGGTTGGCGGCGTTGATAAACGCACCACTGCTGTAGCCGGTCTTGCCCACCGCGAGCAGGCTGTGAAAGCTCGCCGCCAGCGCCGGCGCCAGCCCTACCCGGGTGACCGCGCGCTGCTCCCGGTAGCCCAGGTACTCCATGAATATCCGGGTGCTGACGCCCTGGCAGTGCACCCAGTACAGGGTCCAGGGTTGTTGCCGCGACGCCGCGTAGCTGTGGGCCACGCCCTGAGGTAGCAGGAGCAGGTCTCCCGGACTGATGGCGTAGCGCGTCTCGCCCACACGCAGGCGGCCGCGGCCCTCGACGCAGTACATGAGCAGGTTGTCATCGTGCCGCGAGCGGCGCATGCGATGGCCGGTGGCACGGGGGTAGTAGCCCATGGCGGTCGGGTAGCAATCCCGGGTCAGCGGATGGCGGTGCAACTGCTCGAGCAGGAAGACCGGGGTGAGAAATCGTACGCCCTCCGCCGGCAGGGGCCACTGTGAGGGAGTGCTCATGGCATTAGTGTCCTTAAAGTACCCTTTTTACCCAAAAACCACAGAAATATAGTCCATGTTTATCGCAACTTCGTCAATGTGCACATTTTCCCCCGGGTGCTAGTGTTAGGAGACTTGAAACAATCAGTCTGACAGCCACAGGTATATGCCCATGACACGCCAGGTCCCCCTGTTCATCAACGGCGAATTCGTCCAGAGCGGCAGCAGTGACAAGCTGCCCGTGACCAATCCCGCCACCCAGCAGCTGCTCGCCGAAGTGCCGATGGCGACCCACGACGAGGTGGAGGCCGCGGTGGCCAGCGCCAAGGCGGCCTTCGCCACCTGGCGCAACGTGCCGGTTTCCGAGCGCGCGCGCCTGATGATGCGCTACTGCGCCCTGCTCAAGGAGCATCACGACGAACTGGGGGAAATCCTCTCCCACGACACCGGCAAGACCTTTGAGGACGCCAAGGGCGATGTATGGCGCGGCATCGAGGTCGTGGAGCAGGCGGCCAATGTGCCCTCGAACATGATGGGCGAAACCGTGGAGAACGTGGCCAACGGCATCGACACCTACAGCTACATCCAGCCAATCGGCGTCTGTGCCGGGATCACGCCGTTCAACTTCCCGGCCATGATTCCCCTGTGGATGTACCCGCTCGCGATCGCCTGCGGCAACACCTTCGTGCTCAAACCTTCCGAGCAGGACCCGCTGACGCCGGTGCGCCTGGTGGAACTGTTCATCGAGGCGGGCGCACCCAAGGGCGTCCTCAACATGCTGCACGGTGGCGCCGACCAGGTGAACCAGCTGCTTAACCACCCGGATATCCAGGCGGTCTCTTTCGTCGGTTCCTCCAAGGTGGGCGACCACATCTACCGCACCGGCACCGATGCCGGAAAGCGTGTGCAGTGCATGATGGGGGCGAAGAACCACATGGTGGTAATGCCCGACGCCGATCCCAACGCGGTCCTCAATGCCCTGGTCGGCTCTTCCGTTGGCGCGGCGGGACAGCGTTGCATGGCGATCTCGGTCGCGGTGTTCGTGGGCGAGTCCAAGCAGTGGATCGACGACCTGAAAGAACGCATGGCCACCGCGCGCCCCGGTGCCTGGGACGACGCGGGTGCCAGTTACGGCCCCATTATTTCCAAGCCCGCCTACGAGAAGGTGATCCGCCTGATCAGCCAGGGCAAGGAGGAGGGGGCCACCTGCCTGCTCGATGGCAGCGATCATGAGGTGCCCGAGCTGCCGGACGGGAACTGGGTGGGCCCCACCCTGTTTACCGATGTGACCCCGGAAATGGCAATCTACCGCGAGGAGATATTCGGCCCGGTACTGTGCTGCGTGACGGTCGACACCCTGGAGGAAGCGATCGAGCTGATCAACGATTGCCCCTATGGCAATGGCACCTCCATCTTTACCGCCTCCGGCGGCGCGGCGCGCAAGTACCAGCACGAAATCCTGGTCGGGCAGGTGGGCATCAACATCCCCATTCCGGTGCCGCTGCCATTCTTCTCCTTTACCGGCTGGCGCGGGTCTTTCCGCGGTGATCTGCACGCCTACGGCAAGCAGGCGGTGCGCTTCTACACCGAGACCAAGACGATTACCGCCAAGTGGACCCACAGCGAGAACACCTCGAAGCAGCCGAACATGAGTATTAACCTGCGCTAGGACCCCGCGGTCCGGCGGTCCGGCGGCCTGTAGGGCCGGATTTTTCCGGCCAACACCCGCGGTCCAATACGCATCGGTCGAATGAATTCGACGCTACAGAAAAAGGGAGAGCGACCTTGGATTTTGCCCTCAGCGACGACCAGAAAGCCTTCGTGGAGAGCGCCCGCGCCTTCAGCGAGGGCGCGATGGCGCCCCATGCCGCCACCTGGGACGCAGAATCCGTGTTTCCCAAGGATGTCCTGGCCCAGGCGGGCGAACTCGGTTTCATGGGTATGTACACCCCGGAACGGGCCGGTGGCCTGGGCATGGGGCGGCTGGATGCCAGCCTGATCGTCGAGGAGCTGGCCAGGGGTTGTACCACCACCGCTGCTTTCCTGACCATCCACAACATGGCAACCAGCATGGTGGGCAAATACGGCAGTGAAGAACTGGTGGCACAGTGGTGTCCCGAACTGGTCGCGGGCAGCAAGCTGGCTTCCTACTGTCTCACCGAGCCCGGTGCCGGGTCCGACGCCGCTTCCCTGCGCACCACCGCGACCCGGGACGGTGACGATTACGTGGTCAACGGCAGCAAGGTCTTCATTTCCGGGGCGGGAGAAACAGACGCCCTGGTGGTGATGCTGCGCACCGGTGATGGCGGGGCGAGGGGCGTGAGCACGCTGCTGATCGACGCCAACGCCGAGGGCGTCAGCTATGGCAAGAAAGAGGAGAAGATGGGCTGGAACGCGCAGCCGACCCGAATGATCACCTTCGATAATGTGCGGGTGCCGGTGGGTAACCGCCTCGGCGAAGAGGGCCAGGGTTTTGCGATTGCCATGGAAGGCCTGGACGGCGGCCGTATCAATATCGCCACCTGCAGCGTGGGCACCGCCCAGCAGGCACTGGAAGAGGCCACTGCCTACGTGCAGGAGCGGCAGCAGTTTGGCCAGCCCATCGCTGATTTCCAGGCCTCGCAGTTCAAGCTGGCGGACATGTTGACGGAACTGGTGGCATCGCGGCAGATGGTGCGCCTCGCGGCTTTCAAGCTGGATAGCGGGGACCCCCAGGCATCCACCTTCTGTGCCATGGCCAAACGCTTTGCCACCGACGCCGGGTTCTCGATCTGTAATGATGCCCTGCAGCTATACGGTGGCTACGGCTATATCCGCGAGTACCCGATGGAGCGCCACGTGCGCGATACCCGGGTACACCAGATCCTGGAAGGAACCAACGAAATCATGCGCGTGATCATCGCGCGCAAAATGCTGCTGGAAGGCGCCCTGGAGGTCATTAAATGAGCCTGAGTACATCTGCCAAGGTCAAACTGGAAATGCGCGGCCATACCGCGCTGGTCACCGTGGATAATCCCGCGGCCAACACCTGGGACACCGAGAGCCTGCCGGCGCTCAAGGCGCTGGTCGAATCCCTGAACGCCGAGCGCGATGTGTACGCCCTGGTGCTGACCGGCGCCGGGGAAAAGTTCTTCTCTGCGGGCGCCGACCTGAAAATTTTCGCCGATGGCGATGCCGGCAAGGCCGGCGAGATGGCGCGCTTTTTTGGCGAGGCCTTTGAGGCGCTGGCGGATTTTCGCGGCGTGTCGATTGCCGCGATCAACGGTTTCGCCATGGGCGGCGGTCTCGAGGTTGCCCTGGCCTGCGATATTCGCGTGGCCGAGGAGCAGGCGCAGATGGCGCTGCCGGAAGCCAAGGTGGGTCTCCTGCCCTGTGCCGGTGGCACCCAGCGGCTTGCCTGGCTGGTGGGCGAGGGCTGGGCCAAGCGCATGATCCTGTGTGGCGAGCGCATCGATGCCGCCACCGCGGAGCGGATTGGGCTGGTCGAGGAAGTTGTAAGCAAGGGCGAGGCCCTGGAGCGTGCGCTGGCCCTCGCGGAACAGGTCGCGGAGCAGAGCCCTTCCTCGGTGGGGCGCTGCAAGACCCTGATTCATTCCGCCCGCGACAAGGCCCTGGGTGACGGCCTGGCCGGTGAGCGGGAGCTGTTCGTGGAGCTGTTCTCCACCGAGGACCAGCGCGAGGGTGTCAACGCCTTCCTGGAAAAGCGCAAGCCCCAGTGGAAAAACCAGTAGGAGATCCCATGACAGAAGCCGCCGTAGTGTTTGACGAACTGCCGGCCGCGGCCGGCCACATTGGCCGGATAACACTCAATGTGCCGGGCACGCTCAACTCCCTGGACCTGAATATGGTGGACCTGCTCCAGGACAGGCTGGATCACTGGCGTACGGACGACGGTATTGCCGCCGTGTTTATCGAAGGCAGCGGCGACAAGGCTTTCTGCGCCGGTGGCGACGTGCAGGCGCTGCACCGCTCGGCGGTGGAAACACCCGGCGGGCCCTGCGAATACGCCGAGAGCTTCTTTGCCCGCGAGTACCGCATGAACTACACCCTGCATACCTATCCCAAACCGGTGATTTGCTGGGGCCATGGTATCGTCATGGGCGGCGGCCTGGGGGTGATGGCCGGCTGCGGTCATCGGGTGGTTACCGAAACCACCCGTATCGCCATGCCCGAGGTGACGATTGCCCTGTTTCCGGACGTGGGCGGCAGCTGGTTCCTGAACCACATGCCCGGGGAGGCCGGCAAATTCCTGGCTCTCACCGGGGCCTCTATCAACGCCGCCGACGCGCTGTATACCGGGCTTGCGGACCGCTTTATCGCCAGCCAGCACAAGCAGGCGGTGCTGGATGCGCTGCTGCAGCAGGGTTGGGGCCTGGATCCCGAGGCCAATCATGCCCTGGTGCACCAGGCCCTGCGACCGTTTGCGGAGCAGAGCCTCGGCAGCCAGCCCGCGGGCCAGGTCGAGCCCCACATGGCCAGCATCAACCGGCTCTGTGACGGCGACGACATCCACCAGGTGATTGACAATATCATTGCCCAGCAGACCGAGGACCCCTGGCTCTCACGGGCCCGGGACAGCCTGGCGCATGGCTCCCGGCTGGCGGCCCTGTGGATTGCACGACAGCTGCATGAGACCCGCCACGCCTCCCTGCGCGAGGTATTCCAGGCAGAGATTCAGCTGGCCACCAACGTGGTCCGCTACCCCGAATTCGCCGAGGGCGTGCGCGCGCTGCTGATCGACAAGGACCGCAAGCCCGCGTGGCAATACGCGACCTCGCGGGAAGTGCCTGAGGAGGTCCTGGACGGTTTTTTCCAGGCCCCCTGGGACGTAAACCCGCTGGCCAACCTGTGATCCCCGAGCGAGGAAACCTTCTATGTCTACTGTAGCGTTTGTCGGCCTGGGCAATATGGGTGGCCCGATGGCCACCAACCTGGTCAAGGCTGGACACCAGGTACGGGTGTTCGACCTCTCCGAGGCCGCCTGTGAACAGCTGGCGGAGGCCGGTGCCGAGGTCGCGGCCTCGGCGCTGGAGGCGGCCACCGGTGCCGATTACCTGGTCAGCATGTTGCCTGCAGGCAAGCATGTCGCCGGCCTGTACCTCGGCGACGAGGGACTGCTGGCGCAGCTCGACAGCGGCACCACGGTGCTGGACTGCAGCACGATTGATGCCGCGACCGCGCGCGAGGTCGGCGAGGCGGCGGCGGCCCTGGGAATCGGCTTTATGGACGCGCCCGTATCCGGTGGCGTGGCCGCGGCGTCGGCGGGGACCCTTGCCTTTATGTGCGGGGGCTGCGCGGATACCTTCCCCCGGGCCCGCGCGATCCTCGAGGATATGGGCAAGAATATTTTCCACGCCGGCCCTGCCGGTGCGGGGCAGGTGGCCAAGGGCTGCAATAACATGCTGCTGGCGATTCACATGATCGGCACCTGCGAGGCGCTGGAGATGGGTCAGCGCAACGGCCTCGACCCCAGTGTGCTGTCAGAGATCATGCTGGCCAGCTCGGGCCGTAACTGGTCCCTGGAAGTCTACAACCCCTATCCCGGGGTCATGGAGAAAGCCCCGGCGAGCAACGACTACAAGCCGGGCTTTATGGTTGACCTGATGGTCAAGGACCTGGGGCTGGCGCTGGATATCGCGCGCAATTCGGATTTCGAGAATCCCATGGGCCAGCTGGCCCGGGAGCTTTACGCGCAGCACCAGGAAGCCGGCAACGGCCAGCTCGATTTCTCCAGTATCCTGCAGAAACTCCAAGGGTAGGGCCGAATTCATTCGGCCACATTATTGGCAAAGCGCATCGGCCGAATGAATTCGGCCCTACGGGCGCAACGCCGACTTGCGAGCGGGCCAAGGTCAGGCTCAGTTACCCTCATCCACCGGCTGCATGCGCTCGCTGACAGAATCCTGCAGGGTCTGCTCGACCTGCTCCGCTTTTTCCAGCGAGCGGTCATAGGCGCCGGGCAGTCGCGCCTCCGGGTCTTCTTTGGCACAGCCGGCACATAGCGCCGCCAGTGACATCAGGGTGATGCTTGCAAACAGTCGGGCCATGATCATGTCCTCCGCGTTGGCGCTGCCCCAGGTTATCCTGCCACGTTGTCCTCCGCGGGGACAGTGCCGGCACTGCCTGCGGACGTATCACCTCCCAGGCGCCTGCGCTCCAGCCCCATCAGGCGCTGGAAGGTGCGGCCGCTGATGCCGAAGAACAGCGGGTAGCGGCTATCCTTGACGAAGGCCTTCCCGTCTTCGGAGAACAGCTCCAGCAGGATACGCCGGCCCCCGGTCTCGACTTCCAGGGTTCGCAGGGGCTGGCCCTCGGTGGCGAGGCTGCGCTGGCGGTCCTCATCCGGCAGGCCACTGACCTGCAGCGTGCGCAGCATCTCCAGCAGGGCCTCGATCTCCCGGGGTTCCGCCGGCGCGCCCCCGGCGGTCAGCCAGCGACCATCCGCAGCGCGCTGCAGGGCGAGGCCGTCCACGCTGATACCGCCAAGTGATTCGACTTGCAGCAGACCCCTGTCCATCCAGGCTTCGGGCGTCGCCGGGGCCTCGTGCTGACGGTAGTCGAGGCTGACAATGGCCTCGCGGTCCTCGCGTCGGGCGTACACGTGCCGGTAGCCCGAGGAGAGCCCGAAGTAGACCGTGGCAACCTCCGTACCGCGTTCGCGCAGGACCAGGCTGCGCCGGAACAGGTAGGAGGTCACCTGAAAGCGCTGGCGCGCGGCGACGCTGGTGGCAACCGGGAAGCCCGGGCTGCGGGAGGTGAGGGTGTCCAGCAGCTGCTGGATCTGCGCACTGTTGGCCGGCAGATTGTGCAGCCCGGGAAGCACCCAGCGACCGCTGTGCTTTTCCAGGTCCACCGCATTTCCCAGGTCATCGCTCAGGGTCATGCTGTCGACAGACAGGGCCGCGGCGGGACTCAGCAGGCTGTCGTTGGCGTCGCCGCTATCGTCCGTGGGCCAGTACAGGATCGCGGTCAGGGTCAGCTGGACCCCCAGCAGGAACAGCAGACTGGCGAGCGTGCGCTTCATCGGTCCAGCACCCGGCGGTAGTGGCGGCGGCGCATGGCCCCGCGCAGCCAGTGGGCGGCAGCGAACAGCAGAAGCCAGGCCAGGGCCACGCCGTAGTTGAGGTATTCGATCGCCGCCTGGGCGCGACTGTCCATGGGTGGCAGGGTGCGACTGAAGTGACCGCGGGCGCGGATGTTCAGCAGCATGTCATCCTGCAGGGCCCAGTCGAGCGCATTCATGAACAGTGCCAGGGGCCCGTGGTACTGTGTGCCGCTGGCGGCAATGCCTGCATTCAGCATCTGGTCGTCGAGAAAATCGTTGGACCCGAACAGGATAATGCGGGCGGCGTCGGGGGAGTGCTGCACCAGCGGCTGGAGCTCCGCCCCGGGGCTGGCGTCGCTGTCGGCCTCGGGCAGGGGCTGCTCGCTGAACCACGAATTGAATCGGCCTTCCACAATCACCCCCAGGCGCTGGGCGCTGGCGGCGTCGCCGGGGGCAAAAACCAGCTCGCCCGCGGCGTCGCGGCGGGGGGTAATGTCGCCCGAGCTGGATAGTCTGGAGTCCGGTGAGCTGCGCAGCAGGGTGACAATGCGACGCCCGTCCCGGGGCTCTACCGCCAGCGGTGAGGCCCAGGCCATGGTCAGCTGGGGCAGGCTCGCGGTAATCGGGTGCTCCGCGTTCAGCCCGGGCGGGCGCAGGTCAATCAGGTAGGGGTAGTCGACCAGCTGCACATCGCGGAACTCATAGCCCGCAGACTCGCGAATCACCGGCGTGGGAAACTGCGCGTTCTGGCTGTCCATGACCAGCTGTTCCGCGATTGCAATGCCGTGATGCGCCAGCCAGGGTCCGAGGCCGCTGTTCCAGGGCTGCAGCCGCATCTCGCCGCTGGAGAGCTCCACCGTGTAGGGCGAGGTGGCGAGAATCAGGGTGCCGCCGCGCATCAGGAACTGGTCGATCGCATACAGTCCCCGGGGAGAGAGGTTCTGCGGTGCGACCACCGCGAGAATGTCCGCCTCCGGGTCGACGCTGCCGTCCTCCAGTTGCTCCATGCGAATGCTGTAGTCGCGAGTGATCATGCGCTCCAGCTGGCGGAAGGTGGGTGCGCCGATATTGTGGCGCATGAGCTGTTCCTGTACCGGGGGCACGGCCAGGGCCACCGTTCGGGTCAGTCCGTCCGCGAAACGCTTGAGGCCCGCTTCCAGGGTGGCCCGGAAATCATCCGGGTCGAAGTTGTCCGTGGGCAGCTGCACGACCTGGTGGTCGTCCTCCAGGGTCAGGTAGAAGAAGAACTCCCGGTCGCCCCCCAGGGCGGTAACCAGGGGCTGGAAACCCCACTCGGCCTGAATCCGTTGGGCCTCGGCGCCGCCGTTGGCCTCGGGCTCGACGAAGCGCACGCTGAACTTGTCGCCGGCGCTCTCCGCCAGCGCCTCCAGCTGGGCGCGGATGGACGCCTTGTAGGCCAGCAGCAGCGGCGGCAGCGCCGCGTCTTCGGAGATATAGGCCACCAGTTCCACCGGGCTATCGATGCCCTCAAACAGGGCGCCGCCCACCTGGTAGCTGTAGAGCACATCGCGAATTGCGCGCGTGAGGTCGTATTCCGGGTTGCGCAGCTTGACCTCGGCCTGGCTGTTGGCCGCCGTACGCACCTCGATCAGGTCCTTGAAATCCAGGGTCTCGTACTCGCCGCCGTAGCGCAGCAGGACATTGAAGTACGCGCTCACCAGGGCAGACTGGTGGCGGTCCGCAACCTGGAAGGGCGTGGCGCTGATGCCGTAGTCCTCGTTGGCGGCCTGCTCCAGGTCGGGTCGCTGGGCCGGGTCGAGAAACTCTACCTTGATCCTGCCGCCACTGGCGATTTCGTACTCCCGCAGCAGATCCTGCAACTCCGGCGCCAGGGGCGCGAGCAGGGGGTGGGTCTTGCTGCTGAAGTAGCCGTGGATCAGCAGTGGCTCCTCCAGGCGCTGGATGATCTGGCGGGTGACCGGCGACAGCGTGTACAGCTTGCCCTCGGTGACGTCCAGGCGCAGACCGGGGACCCGGTGCATCCATACGTTGGCCAGCACCAGGTTCAGCAGCAGCAATGCGGTCAGGGCGCGCCAGAACCGGTGCCGGGTACTGCGGGCATGGCTCCAGCGCCCCCGTTCCAGCAGGTATACGTTGAGGGTCAGGAACACGCCGCTGACGGTGAGGTAGTAGAGCAGGTCGCGCAGGTCCAGGACGCCGCGGGTGATGCTGGTGAAGCGTGAGCCGGTACCCAGCGCGCGCAGCCAGCGGCCCGTATCGTCGGCAAAAAAACCGGTGAAAAACGGGCTCCCGACCAGGTACAGCAGGCCGCACAGGGCCACGGCGCCGATCAGGCTGACGATGGGGTTGTCGGTGCTGGCGGACACGAACAGGCCGATACTCAGGTAGCAGGCGCCCAGCAGCAGGGCCGCAAGGTAGCCGGCGGCGACCGGCCCCCAGTCCAGGTTGGCCATCAGCCCCACGGTGATGGGCAGGGAGGTGGTGGTGAGCAGGGCCAGGGCCAGCAACAGCATGCAGGCGTAAAACTTGCCCAGCACGAAGCGGCTGATACCCACCGGCTGGGTCAGTACATGCTCGAGGGTGCCGCGGCCCCGCTCCTCGCTCCACGTGCGCATGGTGAGGGCGGAACACAGGAATATCAGCAGTAGTGGCATCCACTGGAACAGCGGACGTACGTCAGCGACGTTGCGGGCGAAGAAGGACTCGCCCCAGAAGAATGCGAACAGGGTGCTGGCAGCGAAGCCGCCCAGGAACAGCCAGGCGACCGCTGAGCTGAAGAACAGCCGCACCTCTTTCTGCGCAACCCGACGGGTGACCGTGTCAAACATCCCGGGGCGACTCCCCGCCGGTGGCGGCGCGGAACACGGAGTCCAGGTCGCACTGTGGTGCTTGCAGGCTGTACAGGGGCGCGCCGGCGTCAATCACCGCGCGCGCAATATTGGCGGCGGCGCGGTCGGCGTCGACGCCGCTGCGCAGCGCCAGGCGGTAGCTTCCCGGGCTCTCGCCCGGGTGAACCCCTTGTAGCTGGGGCAGGTGGCGCAGGGCACGCTCCAGGTCGGGGTGGCCGTCCCCGGTGCGCAACAACAGGAAATCGCTGTGTCGCAGCTCCGCCAGCGGCGCGTCCAGCGCCAGCTGCCCCCGGTGCAGGATCAGGACCCGGCCACAGACCGCATCCACCTCCTGCATGATATGGGTCGACAGCAGCACCGTGGCCCGGCGCGCGGTGCGCCTGATCAGGTCGCGCATCTGCTGGGTCTGTTCCGGGTCCAGGCCATTGGTGGGCTCGTCCAGGATCAGCAGGCGCGGATTGCCCAGCAGCGCCTGGGCCACGCCCACTCGCTGGCGCAGGCCACGCGACAGGGTATCAATACGGTCCAGCATCCGCTCGCCCAGGTCCGTGGCCAGGATTGCCTCGCGCACCGCCGCCGGCCGTTCCTTGCGCGGGATGTGCTTCAGGGTCGCCACGTAGTCCAGGTAGTCGGCGACCAGCATCTCCGGGTAAACCGGCAGGTTTTCCGGCAGGTATCCCAGCTGCCGCTGAACCTCGCGGCAGCTGTGGGCATAGTCGTGCCCGGCAATGACCAGGCTACCCGCCGTCGGTTCGAGATAGCCGCTGAGCATTTTCATGATCGTGGTCTTGCCGGCGCCATTGTGCCCCAGCAGGCCGACAATGCTGTTGCGCCCGATCCGGAAGCTCACCCGGTTGACCGCGGTGACCTTGCCGTAACGTCGGGTCAGTGACTGCGCTTCGATCATGGCCTGTGTATTACCGGGAAAGGTTTCAGGGGAAAAACAGCAGCTTAACAATAAATGCGACGAGCACAATGTTGAGCACCCAGCGAATCAGGCGCTCGCCGCGCCGGACGCTGGTACGGGCACCGAGGAAGCCGCCCAGCGCGTTGCCTGCGGCCAGGGCCGCGCCCACCAGCCACAGGATCTGTACCTGACTGGCGAATACGATCAGGGCCGCCACGGTGTAGGCGGCGACGATGAACACCTTGTGCATGTTGGTGTGGACCAGGTCAAAACCCATGATCCGGTGCAGCACCGGCATGATCAGGAAGCCGACGCCGATCTGGATAAACCCGCCCCAGAAGCCGACACCCACCATCAGCAGGTGTCCCCGGAGCAGCTGCCTGCGGTCGGGCCGGTGGCTTCCCCCGGGGGATGCGCCGGCTTTGCCCTGGAACTGCATCACCAGCAGCACGGCCACCATGATCAGCGCCAGGGCACGATTGAACCACTCACCCTCCAGCTGCACGCCGACCAGGGCACCGGCAATGGCCCCCGGGATCGCGCAGGCGGAGAGGCTCAGGCTGAGGCGAAAATCGGCCAGGCCCAGGTGGCGGAAGGTACCGATCGCCGACAGGTTCTGGGCCAGGATGGCGATGCGGTTGGTGCCGTTGGCGACCGGGCCGGGCAGGCCCATAAAGACCATGACCGGCACCGTGAGCAGGGAGCCGCCGCCGGCCATCACGTTCATGAAGCCGGCGACGACCCCGACCCCTGCCAGGAGCAGGGCCTGGGCCAGGCCGAATTCCATGGCTCAGGGCTGCCTTTGCTCTAGTCCTGGCTCCAGACCTCGCGCATGGTGACGAATTCTTCCGCCGCAGTGGGGTGGATGCCGATCGTGCTGTCGAACATCGCCTTGGTGGCGCCGGCGCGCATGGCGATGGCGATACCCTGCATGATTTCGCCCGCGTCCGGTCCGATCATGTGGGCCCCGACCACGCGATCGCTGGCGTCGTCCACAATCAGCTTCATGAAGGACTTTTCCTCGCGTCCGCTGATGGTGTGCTTCATCGGCCGGAAGGTGGATTTGTACAGGCGCAGGTGTTTAAAACGCGCGTGGGCCTCGTCCTCGGTGAAGCCGACGGTGCCGATGTTGGGCTGGCAGAAGACGGCGGTGGGAATGAAGTCGTAGTCGACGGCCTGGTTGAGGTCGCCGAACTGGCGGCGGGCAAAAGACATCCCCTCCGCCAATGCCACCGGCGTCAGCTCCATGCGCCCGACAACATCCCCCAGGGCATAGACATCCGGCTCACTGGTGCAGAAATGCTCGTCCACGGCGATATGCCCACTCTCGGTCAACTCCACGTTGATGTTCTCCAGGCCCAGGCCGTCCAGGTGCGGTTTGCGCCCTGTGGCGTAGAGCACGCAGTCCGCCTGCAGGGTGCTGCCATCGGTGAGTTCGAGGGTCAGGCCGTCGTCGTCCCGGGTGATCGAGCGCACGTTGGTCTCGAAGCGCAGGTCAACGCCGGTGCGGGCGATTTCCTGGGCCGCGTGGGCACGGATATCGGGATCAAAACCGCGCAGGAACAGCGGGCCGCGGTACAGCTGGGTCACCTTCGCGCCCAGGCCGTTGAAGATGCCGGCAAATTCCACCGCGATATAGCCCCCGCCGACCACCACCAGGCGCTGGGGGAAGGTCTCCAGGTCAAACACCTGGTTGGAGTCAATGGCGTGCTCACTGCCCGGGAACTCGGGGATATAGGGCCAGCCTCCGGTGGCGATCAGGATCTTGTGGGCGGTGTACTGCCGGTCCCCCACGGCCACGGTGTTGGCGTCGACAATTCTGGCGCGACCGTCGACCACGTCCACGTTGGCGCCATCCAGCAGCCGCTCGTAAATTGCATTCAGGCGGCTGATCTCGGTTTTCTTGTTGTCCCGCAGGGTCGCCCAGTCGAAGTCCGGGCGGGTGCTGTCCCAGCCGAAGCCACGGGCGTCGGCGAAGGACTTGCCGTATTCGGAGGCGTAGACGTACAGCTTCTTCGGCACACAGCCGACATTGACGCAGGTGCCGCCCATGTAGCGATCCTCGGCGATCGCGACCCGGGCGCCGAAGCCCGCGGACATGCGCGCCGCGCGCACGCCGCCCGAGCCGGCGCCAATTACAAACAGGTCATAGTCGAGGGAAGTCATGGGCTATCTCCCGGGGGCAGTGAGTGGGGTGTTGTGTTTCAGGACGCGAAGTGTAGCAGCGTTCCGGGGTGGGCTGTAGCGCGCGGCCCCGGTATCATGGCACTGATTCCAGGGGAGACCCTCCGCGCGCGGTATGGTGCCTGCGATCCGGGCTCCCGGAGGCCCCCATGACCACGCATCTCTCCAGCCTGCACCTGTATCCGGTGAAATCCTGTGCCGGGATCAGCGTTCCCGAGGTCGAACTGGACCGCTTCGGCCCCGTCGGGGACCGGCGCTGGATGCTGGTGGACAGGGCTGGCGACTTCCTGACCCAGCGCACGCTCCCCGGTATGGCCCTGGTCCGGGTGGAGCCCGGGAAAGATGACGGGCTGCGCCTCGTGCACCAGGACGCGAGCCTGGACGTGGACGTACCTGGCCCGGAGGCGCCGCGCACCGAGGTCAGGGTCTGGTCCGACCAGGTGCCGGCCGCCGACGCCGGGGACAACGTGGCCGCCTGGCTCTCGGCCCGGCTGCAGCGACCCTGCCGGCTGGTGTATATGCCTGCCGATACGCGCCGGCGGGTCGATCCCGATTACGCCCGGCGCCAGGAGACGGTGGGCTTCGCCGACGGCTTTCCCCTGCTGCTGATCTCGGAAGCCTCCCTGGCGGCTCTGAACGCACGCCTGGGTGAGCCGGTGTCGATGAACCGGTTTCGTCCAAATATTGTCGTGTCGGGTTGCGATGCGTTCGCCGAGGACCAGTGGCGCCGGATTCGCATCGGCGACGTCGAACTGGACGTGGCCAAGCCCTGCGGCCGCTGCGTGATTCCCGCCATTGACCAGGCCAGCGCACGGCGCAATCCCGTCGTTACCCGCACCCTGGCGTCTTTTCGGCGCCTTGACGGCCAGGTGCTGTTCGGGCAGAACCTGCTCTACGCGCAGCCGCAGTCGGGAAGCGCGGGCCGGCTGGCGGTCGGGGACGAGCTGGTCGTTCTGGCCTGAGCGGGTGGCCTGGCGATGAAGCGGTAGGTATCATACGCGCGCGTTCGCGGACGCGTCCCCGGGGCGGGTGTCCCCGCTGACAAATAAAAGGAACCCAACATGGTAGGAAAATCTCATGCTGCCGGCAGGCCGCTCGGTGTGGGGGTACTCGCATCCTGTATCACGCTGCTGGCAACGGGCGGCGTCCATGCCGAGGAAGCACCCGCCGATGAAATTGTGCTGCAGAACGGCTCCCGGATCATCGGTACGGTGACCGGCACCCGCGATGGCGTGGTGACCATCGAGACAGAGTTTGCGGGCACCCTGGAAATCGACCAGTCGCGGATCGTGAGCCTGGTGAACGACGAACCGGTAGTGATGAAGCTCGAAGACGGCACGGTGGTAGAAGACCAGCCGATGCTGGTGGAGGACACCCAGCTGGTGTTGTCGCCGGAAGTCGCGGGTGGCGCCTACAGCCTGAGCGCCCTGGATGTGCTCAACCCCGAGCCCTGGGAGCTGGGCGATGGCTACAAGTGGACGGGCCTGACCAGCGCCGCCCTGACCCTCGAGCAGGGCAATACCGATACCGAGGAATTCGACTACAAGCTGGAATCGGTCTGGCGCAGCCTGCGGGACCGCTACACGGTCAAGCTGGCGGGCGAGATCGACGAGGCCAACGGGGTCAAGAATGCCGAGAACTGGAACGCGATCGGCAAGTACGACTATTTTATCGACGGTGACTGGTACTGGGGTGTCAACGCATCCGCCGAGCAGGACAAGTTCGCGGACCTGGATCTGCGGTATTACCTCGGTCCCTACATTGGTCGCCAGTTTTATGACGAGCCGGTCCTGACGCTGTCCGCCGAGGGCGGTGTGGTCTATGTTAACGAGGACTTTATCGTCGCCGACGACAAGGAATACCCCGGTGCCAACTGGACCGTGAACGCCAGCAGCAACTACCTGGGGGGTGAATCGCGCCTGTACTTTGACCACAACGGCATTCTCAACCTGGCCGACATGAACGACCTGATCCTGAACACCACCTTCGGCCTTGCGTTTCCGCTGCTGTTCAATATCGAGGCCGCGGCCGAGGTGTTGATCGAATACGACAGCGGCGTACCCGCGGACGTGGAGGAAGTGGACCAGACCTACCGCTTCCGCATCGGCTACGTCTGGTAATTCAGCGCCGGCGCACCGCCGCTGCCAGGGTCTCCAGCAGCGGCGCGGTGTCCTCCAGGGACAGGCAGGCATCGGTAATACTCTGGCCGTAGGCGAGCGCCTCCCGCGCCGCCATCGGCTGGTTGCCCCCCACCAGATGGCTCTCCAGCATCACGCCGCGGATCGCCCCTTGTCCCTGCTCGATCTGGTCGCTTACATCCGACACGACCTCTGCCTGCCGCTCCGGGCTTTTCTCGCTGTTCCCGTGGCTGCAGTCGATGATCAGGGAGGCGGGCAGCCCCTGTGCCGCCAGGGCCGCGGCCGCGGCCCGCACCGCCGGCGCCCGGTAGTTGGGGCCGGTCTCGCTACCACCCCGGAGAATCAGGTAGCTGTGGGGGTTGCCGCTGGATTTCAGGATCGCCGGCGTGCCCTCCTTGGTCAGGGAGGGAAACCAGTGTCCGTGCCCGGCGGAGCGGATCGCGTCGATCGCCACGTCCACCCGTCCGGTGGTGCCGTTCTTGAAGCCCACGGGCATCGACAGGCCGGAGGCCAGCTCGCGATGGATCTGGCTTTCCACGGTGCGCGCGCCGATGGCGCCGAAGCTCACCAGGTCGGCATAGTACTGGCCGAAGGTCGTGTCCAGGAACTCGCTCGCCGCCGGCAGGCCCAGCACCGCGACATCCAGCAGCACCTTGCGTGCCAGGCGCAGGCCCTTGTTGATGTGGAAGCTGCCGTCGAGGTCCGGATCGTTGATCAAACCCTTCCAGCCGATCACCGTGCGTGGCTTTTCAAAGTATACCCGCAGTACCGGCAGAATCGCGTCCTCCAGCGGCGCGCACACCGCCTGCAGCTGCCGGGCGTAGTCGAGCAGGGCCTCCGGGTCGTGTACCGAACAGGGGCCGACAATGGCGACCACGCGTCGGTCCTTCCCCGCGAGAATCTGCTCTATCTGGCGCCTGGAACGGGCAATGGCATCGGCCTGCGGGTCAGGCAGAGGCAATTCTTCCTGCAGTACCCAGGGTGTGATCAGGGGTTGCGAGGAGCTGATGCGCACATCGTCGGTGCGTTCGGTCATGGGCGCTTACCGGGGCATGTGAGCCGCGCATTGTGGACCAGGGTCGGGTGCCAGGCAACCGCGCCTAGGCGTCGGCTGAGGTCTCGCGGCGGTCCTTGATCGCCGCCTGGATGGCGGTGACCTGGGCCTCGCTCATCGAGATCTTCATGGCCATGGCCAGCGCTATCAGCAGCGGTGGCAGGACACCGAGGCCGTAGGCATACACCAGGCCATTGAGGGTGGCGTCCGAGAGCTCGCCCGGCCGCATTCCCGCGTGCAGGCCAACCACGTCCAGCACCAGGCCGCCGTACAGCGGGCCCATCACGGTTGCCGCCTTGTTGGTGAAATTGATCATCGAAAAGAAGCCCGCTTCCTGGCGCAGGCCGTGATCCAGCTCGTGTTCATCGGTTATGTCGGCGACCACCGACTGGGTATTGATGCCGCGCAGGAGGAAGCAGTACATGAAGATCAGCATGAATACGAAATTCATCCCGAACACCAGCGGTGAACCGTTCTCTGGCAGCAGGCCGGCCAGTTTGGGCGGGTACAGCCACAGGCAGTCCAGGATCATACCGATCAGGGCGAACTGCATCAGGCGGTGCTTGGGAAAACGGCGACTCAGGGGCTTGAGGGTCAGCAGCACCAGGGCGATCGCCAGCAGGCTGGGCAGGGACAGGATCAGGGAGACATCCTCGGCGGAAAACTCCCAGAAAAAGGTCCATACCAGCATGTTCAGGCTGGCTACCACACCGTAGGAGGCCATCGCCGCGAACTCGTAGCCGAGAATCAGGCGGAATTTGCGATTGCTCAGGGTGCGCATGAGGTCTCGGGTGAGCCCCAGCAGGTGGTCACCCTGCCCCCGGGGGACCTGCGCGTCCAGGGAAGAGCGGATGTGCGCACGCGTGCCAAAGGTCGTGGCGCTTGCGGTCAGCCACACCACGGCGCAGGTAAAGAGACCGTACAGCGGATAGTTATCGGCGATAAAGCGGCCGTCTTCTGCGCCTTGGGCGGGAAAGATCAGCAGCAGCGCCGTGGCCGGTAACAGCACCGAAAACAGGAACATGAATGCCAGGCGTGCCCCCAGGACCTGGCTGCGGTCATGGTAGTCGCTGGTGATTTCCGCCGAGAGGGCGAGGTGGGGAATCGAATAGGTGGTGACAAAGGTGCGCACCCACAGGGACCAGAACAGCAGCCACGCGGCCAGCAGGCCCTGTTCGGTGATTACCGCCGCCGGCGGATTGAACAGACCGACAAAACCCAGGCCCGCCGGGATAATCGAGAACGCGAGGAAGGGGTGCCGGCGGCCCCAGCGGCTGCGTAAGCGATCGGACAGGGAGCCCACCAGCGGGTCGGAGATACCATCCCACACCAGGCTGATGGCGATGATAATCCCGGTAATCGTGCCACTCAGGCCCAGCACCTGGGTGTAGAAGAGCAGCACGAACATCGTGTAGGCGGCTTCCTTGGCGGCGTAAACCGCGCCGCCGGCGCCGTAAAGGATGCGGGTGGATTTTTTGATCATGTGGTGATCTGGGCTACACCATTGGATGATCGGCGACTATTCATGCAAGCCTGACCCGCCTGCCTTGCCCTGGCCATGGCGCGACCACAGGGATAGAAGGCGTTGAGTGGATAGCGGGCGACCGCGGGTTCGCCCGCCGCGGGGTCGCCCGCCGCGGAATCGCCCGGCGCGGGGTGGCCCGCCGAGTGTAAGGCGAGCCTAGCGACTGCCCTTGATCAGGCTGCGGAAACGGTCTGCCAGGGTCTCGTGCTTGAAGTCGGTAAACTCGCCGGCGTCCATGAACATACCGTGTTCGTCACAGACCTCGTACCAGATATGGGTCTGCTTGGGGTCGGCGGTCTTGTCCATGTCCTTGCCGCAGCGCGGGCAGGCGATGTCCTCGACGGTGTCCCACTTCTTGCCTTCGCCGGCAGCGCCGGAATCCAGGGCGTCGCCCATCCACTTGTCCTTGAGCTGCTCGGCCTCGCCGGTGTCGAACCACAGCCCCAGGCAATTGCTGCAGCGATCGATCATCACACCGCCGTAGCCGATTTCTTCCATGCCGTGGCCGCACTTGGGACACTTGATGCTGTGTACATCCGGGTTGTATTCCATCTGGTTTCCCCATCACTTTCCGGTCAAATTCCCGGCCACCGCGCCGGGGAGTTCGAGTCTAGCGCAGGGTTTGGCGTTTGTCGCCTTTGCCGCACCCTCGCGGAGCGAGGCGGGGACACGAGCATTTTTTGCAGCCAATGCGCGCTGACGGTGGTATGATACGAATCCAACCTGGTACGAACGTACCAACTAGAATGATTAGGGTGCTGTGCATGCGAACATTTACTTTGCTGCTTCTGGGTCTGCTGCTGTCATCGGGCCTGCGCGCAGAAGTGGACCTGGTCCGTGGGGAGCGCCTCTATGCGACCTGCGCTGCCTGCCACGGTGCGGCGGCCGAGGGCAATCAGGCGCTCCAGGCGCCGCGCCTGAATCACCTGCGGGAGGTGTATCTCATCGCCCAGCTGGAGAAATTCCGCAGCGGCCTGCGTGGCGGTGCGGGCAGCGCATCGCCCGCGCAGCAGATGGCGCCGATGGCGGCGAGCCTGCCGGATGCCCAGGCCCTGGTGGATGTCTCGGCCTATATCGCCAGCCTGTCCAGCGAGACCGGGCCCGCGACCGTGGAAGGCGACGCCACGCTGGGCGCCGATTACTACAACCAGTTCTGCGGTGCCTGTCATGGCGCCAGTGCCGACGGAAACGTCGCGCTGAATTCGCCGCGCCTGGCGGGCAGCGACGACTGGTATCTCCTGTCCCAGTTGCACGCCTTCCGCGAGGGGACCCGGGGCGCGGCCCCGGGAGATCGTACCGGGCGGCAGATGCGCGCGATGGCTGCTGTCCTGCCAAGTGAGCAAGCGCTCGCTGACGTGGTGGCCTTTATCCGCTCGCAGGCGCCCTGATGCCAGGCGCCCTTAAGCCAGGCGCCCTGAAGCCAGGCGCCCTGATGCGGGCCGCGCCCAGAGCCTGGGCGCGCGGGTTGGGCAGGTTCGCGCTGGCACTGCTGTGTCTGGCGCCCCTCACCCGCGCGGCGGAAATTGAGCTCAGCAGCAACTGTCCCCCCGGCTTTGAGCGTGTGGACGGCCACTGCGAACTGCGCAGCCTGTACCAGATGTACCCCTCCCTGCAGGACGCCGGCGTGGGCGGACTGAAGACCGGGCTGCCCGCCTACCGCGACGGTTTCAGGCCGGAGCAGATTGATCTCGGTCGCTACCTGTTCTTTGATCCGGTGCTCTCGGCTGACCGCAGCCTGTCCTGCGCCAGCTGTCACCAGCCCGACCTCGGTTTTGCCGACGGTCGCGGCCGCAGCCTGGGCGCTGGCGGTGAATTGCTGCCCCGATCCGCCCCCAGCCTGTGGAATGCGACCTTTCTGCAGCGCCTGTTCTGGGATGGGCGCGCAAGCTCCCTCGAAGAGCAGATGCTGGGGCCCCTGTACGACGCTTCCGAGATGGCCAACACGCCGCAACAGCTGCTGGCGGACCTCAATGGCCTGGCGGCCTACCGGCGTTTGTTCGCCGAGGCCTTCCCCGACAGCTACGACCCCGCACAGGGTATTGCCCTGGAGCAGATATACCGGGCGCTGGCGGCCTTCCAGGCTTCCCTGGTGTCCCTCAACAGTCGCTATGACCAATATGCCCACGGCTACGCCGATGCCCTGACCGCACCTGAGAAGGAGGGCCTGAACGTGTTCCGCTCGTTTGTCGCCCGCTGCGCGGAGTGCCATACGCCCCCTTTGTTCAGTAACCAGCAGATTGCGGTCATCGGCACCCCGGAGCCCCCGGGTATGGACTTCGACCCCGGCGCCGGCCCGGTCATGAACGAGCCGAGCCAGCGCGGCGGCTTCCGGGTCCCCTCGTTGCGCAATGTCGCCCTCACCGCGCCCTACATGCACTCGGGGCGCTTTGCGACCCTGCGCGAGGCAACCGAGTTCTACACCAAGGGCCGCGGGCACGCGGTGCCGGCGGGGGAGGACCTGAAAATTCACTGGCACATATGGGAACCCCAGCTCACCGATTACGAGCTGGACCGGCTGGTGGACTTTATGCGCACCCTGACCGACGAACGATTCAAACCACCGGAGCCAGGGCAACTGCCCTCGGGGCTGGCCCCGGTACACAACCTTTCTGTTCGCCCCGGCGAGCTCGCAAGTGGAGATCATAAAAATGAATAAACTGTTACTGGTAGTGGGCGCGGTTGCGCTATTGGGTGGGGGGTTCTACCTGGGTCAGGCGCGCCAACCGGCGCCCACGGTGATCAAGGTCGATAACCAGCCCCGCGCAGCCTTTGCCTCGGAGGGTGCCCGCGAGGTGGCGGCTGCCGAGAATACCGCGGTCCGCGCCTGGGAGACCCCGACCACCGGGGCCCTGATCGTGGTCAAGGACGGGGAGTCCATCCAGGATGCGGTGGTGGCAGCGGAGCCCGGCACGGTGATCAAGGTGATGCCCGGCACCTACAAGGAAACGGTCTACATCGACAAGGACAACATCACCCTGTCCGGGGTGATTGAGCAGGGCCGCTACCCGGTGATGGAGGGTGAGGGCGTGCGCAACGACGCGATTCTCTATTCCGGCAACGGCTTCACCGTGGAGAACTTCTACATCACCCGCTACAAGGGCAACGGCATCATGGGCCAGGCGGGCAACAATTTCATAATCCGCAACAACGTTGTGGTGGATACCGGCGTCTACGGCATTTTCCCCCAGCTTGGCAAGAACGGCATCGTGTCCCACAACATTATTTCCGGGATTGAGGACGCGGCGATCTACGTGGGCATGTCGGACAACATCGACGTGGTGCACAACGAGGTGTTCGAAAGCGTGGCCGGGATCGAGATCGAGAACAGCCGCAAGGCGCTGGTGGAAAACAACTACGTCTACAACAATACGGGCGGCATCCTCGCTTTCATTACCCCCGGCCTGCCCATCAAGACCTGCGGCGACGTGATTATCCGCAATAACTTCGTGGTGGATAACGACCACGAGAACTTCGCCATTCCCGGCTCGCTGGTCTCCAATATCCCCCCCGGCACGGGCATCCTGGTGATGGCCTGTGACGATGTCGTGGTGGAGGGGAATATCATCTCCGGTAACGACTCCATGGGCATCGCCTTTACGGATTTCTCCGCCGCCTCCAATGCTGCCACCGACCCGGAATCCGAGCCCAACCCGGACCGGCCGGTGATTCTGAACAACATCATGCGCAACAACGGCGAAAATCCGGCGCCGATGGTGCGTGCCATGCTCGCGGCCATGATGGAATCCAAGGGGCCGGACATCGTGGACATCACGGGCAGGGAAGACGGCTGTATTCTCAACCCCGAACGCTTCCGCACCATTGGCCTTGGCAAGTACGGGGAGTGTGAATTCGACACCACCATGAACGTTGCCAGCTACACCCTGCCCGAGCGTGTGCCGCCCCGCGACAAGGAGCACATGGAAACCGGCAGGCTGGTGTACTACGGCGTCTGTGCCGGCTGCCATGCCTATAACTCCCGCATGATCGGGCCGCCCGCCCAGATCGTCCAGGCGCTGTACATGGACGACCCCCAGGGTATCGCCGACTACGCCGCCAATCCGGTGAAGAAGCGCGAGGACTACCCGGAAATGCCGCCCCAGGGGCACCTGGACGAGGAAGCACTGCTGGCCGCAGCGGAATTCATGCTGGCATTGAAAAACTGATCAAGTCCCCCGAGACCGCCGGCTCGCGCCGGCGGATTCCCATTCCAGTGTCTGCCAAATATGGCGATCGTCTGCCAAAAATGACGCAAACCTGGGCCTTGAAGTCCCATGCGGATGGTATTGCCGAGTCTCCCCAGAATAAATAATAAACGTTTTCAATAACTTGCAATAATTCGAGCCGCCGTTGCCGAGTGTGGCACAGGTATTGCTCTACAGGGATCAATGAGTCTTCGACAAGGAGTTCGAGGTGGACGTTGATCCTGTGTTGCTGGCGAGAATCCAGTTTGCGGCGAATATCAGTTTTCATATCCTTTTCCCGGCGGTGACCATCGGGTTGGGCTGGGTTCTGCTGTTTTTCCGCTGGCAGTACACGCGCACCGGCGACCGCGACTGGGAGTACGCCTACTTTTTCTGGGTGAAAATCTTCGCCCTGACCTTCGCCATGGGCGTGGTTTCGGGCATCACCATGAGCTTTCAGTTCGGCACGAACTGGCCGGGCTTTATGGAGCGGGCGGGTAATATCGCGGGGCCCCTGCTGGGATATGAGGTGTTGACCGCGTTTTTCCTGGAAGCCTCGTTTCTGGGCATCATGCTTTTTGGCAAGGACCGGGTATCCAACCGAATGCACCTGGTGAGCACCTCCCTGGTGGCCATCGGCACCACGCTGTCGGCATTCTGGATTCTCAGTCTCAACTCATGGATGCAAACCCCGGCGGGCTACCGGCTGGAGGAGGGCGTGTTTTATGTAGACGACTGGTGGGCGATTATCTTCAACCCCTCGTTTCCTTACCGCTTCGCGCACGTGCTGATGTCCTCGCTGTTAACCACGGCCTTCATGATCGCGGGACTTAGCGCCCTGCGCATCATGCGCGGGCTTGGTGGGCCCGGGACGCTGAAGGTATTGCGCACGGGCGTTTTCCTGGCTGCGGTGGTAGCGCCACTGCAGATTTTTTCCGGTGACCTGCACGGGCTCAATACATTTGAGCACCAGCCCGCCAAGGTCGCGGCCATGGAAGCGGTCTGGGATACGGATACCGGCGTACCGTTTACCCTCCTTGGACTACCCGACGAGACCGAGCGCAGGAATCGGCTTGCGGTGGAGATTCCCTACGCCACCAGCCTCGTCCTGACCCACCGCGTGCGGGGCGAAGTGCCGGGCCTGAACGATTTCCCAGGAGCTCACCCGCCGGTGGCGCCGGTCTTCTGGTCCTTCCGCGTCATGCTCGGCGTCGGTATCGCCATGCTCGCCGTGTCATGGTGGGGCGGCTGGAGCCTGTGGCGGCGGCGGGAGCCCGGGCGGCCCTTGCTGCGCGCCCTGTCAGTGATGACCTTCTCCGGCTGGGTGGCGGTGCTGGCGGGCTGGTACGTGACCGAAATCGGGCGTCAGCCCTGGATTATCTCGGGCCTGCTCCGGGTGGACGAGGTGGCGGCGGATCATAGTAGCGCGACGCTCTCGGGTACCCTGCTTGGCTATGTGCTGCTCTATGGGCTGTTGCTGGCGGCCTACATCGGTGCCCTGCGCAACATGGCCAGTTTGCCCGCCCAGTCCGGGTCGGGTACCGCACTGCGCCCCGCGGGCGCCGCCACGGGGGGGATCTGACATGGAATACTGGCTGCCCGTTGTGTACATGGCCGCCATGGGGCTGGCCCTGCTGATTTACGTGATCCTGGATGGCTACGACCTGGGCGTGGGAATGCTGCTCCCGCTGGCGGAGGATACTGAGAAAGATGTCATGGTGGCTTCCATCGGCCCCTTCTGGGATGCCAATGAAACCTGGATCGTGCTCGGGGTGGGCGTGCTCCTGATAGCCTTCCCGGTGGCGCACGGCATGGTCCTTACCGCGCTGTACCTGCCGGTGACAGTGATGCTGTTTGGACTGATCCTGAGAGGCGTGGCTTTCGACCTGCGGGTAAAGGCAGGCGATCATCGCAAGAAGCTCTGGAACCGGGCCTTCTTCCTGGGGTCCGCGGTCGCATCCGCAGCCCAGGGCTGGATGCTGGGGGCTTACATTACCGGCCTGCAGGGCGGCGCCCTGGGCTTGTCTTTTTCCCTCCTCATCGCCCTTACCCTGCCAGCCCTGTATATCCTGCTAGGCTGCAGCTGGCTGCTGATGAAGTCCGGGGGCGCCCTGCTGGAGAAAGCTGCGCGCTGGGCCCGCCTGGCCCTGTGGCCAATGGGAATGGGCCTGCTGCTGATTTCGCTGGCCACGCCGCTGGTCAGCGAGGCGATCGCTGCCAAGTGGTTCAGCTGGCCCCGGCTGTTGTTCCTGGCGCCCATTCCGCTGGCCTGCGTCGCCGCCTTCGGAGCGCTCGTGTATGCGCTGGAATACCGCCGGGGGCGCTACCTGCGGCGCCCGTGGCTGCCCTTTGCCGCGTGCGTTGTTATCTGCGTGATGGCATCGCTGGGGCTCGCCTACAGCATCTTCCCCGACATTGTCATCGGGCAAATGACGATCTGGCAGGCGTCGGCTTCTGTGGCGTCATTGCAGTTTACCCTGGTGGGTGTGATCACCACCCTGCCACTGATTCTGATCTATACGATTTATGTCTACCGCGTATTTCATGGGCGGGCGACGGAACTGAACTACCACTGACTATCCTGGGGAGATAACCATGAGCGATAGAACGTATTCTAACGTAGCAATCGAGTGTCGCCCCGAGGTGGCACCTTTTTTCGACGAGGGCACCAACACCTTTTCCTACGTGGTCAAGGACCCGTCTTCAAATGCCTGCGCCGTGGTCGATTCGGTAATGGAGCTGGATTATGCCGCCGGCAGGTTGAGCCTTGCCGGCGCTGACAAGATCGTTGAATACATCAAGACCCGCAAGCTGAAACTGGAGTGGCTGATCGAGACACATGTGCACGCCGATCACCTGTCCGCCGCGCCTTACATCCAGCAGCAGCTGGGCGGCAAAATCGGGATTGGGGAGCACATCGTCACGGTGCAGGAGACCTTCGGCAAAATTTTCAATGCCGGCACGGAGTTCGAGCGAGATGGCTCCCAGTTTGACCGGCTTTTCGCCGATGGCGACAGGTACTTCGTGGGAGAAATGGCCTGCGTTGCAATGCATACCCCTGGTCACACGCCGGCCTGCATGGTCCATGTGATGGGAGAGGTGGCCCCAGTTCTTTGAACAGCAATACCCGATTCTATAAGTGGATGCCTGCCCTTGGTTTAAGCTGCCATGGGTAGTGACAGCGCTTCAAAGTAGAACTGATCAGGTGTCTGCCGGTCAAGACTGCTGTGGGGCCGGCGGCTGTTGTAGAAGCGGAAGTAGCGATCCAGTCCAGCCCTGGCCGCCGAGACAGTGTCGTAGGCATGGAGGTAGACCTCCTCGTATTTCACCGATCGCCACAGTCGCTCGACGAACACGTTGTCCCTCCAGGCGCCCTTGCCGTCCATACTGATCTGGATGCCGTTGTCCTTCAGCAGACCGGTAAAGGCCATACTGGTGAACTGGCTGCCCTGGTCGGTGTTCATGATCTCCGGCTTGCCATGCCGCTCCATGGCTTCCTCAACGGCCTCCAGGCAGAAATGGGTATCCATGGTGGTCGAGACCTTCCAGGACAGCACACGCCGGGAGAACCAGTCCACGACGGCAGCCAGGTAGACGAAGCCACGAGCCATCGGCAAATACGTAATATCCATCGCCCACACTTGATTGGGTCGAGTTACCGCCAGATTCCGGAGCAGGTACGGGTAGACCTTGTGCCCAGGATGCCGCTTCGTGGTCTTGGGTTTCCGGTACAGAGCTTCAATGCCCATGAGGCGCATCAGTCGCCCAACCTTGGAGCGACCCACCTTGTGGCCCTCTTGACGCAGCAGATCCCGTAGCATCCGGGCACCAGCAAACGGTAGTTCCAGATGCAACCGGTCGATGCGGTTCATCAACATCTGATCGCGGGGACTAATTGGCTTGGGCTGGTAGTACACCGTGCCTCGGCTGATATCCAGCAGTTTGGCCTGCCGACTGATGGGTAGTTTGTGGTCGCGGTCGATCATCGTTTTTCGCTCAGCAATCCCGCCTTGGTGAGCGCGCCTTCTAAAAAATCGTTTTCTAAAGTCAGCTCCCCGATTTTGGCGTGAAGCGTCTTCACATCCACCGGCGGCTCCTTGGATTCTCCTCCGTCAAACACATCTGCGGATCGCTCCAGAAGCTGTGTCTTCCACTGGGTGATCTGATTCGGGTGAACATCGAAACGTTCAGCCAGCTCTGCCATGGTCTGTTCGCCCTTGAGGGCCTCCAGTGCCACCTTGGCCTTGAATTGAGGTTTGTGATTGCGGCGAGGTCTTCTAGCCATTGTGATCTCCTGATATCGGGCAATACGATGCCCTAAGTCAGGCAGGCAATCCACTTATAGCGCTGTTCAGATTTCTGGGGCCACCTCTGGGTGACGCCGGTTTTGTTGGCGATACCCTGTTCATGCCTGATGGCGGCACAGCGAGGGCGGACTTCCCCGGTGGTGACGCACGCATGCTGTATCGGTCGATCCAGAAGGTGCTATCTCTCCCGGGTGAGGTTCGCCTGTTCATGTGCCATGACTACATGCCGGACGGTCGCGCGGTGGAATTCGAGACCACTGTGGCTGACGAGAGGCAGCACAACATCCACGTCGGCGGCGGGGTAACAGAGGAAGAGTTCGTGGCGATGCGCGAGGCGCGTGACGCCACCCTGGATATGCCGCGGCTGATCCTCCCCTCACTGCAGGTAAACATGCGGGCAGGACACCTGCCCCCCGGAGAGGACAACGGCACCGTCTATCTCAAGCTACCCCTCAATACACTCTGAAGCACACGGGATATTGCAATGGAAATCAAGGCACTGGACAAGCAGCTGAGCGTCTCCGGTCAGATCCTGCCGGGGGACGTGGAAGAGCTGGCACGCCGGGGCGTGCGCACCCTCATCTGCAATCGACCCGACGGAGAGGGCGCAGACCAGCCCAACTTTGCCGAGATCGAGCGCGCTGCAGAGGCCGCCGGACTGCAGGTCCAGTATTTGCCGGTCAATACTGGCGGGGTCTCCGACGAGGAGGCACAGCGTTTTGGCGAACTGTTGGCGGCGACCACGGAGCCGATACATGCTTACTGCCGCAGCGGCATGCGCTCGACGACCCTGTGGGCGCTATCCCGGCGTGACAGCGGCCTTTCCCTGGAAAGCATTCTGTCCCGCGCACGAGAGGCGGGTTACGACATGTCCGGTGTTGCCGCGCGCGTGGCCCACAGCGGAGTGCCAGTAGGAGAGATGGTGCTGGCCAGCTACGACGTGCTGATCGTCGGAGGCGGCGCGGCCGGCATTGCCTGCGCGTCCAGCCTCCGGGAGAGAGACCCCTCCCTGTCGATTGGCATCGTCGATCCCGCCGAGGTCCACTACTATCAGCCAGGCTGGACTTTCGTCGGCGCCGGTATTTTTTCCCCCGCGACGACCGCGCGCACCATGGCATCTCTCATTCCCCGGGGCGTGGACTGGATAAAGGCCGCGGTGGCGGCCTTTGATCCCGGCCATGAAGCGGTAGTGCTCGAGGGCTGCCGGATTTTGCGCTACCGTTCCCTGGTGGTAGCCGCCGGCATCAAGCTGAACTGGGACGGCATTGAAGGGCTCTCGGATACCCTGGGGCGCAACGGTGTCACTTCGAATTACCGCTATGACCTGGCACCCTATACCTGGAAGCTGGTACAGGAGACCCGCGCCGGGCGCGCACTTTTTACCCAGCCGCCGATGCCCATCAAGTGCGCGGGCGCACCGCAGAAAGCCATGTACCTCTCCTGCGACCACTGGCGCCGGCAGGGTTGCCTGCAGGACATGGAAGTTGGTTTCTACAATGCGGGGGCCGTCCTGTTCGGGGTGAAGGAGTACGTGCCGGCGCTGATGCAGTATGTGGAGCGTTACGGGGCTGCGCTTAATTTCCAGCACAAGCTGGTGCGGATTGACGGGGAGGCGCGCCGTGCCTGGTTCGAGCGCACCGACGCGGACGGTCAGGTTGATGTGGTCCAGCGCGACTTTGATATGATCCATGTGGTGCCGCCGCAGCAGGCGCCGGATTTTATCCGTGCCAGTGCGCTGGCGGATGAAGCGGGGTGGGTGGATGTGGATCCACTGACGCTGCGACACAGGACTTTCCACAATATCTGGTCTCTGGGTGACGTGATGAATGCATCGAACGCGAAGACCGCAGCCGCCGCCCGGAAACAGGCGCCTGTCGTGGCGAACAATGTGCTGCACTATCTGGGACGCGCACCCGGGGTGGCGCATTACGACGGCTATGGCTCCTGTCCCCTGACGGTGGAACGGGGCAAGATCGTGCTGGCCGAGTTTGGTTACGGCGGCGAACTCATGCCGAGCATGCCCCGCTGGCTTATTGACGGTACCCGGCCCAGTCGCCTGGCCTGGTACCTCAAGGAGTGGATGCTGCCGCCCATCTACTGGAAGGCCATGCTGCGCGGTAAAGAGTGGCTTGCGCGCCCGGTAATCACCGAGGCATGACGCAGGCGCCAGCGCAGCCCACCGGGTTCGCCCGGTATCTGCCCTTCCTGCGCTGGGGGCGTGAATACGGTCGCGTGACTCTGGTCAACGACTCGGTTGCGGCCCTGATCGTGACCATCATGCTGATACCCCAGTCCCTCGCCTACGCGATGCTGGCGGGCCTGCCCCCCGAGGTTGGCCTTTACGCGAGCATATTGCCGCTTCTGGCCTATGCCCTCTTCGGTAGCAGCGCCACCCTCTCGGTGGGTCCCGTGGCGGTGGTGTCGCTGATGACCGCCTCCGCGATCGGCGAGGTCGCCGCCGTGGGCAGCGTGCAGCACCTGCAGGCCGCGATCCTGCTGGCGCTTTTATCGGGGGGCATGTTGCTGCTGATGGGCGTACTGCGTCTGGGCTTTCTCGCCAACTTCCTTTCGCACCCTGTAATTTCCGGTTTTATCACCGCCTCGGGCATCGTCATCGCGGTGAGCCAGCTCAAGCATATCCTCGGGGTGCCGGCCACGGGCGGCACCTTGCCGGAGCTGTTGCCTGACCTCTGGGCGCAGCGCTCGGCGATCAACCTGCCGACGCTTGCGATAGGTGGCGGCATGCTGGTCTTTCTGTTCTGGGCGCGCAACGGCCTGACTCGCCTGCTGCAGAGAGTGGGGGTGCCGCCATTGCCGGCAAAGGTGCTTGCGCGGTCGGGGCCGGCGCTCGGCGTCCTGGCGACCAGCCTGCTGGCCTGGTGGCTGGATCTCGACGCGATCGGCGTGGCGCTCGTCGGGGAGGTGCCCGCGGGGCTGCCCGCACTGGCCCTGCCGCAGGTGGAGGGGCTGCCCTGGCGAGAGCTGCTGGTATCAGCGCTGCTGATTTCCCTGATTGGCTTTGTGGAGTCAGTTTCGGTGGGGCATACCCTGGCTGCTCGTCGGCGCCAGAAGATTGACCCTGACCAGGAACTGCTTGGACTTGGCGTGGCCAATGTGGCGTCATCTGTTTCCGGAGGCTTCCCGGTTACCGGCGGCTTCTCGCGCTCCGTGGTGAATTTCGAGGCGGGCGCGGAAACACCGGCGGCCGGGGTGCTGACCGCGGTAGGCATCGGCCTGGTGAGCCTGTTCTTCGCCCCCTATCTGGCATATCTGCCCAATGCCACTCTTGCGGCGGCGATTATCGTGGCGGTCCTGTCCCTGGTGGATTTCTCCCTGGTGGCCAGGGCCTGGCGCTTTGGGGTCTCCGATTTCAGTGCTGTCATGATCACAATCCTCGTCACGCTCCTGCTGGGCGTAGAAGCCGGTGTTGCCTGCGGCATCCTGGTATCACTCGGCCTTCACCTGTATCGCAGTTCCCGCCCGCACATGGCTATCGTGGGGGAGGTTCCCGGCACCCGCCACTACCGCAATATCGACCGCCATGCGGTCGCGACCCGGGGCGACCTGTTGTCCCTGCGCATTGATGAAAGCCTGTATTTTGCCAATGCCAGTTTTGTCGAAAACCGCGTACTGGACTGGGTCGAGAAGCGACCCGAGGTTCGGCACCTGATCCTCATGTGCACCGCTGTGAACGAAATAGACATGAGTGCGATAGACGTGCTCGAATCGATTAACCGGCAACTGCGCGATCGCAATATCACGCTGCACCTGTCTGAAGTGAAGGGCCCGGTCATGGACAGCCTGCGCACGACCGATTTTCTGGAACAGCTGAGCGGGCAGGTATTCCTGTCTCATCACGATGCGGTGAGTCGGCTTAGCCGCGGGCTGGACGAGGCCCAACAAACCAAGGCCTATAACTGGGAGATTTGAATCATGCAGGACTTGCCCCATCACTATACCGTCAATGCCAAAGCCGCGGAGAGCGGTGATGTCACCCTGAGCGCTCCGGGGCTGGCAGATATTGTCAGCGCGCCCCCGGCCGAGTTCGGTGGTCCGGGCGATCGCTGGTCTCCGGAATCACTCCTGGTCGCCGCGGTGGCAGATTGTTTCGTGCTAACGTTTCGGGCGATAGCCCGCGCTTCCAAACTGGACTACGTGGACCTTGATTGCGAAGCGGTTGGTGAGCTCGACCGGGTAGAGCGCACCACGAAGTTCACCGCAGTCTCCGTCAAGGCGACGCTGCGCGTGCCCGACAATGCAGACCGTGAGAAAGCGGAAAAGCTCTTGCACAAGGCCGAGAGCAATTGCCTGATCACGAACTCGATGGCCTGCCCGGTGACTCTGGATTGCGAGGTCATTGCAGGCGATTAACGGGTTGCGCTTGTCAGCTTGATGTCGCGGCGTAAACTGGGCCGGTTATGTTGATTGCTACCGACAACCCTTCCGTGTCTACCCTCGGGCGTATGCTTGAGGGTTACGACTGCCCGGCAATCCTGGTGTCGGCGGACTATCGTATTCTGGCCACCAATAGCGCCTACCTCGAAGCGTTTGGCGAATTGCACCCCGCGGAGACCCAATACTGTTACCGGGTTTCCCACGGCTACGACGAGCCCTGCGATCGGGCGGGAGAGTCCTGCCCGCTCAGCGCGGCATTGGAATCAGGCCACAAGGAGCGCGTGCTCCACATCCACCAGACGCCTCGCGGGCGCGAGCATGTAGACGTGGAAATGGTGCCCATCCACGACGACCAGCAACGGCTACAGTTCTTTATTGAATTGCTGAAGCCTGTACCGCTGGCCAGCGGCCACCGGGCCGATGTGGAAATGGTGGGTCGTAGCCAAGCCTTCAATCGCATGCTGGAGCGCATCGCACGCGTGGGGCCTACCGACGCCTCGGTGCTCCTGCTCGGTGAGTCCGGTACCGGCAAGGAGTTGGCCGCCCGATCACTGCACATGTCCAGCCCCCGTTCGCATGGCGCGCTGGTTACGCTGGAGTGCTCCGGCCTCACGGATACGCTGTTTGAAAGTGAATTGTTCGGCCATGTGAAAGGCGCTTTTACTGGCGCTCACTCGGACAGAAAGGGGCTGGTAGAGCTCGCTGATGGAGGCACCCTGTTCCTCGACGAGATCGGGGACGTGCCGCTTGCCTTGCAGGTCAAGCTGCTTCGCTTGCTTGAATCCGGCACGTTTCGTCGTGTAGGCAGTGCCCAGGTCCGTAGCTCGGATTTCCGCCTCGTCTGTGCCACGCACAGGGACCTGGCAGCGATGGTCGAGGCAGGAGAATTTCGCAGTGACCTCTACTACCGGATTAACGTTTTTCCCATCCATATGGCCTCGCTCGCCGAGCGCAGAGAGGATATCCCGCTGCTGGCCAATGCACTCCTGGCACGCCTGGGGAAGGGTAAAAAGTATCATCTGATTGAAAGCGCCATGCGCATGCTGGTTGCCCACAGCTATCGTGGCAATGTCCGCGAATTGCGCAATCTGCTGCAGCGAGCGATAGTCCTGGCTGACACCAATATTATCAGTCGGGAGGTGATGGCCGAGGCCATGGAGGCCGGCCAGTCAGGCGTGCAGACAGAGGGAGCTTCTGGCGGTCAGCCCGCATGGGTGGATCTCAAGACAGCAGAGCAGCGCTATCTGCGTGAGTTAATGGCGTCACACGGCAATGACAAGGAGCGGGTGGCCCGCATAGCCGGCATCAGTCTGCGGTCTCTTTATCGCAAGCTGGGTACAGACGGTGCTTAACGACCCCGGGATAAAGCGTTACAAGCGCCGGTATTACGCCTAAACTGTTGTTGCGGTATCCGTTTTTTTCAGGGAGTGCAAACTCATGTTGGAAAAAGAACTCGCTCAGGCCACGCGAATGGCGGAGCAGGCGAATAAGAAAGTAGAACAGCTGAGAAAGAAACTGCAGCAGGAAACCGAAAAGGCGCGAGCCCAGGCCAGGAAAGATCTCGCTGCGGCGCGCAAGAAACACAGCACGGCCAATACCCGTCTGAAGAAAGCGCGTACCCAGTTACGCAATCGCTTTACCTCCGCGAACCAGAAGAAGGTTGAGGAGCTGATGAAGCAGGTGCAGGACCTGGCGGACGCGGTTGCCGGCATCGCCAAGGCCGCCTACGACTCGGCGGAGAAGCTCATGCCGATGCAGGCGGATGCAGCGCTGGAAGCGCGTCGCGCGCAGGCCACGGAGCGGGCGGCGGCCATGGTGGAAAAAGCAGCCGCGGGTCGTGGCAGCGCTAAAGCCGGGACTAAATCGAAGGCGAAGTCACCTGCGCGCAAGAAGGCGCCGGCGAAAAAGAAAGCCGCAGTGAAGAAGAAAGCGCCAGCGAAGAAAAAGGTACCGGCGAAGAAAAAAGCGCCAGCTAAGAAAAAGGCACCGGCCAGAAAAAAAGCGCCGGCAAAGAAAAAGGCGCCCGCCCGTAAAAAGGCCCCTGTGAAGAAGAAAGCGCCAGCGAAGAAAAAGGCACCGGCGCGCAGGAAGGCAGCCGCCAGCTAGACCGGCACCCGCCCGTTAGCCCCCGGCGTTGGCGGGCGCAGTTCCCGCTGCGGGCCTCACTCTCACCAGCTTGCCCTGCTCACTGTCAGTGAGCAGGTAAAGGTAGCCGTCGTCGCCGCTGTAGACGTCGCGAATCCGCTCACCCAGCTCTGCGAATACCGGGGTTTCCCGCACAACCCCACCATCCGCCAGCTCAAGTCGCCTGACCTCCTTGTCCACCAGCGCGCCGACAAAAAGGTTATTCCGCCACGCGGGAAACCGGTCGCCGCTGTAGCGGGCCATGCCCGAGGGTGCGATGCTCGGCGTCCAGTAATGCAGGGGCTGCTGCATCCCCTCCATCTCGGTATAGGGCGTGACGTAAGCACCCGTGTAATCCAGGCCGTAGGAAATGATCGGCCAGCCGTAATTCCGGCCTGGCGTGAGCCGATTCAACTCGTCGCCGCCCCGGGGGCCATGCTCGTGCAGGTAAACCGTACCTGTGTTCGGGTCCAGGGCCAGGCCCTGGGTGTTGCGATGGCCGTAGGTCCAGACCTTCGGGCGGGGGCCATCAACAAAGGGGTTGTCCGCGGGCACGCCGCCGCTGTCGGTTACACGCAGTACCTTGCCCAGTTCGCTACCCAGGTTCTGTGCCTCTTCCCGATCGTCGAAGCCGTCGCCGGTGGCGACCAGCAGGGTATGGTCAGGCAGGAACAGCATGCGACCGCCATAGTGCTGTGGTCTGTCTTTGCGGTCCTGGACCCGAAGCACGGTTTCGACGTCGCTCAGGCCCCCGGCGGTGAGCCGGCCGCGAACCACCGCTGTACCGTTGGCTTGGGCCGGTCCCTCGGCATAGGACAGGTAGACCAGGCGGTTGCTGGCAAACGCAGGGTGAAGCACCACGTCGAAGTAGCCGCCCTGGCCGGCGACATAGGTCTCGGGCACTCCGCTGAGGGTTATGGTTGGGCCGCCGGTCCCGGGGATACGCAGGAGGCGACCGCGCCGCTCGGTGACCAGGAAGTCGCCGCCCGGCAGGCGAGCCACGCTCCAGGGGTGGTGCAGGTTCTCGGCCAGGGTTTCCAGCTGGTAATCACTGGCCGTCGCGGAGGTGGCGAACAGGGCCAGCGCGAGGAGGGTGGCGCGCGTGGCGCGTTGCATAAGACTCATGGCTTTTCCCCGGGTGATTAAGGCACCTCTGAAAGCCTGAGTACATTACCATTGTTCAGAGAAGCCTTCAGAGTTCATTATAGGCACAGCCGAAAACGGAGCGAACACGATGTTACGAGTCCTCAAGGCGTTTTTCCCTGCGCTGCTGCTTACCTACCTGCTCGCGAGCCTGCTGGCGACCCACTCGGCCATGCACAGCCTGCGCGAACTGGGGGTGGCGGTGCCGCTGGCAGTGCAGTTGCAGGCCAGCTGGCACGATTTGCTGGGGATGGCCTCCAGCTACCTGCTGCTGATCCTGGTGGCCTTTGTTATCGCCCTGCCGATCGCCGCCGGACTCTTCCGCCTGCTGGGGGGAATGCGTCCGCTGCTGTTTCTGCTGGCCGGGTTCGTGGCCATGCTGGCCATGCACCTGCTGCTCTCCAGCGTGCTGAATGTGACCCCGGTTGCCGCCGCGCGAAGCCTGCCGGGCCTGCTTGGCCAGTGCCTGGCCGGGGCCCTGGGAGCCCTGTTCTACTGTCAGCTGAGCCGGCGCCCGGCCGGTTAATCGCTGACGCCCGCGGCCTCCCGGGCCTCGGCGCGGCGACTCTGCTGCAGCGCCGCGAGCCGGTAACCCAGGTAGTATTTGTAGATGTTGGCCACGTACTGCACCGTCTCCCGGCCGATTCTGCGGGCTGCTATCACCTCGACGTTGTCGAACCAGACATTGGGATCGTAACCCTCGGCGGCGGCCTCGGCTCGCAGGTCGCGGACCCTGGCGGGGCCCGCGTTGTACGCTGCCAGCGCCAGTAGTTGCTGGTTGAGTTTGTCGATCTCCGGATCCGAGAAATAGCGTTCGCGCAGGAAGCTGAGATACTTGATCCCAGCGTGAATGTTGGCTTCCGCGCTGCTGATATCGGGGATGCCCACGTTTGGATCTGCCGCCGTGCTGGGTAACAGCTGCATGATCCCGATGGCGCCGGCGGCTGAGCGTACACTCTGGTCCAGGCGCGATTCCTGGTAGCCCTGGGCGGCCGCGAGCAGGTGTTCGATGTTGTAGTCATCGCCATAGGCCTGGAACAGGGAAACCAGGTCCCGGAAGCGCTGGTAGTCGGCGTCATCCAGCGCGTTGGCGGCGTAATCGAAGTCGCGAATATAGCGGTTGCGCAGGATGTTCCCCATCAGGGTCCCTTCGCGGTGGTCCTTGAGAAATTCGTTGGCGGCTGCTTCCAGCTGCGGGCTGTCCGGGCGGATGGCCCAGGCCAGGCGCTCGCCCTCGCGCAGGACGATATCGTCGCGCACCTTGATCGAGTCGAACACGCCGTCCCAGAGCTGGGTCTTGTAGCTGTCCACCACCGCCCAGGGCAGGAGCCCCCCGTTTACCATCTCGATCAGGTCATCGTCTTCCAGCAGCTCGGAAATGGGCTCGATCTGGATCGGTGCCAGGCCCTTCGCGACCAGGCTGTCGCTGAGCCTTTCCAGGCTGGCGCGGTAACTGCTGGAGAAGCGTACGTGGACGCTCTGGCCCGCCAGGTCTTCCGCCGAATCCAGGGGCGGGGCGCTCGGCCCGGTCACCAGTACCTCCTTGATCGGTTTGCTGGTGGGAATGGTGAAAGTAACCTCGCCCTTACGCTCCTCGGTGATGGTCAGGCCGGCGGCGATGATATCGCCGCGTCCCGCGAGCAGGGCCGGAATCAGCTGGTCGCGCGCTACGGGGATAACAACCACGTAGACCCGCATATGCTTGCGGCCCATCCGTTCATTGAGGAAGTCCTCGAACATGCTCATGAACTCCGCAATCAGACCCATTTCCTGGCCGTTCTCCAGGTAGTAGCGGCCTGTCCCGTACACCGTCAGCACGCGCACCACGCGTCGCTCCTCCATGCCATCGAGGTCACCGGTCCAGGGCTGCATAAAGGCAGCCCTGGGCTGGGGCAGGGGCGCGGGTGCCGGGTTCTCGGCCGCGGCCGTCGGCACTGCTGCCGGGGCTGGTTCCACGGTCTCTGCAGCGGCCTTGGCCGCGGGCTCGACTTTGGCCGTCGCCTGCTCATTGCCGCAGGCCGCAACGCTGGTAAACATTAGTGTGAGGAGCAGGGATTGCAGAGTACGTGGTGTTCGCATGCGCAGTATCCGTAAAAGTTATTGTCGCCTGGGCAGGCCTCGGGTCGCCGCCGGCTCTCGCTCCCCGGCCTGCTGCACGCCGGGCAGGGACACGAGATAGTCCGCGGGGAAATCGATGTCCTCGCGGTCACTGTCCAGGTTCAGGGTCGCCGGCTGGTCTGTGGTCAACCAGGCACCGCAGGCCTCGCCGGAGTCACAGATCAGCAGGTCGTTGTCGGCATCGGTGCCGGCGTAGATACGATAGCTCCCCTGGGGGACGTCGGTAAAGCGATAGCGGTAACTGCCGCCCTGCACGCGGGTCGCCAGCTGGTCCACCACCTCGTCGCTCTCCGGGTCGTACAGGAGGATGTAGATCACGCCCAGATCCGCCACCGCGGGGTCGCCTACAGTGGCCTGAACCCGCACCGTGACGCTGTTGGCGCTGGAGCGCACGGTGAGGGAGGCGCGGTAAATGCCGGGCGCCAGAAGTTCGCGGTCAACGCGCACGCTGTAACGGCCCAGGCCTGCGGCATCTACGTCCTCGGCGCTCGCCGACAGCCAGGGTTCGCTACTGTCGATGTCCAGGATATCCACCCCGGTGTCGCCGGCAGCGGCGAGGAACAGGTCCAGGCGCGAGATCCCGGTGCCGAAGGACAGGCTGGTAGCGGAGACCGTCAGGCGTGCCTCGCTGGCCCCCGGGTTGCCCCCCAGTTCCAGTGCGGCATTGACCGCCCGCCGGGCGTCGATCAGACCGTGTCCGTAGAGATCGTCACGCCCCGGGACGCCCTGGTCCGTGGTCAGGGCGCCATTGCGCAGCAGGCGGTCGACGTCATCCGGTGTCAGGGCCGGGTTCACGGACTTCATCAGGGCGATCACGCCGCTGACATGGGGCGCTGCCATGGAGGTGCCGCTGATAAAGGTATAGGCAAATTCCCGCGTACTGCCGGTGCCCGTGGCGCCGGTGCTGAGCACGCCGTCGGGGTAGCCGTCACCGGCAACGTCCTGGCTGCTGTCGCCTCCCGGCGCCGCCACGTCGACGAAACCACCGCGGTTGCTGTAGCCGGTGATTGAGCGCTGCCCATCCACGGCGCTCACCGCGATCACGCCGGCATAGGCGGCCGGATAAGCCGGTGCACTGCTGCCCTCGTTGCCCGCCGCGGCGACGACTACCGCGCCGCGCTCGCGGACCTCGCGATAGAGCTCGCTGGCGACATTCGAGAAGCCCTCGCCACCGAGGCTGAGGTTGATGATGTCGGCAGGCTGCTCGGGGGTGCGCCCGGAGTCATTGGGCAGCCCCGCCGCGTAGCGGACCGCCTGCAGTACATCGTAGGAGGTGCCGCCATCGTCGGCCAGGGCGCGCAGGGGTAGCAGCCGCGTGCCATAGGCCACCCCGGCAACGCCCACACCGTTGTTGCCACGGGCGGCGATGGTCCCGCCCACGTGGGTGCCGTGATAGCTGCTGTTGGCGGTCTCGGTGCCCAGGCCAGGATCCTCCGGGTCGGGATCGATACCGTCGCCGTCACCGGCGCGCCGGGGGTCGCGGATAAAATCGAAGCCGGGTAGCAGTTGACCCTGGAAATCCGGGTGTCCACCCAGGATGCCGGTGTCGACGAGCGCGACCACGACCTCGCGACTGCCGGTGGTGACGTCCCAGGCCGCCGGCAGGTCGATCAGCGGGTAGTGCCATTGAAACGAGAAGGCCGGGTCATTGGGCGTTGCCAGGGGGCGCACCCGGTAGTTGGGGCTGGCGGAGTGCACCCCCGGACTGCGCGCCAGGCGCTTGATCCGGATCAGGGTTTCCCAGCGCGCGCGCAGCGCGGGATCGGCAATCGCCTGCTCGCGTCCGGCCAGGTTGCCGAAGCGCTCGGCCGCACTGGCCCGGCCTGTAGCCGCCAGCAGTCGGGGCCGGCGCGGTCCACCGGCGCGCTGGCGCAGGCCCATGCGCCAGGCGGCCCGGTCGCGGGGGAGGTCCGTGAGGTCGGCGGCGGGGTCATCCTCGCGATAGCTGACGATGACTTCGCCGGGTACCAGCTCATGCCGGGTTGGCAGCGTGGTGTCGTCGCTGCCGATCGCCAGGATGTAGTTACTCGCCCCGGAAAAGGCAAACACGTTGACGAAGTAGCGTCCGTCCGCCGGCACCCTTACCTGCTCGATGTCGCCGGTCTCGATGGAAAAGTCTTCGATGGTGCCATCTTCGCGGTAGAGGTAGAGGTCGGCATCTCCCTGGTCGCTGTCGGCGACCAGCAGGGTGATGACCTGTCCGGCCAGGAGTTCCACGCTGAAGTAGTCGTCGAGGTCGCCGCCGCCCTGGGAGCGGCCATCCTCGCCGCTGCCCGGCTGGTTGATATAGCCACCCAGGGTGATCGGGTTGCCGATGGGCTGGGCTGCGGCGAGGCTGTTGTTGCTGACCGCCGGGTTGGCGGGATCATTGGTGTCGCTGTCCACTGCCTGGTTGGCCGAGGTCAGAACCTTGCCGCTCAAGCTGAAGCGTGCGACCTCGACGAGGGCTTCAACCACCACCGCGACGCGCAGGGTGCTGGAGGCACCGTCGTCGTCCTCGGCGGTAAGGACAAAGGCCAGCTCAGTATCTGCGCTTACCGTGGGCGCGGTGAAGCTCGCCCGCGGCGTAGCTGCGCCCTGCAGGGTGACCCGGGGGCCGGCGGCCTGTGCCCAGGACCAGCTTACAATGCTGCCGTCCGGGTCGCTGCTGGCGCTGGCGTCCAGTGCGACCTGGTCGCCGGGACTCACCGGCCCCGGTGTCTCGGCGGATAGCTGTGGCGGACGGTTGGCAGGTGCTGCGCTGCTCCCGCCGCCACCGCCACCGCCACCGCCACCGCCACCGCCGCAGGCCGCCAGCAGCGTGCTGATCAGGAGCGCGGCGTGTAGCAGCGTGAGTTTCATAATGGAGGTTCCTGGCCCATCGAATGCACCTTAGCAGATTGACGGCCCCGGCGGGGACGCTCACAACACGGACGCTAACTGGACAAAACCCGATCCCGGGGGCGCTATCGCCCAGACGAGGTATTCGCGCACGGGTGGGGCGGTCTATGTTGTAGCGTCATGCAGGAGGATTGATTATGAATCAGGCACTCAGTTCCGTACCCCAGCACGTTCCCTCAGCCGCCGCCGAGGCGATGTATCGACGGATTGTGGATTTGCAGCCCGCGCTGCGCGAGCGCGCGCAGCAGGCGCGCGAGGAACGGCGGGTACCCCAGGAGAACATCGATGCCCTGCAGGAGGCCGGTTTCTTCCTTGCCCTGCAGCCGCGGGCATGGGGAGGCTACGAACTGGCTCCACAGGACTTCTTCCGCATGCACCTGGCGATTGCCGAAGCCTGTATGTCGACTGCCTGGGCAGCGGGCATCGTCGCCGTGCACGCCTTCCAGCTGGCGCTGATGGACCCGCGTGCGCAGGAGGAGGTCTGGGGCGAGGACATCCACACCCGGGTCTCGTCTTCCTATGCCCCCCTGGGCAAGGTGACCGAAGTGGACGGCGGGTTCCGCTTCAGCGGGCGCTGGGGCTGGAGCAGCGGCTGTGAGCACTGCACCTGGGTGCTGCTTGGTGGTATCTGCCCCGACGGTGGCTTCCGCAGCTTCCTGATCCCCCGCAGTGACTACCAGATTATCGACACCTGGCAGGTGATGGGATTGCAGGGCACCGGCTCCAACGACATCCTGGTCGAGGATGTCTTCGTGCCCGAATACCGCACCCACCAGGCCCAGGACGGCTTCCTGGGAACCAACCCCGGGGTGACCGCGGACAGCGCGCCCCTCTACCGCCTGCCCTGGGCGCAGCTGTTTGTGCGGGTGGTGTCCACACCCGCTATCGGCGCTGCACGCGACGCCCTGTCGCTGTACAAGCAGCTGGTGATCAACAAGGCCAGCGGCGACGTGACCAAGCTGGCGGGCGATACCCAGACCCAGGAGCGGGTCGCCGCGGCGGTCAATGCCCTGGATGAGATGGAGACCATCCTGTTCCGCAACTTCGACCGCATGCTGGGCCAGGTGGAAGCCGGCGAGTCGGTCCCCGTGGAGGAACGGATCCAGTATCGCTACCAGGCCTCCCTGGTAATCGAGCGCTGCATGGGGGTGATCGACAGCCTGTTTTCTTCCGCCGGTGGCAGCTCGGTGTTCACCGACAGCCGTATCCAGCAGCGCTTCCTGGATATCCACACTGCCCGCGCCCACGTGGCGAACAACCCCACGCCCTTTGCCCGCAACCTCGGGGCGGTATTGCTGGGGGCCGACAATACGGACTTTTTCGTTTAGGGCACCGCAACGGTGCCCTATCCGCGCGGTGGGACGGGGCGCATGGCCCGGTCCAGTATCCGCGCCGGCGCGATCACGCAGACCAGGGACAGCAGCAGGGCGCCCACGCCGAGGTTCAGTAAGAGGGCGTAATTGTCTGCGCCCATGACCAGCGCGGCGATCATCGGTCCGCTGGCCAGTCCCATCTTGGAAGCAAAACCCCCCAGGGCCGCCATCTGGCCGGTGCTGTCGAAGGACGAGCACATGCCCAGCAGATAGGAAATCACGAAGGCCCAGGTTACCCCTACGCCCACGTTGGCGATCCAGAACAGGGCCTTGACGTCGCTGTAGTGCAGGATCCAGGTGCCCGCGGCGGTCAGGCCGATGGCCCCCGTCACCGGCAGCAGGCGCCCGAACCGGGTCGACAGCAGGATCACCGCGATGGAACCGGCGATGCCGATCCAGGCGGCAACCCCCAGGGTCTGGCTGATAAAGGGCGACTCGAGGCCAAAGAACTTGCCCATGCCGATGATGTAGGCATAGATGCCCATGTTGGCCGCCTGGAACAGGAAGGTGGCCACCAGGGCCAGGGCCAGCAGCGGCACGTTGACCTTGCTCTCGGGATTGCGCGCGGCGTCCAGCCCTGGCAGGGGCGGCGGCTCTACCGGGTAGTCATCGAGGAAGGGCAGCATCAGCAGGGTGACCAGGGAAAAGGCGATCAGCGACATGAACAGGGCGGTGGTCCCGTACTCCGGGACCAGTCCTGGCAGGTACATCAGGCCGAGCCCCCCAAGGCCAAATTGCACGCTCAACATATAGCCGAAGGTGCGGTCCGCTTCCCGGGTACGGGAAATCACCGCGAAACCCACGCCGACCAGGGCGCCGCCGATACAGCCGTGGGCAAAGCGCAGTGCAATCATCAGGGTCGGCGTGTTGATGATGATCGACAGCAGGTCGGCGAGCAGCAGGCCAAACAGCAGCAGGGTGGCCGTCAGGCGCCAGGGGAGCAGGCGCACCAGGAACACTGCGCCGAGCGCACCGACGGCGGCGCCGTAGACGTTGACCGAGCCGACGATTCCCGCCTGGCGGTTGCTGAAGCCCAGGCCCTCGATCAGGCCGTCGACCAGGGCGGGCATGATATTCACGTAGAACAGGCCCGCGGTGGCGAGGAAGGCCAGCAGCAGGCGCGCCAGTTCCCCGTGGGGCGCGGCGGTGGGGAAACGCCGCGGACGGCTGTCGATGGCGGCAGATGAATCGGCTTGCGAGCTCATGGTTAGCTAGTTCCCTGGGGATGAGGTTGCGGGTCAGCGCCACACAGCGGCGTCTGGCGATGGATGGATTCGATAACGGCGCGGAAGCGATGATCGCCGCCGTCGCCAAACTGGTAGTAAACCTGCCGCCCGGGGAGCAGCACCACGCTGATACCGCCGTAGCCCGAGAGGAAGGGCAGGGTCAGGGGCGCGGGACACCCGGCGAGGCCGGCGGCGCGGTATTGCCAGAAGCCGTTGCGATAAGTCAGGCCAGGCTGGCCTGTGGCCAGCCCGCCGCCAGTGCCCGGCTGCAGCGCAGCGCGCAGCATGTTCGTATCCAGCAGGGCATCCAGGCGTCCCTCCAGCAGCGCCAGCGCCAGGCGCGACATGTCGTCCGCGCGCAGGGTCAGGCCGTAGCCGGTGAGCGGCTGGCCACTGCGGCTATCGCTGCGCCGCGAATCATCCAGCAGCGGGCTCAGGCCGAGTGCATGCCACAAGGGGAGCAGCAGGTCCCGGTACAGGTCAGCCTGGGCACCCTGCTGTTGGCGCAGCAGGCGGGTCATGGCCGTGCCCAGCAGGTAACTGTCGGAGCTATGGTAGACGAAGCGCCGCCCCGGGGTTTCGCGGCGCGGCCAGCCGCTGCAGCTGAATTGAACCCTGCTTGCGTGGTCCGCGGGCAGGAACAGGCCCGACAGCATTGCGGGGCTGTCCTCGTCCGCCTGAGGGGAGCTGTTGGTGTAGTGGCCGCTGGCCATGTTCAGCAGGTCTTCCAGGGTCACGTCTTCCCAGCCACCCGCCGCCGCGCACTCGGGCACGAGTTCACTCACGATCCTGCTTCTCGCTCCCGGATAGAGCGCTTCCAGACGCATCAATCCCAGCCCCGCTACCAGTGACTTGGCCAGTGAGTAGGAAGGCAGGGCCAGGGCATCGCAGAAGGGGTATTCTCCCCGCCGGGTGGGGCAGGGTGCGCGGTAAAGGGTGTCCCCGGTGGCGAAGCCCCGGGCGCTGAGATCGGCAACCGCCGGCAGCGGATCCAGGCGCGCACTCACAGGCTTCACCTGCAGTTGCGCGGTCTGCAGCGCGCGGTGGCGTGACAGTGCCGGACCCGGGTCAGCGCCCGAGGGCCGGTGCACCGTAGGCAGCAGCCCCTGCAGGTTGAACTTGAAATACTGACAGGTTTCGCTGGCGATCAGTACCAGGGCCCGGGAGCTGCCGCGTGCCGGGTCCAGCGATAACTGCAGGATCCCGTTGTGGGTGCAGTTGGCGTTTTTTTCCTGCAGGGCAAAGGGCAGGCTGACACGAACCGTGTCGCCGTCACTGTCCTGACGCCAGGCGCGCCCGGGCTCTACCAGGAAGTCCCAGTGGGGGTGCGCGCTGCGCTGCAGTCCACGCTGCAGGGGCAGCAGGGTGTGTCCGGTGAGCTGGTAATCGAAGGCGATCACGGGCAGCCGTGCCAGCTGGCGCGCCGGCTCTGCGGCAAAGCCGTGATCATCGCGCAGGATCTCCATGGGCAGCGCGACATCACCGCCAATCTGCAGGTGGCCGCCGCCTGCCGTCGGTGCAATGGCTTGCGCCGGCGGCGCCAGGTCCGCCATCAGCACCGGGCCGATGGCACCACTGTCCTGCCACAGGGTCTGCTCGGGAATCGCCGCGGCGCCCTGCTGCAGCACCGCCCCAAGGACAGCGCACAGCACCCGCCGCCAGCGCCACGCAGGCGCAGGCCTCGAGCGCTTTGACTGATCGCTGGGCATCCACATTGGGCTCAACCGTAACAGCGCTGTCACAGGGTCCATAGAGCCAGTTATTTGTCGCCCACTGGTCCAATGCCGGCCGCTTCGAGCTGCCGTACCAGCGGTGCCAGACCCGCTGCAAATTTTTGCCAACGGCCCACCGAGCGCTGGTGCACCGGCTGTCGCACCTGGCTGGCACTGGCGGTGGTGCTGGCCTCCCGGCTGCGGTGGAATTCCAGGCACGCGGGCTCCCACTCAAGGGCGCAGTGTGCCAGTAGCTGGCGGGAGCTCTGTGCCTGTGCGCAGACGAGGTCTTCGTAGTGGATCGTGTGCATGCGTCCGGGGAGGACTGCTTCCCAGTGGGCCATCAGCCGGCGGTAGGCGATGTAGTAGGCGCCGAGCTCGCCCAGCTGGTAGGAAAAGGGATAGGCGTCGGCGAACAGGGTTTTGTAGATCGCGTAACAGGTATCGAGGGGGTCGCGCACCACGTGAATAATGCGGGCATGCGGCAGCGCGCGGTGGATCAGGCCTACGTAGAGGAAGTTGAGCGGCATCTTGTCGACGAAGTGTCCGGCGCCGCGTGCCCGCGGGCTGGCACTGGCCAGGTATTCCTCACCCAGGGCCTTGAAATCGAGTTCCGCGCTCAGCGCCACGCGCCGGGCCTTGTCCAGCCTGGCGCCCTTTCCCGCGAGCCGGGCAACCCCCCGGCTCATGGCCAGGGCGAAGTCATTCAGTTCTCCCGCCGCCTGCACCTGCGAATGCATGCCCAGGATGCGCTCCACCAGGGTGGTGCCCGTGCGCGGCAGGCCAAGGACAAAAATGGGTGCCGTGCTGGCCAGCCCCGTTGCCGGAGTGGCCAGGAAGTCGGCGGTGTAGGTCTCGCGGATCGCGTCCATCGTGGCGATATCGCTGTGCACGTCGTAGCGCATGTTGGCCCGACGCCGCGCGGCCCCGCGCTGCAGGTAGCTGAAGGATGCCTCCCAGCGTTCCAGGTCCTCGAGTTCCTTGGCCAGGGCGTAGCACAGGGTGGTTTCCTCCCGGGGTCCCGTACCCGGTTGCGTCAGCGCCTGCTCCAGCTCGGCAACGTGATTGTCCTGCGGGGTCTGGCGCTTCAGGTCGGCCCGCAGTCGGTGGGCCTCGGCGTCCAGCGGGTTGCGCGCCAGGGCCTCGTCCAGGGCAGTCTCCGCCGCCGCGGTATTGCCGAGGAAACGGTGCACGCTGGCCAGGTTGTAGTAGTGTTCGGACACCCCGGGCTCCAGGCGCACGGCACTCTGGTAGTGGGTCAGGGCACGCTCCTGCTGGTCGATGCGTGACAGGAGGAGGCCCAGGGTGGCGTGCTGGTAGGCCGTGGTGAACGGTGCGCTGTCCAGTGCCAGCACCAGCGGACGGGCTTCCTCCTCCCGCCCCAGGCGCAACAGGCACAGGGCACGCTGCAGGCGCGCCGCCGGATGCCCAGGCTGCAGCTGCAGGGCCTGCTCGCAGGTCTTGAGTGCGGCAGCCGGGTTGCCGAGCTTGAGCGCCAGCTGGCTGCTGCTGTACCAGCCCTCCAGATCCCCGGGAAAGCGACGGTTGAGTTCCTGGGCGCAGGCGGCCGCTTCCCGCGGACGCCCGGCGTCCAGCAATTGCCAGGCGCGTGCTTCCAGGGATCGGGCATCAGGGGGAGCTGGGTGGGGGCTGTTTTTCACCCGCCTATTATGACCCAGGCGCGCCGCGCTGGCGACGGCGCAGGGCCGGGGTCGCCTGCGGGCGGCGACTTGCAAGGGGTGGTGGCTGGCAGCGTCCCGGTCTATGCTGTCGCTGCTTCTGGCGGCTCCTATGCGAGTTCGTGCCAGAAAATCTGCAAACCCGAAAGATGGAACAGCGTACATGGAACAACGCAGCAAGCTGGCGGTACTGATCGACGCGGACAATGTCAGCCCGCGGCTCTGCGAGGCCCTGATTGGCGAGATTGCCAACTACGGCGTGGCCAGCGTAAAGCGTGCCTACGGCGACTGGACGACCCCGCAGCTCAGCTCCTGGAAGGACATCCTGCATGAATACGCGATCGGGCCCATGCAGCAGTTCAGCTATACCACGGGCAAGAACTCCACCGACTCCTCCATGATCATCGATGCCATGGACCTGCTGTACACGGAAAAATTCGACGGCTTCTGCCTGGTGACCAGCGACTCGGATTTTACCAAGCTCGCGACGCGAATTCGTGAGTTCGGGCTGGTGGTTTACGGCTTCGGGGAGAAGGAAACTCCCGCCTCGCTGCAGGCGGCCTGCGACAAGTTTGTCTTTCTCGAGGCGCTGGATGTGCACGACGGGGAGGAGGGCGCCAAGGGCGGCAGCAAGTCCCCGGCCCGGCAAAGCAAGAAATTCTCACGGCAGAAACTTAACCAGGATGCCAAGCTCATCAATATGCTGCGCGGCGCCGTGGACGCCACCTCCGAGGATGACGGCTGGGCCAACATTTCCTTCGTCGGCCAGCATATCGCCAACCAGAGTTCCTTCGACTCGCGCAACTACGGCTACCGCAAGCTGAGTGAGCTGATCGAGGTGACCGAGCTGTTCGACATGGAAAAGCGCAACCGCCGCGACGACGGCTCATTTACCCTGTACATACGCGACAAGCGGTACAAGGATTAACCCCGGCTCGCGCAGAGCCCTGACACAGAGGAAGACACAATGATCGGATATGTAACCATCGGCGTCACCGACATGGAAAAAGCCAAGGCATTCTACAGTGAGCTGCTCAAGGACCTGGGTGCGTCCGTGCTGGTGGATATGGAGCGTATCGCGTTTATCGGCAAGAGCATGCAGGAGCCCATGATCGGGGTCTGCATTCCCTACAATGAGGAAGATCCGCATCCGGGGAATGGCAATATGGCCGCAATCAACCCCGGCTCCAAGGAGAACGTGGACAAGCTCTACCACAAAGCGATCGAGCTGGGTGCGACCTGTGACGGTGAGCCCGGCCAGCGGATACCCGATATGTTTTACGGCGCCTACGTGCGCGACCCGGATGGCAACAAGCTGGCCTTCTTCCAGTTTGGCTGACCGGTGTCGGGCGGCCGCCTGAATTTGCGGCCGCCCGGTTCCCCTCGTGAGTTGCGCGATCGATAACAATAACCGCATAACGGAGTGTCACGATGACCACACCGAAAATAATTCTGCCCCTGGCACTGCTGGGCCTGTTGCTCGCAGGATGCAGTGACGGCACGGACCGTCCCGCGGGAGCCGTTGTCCCGCCGGAGCCTGAAGTGCCCGAGGAAACCTTCCTGCCGGTGCCCCAGGCCACGGTGGAGATGCCTCCCGCAGTGGGCAGTACGGCCCTGCTGGCGACCACCTTCGACCTCGCCGAGGTCGGCTACGAGCAGGAGGAGTATTTCCTCGCCGGTACCGCATCCGCCTTTACCAACCTGAACGAGCTGACCACTGACGGGCGCTGGGAAGTGGAGCCCGGCGAGAGCGCCGAGTACCGCACCCGGGTGGTGGTGTACCGGCCTAGTGACCCGGCGGATTTCAGCGGGACCGTGATCCTTGAGTGGCTCAATGTTACGGCCGGCTTTGATACGCCCCCGAGCTACGGTTCCGGGCACGTGGAAATGCTGCGCCGCGGCCACGTCTGGGCCGGGGTGTCGGCGCAGATCGTTGGCATCGAGGGCTCGGAAAACGGCCTGGTGCCGCTCCACCTCAAGGCCGCCGAGCCTGAGCGCTACGCCAGCCTGGTGCACCCGGGTGACAGTTTTTCCTATGACATTTACGCCCAGGCCGGCCAGGCCCTGCGGGAGCCGGGCAATATCGACCTGCTGCCGGGCCTGACCCCGCAGAGGCTGCTGGCCGTGGGGGAGTCCCAGTCTGCGGGCCGCCTGGTGACCTTTATCAATGCGCTGCAGCCACTGTACAACGCCTTCGATGGCTACATGGTGCACAGTCGTGGCGACGGCAGCCCGGCCCTGGCCCAGGCGCCGCTGGTCGCGATCCCCACCCCGGAGAGCGTGCAGATTCGTGAGGACCTGAATGTACCGGTGCTGAACTTCCAGACCGAAACCGATGTGCTCTCCCTGGGTGCGATCAACGACCGCCAGCCCGACAGCGAGCTGTTCCGTCTCTGGGAAACCGCGGGCGCGGCCCACGGGGATTACTACTCCTTTATTTCCGGGCGCCAGGATTTTGGCCGCGGCGCCGAGTTCGCGGTGGTGGTGGAAGAGGATGCCATCCTCGGCTTTATCCAGTGTGAGCAGCCGATGAATGCCGGCCCCATGCCCTGGGTCTTCAATGCCGCCCTGCGCGCCCTCGACGTCTGGGTACGCGATGGCCGGGCGCCGCCCGAGGCGCCCCGCCTGGCGGTGGATGATGCCGGCGAGGCCTTTGTCCGCGATGAGCTCGGCATCGCCACCGGCGGCATCCGCACCCCCTACGTCGACGCCCCCGCGGCGGTGCTGACCGGGGAGCCCAACGGTGGCGACCCCTTCTGTTTCCTGTTCGGCACCACCGAGCTGTTCGACGCCCAGCGCATGGCCGAGCTGTACACGGACCAGGCCGGCTACGAGGCGGCAGTGGCGGCCGCCGCCGACGAAGCAGTCGCGGCGGGCTTCCTGCTGCAGGCAGACGCCGCCCGCATCAAGTCCGCTGCCACCCTGCAGTGGCGGGCGCTGGACCAGTAAACATTGGGGACGGATACCAATTTCCGCGCCCGGAGTCCGGGCAAAGTTTTGGTATCCGTCCCCATGTCTGCGGATGCACTTCGTAGCTCGGGCGCGGACCGCTAGATGCGAAGTCATGGTGCATGGAACACGCGCGCGCGACCCCCGGAGCCCTCCCGGGACACGCCGTAAACCCATCCATGGGGGCTCGGCAGCGCCCGTCCGGGGCGCTGACGGTCCCGGGAGGGCCCCGGGCGCCTCACGCGCTCTGCTGGGTTTCACTTCAACTCGACAGCTTCGAACCTGCCTTAATTGGGGACTGATACCTATTTTCAATAGCTGAGCTGCAGCTTGAGAAAATAGGTATCCGTCCCCTATCTCCCCTGCGAATCGTCTGCCGATGCAGGGCGTGAGCTGCGGGTGCGCCGCCCCGGACCGTCAACAGCCATGGATGGCTGTTGCCGAGCGCGACATGGACGTCACGCTGTTAGCGTGTCCGGGGAGGCGTATCCCCAGTTCGCGCCCGGGCTACGGAGTGCCTGTTTTCTACTCCTACAAGGCACTTTTGAATGGCTATCGGTTGAGCAAAAAAAACCGGGCAGATAGCCCGGTTGTTTTTTGGAGCAACCGACCGAGGTCGGCGAATAGCCTAGAACCGGTAGTTCGCGGTCAGGCCCAGGGTGCGGGGCTGGACGATCATCTGGCGGTTGCCGTTGCCGTACCAGTTCTCGAACACGCCGGTGTCGTAGCTCCAATAAGAGGAGGGGAAGGAACCGGTGACGCCGGCCTCGTCGCCGAGGTTCTTGCCGTACAGGGTGATATCCCACTGCTCCGAGACCAGGGCCAGGGAGGCGCCGAGCAGCCAGAAGCTGTCGTGGGTCTCGTTGATCACCGAGTCCTGGTTGATGTAGTTCTCCGCTTCCGACTGGAAGTAGGCGTTGACCCGGCCCACCAGGGACCAGTCTGTGGACAGGCGCCAGGTATTGTCCAGCGAGCCCGAGAACACATTCTCCGGGGTGCCCGGCAGGGTGCTGCCGGCCGGGGCGATCACGCCGCCGCTTTGGGGGCTGACAAAGTCCTCCTCCAGTTCGGCCTGCACGTAGGTGTAGCCGAGGCGGTAGTGGAGGCTGTCGGTCAGGTAGCCGTCCATCTCCAGTTCAATACCCTGGGTGATGGCCTCGTCGCCGTTGGCGGCGAGGAAGAAACCGTACCAGTCCGAGGTCGCGTTGAGCTGCGGGTCTTCCCACACCACGTAAAAGGCAGAGGCGGTGTAGCTGATGTTGTCCAGGCGCCCCTTGACCCCGATTTCGTAGTTGGTGGCCGAGTCCTTGGCGTAGCTGCGGATGGCTTCGGCGTTGGGCTCGCCGAAGGGGTCACCGTTGGCCAGGCTGGGAATGGCGTTGGCGCCGCCGCGGCGGTAGCCCTCGGACACGGTGCCGTAGAGCATCGCGCTGTCGTTCACGTCCCAGCTCAGGTTGGCCTTGAGCAGGATGTCGTCGTCGGCATCCTCGGAGGTTGGTACCTGGTCAGAGGTCCAGCCGACCACCAGGGGGAAGCCCATGATGGTGTCGTTGACGGTCTCGTTGTCGAACCAGCGCATGCCGCCGGTGAGCCGCAGGGTATCGCTGAAGTGGTAGGTCAGTTCGCCGTAGACCGCCAGCTCTTCAAAGCTCACGTCCCGCTTGTACTCGAAATCCCGTTCCGTCAGGCCGGAGTAGAAGCGCGGCCAGAAGTTGTCGCACACCGGGTCGCCGGTCGCGCGGCAGGCCTCGTTGAATTCGTTCATGCCGGGGTTCCAGCTGTTCTGGAATACGGTCATCTCCTGGTCCATGTAGAAGGCGCCGACCAGCCAGTCGAAGCCACCCACGGGCTCGTTGGAGACCAGGCGCAGCTCCTGCACGAAGCTGTCGTCTTCGTAGCCGCGCTCGGCGCGCTGGGCGGGCCGCGGCCAGCCGGCGTAGCCGAAGGCGGCGATCCAGTCACGGCTCAGGGAGGGATCCTCCTCGCCGCCGCTGACCCAGAGGCCGCCGTTGTCGCTGTCGCCGACCCCTTCGTGATCGTACCAGGAGGAGTTGGAAGTCAGGGTCGCAAAGCCCAGGTCCCACTCCACGTCCACCGCCAGCAGATCGACCTCGCGGGAGGAGGGCTCCAACAGCACCTGGCCACTCTCCAGGTCGTCGTAGGCCTGGTACAGCGGGGAGTCCACCGGCTGGTTGTTGTCACCCAGGGTGGTGGCACGGCGCGAGCCAATTTCGTCTTCCTGGCGGTGGTAGCTGGCGAGGACGCTGAGGCGATCGGTGACATCCCAGGCCAGTGCCGCCCGGGCGTAGTCGATCTTCACGTCGTCTGCGTCTTCGGCGTTGCGGTAGCAGGCGCCGTTGTTGAGTACCTGCTGGTCGGTCGCGTCCCGCGGGCTGATGCACTCGCCGCCCGCGTCGATCAGGGGCTCGCCAAACTCGTTCAGACGGTAGGCGTTGGCGTAGTCAATCACACCGTCGTTGTCGATGCGGCCGATGGAGGCACGCAGCGCAGCGCTGCCCCCCACCGGAATGTTGAGCATGCCGAACAGGTCGGTGTTGTCGCCCTCGGAGCCCTCGGTCTGGCTGTAGGTGCCGGTGAGCTGGCCCTCAAACTCTTCCGTGTTGGGCTTGCGCGTGATGTAACGCACGGTGCCGCCCAGGGAGCCGGAGCCGTAGAGCGTACCCTGGGGGCCGCGCAGCACTTCCACCCGCTCGATATCCCGCAGCACAAAATTGGCAAACAGCGGCGTATTGTCGACGTAGGTCGATACCGTGGGCACCGCATTCAGGGAAATATCACCGTTGAGCGAGCTGTCCACGTTCAGGCCGCGGATGATGATGCTGTTGACGGTGCCGGAGTTCCGGTAGCCGCGATCCACCACGGACACACCCGAGATCGCCCGCAGCAGGTCAGCCTGGTCGGTGATCTGCTGGGCGTCCAGTTCGCTGCCGGACATGGCGGAAATGTTGTACGGAATGTCCTGGACCGACTGCTGCCGGGCCGAGGCGGTGACAATAATTTCTTCCAGTGCGGGCTGCTGCGCCTGCGCCGCGGGTACCGACATCAGGCCGGTGGCCGCCAGGGCGGACACCAGGGCCTTGCGTTGGAATCCGCGCGCGGATTTAGGTTGATTGAGCATGGTACCTCCCCAGGGGTGTGTCTTTATGATCCCGCGCAGGACGTCGTTTCGCGGCCTTGCCCGGGTTGTGGTTCAAACTTAATCAACTGCCGGAACGCAACGTAGAGCCAGTTGCAGACTTTGCGTGAGTCCAGTTTCAGCGCTCTCCGTCAGCCTGCGCCCGGGGCAGTGCCAGTGGTCCGAGGTCGGCGAGGGCGGCGCTGGCGCGGGTGTCGACCGGGTAGGCGGGCAGGTCTACGTGGCTGTCGCGGAAGCTTTTCAGGGTCTGGCCCAGGCCGTGCACGCCCCGCTCGCGAACCCGCCGGACCTGTGCCAGGTCCACGTTGACGGGCATCCATTCATCGCGTTCGCCGGCGGTGTGGATCACCTCGCCCTCGGGGCCGACGATGATTGAGCGCCCGTTGCCCAGGGGGCCCGCGACATTGATATTGAAGAAATAACACTGGTTGCTGATGGCGTTGGCGCGCGCCAGGCACAGTTCCAGTTCGCGATCGATGGTATTGGTCATGGTGGGGCAGAGCACCACCTCAGCCCCCAGCCAGGCCAGTTGCCGGGTGGTCTCCGGAAACCACTGGTCATAGCAGATGGAGAGGCCGAAGCGTCCCACCGCCGGCACATCGAAGACCAGGAAGTCGGCGCCGGCGGTCACCCCTTTTTCATAGGGCAGGAAGGGGAACAGCTTGCGGTAACGGCCCACGGTTTCGCCCTGGGGGTTGAACACCAGCGCCGTGTTGTAGACGAGCTCTTCGTCGCGCTCGTAGACCGAGCCGGGAATCAGCCAGAGGCCGGTGTCCCGCGCCAGGGCGCTGTAGAAAGTCTCCGCCTCACCGGGCAGTGCCTGGGCGGTGGCGGGGTCTGCGCCGTAGGTGGCGAGCTCTCCCAGTACCACCATCTGTACCCAGGGATAGCGTGTGTGCAGCTGACGCACCGCCTTTTCGATCAGGTAGCGGTTGTCCTTGCCGGACAGCTCCAGTTGGAGTCCGGCGATAGCAAATTGGCTCATTGATTCCCCCGGCCAATGCGGCCCTTGCCGGGCCGTTCTGTGTAGTGGCGGTATTGCCGCGCGAGTGTCCTGCACTGTAGTCACTGTGGGCAGCGCCCCATAGTGCCAGTACACAGGCTTTTGTTAGGCCAGTTCCTCGGCGTCTGCTGATTCGGGCTCGGTGCGCAGGATGGCCCGATCGATGAGCCAGCCGTCCTCGTCAAACAGCTTGATAATGTTGCCGTCCAGGCGCACATCGTAGCTGCCGGTTTCTCCCCAGGCCCAGCGCGACCAGCGGCGGTGCCAGCGGTCGTCGTCTATCCACCACTCACCACTGTCCAGGTCCTCACCGGCGTAGCCGGCAATACCCACCAGGCTGCCGTCGGCGCAGATCTCGATGGTGCAGGGGTCGCCGTAGGCGATAATGCAGACCATGGTCTTGCCCCTGACCGCCTGTGCCAGTGCCGCACCGGTCAGGTGTTTGCCGCGGGCGTCGGCGAAGGTCTCGGTCTTGTTCTCGGTGAGGTCGTGGAACAGGTCGCGCAGCTGCAGTACGCCGTCGCGGATACGCTCCACCGGGATCCCGGTGATGCCCATGCGGAAGCAGTTGCTGGGCGCGTCCGCGGCGGCGTAATAGTGTTGCACAGGCTCGATCAGGATGCCCCGCTTGGCTGCCTCCTTGGCGACGAACACGTCGTCCAGGTCCTCGGGTCCGCGAATCCACAGGGCGCTCCCGCCCTGGGCGGGGGCCAGCTCGACGTAGAACAGCATGTAATAGTTCAGGGCCCGTCGCAGGGCGATCCAGCGTTCACGAAAGGTCTGGTGCAGGTGCATCAGGAAGCTGTCGTAGTGGCCCAGGGACAGGAAGAAAGCCGCAGTGCGCTGGTTGTTCAGGGGCGGGTGACGCACCATCAGGCGGCGCAGCTTGCGCGCCTCGCGAATCACCTCCGGAGCTGCGACCATGAAGCCCAGGCGCAGTCCGGGCGACAGGACCTTGCTCAGGCAGCTCATGTAGATCACCCGGTCCTCGCTGTCGAGGCTGCGCAGCGCGGGGTGGGGGGCGTTCAGATAGTTGCTCTCGAATTCAAAGTCGTCCTCGAGGATCAGCGCGTCCTGGCGCGAGGCCAGCTCGAGCAGGGCCTGGCGACGCGGCATGCTCATGGTCACTGCGGTGGGCGTCTGGTGGCTGGGCGTGACGTAGATCAGCTCGCAGTCATCCAGGCGGCTGTCCACGATCATGCCTTCCTCATCCACCGGCTGGTAGCGCAGGGGCGCGCCGCGCTGGGCCATCAGCCGGCGCATTTCGGGATAGCCCGGCTCCTCCACGGCCACCGGCACCCTCGCGTCTACCAGCAGCTGGGCCACGAGATACAGGGCCTGCTGGGTGCCCACGGTAATCAGGATCTCCTCCGGCCGCGCCTGGATGCCCCGCCGCGGCAGGATGTGGGTGCGAATCTGCTCGATCAGCATGGGGTCGTCGACGTCGCCGGTTTCCCCCGCCCACTGGTTGATCTCGCGCACGCCCAGGGCCATGCGGCTCGCCTCGCGCCACTCCCGGACCGGATACAGGCTGGGATCGAACTGCCCCTCGATAAAGGGATAGGGGAACTGCTGCCAGTTGGGCGGGCAGCTGAACTCCTCCTGCGGTGCCAGCTTGCCCCGGAAGCGGGCCCGCCAGCGGGGTGACAGCTCACTGTCGGGGCGCACGGACCCCTCAAAGCCGACCCGGTCGGCGCGGATTTTTTCGTTGACGTAGAGTCCGCTGCGCTCGCGGCTGATCAGGTAGCCCTCATCGACCAGCTGCTGGTAGGCCAGGACCACGGTATTGCGCGCCACGCCCAGCTGCTCCGCCAGCTTGCGCGAGGAGGGCAGGCGCCGGCCCTCGGGGAAGGTGCCGAGCATGATTGCGTCCACCAGCTTTTGCCGGATCTGCGCCTGCAGGTTGAGGCTGGACTCGGGGTCGAGGTAAATCAGGGGTGGGGTGGCGACCATGGCGAGATAGTACTCGACCTCGACCACGACGCAAGCGCTGATAAGCTGAGAAAAGGGGTACAACTTCTCAAGCTGGCGCGCGGCATTGCCGCCTCGGGGAGCGCCCCGTCCGCGATCGCACGCTACACTGACGCCGAACATACTGGCAAGAGGAGGCACACCATGGTTTGTGGTAGCCGCTACCCGACCCCCGGGGCGGATGCGCGGAGCCCCGGCCCTTGAGTGGTGACCGCGGCACGCCCCCGGCCGTGCTGATCGAGGACCTGGCGCAGCCGCAGCTGACCCCGGGGCAGCGCGCGGCCGTGGACTGGGCACAGACCCAGGAGGTGGCCCTGGATCCGCAGGCCATCATGCGCGAGGCCGAGGCGCAAACGGGGCTATGCGACTGGGGTCCGATGGACTTTCTTGCGCGCCTGTCCCTGCTGTGTGAGGAGTGGTCGAGCGACCCGGGCCTGACCCAGCTGGGGCGCATGAACCTGCGCGGCAAGCTGCTGCAGCATGCCAGCAGCCGCCTGCTGATCCAGGCGCAGTGGGCACGGCACCCGGAGATCCTGGATATCCCCATCGAGAGGCCGCTGATAGTCGCCGGCCTGCCGCGCTCGGGGACTACCCACCTGCTCAACCTGATGGCAGCCGACCCGCGCCTGCGCGCGCTGCCCCTGTGGGAGTCCTACGAGCCGGTGCCCCTGCCCGGGGAGGCCGCGACCGGCGGCGAGGACGACCTGCGCTATCGGCGCTGTGCCGAGGCCTGGGAGGCAATGCAGGAGATGACCCCGCTGCTGGCGGCGATGCACCCGATGGAGCCGGGCCATATCCACGAGGAGCTGGAGCTGATGGGCCCCAATTTTGGCTCTTACAATTATGAGTGGCTTGCGCATTCGCCCCGCTGGCGGGATCACTACTACCGGGAAGACCAGACCTACCAGTACGAATATATGCGCGACGTGTTGAAGCTCCTGCTGTGGCAGCAGGGTCGCGACCGGCCGCGGCGCTGGGTCCTCAAGTGCCCGCAGCACCTGGAGCAGCTGCAGGCCCTGATGCGGGTGTTCCCGGACGCCACCGTGGCGATCACCCATCGTGACCCGGTGGCGGTGATCCAGTCGGCCATCACCATGCTGGCTTATGGCCAGCGCATCAGCCGCCACCGGGTCATGCTGCAGGAGCTGCTGGATTACTGGGTGGAGCGCGTTGAGCACCTGCTGCGCGCCTGTGTCCGCGACCGGAGCCTGCTGCCCGCCGCCCAGTCCCTGGATGTGCCCTTCGAGGCCCTGGTAGCGGATGATATCGGCTGGGTGCAGCGCATTTACGACCTGGCGGACCTGCCGGCAGAGGCCGCCGCCCTGGATCAGCTGCGGGCGTTCTCCCGGGCGCATGCCGGCGACTACGGCCGGGTGCGTTACGACCTGGAAGGCCAGTTCGGGGTCTCGCCAGCGGCCCTGCGCGAACGTTTCCGGTTCTATTTCGAGGCGTTTCCGGCGGTGTTTGCCGGGGGCTGAGGGCGGGTCCGGGATATTTCCGGGGCGGGCTCAGTCTGTGCAGATCAGGGCTTCAAACATGCCCCGCGCTTCCTCGAGTTTGGCAAAGATCGGGAAATCGGCGTCGGTGGCCCAGCTCAGGGACAGGCTGTTGAGGGTGCCCACGATCATCGCCGCAAGAATCTCCGCGGAAAAGCGGTCGCTGGCATCCCCGGCGGCCTGGCCGGCACTGATCAGGCGCGCGAAGCTGTCGATGGCCCCATGGCTGATCTGGCGCTGTTGCTCCGGATCGCTGGCGAGGCTGGCGGGCGCCGCCAGGATCAGCTGCCGGTCGATGGCCTCGTAGCGGGAGAAGCTGGCCTCGATATAGTCGATCATCGCCTCCAGGCGCTCCCGGGTGCGGCTGTGTCGGGTCATCAGTCCCTGGAGCATTGGCTCTGACTGGCTGTACAGGCGCGACACCCCGAGTCCCGCCAGCAGGGTCTGCTTGTTGGCATAGTGGCTGTAGAAGGTGCGCCGTGCCACGTCCGCTTCCTGGCAGATCATCTCGATACTGGTCTCGTCAATGCCCTCCCGCTTGAACAGGCGGTAGGCGGCTTCCTCAATCCGGCTGCGGGTCTCCTGCTTGCGTTTCTCCCGGCGGTCCAGGGGTGCCTCGACTGTGTTCATGAATCTTCCGTAACACCTATTGCATTGAGAATCACAGTAAACTAGATTGTAGACATATGTGCAACTCTGCGCAGGTGTGATGCATTGCCTGCGCCCTGGGTGACCACCCGTCATGAACTGCCCGTCACGGATAGCGAAGAGAGTGTTTTGTCATGTCTGAAAGATTGATTGTGGTGTCCTCCGACTGCCACGCCGGCCTGCGTATCGCCGACTACAAGCCCTACGTGGAGACCAAGTACCACGAGCTCATGGATATGGCGGTGCCGATCCAGGTCGAGAAAACCCAGAAGGCGGAGCAGAGCTTCCTGATCAAGGAGATCAACGATGCCTGGCGTGCGCCGATCGAAGAGGAACTCACCGGGGCCTGGGACTACCAGCAGCGCAAGAAGATGCTGTCCGGGGACGGCATCGCCGCCGAGGTGATTTTTCCCGACGGCATCACCGAGATGAATACCCCGCCCTTTGGCGCCGGTCTCGGCCTGTCTCCGCGGGACCAGGTGCCCGAGCTGCAGTGGGCCGGGGCCATGGCCCACAACCGCTGGCTGGCCGAATTCTGTGCCAACGATCCTGCGCGCCACGTCGGCGTGGCTTCGATTCCCCTGCTGTGGGACGTGCAGCAGGCGGTGGATGCCGTGCGCTGGTGCGTGGACAATGGCCTTAAAGCCGTAATGATCCCCACCCTCTGGGAAAACCACGCGCCCTATCACGATCGCAAGTACGACCCCTTCTGGGAAGTCTGCGAGGACCTGGGCGTGATCATCCACTTCCACTCCGGTCCGGCACCGCATCCTGAGTACTTCGGCAGCAACTGGCCGGACGAGGATCGCAGCGAAGAGCTGCCCGGGGCCATGGGCGTGTACGTGTCCGAGGTGATGTGGTGGCTGTACCGGCCGCTGACCTTCATGATCTGGGGCGGCGTGTTCGAGCGCTACCCGAAGCTCAAGGTGGTCATGACCGAGGGCGGTACCGTGTTCATGCTGCCGCCCTGGCTGCGTCTGCTGGATCACAACTACACGGATATCCAGTTCTCCGCCAAGCTGGGCGACTTCCGCAGTCACCTGTCCATGTCACCCAGTGAGTACTTTGCCCGCAATATCGCGGTCGGCGCCTCCTGTGTGCCGCGCAAGGATATCGACCTGCGCACGGTGCTCGGCGAGGACAAGCTGATGTGGGGCAGCGACTTCCCCCACCCGGAGGGCACCTGGCCGCACACCGCGGACTACTTCGCGGAGACTTTCGCCGGCCTGCCGGAGAGCGACGGCCGCAAGATTCTGGGCGAGAACGCGATTGACTGGTACGGCCTGGATCGCGCCCGGCTGCAGCAGGTGGCAGACGAGATCGGGCCCGATACAAGCATCTTTCAACAGGCAAGCTGAACCAACCAGGGGAGAATCCCATGACACAGATTATTGAAGCCTGCGAACTTCGCACCAACACCACGCCCGAGTTCCCCATGGGCTGGTATTCCGTGGGCCGCAGCCACGAGCTGCAGGTAGGCGAGGTCAAGCGTGTACACGCCTTTGACCGTGAACTGGCCCTGTACCGCAGCCGCAGTGGGAAGGCGGTCCTGCAGGACGCCTTCTGCCCGCACCTGGGCGCACACCTCGGGGTCGAGGGGCGCGTGGTGGGCGAGTCCCTGCGCTGCCCCTTCCATGGCTGGCGCTTCGATACCAGCGGCAAGTGCGTGGAAATTCCCTACTGCTCGGAGATTCCCGACCGCGCGCGGATCCGCATGTGGCACACCGAGGAAAAAAACGGCGAGATCTACATCTGGTTCCACCCGGAGAATACCGAGCCCCAGTATCCCCTGCCGATCCTGGAAGAGCTGGACAGCGACCTGTGGACGCCGCCGCGCTATGCAGAGTTCGAGGTGCCCGCGCACATCCAGGATATCGCCGAGAACTCCTGTGATCCGGTGCATTTCCAGTACGTGCACAAGCAGCCGGACACCCCGCCCTCGGAAGTGACCATTGACGATGACGGGCGTCTGCTGCACCTGAACACCGATGCTTCCCAGGCGGCGCACCCGCACCACCTCCACGCCACCGTGTACCAGCCTGGCCTGGCCCTGGTGCGCACCAGCTACGGCGAAGGTGCGGAGATGGTGGTTTACAACAGCGCCCAGCCGATTGATCGCCACACCACCCTCCTGCGCTGGACCCTGACCGTGCGCCGGGAGATCGAGGACCTGGCGGGCGATGACGTCATGAACGGCATCATCGACGGCATCAGCCAGGACTACCCGATCTGGGCCAACAAGGTGCACAAACACCGGCCGGTGTTCTGTCGCGAGGACAAGACCCTGGTGCTGTTCCGCAAGTGGGTCCGCCAGTTCTACGTGGACGTGCGGGAGATCGCCTGATGCGGGATTTTCAGGATAAGGTCGCGGTGATCACCGGCGGCGCCAGCGGTGTCGGCCGCTCCCTGGCCTTTGCCCTGGGCCGCCGCGGCGCCCAGGTTGTGATCGGCGATGTCGACAGCGCCGCCATGGAGCAGATCGGCGCCGATCTCGAGGCGGAGGGCATCCGCGCGGTGGTGGCCCACTGTGACGTGACCCAGCTGGCCAGCCTCGAGAGCCTCGCGGAAGAGGCCCGCAAGGCCTTCGACGGCATTCACATGGTGTTTGCCAATGCCGGCATCGGTGCCGGTGAGTCCGGCAGTCTCTGGGAATACTCGGAGAAGGACTGGCAGTGGTGCCTGAACGTTAACCTCTGGGGCGTGATCAACTCGATCCGCGCCTTCATGCCCCTGCTGGTGGCCCAGGACGAGCCTGCACATTTCGTGATTACCGGCTCCGGCAATGGTGCGCTGCTGGTGTACCCGGACCAGCCGATATACACCGCGACCAAGGCCGCGGTACACACCATTACCGAGAACCTGCATTACCAGTTGCAGGCCGCCGAATCACCGGTGAAGGTCAGCGCCCTGTTTCCGGGGCCGCATATCGTCGACACCGGGCTGTTCAACTCCGGCCGGGTGCGCCCGGAGGCCCTGCAGAAAGAGTCTGCGGGTAATGAGAGCGGCATCAACTCGGTGGATGATATGAAGCGCATGGCCGCGGAGTTCGGGATCGAGCTGCAGACCACTCACCCCGACGAGGTGGCGGAAATGGCGATTGAGGGTTTGCAGGAAGACGCTTTCTGGTTGCTGAAAACCACCCCGGAGACAGACGCCAAGATCCGCGCGCGCACCGAGATGATCATGAATCGCAGCACCCCGGTGCCGGATCAGGTCGGCGCCTAACGGCCGGAGCCTTACACGGCCGGAGCCATCCACCCGCTCCCCGAGGGAGCAGTTCATAAACATAACGACGAGGTAGTAATCCATGTCCAATGAGTCAAGCGCCCCCCAGGGCAACCCAGGCGATATCGTCAACTGGCCGATGCTGAAAATCATCTACCGCACCGATCCCGACAAGATCGCGGCCCTGTTGCCGCCTGGAATTGAGCCCGGCGCCAATCCGCACGTGAACCTGACTATTTACAACTTCCCCGTACCCGATGAGCCCGAGTTCGGCATCGTCACCACGGTCGATGCGGACTACAACGGCATTGCCGGTGAGTATACCCTTGGCTACGGCATCGACCAGGAGTCGGCGATCTTTGTCAGCCAGGAGACCAACGGTCAGCCCAAGTACCCCTGCACCACCGAGTACTACCGCATGGGCCCCCAGGTCACCGCGCGTTGCACCCATCACGGCTACACCTTTGTGGAATTCAAGGGGGTCGCCAGCGGCGAGAACGAGCCCAAGGACGACTGGGAGCAGAACGAGTGGTGGATCAAGGTGTCGCGGGCGGCAGGCGTGATGCCGGATCCGGCTGCTGGCTATGATTTCCCGCCCCACGTGGTTCATGTGCGCAGCGTGTACGGCACTGCCTGGCGCGAGTCAGTGCAGGGCGAACTGGTCCTGCGCGACAGCCCCTGGGATCCGCTCGCGAGCATGCTGCCCATGCGGGAACAGGTCTCGGCGCACCTGTGGTGGCCCGTTTTCCTGGACCGCGAAATCAAGCTCGCCGGCAAGCTGGATCCCGAGGGCTTCATGCCCTTCGCCGACACTATCTCCGGGTCGCGCTGGCCCGGCAGCAACGGTGGCCCGCGCCGCTGACCTCTCGTCGCTCCCGGTTGGGCTGTTGCCTGGCCGGGAGCAACACCCTCCTGAATTTTGTACCCTGTCCCGAAACCACAGCCTCATGGTTGAATAGCAGGCTGCTCTGGGTAATGATGCCGGGATAACTATTTGATGGGTAAAGCCTGATTCCGCATGGGTGGGGCAATAAACTATCTACTGGTCTCGCTGGTCGTCATCAGCCTGGTGCTGGCGGGCGCAAACTTTCTCGCCTGGCGCCTGTTCGAGCGCCCTCGCCATGCCCTGATGTGGGCGGTGACCTTCACCCTGGTCGCGGCACAGTACAGCGTCAACCTGGCCAAGAGCTGGGTACCGCAGGAGGCCATCTTCTGGCAGTGCGCCAACATGCTCGCCTTTGCCGCCGTGCTGTTCGCTGTATGGGGCCACCGCGACCGCCTGCAGCTGACCACGCGCTGGAGCTGGCTGACCCTTTGCTTTGTCGGTCTGTCGCTGCTGTCCATGGGCATTATCCTGTGGGTGCCGGGCGGCATGCGAGCGGCATTGGCGCCCACTGTGGCGTTCCTGGGCATGACCCATATCACCATCATCCTGGTGCGGCGCGGGGGTGAGCCGCGACTGGCGCAGTGGGTGGCTGCGGCGTTCCACCAGCTCTTTGGTCTCAATCAGGGACTGGCGGCGGCGATTGCCCTGCAGATGGGTCCAGACACGGGCGAGGCCATTTACCAGCTTTACGCCCTGGTCAATTTTGCCCTGATGCCGACGCTGTTTATCGCCCTGGGGATTTCGGTGATATTCCTGCTGGCGACGGATCTCGCCGGGCGCCTGAAGGCGATGGCGCTGCATGATACCCTGACCGGCCTGAATAATCGGCGGGGCTACATGGCGGCCAGCGAGAGCCTGTGGGCCCGCTGCATGCGCGCCGACAAGCCCCTGACCCTGGTACTGGTGGATATCGACTATTTCAAGAAGATCAACGACCGCTATGGCCACTCCCTGGGGGATCTTGCCCTGCAGCACTTTGCCGAAATCCTGCTGGACTGCGTGCGCGCGGAGGACGCCGTGGGGCGGATTGGCGGCGAGGAGTTCGCCATCACCCTGGGTGAGATGCGCGCCAACGAGGCGCAGGTTGTAGCCGCCCGCATCCGCAAGGTACTGCGGGAGCGGCCCCTGGTGATGCCGCGCGCCGAGCTGAACCTGCGCGCCAGTTTCGGTATCGCCGAGTGGCGGGAAAAGGACGATCTTCCCACCCTGCTCAAGCGCGCGGATATCGCGCTCTATGAGGCCAAGGCTGCGGGCCGCGACACCATCATGGTGGCCGATCGTGGCGGCCTGGTAGGCATGGTGTCCAACGGCTGAGAAACTGGCCCGCAAACCCACCCATTCTGTCTTTTGCACTATCACGGAGCATCTATGTCGTTCGTTCGCAAGCTGAAACACAAATTCCACCTGGGACTGGTCAAGGTCCTGGTGAACCTCGCTCCCGGGGCCAACTACATGGCCTTTGCCGGGGCTGGCAGCTCCCGCCAGCTCTGTGCGCATATCGCGCGCAGCGGCGTGGGCAGGGTGCTGGTGGTGACCGACAAGCCCCTGCGCGAACTGGGGCTCGTGGACCGGGTCGTGGCCGGGCTGCTGGAGGCCGGGGTCGATGTGGCCTTCTACGATGGGGTGGAGCCTGATCCGACCTTCGACCAGGTGGCAGCGGGGCTCGAGGCCCAGCGCGCCCATGGCAGCGAAGTGATCCTGGCCGTGGGCGGTGGTTCGTCCATCGACGCGGCCAAGCTGATCGCCGCCCGGGCCACCAGTGATGAAGACCCCAGGAACTGGATTGGCCTGGGCAAGGTTCGCCACGACGCGCTGCCCCTGTACGCGGTGCCCACCACCTCGGGCACGGGTTCGGAGGCGACCATGGGCGCGGTAATTTCCGACAGCCAGACCCACGAAAAGGGGATTATCTCCGGCGGCTCCATGCTGCCCGCGGCGACCGCCCTGGACCCGGAGCTGCTGACGGGCCTGCCACCCCACATTACCGCGGCCACCGGCATGGATGCCCTGACCCACGCGATCGAGGCCTATATCTGCACCTGGGACCGGGGCACCCGCACGGCCCACTCACGGGCGGCGGTACGCCTGATCTTTGCCCACCTGCGCACGGCCTACGAGGATGGCAGAAATCTGGCCGCGCGTGAAGGAATGTCGATGGCAGCCTACTACGCCGGTATCGCGATCAACCAGGTCAACGTGGGCAATGTGCACGCGATTGCCCACCAGCTGGGGGGCAAGTATGGCATTCCGCATGGACTGGCAAATTCTCTGGTGCTGCCCCACGTGCTGGAATTCTGTCGCGAGGAGGCCCAGGCGGAGCTGGCAGAGCTGGCGGAGCTGGTGGGCCTGGGCCAGCCCGGCGATGCGGCCTCCCAGCAGGCGGATCGCTTTATCCAGGCGGTGCGCGAGCTACGCGCGGCGGTGGGTATCCCGGAGACCTCGGACAAGATCCGCGCCGAAGACTACGATTACCTGTGCGATCTCGCACTCAAGGAATGCGAGAACTATCCCGTCCCGCGCCTGCTGGATCGAGATAACACCCTGCTGATCCTGCGCAATATCACGGCCCAGCAGCCTGCCTAAAACACCGTGGCGCCGTCCTCGGCGCCGCTGACCGCCCTGCGCATAAAGGCAAACAGTTCCCTTCCGGTGCCCGCATCGCTCTGGTGCGGGGGGCGGGGCGCCGTGCTGCGCTCGTGCCATTCGTCAGCCGGTACCAGTGCCTCGAGGCGACCGGCGTCGGCGTCCACGCGAATGCGGTCGCCGTCCCGGACCTTGCCCAGCGGACCATCGGCCAGTGCCTCGGGCGTGACATGGATCGCCGCGGGTACCTTGCCCGAGGCGCCGGACATGCGTCCATCGGTGACCAGCGCCACCCTGAATCCGCGATCCTGGAGCACACCGAGATAGGGTGTCAGCTTGTGCAGCTCGGGCATGCCGTTGGCCTGCGGACCCTGGAAGCGCATCACCACCACCACGTCGTCCTCCAGCTCTCCGGCTTCAAAAGCCACCCGCAGGTCATCCTGCTCGGTAAACACCCGCGCCGGTGCCTCGATGCAGCGCTGGTCCGCGGCCACCGCGGACACTTTGATCACCGCGCGCCCGAGGTTGCCCTCCAGCAGGCGCAGTCCACCCTCGGCATCGAAGGGCTCGCTGGCGGGGCGCAGCACCGCGGTGTCGGCGCTCTCGGTGACGCCGTCCACGTAGGTCAGCTGTCCCTCGGTGAGGCGCGGTTCCCGGGTATAGTGCGCCAGTCCCTGGCCCCAGACGGTGAGCACGTCCTCGTGCAACAGGCCCTGCTCCAGCAGGGTGCGCAGGACGTAGGCAGAACCACCCGCGGCGTGGAAATGGTTCACGTCGGCGCTGCCGTTGGGGTAGATGCGCGTGACCAGCGGGGTGATCGCCGAGAGCTCGCTGAAGTCGCGCCAGTCGATCAGCACCCCGGCGGCGCGGGCGATGGCAATCCAGTGAATCGCGTGATTGGTCGAGCCGCCCGTCGCCAGCAGGGCCACGATGGCGTTGACCAGGCTCTTCTCGCTGACCACCTCCGCCATGGGCGTGTACTCCTGCCCCAGGGCGGTGATCTTGCACACGCGTTCGGCGGCGGCCCGGGTAAGCGCGTCCCGCAGGGGCGTGCCCGGGTTCTCGAAGGCGGCGCCGGGAATGTGCAGGCCCATGGCTTCCATCAGCATCTGATTGCTGTTGGCGGTGCCGTAAAAGGTGCAGGTACCCTCGCCGTGATAAGCTTGGGATTCCGCCTCCAGCAAGGCCTCCCGCCCTACCTTGCCCTCGGCGAACTGCTGCCTGACTGCCGCCTTTTCCTTGTTGCCCAGGCCGCTGGTCATGGGGCCCGCTGGCACCAGGATCACCGGCAGGTGGCCAAAACTCAGGGCCCCGATCAGCAGCCCCGGGACGATTTTGTCGCAGACCCCCAGGCAAAGTGCGCCGTCGAACATATTGTGCGACAGGGCGATCGCCGTGGCCCCGGCGATAATTTCCCGGCTGAACAGGCTCAGCTCCATGCCCGGGGTGCCCTGGGTCACGCCGTCACACATCGCCGGTACGCCACCGGCCACCTGGGCCGTGCAGCCAACCGCGTGCGCCGCCTCCTTGATGCGCTCGGGAAAGTCCGCGAGGGGCTGGTGCGCCGAGAGCATGTCATTGTAGGCGGTGACGATGCCGATATTGGCGGCCTCGGTGAGCTTCAGGCTCTGCTTGTCCTGTTCCCCGCAGGCGGCGAATCCATGGGCGAGGTTGCTGCAGGACAGGCTGCCGCGCAGGGGGCCGCTGCCGCGCATGCTGTCGATGCGCGCCAGGTAGGCCCGCCGGGAATTCTCGCTGCGTTCGACGATGCGCTGGGTGATGGCTTGCAGGCGCGAATCGATCATGGTGCCCACCAGATGGTGACAGGGGTCCGGGTTTGTTTGAGTACCGCGGCCACGGGGTAGCCGTTGGCGATGGCGTCGTTGAGCACGGTCTGCTTCTCCTCGCCGGTGATGTGAATAATGATTTCGCGGCTGGCCAGCACGGCCGCGAGGGTCAGGGTCATGCGCGGGTGGGGGGCGGTCACCGGTTCGGTCGCCGCTACCAGGTCCGGGCCCTCGGCCGCTAGCAGCCGTGGCAGGTTGGCCGCCTGCGGAAACCAGGAAGCGGTGTGGCCGTCGCTGCCCATACCCAGCACCACGGCGGAGAAGGGCAGCGGCAGGGACTGGATCCGGGCACTGGCCTCGTGCTCGCCCTCGGCTGCCCTGGGGTGGGGCGTTTTCAGGCCCACCAGGCGCGCCTGCTGCACGTCCCCCTGGTACAGGTACTCACGCACCTTGGTTTCGTTGGAATCCGGGTGTTCGGGGTCCACCCAGCGCTCGTCCACCAGGGTCAGGCTCACGGCCCGCCAGTCCAGGGTCTCCCGGGTCAGCGCCGCGAACAGGCCCAGCGGCGTACTGCCGCCGGAAAGCGCCAGGCAGGCACTGCCTGTGGCGGTGATATCCCGGCGAAGGACCGCGGCCAGATGCGCAGCCAGGGACCGGTCCAGCGCTTCCCGCCCGGGGAATTTCTGCCAGCGGTCATTCATACCAGTTGCGGTCGTCGCGGGCGGTCAGCGCGGTGGCGGCGCTGGGGCCCATGGTGCCCGAATTGTAGGACTTGATGGGCATGCCGATTTCCTCCCAGGCTTCAATGATGGTGTCGATCCAGCGCCAGGCAGTTTCCACCTCGTCCCGGCGCATAAACAGGGTCTGGTCACCGTTGATCGCATCCAGCAGCAGGCGCTCGTAGGCGTCGTAGCTGTCGCCCTTGTTGCGCGGGTCATCAGTCAGGTGCAGCTCCACCGGTTGCAGGCGCAGGCTGCGGGTAAGCCCCGGCTTCTTGTTCAGGGTGTGCATGGAAATCGTTTCATCGGGCTGCAGGCGGATCACCAGTTTGTTGGTGAGCTCATTGGGGTCGTTGGCAAACAGGGAAAAGGGCTGGCGCTTGAATTCGATCACGATCTCCGAGTAGCGCCGGCTCAGGCGCTTGCCCGTGCGCAGGTAGAAGGGCACCCCCGCCCAGCGCCAGTTGTTGATGGTCGCCTTGAGGGCGACGAAGGTCTCGGTGGCATCGGCATCCCCGTACTCCGCCTCCTCCAGGAAGCCCTTGACCGCCTGGCCGCTGACGGCACCCGCGTCGTAGCGCCCGCGCACGGTGCGCTCCTTGGCGTTGGCCGCGTTGATCGGTTCCAGGCAGCGCAGCACCTTCATCTTCTCGTCGCGTATGTCCGCCGGGTTGAGGCTGGCCGGCGGTTCCATCGCCACGATCGACAAGACCTGCAGCAGGTGGTTCTGCACCATGTCGCGCAGGGCGCCGGTCCTGGCGTAGTAGCTGGCGCGGCCCTCGACGCCGATCTCCTCGGCCACCGTGATCTGCACATTGTCGACGAAGGTGTTCTTCCATACCGGGTGCAGCAGCGGATTGCCGAAGCGCACGGCGAGCAGGTTCTGCACCGTTTCCTTGCCCAGGTAGTGATCTATGCGAAAGGTGGATTCCTCGTTGAACACCGTGCCTACCCGTTCGTTGATCTCCCGGCAGGAGGCGAGATCATGTCCCAGGGGCTTTTCCAGTACCACGCGGCTGTGTTCGTTCACTGCCCCCGCAGCCTGCAGGTGCTCGCAGATACTGCCGTAGAGGGAGGGCAGGGTGGCCAGGTAGTACAGGCGGATAGGGGCGCCGCCGGCATCGAGTTCGCTCGCCAGGCGGGCGTAGTCGTCAGCTTCTTCTGCTTCCAGCTTGAGGTAGTGCAGGGTGTCGCGAAAATGCTCCCAGATTGCGCCGCTCCACTGCCCCTCTGGGAGGAAGTGCTGCAGGTTGGCGTGGGCGTCGCTGCGAAAGGACTCGGTATCGGTATCGCCGCGCCCGGTGGCGATAATCCGTTGCAGGCGATCCGCGAGCCCGTGCCGGTGCAGCTGATAGAGGGCGGGCAGCAGTTTGCGGGTGGACAGGTCTCCCGTGCCACCGAAGATCACCAGGTCAACCATCTGACTCATACACATCGTTCCTCAACAGCAGTGAGTAAGGGCGGGTGCGGGACTTGTGCCCTTGCGGGCGCATGCTTGCGGGAGACAGGCGGCGCGGTGTTCTCGGCACCACTGACGCTCCAGAAAGCATAGCAAAACATCGCCGCGCCTGCCCGGACCCGTCCGCGGGGCGCGTCACGGTCAGCTTACACGGTCATTATTTCAGTCAAACACCGCGCACTCGGGCAGCTGGCGGTACCAGTCCACGCCGTCGCGGTCGCGCTCGCGGGTCGCCTGCCGCCGCCCCAGCAGACAATTAAGGTGGGCCAGGGTTTCGCCGGTGGCGAGGCCGAAGTTGTGGCCTTCCAGCTTGCGACTGAACAGGGCGGGAAAGCAGTCCACCGCGCGCTGTGGCGTTTCCAGGTGCTCGTACAGGGCAGCCAGGTCGCGCTTGTGGGATTCGATAATCTGCGTCATCCGGATGTGCAGGCCGTAAAAGGGCGCCTCGTGTGCGGGCAGCACCAGCAGGTCATCGGGCAGGATGTCGCGGATGCTGGCGCAGGACCGCAGCCACTCGTTCAGCGGATCACCCTCGGGTTCGGTGGGGAACACGCTGACATTGGGGGTGATTTTGGGCAGGACCTGGTCGCCGGCAATCAGCAGCTTCAGGGCGGGGCAGTACAGGCAGGCGTGCTCGGGCGAGTGACCGCTGCCGACAATGACCTGCCAGTAACGCCCGCCAATCGTGACCGTCTCGCGGTCGACCAGGCGACGAAAACTGTTGGGCAGGGGCGAGACCGCCTTGCCGAAGCCACCGAACTTCTCGCGGTAGGCCTGCAGCTGGTCCTCGTCGTAGCCCGCGGCGCGATAGAAGCGAATCGCCACTTCCGGTGCCGGCCGGCCCGTGTCGCTGACCATCGCCCGGCACATCAGGAACTCTTCCCGGGTCATCCACAGATCGCAGCCGAAGCGCTCCACCAGCCAGCCCGCGAGGCCGATATGATCCGGGTGCATGTGGGTGCAGATGACCCGCGTCACCGGCTTGCCCCCCATGAAACCGCTGAACAGTTGCTCCCAGATTTCCCGGCTCCGGGGCAGGTCCAGGCAGGTATCGATCACGGTCCAGCCGTCGCCGTCCTCCAGCAGCCACAGGTTGATATGGTCGAGGGACATGGGCATCGGGAAGCGGGCCCAGTACACGCCGGGAGCAATCTCCTCCGGTTCCCCCGGCGCGGGGTCAACCGTGCGACCCCAGGGATAGGTGAGGCCGCGGTAGACTTCGGGATTGTCGCTCAGCATGGGTAGTTCCGGGTGAATTCAGGGTCGCCTATGGTCGGCGCTGCGCCAGTGCTTGTCCAGTCCGGGACGCGTAGTCCGGGACGCGTAGTCCGGGACGCCCAGTCCGGGGCGCACAGTCCGGGACGCCCAGTCCGGGGCGCACAGTCTGCACGCGCCGACCCGTCGGCCTGGGGAATCAGCCAACGCCGCGTTCGTTGCCCTGCCAGTACTGTGCCCGCACCGCCTTCTTGTCCGGCTTGCCCACGGGTGTCAGCGGGATCGCGTCCACGTAGTCGATGCTCTTGGGCGCCTGCACCGAGCCCTTGGCTGCCTTGACCTGCTCGGTGAGCTCCCGGGTGAGTGCCTCGTCGGCTTCCACGCCCGCTTTCAGCACGATAACCGCCTTGACGGCCTCGCCCCACTTGTCGTCGGGCACCCCGATGACCACCGCCTGGGTGACCGCTTCGTGCTTGGAGAGCACGTCCTCGACCTCCCGCGGGAACACATTGAAGCCGCCGGTGACGATCATGTCCTTGGTCCGGTCCACGATGTGCAGGAAGCCGTCCTCGTCCAGGCGGCCGACGTCACCGGTGTGCAGCCAGCCGCCAGCGAAGGCCTCGGCGGTCTGCTCCGGCATGTCCTTGTAGCCCTGCATCAGCAGCGGGCCGCGCACGCAGACCTCCCCCGGCTCGCCCGGGGCGACGGGCTGGTTGTCGCTGTCGAGCAGGGCCAGGTGTACCCAGGGCGAGGGACGGCCGCAGGCCGCCAGGCGCCCGGGACGGGACGGGTCGTGGTCGGCGCGACGCATATTGGCGATCACCATGGGCGCCTCGGACTGACCGAAGAACTGGTAGAACACCTTGCCCCACTTGGCGATGCCCTCTTCCAGGCGCGACGGGCTCATCGGTGAGGCGCCGTAGAAAATGGTTTCCATGCTGGACATGTCCGCGGTCTCGGCCCGCGGCGAATCCAGCAGGAAGTAGAGCATGACCGGTACCAGCATGGTCGCGGTGATCCTGTGCTGCTCGACCATGTCGAAAAATTCGTCGGGACTGAAGCCCTGCATCACGTAAAAGGCACCGCCTTTCTGCAGCACGGGGATGAAGAATGCCGCGGCGGCATGCGACAGGGGTGTCGCGATCAGCATCCGCAGCTCCTCGGGGAACTCCCACTCGGCGAGCTGGATCTGGGTCATGTAGGCGGTGGTGCGGTAGGCGCTCATCACCCCCTTGGGTTTGCCGGTGGTGCCGCCGGTAAAGTTGATCGACGCGGTGTCATCCGGGTGTACATCCGGTGCCACCAGGGGCTTGGGTTCGAAGCCCGCGGCCAGGGCCAGGTAGTCCTCGCCGTGCTTTGAGGGGCCGAAGGCCAGCAGTTTCAGTGCCGGGATGCGCGCCTGCAGCGCCGCGGCGAGCTCATCAAAGGCGCCGGGATCGAACACCAGGGCGTCGATCTCTGCCGCCTCCAGAACATAGGCGTGGTCCTCCAGGGAGCCCAGGGGGTGCAAGGGCGTGCCGATACAGCCGGCGAGCTGCATCGCCGCGATATTGGACAGTACTTCCGGGCGATTGACGGAGATCACCGCGATACGGCTGCCACGACCCAGACCCTGGTCGTTCAGCGCCTGCACCAGCTGGCTGGTCTGCTCGCGCACGTCGCGGTAAGTGGCCACCTTGTCGCCCAGGAACAGGCAGGGTTCGTCGTTGTAGCGATTGAGTCCCTCCACCAACAGATGGGGCATCAGGGGAGGGTGGTAGAGGGCATCCTGGCTCATGGCATGGTCCTGTGTTGACTGCGGTTGGCGGTGGTGGCGTCAGGCGTCGACCTTCAATCCGGCGCGCAGTGCCGCCAGCATGTCGGCGGTTTCGCGCTGGGCAATGGTGGTATGGGCGAACAGGCTGGCGCCGTGGAAGGTCCCGGGGTAATTGTGAATCTCGGTAGCCACCCGGGCCTGCAGCAGCCGGCAGCCGTAGTCCAGGGCCTCGTCCCGCAGGGGGTCAAATTCCATGGTGGAGATGTAGGCCGAGGGCAGGCCCGTGAGATCCTCACAGCGTGCCGGTGCGGCGTAGATGGGTACGTCCTCGGCGCCCGCGGTGTAGGCATCGCCCAGATAGTGAGCCCAGCTGATTTCCGATTTGCCCCGGTCCCAGACCGGAGTGTCGGTAAACTGGCGCATGCTCGGTGACGTCATGCGGTCGTCCAGTACCGGAATGCCCAGGAACTGGAAGCACAGGGGGGGACCCTGTCGGTCCCGGGTGAGCAGGGCGGTGGCCGCGGCGAGGCAGCCGCCGGCGCTCTGCCCGGCAATGCCGATTCGCGCGCTGTCCACCTGCAGCGCCGCGGCGTCGGCCGCGGCCCACAGCAGTACGGCGTAACAGTCTTCCAGGGCGCCGGGGTAGGGCGTCTCCGGCGACAGCCGGTAGTCTACCGAGATCACCACAATGCCCAGGCTGCGGCATAGATTGATGCAGATGCCGTGTTCGCTCTCCAGCCCGCCGAGGACGAAGCCGCCGCCGTGCAGGTAGATCAGGCCGGGGACCGGCTGCGCCAGGCCCTCGGGGGTGTAGATCCGCACCGGCACTTCGCCGCCGTCCTCCGGCCCCGGCACGTTGCGGTCCTCGATGCGTACGCCACTGGTATCCAGTTCGGCGTTCATCTGCAGCGACATGGCGGCAAATTCCTCCCGGGCGGGGAGCGGGTCGGCCATTTCTACCGGGGGTAGCATTTCCAGCAGGGGGACGAGTTCGGGATCGAATGCGTAGCTCATGAGTTCAGCCCTGTGCGATCAAATGGAAGGGCACAGGATATCCGCTGGGGGAAACCTGTGTACCGGTCAAGGTACAAGTATGGATACCTCCCGAGCGGATTTGCAATCCGCCCCCGCACCCGGGGAAAACGCTGCTGGTTTCGCTACCCGGCGGGCGGGCGATAGCGTGCCCGCGGCCTGATCAGGCGGCTGTCGCGGCGGAACTCGAGGAAGTGGGCAACGTAGCCGTAGACCCTGGCCATGGCGAACAGGGCGGTAAAGTAGTGCGCTGGCAGGCCGAGGGTGTGGAACACCGCGCCCTTGTAGAACTCCACGTTGGCCCAGATGTCCTTGCCCCGCGCGGCGAAAGCGTCATGGCAGGCGGCCTCCACCGCGACCAGGGTCTGTAACAGGCGGCGACTCTCCGGGTCCGTACACAGGCTCTCGGCCATCGGCTTCAGCAAGCGCGCTCGGGGGTCAACGATGCGGTATTCGCGATGCCCCATGCCCATGATCTTGACCTTGTCAGCGAGGCAGCGCTCAACGTAGGCCGGCGCGTCCTCCGGATCGCCGATCGTCTGCGCCATTTCCAGGGCAGCCTGGTCGGCGCCGCCATGTAGGCGGCCGTAGAGGGTGCCGATGGAGGCGGAGATCACGCTTTGCATCGGCGCCAGGGTGCTGGCGCAGACGCGGCCGGCGAAGGTACCGGCATTGAAGCTGTGTTCCATCTGCAGAATCTGGGTGGCATCCAGTACCGCAACCGCCTGGGCCGAGGGCGCGCGGTCGTACAGCAGGCTCAGGAAGTGGTGGTGGAAGTCCTGGTCCGGTGCCCCGGACGCGGGCGGTAGGCCCTGCTCCTGGCGGAAGCGGGCGGCGATGATAGCGGCGATCTTGGCCGCCAGCAGCAGGCCGTGTTCGGCTTCCAGGCCCAGTCCCAGACTCTCATCCGGGGGGAGGTCTATCAGCGGCACCATGCCCTGTAGCACCAGCATGGGGTGCAGTCCGGCGGGCACCGCATCCAGCAGCCCTTGCTCCCGTTCATCGAGGCTGGCGTGGGTGCAAAGGAACTGGTTCAGACGCATCTGCTGGGCGGCGCTGGGCCACTCGCCAAAGACCACCAGCCAGGCCACCTCGGCGAAGGGTCGCTGGACCAGCTCCTCGATCGCTACCCCACGGTAGCTGAGGCGGCCCTGCTCGCCATCCACCTCGGAAATGGCGGTTTCGCCGACCACGACCCCGGCGAGGTCGTAGGATTCCATTGGCTGTGCCTGGGTCATGTTGTTCTCCTGCTGCGATTCTGGCCGGAGTATACGGGGCGCGAATATATCAGTAGAGTTAAAATAACTAATCAAACCATAAGTAGAGGTAATGATGCGCCTGGAGAATGGTGAACTGCGCGCCTTCCGCGCGGTGGTGGAAGAGGGGGGCTTCGGCCGCGCCGCCGAGGCCCTGCATCTCAGCCAGTCGGCGATCAGCCAGGCGGTGGCGGGGCTGGAGGCCAAGCTGGAAACGCCGCTGATCCAGCGCGGCAAGTCCCTGGGCCTGACCCCGGCGGGCAAGCGCCTGCTGGATCACGCGGTGGAGGTACTGCGCGGTGAGCAGCAGACCCTGGAAGAGATCAGTGCCCTGCGCCGTGGCCATCGCGACACCCTGAGCCTGGCCCTGAGCGCGTCACTCAACTATTTCCATGCCAAGGAATTGGTAAGTGCTTACTGCGACTTTAGCCCGGACGTCACCTTGAGGATTCAGGAGTTACCCAGCCGCAGTATTATCTACGCGGTGCTCGGGGGTACGGTGGAGCTGGGCCTGGGGCCTTTCCAGAAACACATGTCCGCATTCACCACCCTGCCCCTGTACCGCGACACCCGCCACCTGGTGGTCAGCCCCCGGCACCCCGAGTTTGCCGCCATGGTCGCGGGGGAGGCCGCGGCGCTGAAGCGCACGCCGCTGATCGCCTCGGCCCTGGACAACCCGGATATGCGTCCGTCGATCCAGCGCCTGCGTGACCAGTTCAGCACTGTGTGGGAGATCAGCAGCCTGTCCCTGCGCGTTCACCTGGTTGCCCGGGGACTGGGTGTGACCTTCCTCGACCGGCGCCTGCTGCAGGAGCACCCCCAGTGCCGCGACCTGCACATCATGGACGACCTCTCATTCGGCCGGATCGACAAGCAGGTGGGGCTGTACTATCGCGCGGGCCAGACCCTGAGCGGGAGCGCTCACCGCTTTATGGATTTGTGCGCTGACCACTGGGGCCTGTAAAGTAATGTGGTGGTACAGGACACCCCTTGATGGCCCCCAGTCTGCGCAATACCAACATCGGCAAGCTTCGCGAGCAGACCTTCGACGTACTGGTGGTGGGCGGCGGGATCAATGGCGCCGTGGCCGCGGCGGCCCTGGCGGGGCGCGGCATCCGGGTTGCCCTGATCGACCGCGGCGATTTTGCCGGTGGCGTGAGCTCCAACTCGTCCAACCTGGCCTGGGGCGGGATCAAGTACCTGGAGAGCCACGAGTACCTGCTGGTCAACAAGCTGTGCAAGTCGCGCAACGAGCTGATGCGCGCCTACCCCTCCACGGTCAAGGAAATCCGCTTTTTCACCACGATCCAGAAAGGCTTCCGCTTCTGGTCCTTCTTTGTGTTCCTCGGCAGCGTGCTCTACTGGCTGATGGGGCGCTGTGTCACCCGCCCCCCGCGCTACCTCACCGCGCGCCAGATCGAGGCCCAGGAGCCCGAGATCAATACCCGCGAAACCGCCGGTGGCCTGGAGTACTCCGACTGCTACCTGTACGACAACGACGCCCGCTTTGTCTTCAACTTCATTCGCAAGAGCCTCAACTACGGCTGTGTCGCCGCGAATTATGTGGAATCGCTGGGTGCGGAGTTCGACGGGGGGCAGTGGCGCACCCAGGCCCGGGATGTGATCAGCGGCGAGCGCTTCGAGATTCGTGCCAGGGCGATGGTCAACGCCTGCGGCCCCTACGCGGATATCAACAACCGCAACTTGGACATCACCACGAGCCACCGCCACGTATTTTCCAAGGGGATTCACCTGATCGTCGACCAGGTGACCGACAACCGCCGCGTGCTCACTTTCTTTGCCAGCGACGGGCGCCTGTTTTTCCTCATTCCCATGGGCCCCAAGACCTGCATTGGCACCACCGATACCCGGGAGGACAGCCCCGAGGTCACGGTGACCGACGAGGACCGCGACTTTGTCCTGGCCAACGCCAATGCCCTGCTGGACCTGCCCCGGCCCCTGACCCGGGCGGACATTATCGCCGAGCGGGTGGGGGTGCGACCGCTGGCGGTGGCCGGCAGCGATGACAACGCGGACTGGGTGCAACTGTCGCGCAAGCACGTGATCGAGGTAGATGCGCCGCGCCGCCACCTCACGGTATTCGGCGGCAAGCTGACCGACTGTCTCAACGTCGGCGACGAGATCTGCGAGCACCTGCAGCGCCTGGGGGTCAGCGCCCCGGTGGCCAATGCCCGCTGGTACGGGGAACCGCCCGCCTCCCTGCGCGCGGAGTTCATGCTGCAGGCGCGCCTGATGGATCTCGATGCCCTTACTGACCCCAGCTCCTCCGAGCCCCTGTCCGAGCGCTTCTGGCGCCGCTACGGGGAGGCGGCCTTCGGCCTGCTGGAGCGCATCCGCGAGGACCGCAGCTGCGCCGACCTCCTGATCCGCAGGGCCGAATACACCCGCTGCGAGATCGAGCTGGCCGCGCGTCGGGAAATGATCGTCAAGCTGGAGGACTTTATGCGCCGGCGCTCGAAGATCGAGCTGGTGGTACGGCGGGAGGAACTCGAGGACGCCCCGGGGCTGCGCGAGGCCTGCGAGATCCTGTTTGGCGATGACGCGGAGCAGAAGCTGGCCGAGTATCTCGGGCAACTGCGAGCATAGGCGGAGGAAGCAACTTGCGTGAGCAGCCGGGGGCGTGCTAATTTTGTAAACGATTACATCATAAGACGCCGCATCCACGCATTCCCCTGGATAACGGCATGTTGGTCGTTGGCGCCATGCCCGTGAGTGCCTGGCGACTTGCGCTTGAACGCGTCTGCAGGCGAGGAAAGAATGGGAGCACTGAAGCGCTTGATCGCACTGTTAATGCCCGCGGTGGTTTGCCTGCTGGGGCTGTCTACCGGCGTGGCGGCACAGCCGCAGGATACGGCCCCGGCCGCTGCAGCGCCGCCACCGAATATCGTCTTCATCTTTGCGGATGACCTCGGCTACGGCGATTTGAGCAGCTTCGGCTCGACCACCATCGATACGCCGCATATCGATTCCCTGGCCAGGGACGGCATTCGCTTCACCAGCTTCTACTCGGCCTCACCGGTGTGCACGCCCTCCCGCGCCGGCTTGCTGACCGGCCGCTACCCGGCGCGCATGGGTATCCGGCACGTGTTTATGGCCGACTCAATGGACGGTATGCCACAGGCGGAGATCACCATCGCCGAGCAACTGCGTCGCGCCGGTTACCGCACCGGCCTGGTGGGCAAGTGGCACCTGGGTCATCTCGATCGCTACATGCCCTGGAACCAGGGCTTCGACGAGTTTCACGGGGTGCCCTACAGCAACGACATGGGGAATTTCTTTTTCTACCACAATCGGGAGATCGACTGGACGCCCATCGACCAGCGCTACCTCACCCAGCGCTATACCCGCCATGCCCTGGATTTTATTGAGAATCACCAGGACGGACCGTTCTTCCTGTACCTGGCGCACAGCATGCCCCATGTGCCGCTGTATGCTTCCCCGGAGTTCGAGGGTAGCTCCGATGGCGGTCTGTACGGTGACGTGGTGGAGGAACTGGACTGGAGCACGGGTGAGGTCCTGGCCGGCCTGGAGCGCCTGGGCCTGGCGGACAACACCCTGGTGATCTTCTCCAGCGACAACGGGCCCTGGCTGATGATGCGCGACCACGGCGGCTCCGCGGGTCCGCTGCGGGACGGCAAGGGGGTAACCTTTGAAGGTGGCCAGCGGGTACCGACCCTCGCGCGGTGGCCGGCGCGTATCAGGCCCGGACAGGTCTACGCCGACACGGCCACGATGCTGGACTGGTTTCCCACATTCTCCGCCCTGGCCGGGGTGCCCCTCCCCGACGACAGGGTTATCGACGGCAAGGACATCACCGGTGAGCTGGCTGGCGCTGCCCCGGCGGGTGAGCGCGAGTTCTATTACCTGGCCTCCTTCAGCTCGCGGCCGGTCGCCTACCGTGAAGGCGACTGGAAACTCAAGCTGGCGCAGGCGGGCTATCCCAGGTTCCTGGATCGGGTGCTGCGCCTGGGCCTGTATCACCACGACACCCTGCTGTTCAATCTGGCTGACGATCCCGGGGAAACGAATAACCTGGCGGCCACGCATCCCGAACGCGTGGCGCGCATGCGCGAACGCCTGGAGGCCTTTGACCAGCAGCTAGAGGACGCCGACGTGCGGCCCCTGCTGCGTACCGCCTCACCCGCAGACAAGGCGGGCTACAGCCGGCCGCTGGTGGCATTCGGGGCCACGGCGCTGGTCGGCCTGGTGCTGGTGATTGCCGCGCTCTGGGTTCTGTATCGCCTGGTCAGGCGTGCGCTCAGGGGCTTGCGCTCCTCCCGGTGAAGCATCAGAGAAAACGGCCAGGCGAGAACGGTATGGATTTGAAGGAGATGAACACATGACAGGCAGGTTCGGGGCTTTTCTGGCGGCGGCTGCGATGATGCTTCCCCCGCTGGCGCAGGCGGCGGAGCGGCCGCCCAATGTGCTGTTTATCCTCACCGATGACCAGCGGGCGGATGCAGTGGGTTACCATGAGCAACCCCTGCTTGGCATCGACACGCCCCACATAGACCGCCTGGCCAGCGAGGGCGCGCGCTTCGACAACATGTTTGTCGGGACCTCGCTGTGTTCCCCCAGTCGGGCGTCCTACCTTTCCGGTACCTACACCCATACCCACGGCGTGTACGACAACTTCACGGATTACCCCAGCGAGCTGCGCAGCTTCCCCGCGATTCTGCAGGATGCCGGCTATGCCACCGCCTATGTCGGCAAGTGGCACATGGGCGAGGACGACGATAGCGCGCGTCCGGGATTTGACTACTGGGTGACCCACAAGGGCCAGGGCAGGTATTACGACACGACCTTCAACGTCAACGGCGAGCAGAAGACCGTGGCGGGATACTACACTGACCGCGTCACCGATATGGCGCTGGACTGGCTCGCGCAGCGCGACACCGCCCGGCCCTTTGCGCTGGTGCTGGGGCACAAGGCGCCCCACGGTCCTTTTGTGCCGGAGCCGCGCTACCAGCACCTTTACGATGATATCCCCTACCCCTATCCGGAAAGCGGTTTTCAACTGCACGACAAGCCCGACTGGATACGCGAGCGGCTGCCCACCTGGCACGGCATCTACGGGCCCCTGTACGGCTTTCGCGAGGACTTTCCCGACCGCAGTCCGGAGGCAGTCGCGGACTTCGAGCGCTTTATTCGCGCCTACGTCGCCACGATCAATTCGGTGGACGACAGCGTGGGGCGGCTTTACGCGGCGCTCGAACGCAGTGGCGAACTGGACAACACGATCATTGTTTTCGCCTCCGATAATGGTTTCCTGTTCGGGGAGCACGGCATGATCGACAAGCGCACCATGCACGAGGCGAGTATTCGGGTGCCCCTGGCGGTGCGTTATCCCGCCCGGATCGCGCCCGGCACGGTCATCGATGAGCAGGTGATGAATATCGATCTCGCCCCCTCACTGGTTGAGTTGGCTCTCGGTGCCGACATGCCCAGTGCCCAGGGACTGTCCTGGGCGCCGCTGGTGGAGGGGCGCGACACCCCCTGGCGCGAGGCCTGGTTGTACGAATACAACTACGAGGAGCAGTTCCCCTACACGCCGAACGTGCGCGGTATTCGCCAGGGCGACTGGAAGTACGTGGCCTACCCGCCGGGTGATGGCGGCCCCCTGCGCCATATGGAAGAGCTCTACAATCTCGCCGACGACCCCCGGGAAGCCAATAATCTGGCCCTGGATCCGGGCAGTGCCGCCAGGCTGGCATCGATGCGCGATGCGCTGGCCCGCCTGCTGGAGGAGACCGGCGCCCTGCCCGATCGGATGCCGCTGGATGAGGGAATCAGGACCGAGCTCCCCGACGCCTCAATACGGTAGCGGGCGATGAGGCCCGCGCATGCGGTTTTTTCCCCTCGTCAGCCACGTCTTCGGTTGCGGCTCTGCTGCCTGTTATTTGCGGCTTTCCCGGCACTGGTCATGGCCGCCCAGGCGTCAGAACGGCCGAATATCCTGCTGCTGGTGGCGGAGGATCTCGGGCCTCGCATCGGTGCCTTCGGCGATGCCCTGGCGGTAACGCCCAATATTGACGCCCTCGCCGCCGGAGGTGTGCGCTACAGCAATGTGTACACCACGGCCGGCGTCTGCGCGCCCAGCCGCGCGGCACTGATCACCGGTGTGCACCAGAATACCCTGGGCGCGGGGCACATGCGCTCGCACAACTGGTCCCGGGCACGCTACCGGGCGGTGCCGCCCCCCGAGGTCAGGGCCTTTCCCGAGCTGCTGCGCGCGGCCGGCTATTTCACCTATGCGACCACCAAGCTCGACTACCAGTTCTCCGGCACCCGGCCGGGCAGCGGGCCTTTCACGATCTGGGATGGCGAGGCGCAAAGCCGTGACGGGGTGAGCTGGCGGGACCGGCGGGGTCAGCAACCCTTTTTCGGCATGGTCACGTTCATGGAGACCCACGAGTCCGGCCTGTTCCGGCGCTGCTGCTGGCCCGACAGCCTGACCCAGCTGCTGATGGGTGCCATGCAGGCCTACCTGCACCGCGGGACCCAGGACCAGGTGGTCCCCGGCGAGGTCGAGGTGCCGCCCTATCTGCCGGATGTGCCGGCGGTCCGGGGTGATATCGCGCGGCAGTACAACAACAGCATCACCATGGACCGCGCGGTGGGCGAAATCCTGGCGCAGCTGCAGGCCGATGGTCTGGCGGAAAAAACCATCGTGATCTGGACCACAGACCACGGCGACGGACTGCCGCGGGCCAAGCGGGAGTTGTTTGATGCCGGTATCGCGGTGCCCATGGTGATTCACTGGCCGGCGCGCTACCGGCCTCCTGGGCTGCCACCCGGCAGCTTCGATTCGCGCCTGATCAGCTTCGTGGACCTGGCACCGACCATCCTCGCCCTCGCGGGCGCGCCGCTGCCGGACTTCTTCCAGGGGCGCAATTTTCTCGACCCCGACACGCCACCGCGGGAATATGTTTTTGCGGCCCGCGACCGGCTCGACGAGTGGCCCGATCGCCAGCGCGCGGTTCGCGATGCGCGCTTCAAGTACATTCGTAATTTTATGCCGGGGACACCCGGTGCCCGGCACCTGGCTTTTCGCGACAATCTGCCCAGCATGCAGGCGCTCTGGCGCCTGCTGGAAGCGGGTGAGTTGAGTCCGGCACAGCGCCGCTGGTTCGAACCGCGCCCGCGGGAGGAACTGTACGATACCCGGGTGGATCCGCACGAACTGGACAATCTCGCGGGGGACCCGGCCTACACGACGGTGTTGGAACGAATGCGCGCCGCGCTGGCAGCCTGGCAGGCGCGTGTTCCCGACCTGGGTGCGATTCCCGAGGCCGAGCTGGCGCGCAGATCCTGGCCGTCGGGTGAGGCGCCAAGGACCGCGCCGCCACAGCTCAAGCTGGACCCAGGCACCGGTCGCGTCAGCGCCGCTGCGCAAACGCCGGGTGCCTCCGTGGGCTATCGGATCAACGACGGTGCCTGGCAACTCTACACGGGAGCGGTAACGCTGGCCCCCGGCGCCACCCTGGCGGCGAAGTCAGTGCGCTATGGCTGGGCGGAAAGTGCCGAGGCCGAGGTGACGCGCGACCGCTGATTACCAGCGGTAGCGCATCTCCAGTCCCCAGGTCCGGTTGGCGGTCTTGGCATAGGTGTGCACGTAGCCGTTGGGCAGGATGCTCTCGTTCTGCGCGCCGATTCCGGTGGGGTAAAACTCGTCGCCCAGGTTCTTGACGTAGGCCGTGGCGGTCCAGCGCCCCGCGTGGTCGTCCAGGGAAACGAAGGCATCGAAAATGGCGTAGCTGTCGCCGATGGTGTTTGCATCCTGGGTCATGGAGTACTGCACCTCGTCCTGGGCGCGAGCCAGGCCGCGCAGCACCAGGTCGAAGCCGGTGTCCAGGGGAATGGTGTAGGCCGCCGCCAGGCTGAGTTTCCAGTCGGGGGAGAAGGGCAGGTCGCCGCCGGACAGGTCCTGCAGGCCGTCGGGGCATTCGCCGCGGTATATCTGGCCGCCGCTGCAGGGCCCACCGGTGTACTCCTCGATGCCGGCGTCGATCAGGGCCAGACCACCGGTGAGGCGCAGGCGCTCGGTGAGCAGCGCGCTGAAGTCGACTTCCAGGCCCTGGGTCAGTACCTCGCCGGCGTTGATCAGCTGGTAGGAGCCGGTGACATTGTCGGGGTCACAGCCCGGGTTGTTCTCGGGGCAGTTGGGCGGGCCGTCCGGGTCGAAGAAAGCCTGGGCCTGAAAATCCTCGTAGGTGGCGTGAAACAGCGCGACGTTAACCTGGGCGCGATTGTCGAACAGGCTGGTCTTGATCCCTATCTCCCAGGCCTCCGAGGTCTCGGGGTCGATTTTCTGCAGGTTGTCGGGATTGGTTTCAAAGATGATATCCAGGGCCGGGCTCTTGTAGCCCTGGGTATAGCTCAGGTAGGTCATCCCGCTGTCGGAGAAGTCCCACTGCAGGGCGACTTTACCCGACAGATCGTCCTCGCTGATGCCGCCGTCGAAAGGCGCCACCGGGCTGGGCAGGGCGAGCAGGAAACCCTCGCTGGTCCGCTGGAACTCGTAGCCGAGCTCGTCATCGGTGTAACGGGCGCCGAGAACCAGCCGCCAGTCGTCGGCCAGTTGCCAGGTCCCCTCGCCAAAGGCGGCCCAGTTGTCGGTATCCACCGAGAAGTCTGCGATCGAAATGCCGGGCATACCGGGGACGAACTCGAACTGCCGGCGGAAGCTGCGCTCCACTTCCTGCTCAAAGTAGAACAGGCCCACGACGTAGCTCCAGGCGCCCTCTCCCGGGGATGTCAGCCGCAACTCCTGGGTGATCTGCTCCTGTTCCGAACCCCCGAACTGGTCAAAGCCGAAGGCATCGATGGGCTGGTCATCATTGTCGGTATAGCCGTTTACCTCGTAGCCGCGAATCGCGCTGATCGAGGTCAGGGTGTAGTCGTTCAGGTCCCAGTTCACTTCCAGCGAGCTGCCCCAGCTCTCCCAGTCGCTGAAGGGCGCCTTGTTGATATTGGCTTCCTGGTTTTCCTCGCCGGGGACCACGGGGGCGAGCCCGTCGAGGATGCCCTGGACCTGGTCTTCGTTGCCGCCAAAGGGCTCGAGGCTGCGTATCGAGCGCACCGTGCAGTCGCAGGAGCGCTTGCCGAAGTCGCCGGTCAGGGTGACGTCCAGCGAATCATTGGCCAGCCAGCGCAGTTTGCCGCGCAGGTTCCAGTCATCCGAGCCGTTCAGGTCCGCGCCGTCGAAAGCGTTCCGGGTGTAGCCGTCGACGCTGCTGCCGATCGCGGACAGGCGGTAGCCCACCGAATCGCTGATCGGCCCGGCCAGGCTGAGACCGCCACGGTATTCGCCGTCTTCGGCGACATTGGCCATCGCCTCGCCGCTGAACTCCTCGGTCGGCGCCTTGGTGATGATGTGGATCACGCCGGCGGTGGCGTTCTTGCCGAACAGGGTGCCCTGGGGCCCGCGCAACACCTCCACTCGCTGGATGTCCAGCAGCTGCATGAATGCCTGTCCCGAGCGCCCCATGACCACGCCGTCCAGCATGGTGGATACACTGGGCTCCACCGCGGAACTGAAGGACTGGGTCCCGATGCCGCGAATCACGAAGGAGGTTTGCCTTGGGTTGGTGCCTTTCTGCAGGTTCAGTGAAGGCACGAGCTGGGTCAGGTCCTCCGCCGAGTTGATCTGTGCTTCCTCGATAAGCTGGTCAGACAGTGCGGTCACTGCCACCGAGACGTCCTGCAGGCTGGCCTCGCGTTTGGTGGCAGTGACAATGACCTCCTCCAGGGCCAGGGGCGAAGCGGGCTTCTGCGCCAGGGTGAGGCCACTGTTGGCGGCGAGTACCAGGGCGGCGATGGAGTGGTAAGTGAGTGTGCGCATGGTGTTGCCTCTTATTATCACGGGGTTTCCCGGGGTGCCGGCTCAGCAAAGTATGTATACGATTACATCTGCTGCTGCGAGTTTGCTCCCGCGGGCATCATATTCTCGTTATGTGTTTTTCAGGGCGCCGGCAGCAAGCTGCTTGACGGCGTGGTCGCAGGCCCTGGCGGTAAACGCCATGTAGGTCAGCGACGGGTTTACGCAGGCGCTGGACGTCATGAAGGAACCATCGGTCACATACAGGTTGTCCAGTTCGTGGCTGCGGTTGTATTTGTTCAGCACCGCCTGTGCCGGGTCGTCGCCCATGCGCGCGGTGCCCATTTCGTGAATAGCGGAGCCACCCTCGCCCATTTTCTCCGGCGGTGTGATGCTGGAGAACATGGCACCCGCAGCGCGCATGATTTTCTCCGCCTGGACACCGGTGTCCCGGGCGAGGTTGCGCTCGTTGTCGTCCCAGCTGAACTCTGTCGCGACCTGTGGAATGCCAAATCGGTCAACCTTGTCGGAGTGCAGGTACATGCGGTTGTCGGCCCGGGGCAGGCATTCCAAAAAGCCGGCAAGCGCCCAGACCCAGAAGGGGCCAGGTTTGCGCAGGGCCTCCTTGTACTGCGCGCCAAAGCCCTTCCTGTTGTAGGACATTTGCCAGTCAGGGCGAATGGGCATGGCCTGATAGCCGTAGCCGCGCACGAAGTCGGCATCCTCGTCCTGCCCCTCGAGATTGCGGAATCGCGGAATGTACAGGCCGTTGGGCCGGTTGCCCTTGTAGTAGCTGTCCACGTCGTCGATAAAGATGCCGGTGTGCGCGATCATGCCGTGGTCCATCAGGTAGCGGCCGAGGGTGCCGCTGCGATTGGACAGGCCATTGGGATGCTGTTCGCTGGTGGAGTTGAGCATGATCTGGGTGCTGCCGAGGGTCGAGGCGCAGAGGAAAAACAGGCGTGCGCTGAAGCTGCGCCGCTCGCCGGTGCGGGTGTCGATACAGTTGACCGCAGTGACCCGGGTGCCCGTCGGATCGTGCTCCAGGCGCTCGACAACCTGGTCGGGCAGCAGGGTCAGGTTGCCGGTCGCTCTTGCGGCGGGCAGGGTAGAGCTTTGGGAGCTGAAATAGCTGCCGGTCGAGCAGCCCCGCTCGCAGGGGCCGCAGTAATGGCAGGCGGCGCGGCCTTTGTGCTCACGAGTAAGTACCGCACAGCGGCCCATGGTGATCTTCACCTCGGGCATTTTTTCCTGCACCCGGCCTTTGATGGTCCGCTCGATGCCGTGGTAATCCATGGGCGGCAGAAACTCGCTGTCCGGCAGGTGGTCCCAGCCTTCCGACTCGCCGCTGACGCCGATAAACTCCTCCACGTGGCTGTACCAGGGGGCGATCTCCGCGTAGCTCACCGGCCAGGGAATGCCGTGGCCGTCCCGGGCGTTGGCGCTGAAGTCGGCGTCGCTCCAGCGATAGGTCTGGCGCCCCCACATCAGCGAGCGGCCACCGACAACGTCGGCGCGCATCCAGCTGAAAGGCTTGTCCTCATTGCGGACATAGGGATTCAGGCGGTCGTTATTCCAGTACTGGATAGTGGATTCATTGCAGGCATAGGACTGGCGCTGGATAAAGTAGTCTCGCTCCAGGCGCTCGCGATTGGGCATGCCGTAGTAGGGCAGCTTCCAGGTGCCCGCGTGCTCGCCGGCGTAGTCGCTGCCGTGGCGGATATTATTGCCCCGCTCCAGCACCAGGACCTTCAGCCCCTTTTCGGTCAGCTCCTTGGCCGCCCAGCCGCCCGAAATACCGGAGCCGACAACTACCGCATCAAAATCCTCATACGACATTGGCTTTGGCTCCAAACATGACCCGCAGGGGTAGCAATGCGTTATAGGCTGAATCGTCCCGGGCGAGGGGTATATTGCCTTCAAAGCTGCCCATGGGATTGTCGCGCAGCACCTGGGTGGCGCCCGGCTCGGACAGGAAAAAGCCGAGGACGGTGAGTTCCTTCAGCTGGCAGATAAACGGCGCATCGGCACTCCACAGGTGCATTGTGGCGCCCGCATCGTACCAGCCGGAATCCTGGGCGGCCGTCTCGGCCTCCTCCATGAGGGCGAGCTGTGCTTCGGGGGGTAATGTGGAAAACTCACCGTCGACCGCCGCCAGGAAACCCGCCATGCCTTGCATGAAGGATTGACGCTCTTCCTCGTTGAACCAGTCCGCGACCATCAGCTCGATAAAGCGAGGCACGCCGGCGTCAATCGCGCCCGGGGTGTCGGTAGCGGGAATGACCTGCTCCGCCATGGCGCGGATGGCCGCGCGCTGGGAGGGGGTGAAGAAGTCGACCTCGTGCCGGTCGATATAGTCCGGCTGCGCGGCGAGAAAGGCCTGTTGTTCCCCGCTCATGGCCCAGCCACGGGGCAGCGTGGTGGCGCCGGCCGTGAGCACCGCCGCCGCCTGCAAAAACTCCCGTCGATTCATCTTCTCTCCTTGCGGGCCGAGCGCCAGGTCACCAGCAGGGCGACCAGCAGCCCGGCTGTAATACAGGCCGGCAGGTGATAGGGCCAGAGGCTGAACAGGTAGTCGCCGCCGCGGAATACCGTATAGCCCCAGTAAAGCCACTCAGTGTTGAGGGCAAAACTGGCCTCGTAAAACATCCAGCCGGTGGCTTCCAGGCCAAAATAGAGATAAGCCGCGACCGCGGCGCCCCACAGGATGGCCCGGGTGACTCCCCTGCTCATGGTGTGTGCTCCAGCAGCTGGCGAATCGCGCGGGTGATAAATTCACGGTACGCGGGGAGTGCGTAGGTTTCCGGCCGATGGCCAATTGCCGAGTAGGTCATGGCGCCCCTGCCAATCTGCTGTGTCCACGCAATCGGGTGCTCTCCGGGCATGCTGGTGTCGGGGAAGGGCATGAAGCCCGCATTTTCCGGTTTATAGGAGCTCTCATCCAGCACCAGCAGAATCTTCGCACCCTGCGCACGCGGATTGCGGTCAAAAGCGTACCACTCTTCAGGCCCGACCACCCAGGGTGTGGGTAGGTGCCCGGTCAGTGCCGACTTGTCTGCCACCAGAATCTCGGCTTCCTGGAACTGCGGTGACATGGTGTGGCCAATAAACTGGGCCCCGAGGAGGGTGTCTGGATACCAGTCCCAGGCGTACTCCCGGTCTCCGCCCGCGGCGTGCAGGCCCAGCCAGCGACCGCCGTCCTCCAGCCAGGATTTGAAGGCCTGACGCTGATCGCCGGTGAGGATGTCCCCGGAGGTATTGTTCCAGATCACCAGGTCGAAGCGGGCGAGGTCCGCGGGATTGTGGGTGGCGGCGTTATCCGTCTGGTATATGTGCCACCCCTCCCGCTCTGCCAGCGCCTGCAGCATGCGGGACGCGGCGGGCAGGCCTTCCTTGTGAATAAAGCCGTTGGTTTTATCCAGGACCAGGATCGCCGGCCGCCCCAGTGCCGGCAGGGCCGGGGCAACCGTGTCGTACTCGGGCGCGCGCAGCAGGCCCACGGCACGCAGCTGGTAGGCGAGGTAGGCCCCGCCTCCCAGCACCAGCAGCAGCACCGCGATGGTAAATCGTTTGAAAAAGGTCTTCATGCGATAGCGAAGCCCGGTATTTTGATTATACTGGCGGAAAATGTAATCGTTTTCATCATAGTCGTCAAGTTGCGCCCCGGAAGTTGTCGCTGTCATCGGATCGGGGCTGCGGTAGAATCGAAGAGCCCCAATACCCGCGGGAATCAGTATGGTCTCAATCAAGGACGTCGCACGCCTCGCCGGGGTGTCCACCGCAACCGTCTCGCGCGCCATTGCCGATCCGGGAAAGGTTACCGAGCGCACCCGGGAAAAGGTCATGGCGGCGGTAAAGCAGAGCGGCTATGTGACCAACAGCCTCGCCCGGAGCTTTCGCACCAATCGCAACAATTCGGTGGTGGTGCTGGTGCCCGATATCACCAACAGCTTCTTCTCCAACATCATCCAGGGCATCGAGGAGGTGGCGCGCAAGAGCGGCTATCGTATCCTGTTGGGGGATATGCAGAACGAGCCCGCCAACGCGCGCGCCTATGGCGACCTCTGTGCCCAGCGCCAGGCGGATGGCCTGATCAGTCTCGGCCGTACCATTCCCTTCGCCTACAGCAAGAGCCGCAAGAGCCTCGACCCGAAATGGCCACCCCTGGTGATGGCCTGCGAGTACGATGACCTGATTCCTGTTCCCGGTGTGCGGATAGACAACTACGGCGCTGCGCTGGACGGCGTACGCTACCTCGCCAGGCAGGGTCACCGCCGTATTGCCTATATCAATGGGCCGGCAGACTCGCCCCTGTGCCGGGACCGACTGCGTGGCTATCGCAAGGGCATGGCCGAGGTGGGCGTGCGCGCCACCCGCGCGCTGGAGTATCGCGGTGACTTTTCCCTGGATTCCGGCGCCCAGGCGGCGCGCGAGCTGGTGCAGGCGGCGAAGCTGCCCACCGCCATATTCGCGGCCAACGATGCCATGGCGATTGGCGCGCTGCAGGTGCTCAAGACCCGCGGCATCCAGGTCCCGCGGGACGTATCACTGATGGGCTTCGACGATATCAAGTTCGCCGCCTACTGTGACCCGCCATTGACCACGATTCGCCAGCCGCGCCGTGAAATCGGTGCCCTGAGCATGCAGATGATGGTCGATCTGTTGTCCGGCAAGCCTGTCAGCAGTGATGGCCGGGAGCTACCGCACGAACTGGTCATCCGCGAGTCCGTGTCTGCGATCTGAACGACACCCGGCAGCGGTGTCTTGCGCAATAAAATGTATACGTTTACATTGTGCAGTAAAAGGCGAGAGGGACAGGCAGTGGCGGGACGCGTGCGCATGGGTATGGTCGGCGGTGGCGAAGGTGCCTTTATCGGCGCAGTACACCGCATGGCCGCGGCGCTGGACGGCGAAATCGAACTGGTTTGTGGGTGCTTCAGTGGCGATCCCGAGCGCTCGCTGCGCAGTGGCCAGGCGCTGGGCCTAAGCGCTGCCAGGTGCTACGGCAACTACTTGGCAATGATGGCCGCAGAAGCCGCTTTGCCAGCCGCCGAGCGCATGGAGTTTGTCGCCATCGTCACCCCCAACCATCTGCACCTGCCAGTCGCCGCCGCGGCCCTTGAGGCGGGCTTTCACGTCCTTTCCGACAAGCCGGCGACCCTGAATCTCGTCGAGGCCCGCGAGCTCATGCTGGCTGCGGGTCGTAGCGGTTTGCACTACGCCCTGACCCACACCTACATCGGCTACCCCCTGGTGCAGGAGGCGAGAGCCCGGGTGCTGCACGGTGACCTGGGGGCCGTGCGCAAGGTGGTGGTGGAGTACAGCCAGGGCTGGCTGGCCGCTGATGCAGACCCGTCGGAATTGTGGCGCCTGGACCCGGCGAAGGCCGGGCCGAGCTGCTGCATGGGCGATATCGGCACCCATGCCTTCAATCTCGCCGAAACCGTAACCGGCCTCAGGGTGAGCGCCCTGTGCGCCGATGCCGGACCCCTGGTGCCGGGTCGCCAGCTGGACGACGACGGTACGGCCATGCTGCGCTTCGAGAACGGCGCGCGGGGGGTACTGATTGCCAGCCAGGTGAGCGTCGGCGAGGAGAACAATCTCAGTATCCGGGTTTACGGCGAGCATGCCGGCCTGGAGTGGCACCAGCAGGAGCCCAACAGCCTGTTGCTGAAATACAACGACCGCCCGGCGCAAATACTGCGTACCGGCTGGCCGGGAGTCGGCGACCCGGCGGCATCCCTCAACCGGGTGCCCGCGGGGCACCCCGAGGGCTACCTTGAGGCCTTTGCCAATCTTTATCGCCAGTTCGCGGCCCGCCTGCGAGGGCATGCCGACGGCCTCTACCAGCCAGGGCTGGAAGACGCCTGGCGGGGCATGGCATTCATCGACACCGTGCTGGCCTCGAGCGCCGCCGGCGGTCGCTGGCGTGATATCCCCGACCGGCCGCAAGCACAGGAGTAAAACCCCCGAATGAAAGGTCCCGGAATCTTCCTCGCCCAGTTTGTCGGCGAACAAGCGCCCTTCGATTCACTGCCGGCGATGGCGCAGTGGGCCGCGGGGCTTGGCTATATCGGGGTGCAGGTGCCCACCAGCGAGCCCGGCCTGCTGGACCTGGCGCTGGCGGCCGCGAGCGTCGACTACTGCCAGCAGGTGCAGGGACAACTGGCCGAACACGGGGTGGTGATTACCGAGCTCTCCACCCACCTGCAGGGACAGCTGGTGGCGGTTAACCCGGCCTACGATGACCTTTTCGATGGATTTGCGCCGCCGGCGCTGCGTGGCAGGCCCGCGGCGCGTACCGAGTGGGCCATCGAGCAGCTCATGCTGGCCGCCAGGGCCAGTCGAAACCTGGGTCTCGACGCCCACGCAACCTTCTCAGGGGCGCTGCTGTGGCACACCATGTACCCCTGGCCGCCGCGGCCCGCGGGCCTGGTAGAGGCCGGCTTCGAGGAACTGGCGCGACGCTGGGGCCCGATCCTGGACGCTTTCGACGAACAGGGCGTCGACCTGTGCTACGAGATCCATCCGGGGGAGGACCTGCACGATGGCGCGAGCTTCGAGCGCTTCCTCGAGGCGGTGGCTAACCACCCCAGGGCGAATATTCTCTACGACCCCAGCCACCTGCTCCTGCAGCAGCTCGACTATCGCGCTTTCATTGATATTTACCACGCGCGCATCAAGGCCTTCCATGTCAAGGATGCGGAGTTCAATCCCGATGGCCGCAGTGGCATCTATGGCGGCTATCAGGGCTGGCTCGACCGCCCGGGTCGCTTCCGCTCTCTCGGCGACGGCCAGATCGATTTTCGCGCCATCTTCAGTCGCCTGACGCAATACGGCTACAGCGGCTGGGCGGTGCTGGAGTGGGAGTGCTGCCTCAAGCACCCGGAGGACGGCGCCGCCGAGGGCGCTCCCTTTATCCGCGAGCACATGATCCGCACCACCGACCGGGCCTTCGACGACTTTGCCGGCGTGGGCAGCGACCCCGCCATGTTGCGCCGGGTGCTGGGGCTGGGCGACTGAAGCTATTGCAACGGCGCCCCCCCATAACAACAGGAATCCGCCATGAATGAATCCCACCGACATCTCGACCTGCCCCGCCTGTTCGTGATCGGCAACCTGTCGATCTTCATGATCGGCCTGGGTTTTGCCGTGCGCGCCAGTATTGCCGGCGATCTGCAGCGGGATATCTTCGACGTGCTCGACGTTGCCAACTCCGCGGCGATGGTGGGCGAGGCCCTGGGTATCACCTTCACCGGCTTCGCCCTCACCCTGCTGTTCGGTTCCGCCCTGGTCGACCTGATCGGCATGCGGGCGATGCTGCTGCTGTCGGCCGCCGGCTATGTCCTGGGCAGCCTGCTGGTGCTGGCGGCCGCATGGATGCCGGTGTCGGGGGCCTCCTACTGGCTGGTGCTGGGCGGGCTGCTGCTCACGGGCCTCGGCTGGGGGGCGGTGGAGGCGGCCAGCAATCCGCTGGTGGCGGCCGTCTACCCCGAGGAGAAGACCCATCGCCTGAATATCCTGCACGCCTGGTGGCCCGCAGGGATCGTGGTCGGCGGGCTTGCGGGCGTGGGCCTCGGGGCCGTGGGCTGGCCCTGGCAGGTCAACCTGCTGCTCCTGCTGGTCCCCGGGCTGGTGATGGCGGCCCTGGTGCTGCGCACCGAGTTTCCGGTCACCGAGCGCGTGGCCACCGGGGTGACCTACGGCGAGATGTTCGGGGAACTCAAGCGCCAGCCGATGTTCTTCCTGTGGCTGCTGTGCATGTTCATGACCGCCGCGGCGGAGCTGGCCCCGGGGCAGTGGGTGGACCTGGCGCTGTCACGGGTGGTGGGCATGGAGGGCATCCTGTTGCTGGTCTATATCAGTGCCCTGATGTTTGTGATGCGCCACTTTGCCGGCCCTATCGCCGCGCGTATCTCCTCGGTGGGCCTTTTGTGGCTGAGCAGCGTGCTCGCGGTCATTGGCCTGTACGGCCTCGCCCGTGCGAACAGCCCCGCGACCGCCTTTGCCGCCGCCACGGTCTGGGGTATCGGCGTGTGCTATATGTGGCCCACCATGCTTGGCAATGTTGCCGAGCGGTTTCCGCGCGGTGGAGCGCTGTTCCTCGGGCTGACGGGCTTCTGCGGGGGCATGGCGATCCAGTTCGTGTTGCCCCGGCTGGGCGCCATTTTCGATCGCGCCAAGCTGGAAGCCGCCGGGGGTGCCGAACGCCTGGCGACACTGTCCGGTGACGAGCTGGACCGCGTGCTGCGCTACGCCTCGGTGGAATCCTTCTCGGCCGTGGCGCTCATTCCTCTGGCCTTGATACCGATTTTCGGCTTTATCTGGTGGCGCGACCGGCGCCTGGCGGCCGCCCACGCGGTGACCGCCAGTTGAGTTCCTGCTACCAGGTGGTGGCGTGCCCGGCCTGACTCAGCCGCTGTTGCCCAGCAGCGCGCTGCGCAGCTCCGGCCGGCTCGTTTGCGGTGACAGCCAGATATCCAGGAACTGCTGGCCGAAATCCGCGTCCTCGACCTCGCCCAGCAATTCGCCGTTCAGGTAGAAAGCACTGCTGTTGTCCTGTTCCAGATGCAGGGCGAGGGTGTCCTGCTTGCGGATATCGGGCCACAGGGTCCCGAGGCGATTGAGCCAGGCCTCCTGTTCGGGATGATCCAGCCCCAGGTGCTCCCATTCTTCACGGGTGCGTTTTACCAGATCGTCTGCATCGATGTTGCGCAGGTAGGTGATCTCCAGGCGCAGGGGCCGCACGCCGGGCTGGTATTTGCCCTGGGGGGCGAGCAGGCGGGAGTCGTAAATTGACCAGAACATGACATCCAGGCGTGCCTTGCCCACCAGCTGCAGGTCCTGTGGGTTGGCCTGGACCGTGGCGGCCAGGGTGAGAGCGATAGCGGCCAGAATCAGTTTCATCAGGGCGTTACCTCGCGGGGTTGGCGTAGCTTATCCGTCATATAGCACATAAGCGGCAGCAGCGCCGCCCAGACGGGCGCCAGCAGGGCGAAGGTGGTGAGCGGCGGATAGCCAAACTCGACCGCCCCCAGGCGCTCGCCGGCCAGGTAGTTCAGGGGTGCGATGGTCCCCAGGGCGGCGGCCAGCCAGGGACTGCGGCGCAGGAAGTTGAGGGAGCGATTCAGGGTGGTGGCGAAGGCCACCCAGAGGCAGCAAAGCCACAGGGGAATGGGCGTCCAGGACGTGAATTCATAGACCCCTGCCAGGCTCAAAAGGCTGTCGACGGCGATGCCCGCGAGCACCAGGGGGAAGAGGGCGCGCAGCTCCGCCACGCGCTCCCGCACCAGGACAAAGTGGAGTGCCAGCATGCCCAGGGTCAGGGGCAACAGGGTCTCCCTGCCCAGCACCGCACAGAACCAGGTGAGCTGGAACCAGATCGCGTTGAACCAGATTTTCTCGGTAATCGGGGTCATAGCCGGTGTGCCGGCGGGGGCGGCCATCGCGGGTGCGGTCGTTGCAGTGCTGTCAGTGGGCTCGGACATGGGATGAATACGCGCCGCGACGGGGCGTGGATTGCCCCGCCGCAGCGACGCTGGCCAAAGCCGCGGGAGTCAGGCTTCAGCCGGCGGGGCCGCCGTGGGTGCCCAGGTAGTGGGAACTGAAAGCGGGGTTTTCCGGCAGCAGGGTGCTGAGCTCGTAGAGGCGCTCGTAGCGCGTCTCGCGAATCAGCCAGCGCCCATCGACCTTCTGGTAGCGATCCCAGTACAGGGCGGTGCCGGTGGTGTGGGCCTTGTGTGCCATCAGCCACATATGGTCGGCGAGGTACCAGATGCCCCGCGCCTCGGTGGCGCTGAGAATTTCGATCTCCGGCTGGTGGCCGTTGTGGTGGCCCACGGCCTCGCGATTGAAGGCCCCCCGAATATTGTCCACGTAGGCCTGGCGGCCCTCGACTTTCCACTCGTAGGTCCCGCCGACGAAATGCACCAGCACATCCTCGTGGAACAGGCTGGCCAGTTCCTCCAGGTTGGCGGTATCGATGCAGCGGAAGTAGGCGTGTTTCAGCTGCTTGATCGCCTCGATGTCCAGCAGCTGCTGCACTGCCACGCGCAGGTCCTCGGGGCTGTCGCCGCCGATTTCCAGCGGCAGACCGCCGCCCATGCCCATGTTCTTTTTATTCAGTATCTGGCGCTGTTCGCTCATATCCGGCTCCTCCTCGGAATTGCCGGATCAGTGTACGCAGCGCGCCGCCGCGGGGTAACCCCGGGCGGCGGCGTGGGGGACTAGATAGTTGAGCCGGGCTGGCGAAGCTGCTGTGTGCCGGGTCAGGTAAGGTGCCCTAGGCGTTGCTGACGCCGTAGTGCTTCGCGGTCTCATCCAGGGCAATACCCAGTTTTTCCACCAGGATATCGATCTCCTCCGTGGAGCAGACCAGGGGCGGCGCGGTAATCATCGCGTTCCCCGTCTGGCGCACCATCAGCCCGTTGCTGTTGGCGCGGTCGCGGCAGTACACCGCGGATTCGGACTCCGGGGCGAGCCGCTCCCGGGTCTGCTTGTCGGCCACCAGCTCCAGCGCGGCGAACATGCCCTGGCCGCGCACCTGTCCCACAATCGGGTGGTCGGCGAATTCCTGCAGGCGGCGCTGGAAGTGCGGCGCCACGTCCCGTGCCGCCGTTTCGATGATGCCGGTTTCCCGCAGGATCGCCAGGGTGGCAAGGCCGGCGGCGCAGGAGGCCGGGTGGCCCGAGTAGGTCAGGCCGTGAGTGAACTCTCCGCCATGGGACAGCAGTACATCGGCCACCTTGTCACCCACCATGACCCCGCCCAGGGGCATGTAGCCATTGGTGATCGCCTTGGCAAAGGTCATCAGGTGCGGCTTCATGCCGTAGGTCTCGCTGCCAAACCACTTGCCGGTGCGCCCGAAGCCGCAGATCACCTCGTCGGCGATTAGGAGGATGTCGCGCTCGTCACAGATACGCTGGACTTCCGGCCAGTAGGTGTCAGGGGGAATGATGACCCCGCCGGCGCCCTGCACGGGCTCGGCGATAAATGCCGCAACCTTGTCCTCGCCCAGGTGGTCGATCATGGTCTCCAGTTCGCGGGCGACCTGCACCCCGTATTCGTCGGGGCTGAGGTCGCCGCCGTTCTCGAACCAGTGGGGCTGGTTGATATGGTGTACATAGTCCAGGCCCCGGGCCTGCTTGTGCATCGCTTCCATGCCGCCCAGGGAAGAGGCGGCAATGGTGGAGCCGTGGTAGGCGTTCTTGCGGCTGATAATCAGCTTCTTCTCCGGCTTGCCCAGCAGGTCGTAGTAGCGGTGCACGAGGCGGATGTTGGTGTCGTTGGCCTCGGAGCCGGAGTTGGTAAAGAACACATGGTTGAAGGACGGTGGCGTCACCGCCACCAGGGCCTGGGCCAGCTCCACCGCGGGCTGGTTGGAGCACTTGAAGAAGTTGTTGTAGTAGGGCAACTCCTGCATCTGCTGGTAGACCGCATCGATAATCCCGCGCTGGCTGTAGCCCAGGTTGCAGCACCACAGGCCGGACATGCCGTCCAGCATGGTATTGCCGTCGGTATCGTGGATGTAGATGTGCTCCGCACGGCTGACGATCCGTCCACCGTGGGCGGCGTAGTCGCGCAGATCGGTAAAGGGGTGCAGGTGATGGGAGCGATCCAGGGCCTGCAGTCCGGCGGTATTGGCTGTGGTGTTCATCATCAGTCCTCTGCTGCGGGTGCCCCGGCGGGGTCACGCGGGGCCGGCTTGCGCTACCCCGAAGTGGTATAGTTGCTTCGGGCGTAATGTAGTTAGATGCCTATGATAGACAGTCTGACATACCCCTGCCGCGGCGCCATCACCCAAAGGTGGTGGTTTGGCGGCGCCCTCACCCGATCACAGCGGAATCTGGCACATCATGAGCGACTACGGCGCGCGCCTGCAGGCCTTCCTGGAACAGCACCCGGACATCGAGATTTTCGAAGTGGTGCTGCCCGATATTGCCGGGGGCATGCGCGGCAAATGGGTGACGCGCGACAAGATTGACAGCGTGCTGGCGGGCGAGCTCAAGCTGCCCGCCAGCTCCCTGGCCTTCGATTGCTGGGGGCGGGATGTCGAGGCCCTGGTTTTCGACAGCGGCGACGGCGATGGTTACTGCGAGGCCGATATCGATACCCTGGTGCCGGTGCCCTGGGCGACCCGGCCCACGGCCCAGATCCTGCTGTCCATGCTCGAGGCCGATGGCAGCCCCAGCCCGCTGGATACGCGCTTTATGCTCAAGCGCCTGTTGCAGCGCTTCGCGGCGCGCGGCCTGACGCCGGTGGTGGCGACCGAGATGGAGTTTTACCTGCTGCGCGACGAGGAGGATGCGCTGGGGCGCCCGCTGCACACCCAGACCGATCGCGTGGGGGGCGCCCTGGGCACTGGCCAGACCTACGGCCTGGATACCATGGCCGAGATGGGTGAGCTAATGCATGCGATTCGCGATGCCTGTGACGCCCAGCAGCTGCCGGTGGATACGCTGATCAAGGAGAGCGCGCCCTCCCAGTACGAGATTAATCTCTATCACTGCGCCGACGCCCTCAAGGCGGCGGACCAGGCGGTGATGTTGCAGCGCGCGATCAAGGGGGTGGCGAGGGAGCACGGCCTGCGCGCAACCTTCATGGCCAAGCCCTTTGGCGACCTCGCGGGCAACGGGATGCACGTGCACTGCAGCCTGCTGGATAGCGCCGGCGACAACGCCTTCGATGACGGTACCGGCGAGGGCACGCCCCTGCTGCGCCAGGCCATCGCCGGCTGCCTGGAAAGCATGGCCGAGAGCATGCTCCTGCTGGCGCCCAGCCTGAACTCCTACCGCCGCTTCCAGAGTGGTTCCCACGCGCCCCTGGCACCCTGCTGGGGCTACGAGAACCGCACCGTGTCCCTGCGGGTGCCCGCCGATGCGCCGGTTGCCACCCGGATCGAGCACCGGGTGGCGGGGGCCGACGCCCAGCCCCACCTCGTGGTAGCTGCTATCCTCGCGGGGATGCTGCGGGGCATAGAACAGGGTCTGCAGCCACCATTGCCGATGGAAGGCAATGCTTATGAGCAGCTGCCGGCGAGCCTGCCGCGCTACTGGCCCGATGCCCTGGCGTGCTTCGCCGGCTCGGACTTTGTGCGGGACTACCTGGGCGAGGAATTCCAGCGGGTCTACACGCTGGTGAAAGAGCAGGAAATGGCGGAGTTCGACCGCCAGGTCACGCCGCTGGAGTACGATGCCAGTTTTTAGGCGCCGCGCGTGAACAGGAGGAACATGCGATGACAGACCACCGGGGACATGACGTGCCGCTAGCCACGGACTCCATGTACGCCAATATTTTCAGCTTTCTCGGGCTGCCCCTGAGTCGCGATGTTGCCCGCGAGGAGGTCGACGCGGTCGTGCTCGGCGTGCCTTATGACCTCGGTACCAGTGGTCGCCCGGGCGCCCGCTCCGGACCGGCGGCGATTCGCCAGGCCAGCAGCAACCTGCGCTGGGAGGAGGCCCGCTGGCCCTGGGGCTTCAGCCTGGCGGAGCGCCTGCAGGCGCTGGATTACGGTGACGTGGTGTTCGCCAATGGCGACAGCGACGACATGCTGGTGCAGGTGGAGGCCGCCGCCGCGGAGATCGCCGCGGCCGGCAAGACCCTGGTGAGCCTGGGGGGCGACCATTTCGCCACCCTGCCCCTGCTGCGCGGGGTGTCTCGCAGCCACGGCAGGCTCGCCCTGATCCACTTTGACGCGCACACGGATACCTACGACGAGGGTGAGAAGTACAATCACGGCTGCATGTTTCACCGCGCGCCACGGGAGGGCCTGGTGGACACGGCCCGCTCCATCCAGCTGGGTATTCGCACCCAGTACGAGCCGGCGACGCACGAGTACCGGGTGATCGATGCCCACCGCGCCCACAACCAGTCCGCCGAGGCGACCGCCGCGGCCATTCTCGAGCAGGTGGGCGATGCCCCTGCCTACCTCACCTTCGATATCGACTGCCTCGACCCGGCCTACGCGCCGGGCACCGGTACCCCGGTGGTCGGCGGGATGAGTTCCTCCTGGGCGCTACAGGTGCTGCAGGGTATCGCGGCGCTGCATATTGTCGCTTTCGATGTGATGGAAGTCTCGCCCCCCTACGACCACGCCCAGCTCACCAGCCTGGCGGGGGCTACGCTGGCAACGCAGTTCCTGTACATGCGCGCCTCCCGGGGCTGAACCCACAGCTAGCGTGGCGGCTGCATGTAAGCGACCAGGGTGTCGCCACCGGCGTAATCCTTGGCGCTCATCAGGGAGTCGAGGAAGAGGTAGAACAGCTCCGCCTGGGAACTGACCTCGAGCTTGGCGTAGGCGTGCTTGCGGTGCAGCTTGACGGTTTCCACCGATATCGACAGTTTCTCCGCCACGGTCCTGGTGCTGTGGCCGTGCAGGACCAGGTTGATGACCTGGGTCTCGCGCTCGGTGAGCATGCTCTGGCCGAAGTGGGACAGGGCGTTGTGCAGCTGGGCGCGCAGGTCGACGCTGCCGGGCGCGGCCTGGGTGGGGTAGGTCCAGTGCCGCCGCGCCAGGGTCTCGATCACCGGCTGGACCGCGCGCAGGGTGGCGACCTGGGCCCGGGTGAAGCTGGTCCGGGGGCGGGTCTTGCCCAGGGCAATATTCACGAAGGCCTCGTCACTCAGCGCGATCAGGTAGCCGCACTCATCCTGGTAACCGCAGTTGCGGTACCAGTTCTTGTAGTACTCGCTGTCCTTGAAGCCGGTGGGGGACAGGTCGCGCAGGCGGAACAGGCCGAAGCGCTGCCGCGTCGCGGCGATATAGTAGGGGTCAAGTACGAAGGTGCCCTGGACGAAGCGGTCGAGGGTGGACTGGCCCACGGCCTCGGATACCTCGTAGTACTGCACCACCGGAAAGTCCCGCTCCGGGTAGACCACGATGGTCGCATCATCGATGGGCACCAGACTTTTCAGGGTGGCGATCAGGCGCTCGGGGAAGGTCTCCTGCCGGACCAGGTCGATCAGGCTGGCCAGGTTCTGGCTGTATTCGGCGAGTGGCGGCATTGCGAATCGGGTGTGGGGATCTGGCGGGCATCATAGCGTGAAAGACCGGCAATCCAAAAAGGCCCCGCCGGGGCGGAAAAATGCCCGCTTCATCGGGTTCGCGATTTTGCTACAGTAGCAGCCCATGTAGTAACCAGAGAAACGCTCGATGACCCAGGCGAAACGCTGGCAAAAACTCAACTGGCAGGACCCCTTCCTGCTCGAGCAGCAACTCACTGACGAGCAGCGCATGGTGCGCGACAGCGCTGCCCACTATGCCCAGAGCCGCCTGCTGCCGCGGGTCCAGGAGGCCTTCCGGCGGGAGGAAACCGACCTCGCCATCTTCCGCGAAATGGGCGAGCTGGGGCTGCTTGGCTCCACGATCGAGGGCTACGGCTGCCCGGGGGTGGATTACATCAGCTACGGGCTGGTGGCGCGCGAAGTAGAGCGGGTGGATTCCGGCTACCGTTCGATGATGAGCGTGCAGTCCTCGCTGGTGATGTATCCGATTTACGCCTACGGCAGCGAGGCCCAGCGCGACAAGTATCTACCGCGCCTGGCCAGCGGGGAATGGATCGGCTGCTTTGGCCTGACCGAGCCGGATCACGGCTCCGATCCCGGGGCCATGGTGACCCGGGCCCGCAGCGTGGACGGCGGCTACCGCCTGAGCGGGGCCAAGATGTGGATTACCAACAGCCCGGTCGCGGATGTCTTCGTGGTCTGGGCCAAGACCGATGACGACAGGATCCGCGGCTTTATCCTCGAGAAGGGGATGGAGGGGCTCACGGCGCCGAAGATCGAGGGCAAGCTGGCCCTGCGCGCCTCCATCACCGGCGAAATCGTCATGGACGGGGTGTTCGTCGGCGAGGAGCAGCTGCTGCCTGACGTCGAGGGTCTCAAGGGCCCCTTCGGCTGCCTCAACAACGCCCGCTACGGGATTGCCTGGGGCGCCCTGGGCGCGGCGGAGGCCTGCTGGCACGCGGCCCGCAACTACACCATGGAGCGCAGCCAGTTCGGCCGTCCCCTGGCGGCCAACCAGCTGGTGCAGCTGAAACTCGCCGATATGCAGACTGATATCAGCCTGGGGCTGCAGGGCTGCCTGCGCGCCGGGCAGATGATGGACGCCGGGCAGATTGCCCCGGAGCTGATCTCACTGATCAAGCGCAACTCCTGCGCCAAGGCCCTGGGGATCGCCCGGCAGGCCCGGGACATGCTCGGCGGCAATGGTATCTCGGACGAATACCCGGTGATGCGCCACATGGTCAACCTCGAGGTGGTGAATACCTACGAGGGCACCGCCGATGTGCACGCCCTGATTCTGGGACGTACCCAGACTGACATTCCCGCATTTTGAGAACAGGCAGTCACACGCTGATGAGAATATTGAAAAACCTCATGCTGCTGTTGGCCCTGGTCGTCGCCGCCGGCATTGGCGCCCTGGCGATTGGCTGGCAACCGGAGCCCTTCGAGCCCGGGTCGGTGAGCGCGGCGCGTCTGCAGCCCGGCCCCCTGCCGGTGCAACAGTTCGAGACGGTGTTCGAGGACCGCAGCCGGCCCACCGCCGCCAACGGCGATTATGCCGGCGCTGACAGCCGCCGCCTGCAGGCGATCGTCTGGTATCCGGATGCACAGGAGACCGCGCCCTATCCGCTGCTGGTGTACAGCCACGGCTTCTCTTCCGGCCGCGAGGAGGGCGACTACCTGGCGGAGCACCTGGCCAGCCTGGGTTTTGTGGTCGTCGCCCTCGAGTTTCCCCTCACTCACATGACCGCGCCGGGCGGGCCCAGCGTGCGTGACGTGGTCAACCAGCCCGGCGACGTCAGTTTTGTGATTGACCAGATGCTCTCCCACGCCAATACCCCGGCGCACCGCCTGGCGGGTCTTATCGACCCCGGGCGCATCGGCGCCCTGGGCCTGTCCCTGGGGGGATTGACCACGGAGCTGGTGACCTTCCACCCGGACATGCGCGACCCGCGCATCGGTGCCGCCCTGTCCATTGCGGGGCCGACCTACATGTTTACCCCGCGGTTTTTCCAGCAGGTGCCCCCGGTGCCCTTCCTGATGCTGGCCGGAGATATCGATGCCATCGTGCCCTACCCGGAAAATGCCGCGCCGATGCCGATGAAGCTGCCGGGCTCGGAGCTGGTGACCCTGCGCGGTGCCTCCCACGCCGGCTTCGCCGGCATGGCATCCTCCCTGCGCTGGATGAACAACCCCGATGCCCTGGGCTGCCTGATCGTGGAGCGCAACATCAACGCGGACATGGAGGACCGGGGCTGGTACCACCTGCTGGGTTCCCCGGAGCAGGGCGTGCGCCTGGATCTTGAGCCGCAGCTGTGCCGCATGGACCCGCTACCGGAGGCGATGAATGTGCTGCGCCAGCACATGATCTCGCGGGTGGTGGTGACCGGCTTTTTCCAGCGCGCCTTTTCCACTTCGGCCAGTGAGCGCGAGGCCTCGGATCGCTACCTGCGGACCCAGCTCGCCGGCGAGCTGGGTGATGTCGAGTACCAGGCGAGCGCGGCGCGCGTTAGCGCACAATTGTCACCGGGTGCACGGCCGCCAGCTCACCGCCGGGATTGAGACGCCGCATCTTGCTGGTCATCGACGCCAGCGCCGCCTGCCGGTTTTCCGGCGAGGGGTGGGTGCTGAGGAACTCCGCGGGCCGCTCGCCCCCGGCCTGGGCCATTTTCTGCCACAGGCTGACCGCCGCATCGGGGTCGTAGCCCGCCCGCGTCGCCAGCTCCAGCCCGATCTGGTCCGCCTCTGCCTCCGCAGTGCGGCTGTTGGGCAACTCCAGGGCGACCTTGGCCGCGAGGGCCGCACTGCCCGCCGCCAGGCCCTTGTTCTCCGACATCACGGCCACGGCAACCACCCCCAGGTTGGTCGCCATGGCGCGGGACATGCGCTCCGCCGTGTGATTGGCCAGGGCGTGGGAGATCTCGTGGCCCATGATCTGGGCGAACTCGTCATCGGTCAGTTTGAGCTTCTCGAACAGGCCGGTGTACACCGCCATCCGGCCCCCCGCCATGCACCAGGCGTTGATCGTCTCCGGGTCGTCGACAATCGCCACGCTCCACTCCCAGTCACGGGAGGTGGGGTACAGGGCGATGGCTTCCGTCACCAGGCGCCCGGTGATCGTCGCCACCCGGTCCGCCAGGCGCGGGTCGTCAACCAGCTTGTTCTTCTGGTCCAGGTCGCTCACCGTGCTGAGGTAGGCCTTGCGCGACTCGACGATGGCGGATTGGGGCGATACCAGCATCAGCTGGCTGCGACCGGTGGGGCTGGTGGCGCAGGCGCTGATCACGCTCGCCAGCAGCAGGATTGAAAGTGTTCTGATCATGGGGGTCCCTCGTACTCGGCCCGCCAGTGTAGAGCAAAACGGGCCCGATGCTTAGAGTCGGGGGTGGGGAATGGGTTCCGCGGCGGGACGCCAGGCGACCCGCCGGGCAGGTGCGGGCTGCTAGAAGGGCAGGCCCGCGTCAATGTTGTGACCGCGATCCTCGGGCTTGTCCATGCCCTGGGTGTGCAGCACGCCGTTCAGCGATGCCCGGGTCTGCTCGGCGTCCTCGGGGCTGGCGTAGAACTGGCTGTACCACTGGCGGCCCTGCTTGAAGGGACCGTCGGTCTTGAGCTGCATGATCTTGATCGCCGGCCGTTTGTTGCGCCAGATATTGAAATCGGCGCCAAAGGCTTCCAGGGCGCCCGCCTGGGCCTCCCTGGCCGCCGCCTTGTCCTCCTCTGTGGCGGCTTCGGCGCTGCCGCGGAACAGGCAGGCGTGCCAGCACTTGACCACGCCGTCCTCTACCGGGGTATTGGCGATCAACTCGAAAATCAGGTTGTCGCCGAATTTCTGTTTCGACAGGAGCAGCCCGGGGCCGGTATACCAGGTCGTGGTATACAGGTAGGTGTTGTAGAGCTGCATCGGGCCACCCTGGCGCTGGATGTAGACGTGATCCTTGAATTCGTTCTCGAAATACTCGCTCGGGGCGCCGTGGGTGGGCCCGAGGTGGCGCACGTCGGCCATGTTGTCGAGGATCTCCTGGGGGTGGATCTCCAACTCACCCAGGTGGTCCAGCTGCCAGCGCACCCACTGCGGATCGTCCCATTCCGGCAGGAAGGGCGGGTCGTAATCGGGCGCGCGGCCATCGGGGTCGTACCAGGCCATCACGCAGCCCATGTTGTCGACCACCGGGTAGGAGCGGATCGAGGCCGACTTGGGGCAGGGGCCGTCGTGGTAGGGAATATCGTCGACATCGCCATCGGGGTTGTAACGCCAGCCGTGGTAGGGGCATCGGATGGAATCTCCCTCGATCTGGTCGCCATTTTTCACGATCACCGCGCTATTGCTGTCGGTGAGGTGGGTGCCCATATGCGCGCAGTAGGCATCCAGCAGTACCGGGCGGCCACTCTCACCGCGGTACAGGGCGAGGTCCTGGCCGAAGAAGCGCACCGCCATGGGGCCCTGGTCCAGTTCGCTGCTTTCGGCGACGATAAACCAGCCCCGGGGAAAGGTGTTGGGTCCCAGGCCGTAATCCGTGGCTTGTGCCATGCTGCGGTCCTCCTAATCGTTGGTCCGCCAGTATAGACAACGCGCGGGCCCTGCCAATCCATCCCGCGTGCTCCGGACCCGAATCATCCGGCGCCAGCATAAATAATTGACTCACGCCCGGACGCGATGCCGCCGCTGGGCGACGTGTCGCTTAGCCGGGGTCGGGATCCTGCTCCGGCATGCGCTCGAAGCGGCGGCCCAGGTAGAAGCCGACCAGGGCCCACAGGGCGGCGATCCCGGCACCCACCGCGGCCATCGCCCCCATGCCCAGGCCCAGAACCTGGGTGAGGGCGGTGAAACCCCAGGCGTTGAGCATGTCGCCGCCGCGATAGACTACGATGTCGATCACCGGCTTGGCCTTGAAGCGGGTTTCGCGATCCACCGCCGTGAACAGCATCTCCCGGGCGGGCCGGGTGATCGCATAGTTGCCCGCCCGGCGCAGGACCTGGATGGCCACCACCACGCTGACCAGGGGCGCCGCCGCCAGCACCAGCAGGCCCACGCAGATGCCCACGGGCACGCAGGCCAGGGTGAGCGGCAGTCCCAGGTGGGTGGCGATGCGCCCGGTGGCGAACATCGCGATGACGATGGTCAGGGTGTTGACCACCAGGTCCATCATCGCCCAGATCTGGGCCCGCCGCTCCATGTCGTAGTCCGCGAGCAGGTTCTTGAGCTCGAAATAGGTGAAGGAGCTGATGCTGGTGTAGAGGAAGATAAACAGGCCGATGCCCAGCAGGAAGCGGCTCCCCAGCAGGGTGGTAAAACCCGCCAGGGGGTTGCCGCCAACGTAGTCGAAATCGCGGCCGGCGGCGCTGACGTCGGCATTGTCCAGGGCGGTGATCTTGAGCCGTTGCAGGAGGACGATCAGCGGCAGGGTCAGCACCAGCATTGCTGCCGCGGCCAGCAACAGGGGGCGTGTTCCCAGGTCGCCCGCGAGCAGGGTGACCGCGGCGGGGCCGACCACGGCACCCACGCTGGCGCCGGCGCCGATGAAGCCGAACAGGCGCTTGGCCTGGGGGCGGTTGAAGGTATCCGCCATAAAGCTCCAGAACACCGAAACGTGGAACAGGCTGAATACGCTGATCCACACGTAGAAGCTCTTGTTGATCAACTCGGTGGAGGCGCTGCCGTCGCCGGCGAGGAAGAACAGGCAGAAGCTCAGGGCGAAGAAGCCATACACCCCGGGGACCAGGTAGTTGAAACGCACCCGGGTCACCGCCAGCCCGTACAGGGAAACCGCCACCACGCTGAAGAAGAACGTCAGGGTCCAGAGCAGGCTGACTTCGGCATCGCTCCAGTCGCTGGCGAAGGCGTCGCGGACCGGCCGCAGCAGGTAGTAGGCGCCCATCAGCATCAGCACCAGGCCAAAGGCACCGAGGGTGGCGCCGGCTTCCCGCGGGCGGATGTCGCAGGCCAGCGCCAGCAGGCGCTGGGGCAGTGAGGGCGGGGCGTCGTTCACGCGCTGTCGCGCAGCCGGTCAAGTACCTGAATCATTTCCCGGCGCTGGTCAGCGTCCGGGAGGCGCCCGAAGTTCGCCTGCATGTTGTCCTCCATGTGGTGCACCTTGGAGGTCGCGGGAATCACGCAGGTCGCCGCCGGGTGCCCCATGATGAACTTGAGGAAGAACTGGCCCCAGGTCGCACAGTCAATTTCGGCGGCCACGTCCGGCAATGGCTGGTTGCGGGTCAGGCCGAACAGGCTGCCGCGCTGGAAGGGGCGGTTGATCATGGTAGCGATGCCGCGCTCAGCCGCCGTGGGCAGCAGGGCTTCCTCGGCGGTGCGGTCCTCGATGTTGTAGCTGAACTGTACAAAATCCAGCGGTTCGTCGCGCATGACCTGGAGGAACTCCTCGTGGTTGCGGCCGTGGGAGGTGGTGATGCCGATGTAGCGCACCCGCCCCTCTTCTTTCCAGCGCTTCAGGGTGTCGAGCTGGGTGCGCCAGTCCACCAGGTTGTGCACCGCGATCAGGTCGAAGGGTTGAACCGCCATGCGCTCCTCGGACTCTGCCATCTGCGCGATGCCCTCTTCCCGGCCGGTGGTCCAGACCTTGGTGGCGGCGAATACCGGCGGCCGCTCGGCCATGCCGCGCAGGATATCGCCGACCCGCGACTCCGCCTTGCCGTACATGGGGGAAGAGTCGATCACGCTGCCGCCGTGGGCGAAGAATGCCCGCATCACCGCCTCCAGGGGCTCTATGGCGGCATCGTTGGCCGCCACGTCAAAGGTGCGTGAGGTGCCCATGCCGATGATCGGGATGTTCTCGCCCGAGCTGGGTATCTTGCGGGTGATAGGCTGGCCAGAAGGCGCGCCGGCGAAACTGGTACCGGCGCCGGCCGCGGCGAGAATAGCGCCACCGAGTTGCAGAACCTGTCTTCGATTGAGCATGTCTTGGCCCCTGTTTCAGGTGAGGCCAGAGAGTGTTTCAGGCAGGCCCCCCGGGGTCAAGCGGCTGTTCAGCTATTGGCCAGTAACCAGCGGCGCAGGCGGTTGGAGTCGCCAAAGGGGGTGAGTTTGCCGAAGGAATTGAGCAGCACGATGGACAGGTCTTCCCCCTCGATCCGTGCCTTCATCACCAGGCAGCGCCCGGCCTCGTTGATGTAACCGGTCTTGGACAGGTCGATATCCCAGGTGGCGTTCTTCAGCAGCCGGTTGGTGTTGCCGTAGGTCAGCGGCCCACGGCTGGCGTAGGGGTGCACCACCAGGCGCGTGGTGGTACTGGCCTCGCGGATCAGGGGGTAATCATCGGCCGCCGCCACCATGCGCGCCAGGTCCGCCGCGGTGGAGAGGTTTTCCGTGCGCAGGCCGGCGGGGTCGGCGAAGCGGGTGTTGACCATGCCCAGTTCGCGGGCCTTGCGGTTCATGGCGTCGATAAAGGCCGGCATGCCGCCGGGAAAGCTGCGTCCCAGGGCGCTTGCAGCGCGGTTCTCCGAGGACATCACTGCCAGCAGGATCAGCTCGCGGCGGCTCAGGCTGGCGCCGTAGTCGAGGCGAGAGCCGGTGAGGCGAATCAGGTCGCGGTCCTCCCGGGTAATGGTGACCTTTTCTTCCAGGTCCAGCCCGGCATCCAGGATCACCATAGCGGTCATCAGCTTGGTGATGCTGGCGATGGAACGCACGGTATCGGCGTCCTTGCCGTAGATAACGTTGCCCTCGGCGTCCAGGATCAGGGCCGAGGCGGAGCGCAGGCCCGGATTTCCCTCCAGGCCCACAAACTTGGATGCGCTGACCGGCGCGGCGATCAGGCACAGCGCAGCCAGGGCAATTACGTGGCGAGTCAACATCTTGTCAGTCCCCAATGGCCAGCGTCTTCTAATCTGTTCTTCTATCGACGCCCGGCGACCCCTATATCACCGGGTGAGTCGCTTTATTCTGCCCCAGGCTGGCGTGGTATACCAGCACCGGTCTCGCCGTACTCAAGGGGCTGCCCTCAGCGGGGCTGCCGTCAGCCGGGCTCCGACTCCCAGCCGGCATCCACCCGCAGCAAGCCGCGGAAGGCTCGCAGGGCCGAGGACTCGCCGTTGATCACCCGGTACACATCCTCGGCGATGGGCATCGAGATACCGTGGGCCGCGGCCAGGGCCAGCACTGCGGGCGCGCTTTTCACCCCCTCCGCGACCATCACCATCTCGTCGATGATGTCCTGCATCGGGCGTCCGCGCCCCAGCTCCATTCCCACGTGGCGGTTGCGGCTCTGGGGACTGGTACAGGTGGCGATCATGTCGCCCATGCCGGCGAGTCCGGCGAAGGTTTCGGGCTGGCCACCCACCGCGACACCCAGGCGGGTGATCTCCGCCAGGCCGCGGGTGATCAGCGCGGCGCGGGTGTTGTCCCCGGCGCCCTGGCCGTCGCCCATGCCCACGGCAATGGCTATGATGTTTTTCAGCACCCCGGCGATCTCGCAGCCGAGGACGTCGTTGTTGGTATACACGCGGAACAGCCCGCTCTTGAAGACTTTCTGCAGCTCGCCGAGGATCACGGTGTCCGCCATCGCGATGACGCTGGCGGCCGCCTGCCCGGCCATAATCTCCCGCGCCAGGTTGGGGCCGGTCAGCACGCCCGCAGGGTGCCCCGGCAGCACCTCGTGGATCACCTCGGTCATGCGCATCCGGGTGTCCAGTTCCAGGCCCTTGGTCAGGCTGACCACCGGGACCCAGGGACGCAGGTACTGCTTGGCCTCCAACAGGACCGCGCGGAAATTCTGTGACGGCACCGCCATCACCAGCACATCCGCATCGGCCACGGTTTCCTCGATATCGTGACTGGCGATCAGCTTTTCGGGCAGTGCCGCATCGCCCAGATACTTGCTGTTGCGATGGTGGCGGTTGATTTCCTCGACCGTGGCTGCGCTGCGCGCCCAGAGTGTAATAGGCGCATTGCGCGCGACCAGGGCGCCTACCGTGGTGCCCCAGGATCCACCACCCAGGATGCCGATCTTCAGGTGACTCATAGTGCACAACTCCCGCTTGTTATTATCATTTCAGCCCGGTTCCCGGCTGCGCCGCCGCTACCTCGTGGGCGGGTGCCAGCGGCGCGTCGGGTTCCGCCTCCACCATGGCCCGGTTCGCCAGGGCAATGGCGCGAACGACTTCCAGCCGCCGCTGCAGGTTGCGCAGTTCCCGGGACAGCGCGGCGCGGTCTTCCGCCAGCGAGTCCCTGCCACCCTCGCAGAGCTGGCGTGCCTGCAGTAGCTGGTAGCCGTTTTTGAACAATAGCTTGCCAATGGAGGATTCACTGCTGATGCGGCGCTGCAGGTAGGCCTGCTTGCCCAATTTCAGGGCCTGGCTGATGCAGTCCTGCTCCGAGAGCGACTCCCAGGGTTTGAGTCGCGCCATCAGGTCGGCGACCACGGAATAGGCTTCGACGTAGGTCAGCAGGGCACTGTGGGCCACGAGGGGGCGCAACCGGGTCAACAGGTAGGTGATGCCATCGCGGCCGGCCTCCACCCGCTGCTCCCAGGTCTCGTCGTAGCGCGCGAGCTCGTCCCTGATTTCCTGATGGAATTCGCGGGAGGGGGCGTAGAAGAATTCGAACTTGAACAGGTCGCGGAGGTTGTCGACCTCGGCCCAGAACTGCTGCAGCGGCTGGTTACCGGCATCCTCGCTGGCCTTGACCAGGGCCAGCTCGATAATGGCCTTGTTGATGAAAAAGTGGATGATCGTATTGCGATAGTAACTGGCGACCGGCTGTTGTTCCGGGGCCACGCCGTAGACGGTTTCCGGGCCCTCGTCGAAGCGTGTCACGATGCCCTCGTCGATCATGATCCCCAGCAGGCCGTCCATTTGCTCGGCATAGCTGCGGTCGAAGTCCGCGGAAACCCGCAGGTCCCGATCCTCGGCCCAGGCCAGCAGGCGATCGAGATCCTCGGCGACCTCAGTCTCGGTCAGTGCCCGCGGCGCTGCCCCCAGCAGGCTCATGGCGACCAGCGCCGGGAAGGTAATCGGCGTCACCCGGTTGGCCTCGACCGCCACTTCAAAGGCGATTTTGGACAGGGCGAGACTGTCGTCCGGGGCGGGCGCCGATTCCAGGACCACCGGCTTGCCAATATCCATGTAGATCTTGCCCATGGGCCGCGCGAGGCTGCGCACGTAACCGATAAACCAGCGCAGCGACTCGGCGCCCTTGCCGCGACCGGTTTGCTCGGTGGCGTACTCCTCCACGTCCCGGATCAGGTCGTAACTGATGGTGACGGGGATGATATGGATATTGCGCGCGTCGCCCGCATGACAGGCTTCGAGGACATACTTCAGCAGCCCGTAGCGCGGCGGCATCAGCTTGCCCAGGCGCGAACGGGTGCCCTCGAAGGACCAGTTCATGGGGAAACGCTTGTCCATCAGGTAGCCGATGTAGTGACGCAGGGTGAGCTTGTACAGTTCGTTGTCGCGGAAGCTGCGCTTGATAAAGATGCCGCCGGCGCGGTGCACCAGGAAGCCGAGCCCGGCGAAATTGATGTTGGCGCCGCCGAACATGTGCGGCATGGGAAAATCGTTGTCGTACAGTACCTTCGGCACCACCATGCCATCGAGGTAGGTCTTGTGGGTCCACAGCAGCATCGAGGGGTGATTGCGCACGATCTGGCGCATCTGTTCGACCGCCTTGACGTCGTAGACGATGCGATCCTCGTAGCCCAGGCCCAGGCAGAAGGCGGTGAAACGCCCCCAGACATCCAGCCAGAAGGTGCTGGGGGTGGAGATCATCTCCTTCATGTAGTCGGAGGCCTCGCGCATCAGCTCCGACTTGTCCCGGCCCTGCTCCCGGGCGAGCGCCTCCACAGACTCGTTGAAGGAGCGATTGGCGCGCAGGCTCTCGGCCACGTAGCGGGGCACCTTGTAGCGGCTGCCCTGCAGGCGCCGGTCGGCAATGTCCAGCACGATCGCCGCCTGCCGGGCGACGAAGATCGCGAAGGAAGACCGGTTGCTGCGACTGTCCCGTGCATACTTGCGCTCGTAGCGCTGGCGCAGGTTGCCGAGGGTGTCAGGTGCACCGGCGATCAGGTGCATGCGCTCGGGCTCCTCAGCGAGGATGCGGCGCGCGCGGCGCGGGCCGGGCTGGCGCGGGTCGCCAAGTAGCAGGTCGCGCAGGCGCGGTCCGGAGCGCAGGGCCTGGGTTGTCGGGGTCCAGCTCACGCGCAGGGGAGCAATCACGGTGTCCTCGGGCAGGTCGAGCTGTGGCTCGAGCTCGCGGGTTTTGATGCCCTTGCGGTCATCGGCGAGGCGCAGCACGATCTGGGTGCTCTCCACTGCAGGATCGGCGTCGCGGCTGATCCACTGCCGTAGCAAGTCCAGTTCCACCCGGGATCGGGCGTCGAGGATGAACACCACGGGGGCGCCAGTGGCTGCGGGCCAGGCGCTCGCTGTTCCGGGGATGCCAGTATTCACGATGTGCGCTTCCCGCGGGATTTAGGACGTGCCTTGGGCACGGCTCTGGCAGCTTTTTTGCGCCCTGCCGGTGCCGACTTTTTCTTGCCGGCGGCCGGATTGCGCGCTGCCTTGCCAGTGGCTTTCTTCGCCGCCGGTCGCTTGCGTTTGCTGGCGGCGGCGCGGCTGCCGTTCTTCGGTGCGCCCTCCAGCGGCTGGCCCAGGGCCGCCAGGAACATATTGCGAACCTCGCGCACATGCTCGTTCATGGTTTGCGCGCGCCACTCGCTGGTGTCCACCGGCGGCAGCACCTCGACTTCGACCGTGGCCGGGCGGAATACAAACTCGCCCTTGGGCGCGACGTCGCCGGCGTTGCGTATCACCACGGGAACCATGGGCACCCCCGCCTGCATGGCGAGGTGAAAGGCGCCTTTCTTGAAGGGCTCAAGGCGTGGCGAAATGCTGCGGGTGCCCTCCGGCGCCAGGACCACTGACTTGCCATCCTTGCGCATCGCATCCACCAGCGGCGCCATGGCGTCGATCGCACTCTGGGCATTGGCGCGGTCGATCATCACCACGCCGCCCATCTCCAGGACCTTGCCGATGACTGGCAGTTTCCTGATTTCCTGCTTGCCCACGCCGGCGATATCACGCCGCAGGAGGCTGGCCATGATCACCACGTCGGCCTTGCTCTGGTGATTGAATACGAACACCGCCGGCCGCTGCTTCCACAGGTTTTCCTCTCCCTTGACGTTGAGGTGCAGGCCGATCAGTGCGCTGGCGGTGTCGGCGAACAGGGAGAAGGAGAAATTGAGTGAATCGCGGCGGGAGCCGGTCAGGGCGTAAATCGGCAGGCCGGCGGCGAAACTTGGCACCAGGCTCACCGTGGCGGCCACCGAGCGTACCCACTGGGATACCGTCGCCCGCCCGCGGCTGCCGAACCGTGCCGTGGGCCACTGCCGGTCCCGGGCGGTCCCCGCGAGGCGCGCGCTGGGGTTGAGTGCCCGCGGGTGTCCCACGCGCTCCAGCAGCAGCAGGTCATCGGTGCTGTCGCTATAGAAAAAGCTCTGGTCGAGATCGGCGCCGGTGCTGGCCGCCAGCGACTCGGCGGCGTCGACCTTGCCCTGGCCGAAACAGGTGGGGGCCAGCACCGAGCCGGTAAACTTGCCCTCCTCTACCTCCAGCCGGGTGCACAGGATATGGGGAATACCCAGGTCCCTGGCGGCGGCGTCAACCTGGTAGCGGGTGGCGGAGGAAATAATGGCCACGGTGTGGCCGCGATCCAGGTGGGCCTGGATCAGGGCGCGACTCTCGGGATAGATCAGGCGTGCGATCTGCTTGCGGTACAGGTTCTCGCCGATTTCCTCGTAGGTGGCTTCGTCGATGCCGCGCATGAACTGGGCGTTGACGGTCATCATCGCGGAAAACCCGAGATTGCCCAGGCCGAAACTGGTCATTGCCGCGGCCAGCTCCACCAGCTGGCGAGGCGACAGGTCGCCGCGCCGGATTTGTTCGCGAATGAATACGGTGGCCGAGTAGCCCGCAATCACGGTGCCATCGAAATCGAAAATCGCAGCGACCTGCTCGCCCTCGGGTGAGGCCTGGATATCGTCGAGCAGTGTTCTGAGTGTCGCCATTTCGCCTCCGCCGGGCTTTGCTGTAACAGACAACGGAGGCGTCGCAGCGGCCCCGGGGGGAGAGGATAGCGCATAAGGTGGGGGTAGGGGCAGTCGGGGGGGGGGGTGGGGTGGGTCATTGGGAGGAATTGGTATCCGTCCCCAATTACCAGTCTGCTGTTGCAGGGAGTGAGCCGGGGAGGCGTATCCCCAACTCGCGACCGGGCTACGGAGTACCAGAGGGGGGGGGAGTTTATTGTGCCGGATCGCTACCGGCATTCGGTGTGTTGTTTTGCTCGCTGACTGGCGTCAATCGTACCGGATCGCTCACGGCATCCGGTGTGTTGGTTTTATTCGCTGGCTGGAGTTAATCGTACCGGCTCGCTCACGGCATCCATGCCTTCCGCGAGCTACCGTCCATCCATGGACATACATCCCTGCCGGCATCCATGCCTCTCGGGATGTACCGCCCATCCATGGGCATAAAAAAACGCCGGCCATTTTTTGATGGTCGGCGTCGTGTTGGGGGTAATGCCTGTTCAAACTTTGGCGGCGGACAGTCCTTCCGCTGCCGAGCCATGTCCCCTGGCCGCTGGTGCGCCCGATTGCGACTACACCAGTGCTTCCCCCCAAGGTGGCAGGGGCCTTACAGCGATCGAGGGTCACCCCATGCATGCCTTACGATCTGCCCCTGCAATTTCAGTATAGGAGGCCAGGCGAACATGACAAGAAATAACTGCATGAAATTTTATTATTTCATGCCATATCTAAAAGGAATAACTCTCCCTCGGGCTCATTCCTCGCCCATCACCCGGGCGTTACCCTGGGCGTCGAATTCCATCATCGCGTTGCGCGGATCATCCACTTCCCAGTAACCGCGCAGGGACAGCAGTTTGTCCTGCTCATCGACCTTGTAGGTGAAAATCCCATGCACTTTCTGCTGCAGGGACTTCCCCTCGCCGGCGTCAATGGTAATGGTGAGATTGACGTGATTGGCAACCTCATTGCCCGCGGCGTAGGACTCAATAATTTCGATCCTGATGTCCGCCGGCGCGATAAAGTTTTCCCAGAATGCCTCCCGGGCCGCGACACCGCGGTGGCCCTTGCCTTCCGGGTCGATATGCGAAACCCCAATCGGGTCCTCGATGATCGCGTCCTCGGCAAACAGGCCCAGCCAGCCCTCGCGATTTTTCTCGTGGACGTACTGTCGCGACAAGAGGGCGGCGCGGCGGGCGGGGTGTTCATTTTCTACCATGGAGATCTCCCGTTGGCGTGGTCACAATAAGATACAGGAACAGTCTAGACCGCTCCCGGGCGGGCGCGTAGTGGCCCGGTTCAAGGAGTTGGCACGGCGCGCGGAATCCCGCGGGAATCTCAGGGAGCTGTGCGCATGAAGTCGGACCATTTTTGCTGGGCGGAGACGAACCACTGCGGCCGGGAGGCGCCCTTGCCCGCCGGTTGCAGCCCCGGGTGCGCCCGGGTCACGGACTGCAGGGCACTTTCCTGGTCCGGCGTGGCGTCGACAAAGAGAATGTGTTTGCCGGCCTTGAGTTGTTCCTGGAAGCGGCGAAAGTCATTGTGCGGCTCGCCGATACCGATCAGGCCACCTTCCCAGGTACAGAAGCCCAGCACGACCACCGCGAGAAAGATTGGCGGTATCCAGGTGTAGGACTCGGCAAGGCCAGAGAACCAGGCCAGGGCCAGGACCAGCGCGGCGCCGATAATGCCCACCACGGCGCCCAGTTCGGTACCGTGCACCACGTCCTTCTTGAGAACGGCCTCGACCTCGTTGAGGTTGTGCAGCGCGACGCCGGCGTCGTCCTCGCTGAGCACGTGGATCTGCGGTTGGGTGATACCCGCGCTCTTCAGGTCTGCTTCCACCCGTTCCAGATCATCGAGATCACCGCTGACATAATAGTGTCGTTTCATGCTGACTCTCCCATTTGACCGCAGCAGCGCGCTGACGGTGGCGGGATTTGCGGCAAACTGGTTGTATCCCGGTGTCGAGCAGGATGACCCTTGGCGGTGCGCCGAAGGGCTTCCTGGCGCGTTGCGAGGTCAAGTATAGCAGCACCTGCGGGGCCAGATGCCAACCCCGGCGGCCGGCCAGCGCCATGTTCATGCCGGGTCGGGCGCGGCATACTGTGCCTTTGCCGCGATGAGTTGACCGTGACTGACAAGCGCAACGACCTGCGAACCCGCTGTGCCTGCCTCCTGCTGCTGGTGTTCGTGGGCGCGCTGCTGCCGCGACTCTACAGCGCCACGACCCTGGGCTGGCACTGGGACGCGCCGGGCAGTTTTACCCTGGTCAATTTCGATGAAGCCGGCTCCTGTCGCGCCGCCCTGGGTGGCTTCTCCTACAGCCCCTTTATCGGCTACCAGACCATCGCCCTGGCCTCGATCGCCGGCTCGCCACCGCCGGCGGATATTTACGGGGACGCGGCAGCTGTGCGCGCGTACTGTCACGGCGCCGCGCACATCCGGGTCGCGCGCCTGTACTCGGCGGTCACCGGTGCCCTGACCCCCGTGGCCCTGGGGGTCATCGGTTTGCTGCTGTTGCCCGCGTATCCGGCGGTGGGACTGACCGCCGCGGCCCTGCTGGCAATCTCCGGCTTGCATATTGGCCTGTCCCACAGCGGCACCGTGGATGCGCCCTCGGTATTTTTTATCCACCTCTTTCTCGCCATCATGGTGTTCGCTGTGGTCAGCGGGCGCCGGTATGCTCTCTGGACCAGTCCGGTGTTGCTGGTGCCGGCGCTGTGGGCCAAATACTGGGTGTTTGCGCTATTTGCCTATGCGGCGCTGGTGCCACAGCGGTTGTGGCAGGTGATTTATACCGGCTGGACGCCGCTGCGCCTGGGGGCGGCAGTGATGGGCGCCACGCTGGTGTTTGGCTGCCTCAGCAACACGGATTTTCCGTCGCGCTGGTATCCGCTGCTCGCCCTGTTTTACGCGCTGGTGCCATGGCGGCGCCTGCACCCGGGCATGCGCCCGCTGTGGCTGGCACTGCCGCTGCTGCTGTGGGGTTTGCTGCAGGTCGAACTGATCGCAACCTATACTCAGGGCGGCATGACCGGTCGCTTCGGCACCGGCTATGGTGCCATTGGCTGGCACAAGTGGGTGCGCAATGCGCTGAATTTGCCGCTGGTGTTGATGGTGGGGCTCGGATTGCCGGCTTTCCTGTGTCTGCTTGCCGGCGCCCGGGTCCTGTGGCGAGAGCCCGTCCCGATTCGCGGCTGGTTGTGCCTGTTGCCGGTGCTCGCCTTTGCCCTGTTTATGCTGGTGCCCGCCCCGGTCACCTATTACCGCCACTACCTGCCGCTGCTGCCGGGGGCGGCCCTGCTCGCAGCGCTGGGTTTCTGGCGCCTGCCCGCGCCCTGGCCGAGGAGACTGTTGCTGCCCTTCCTGTGCTGGCCAGCCCTGCTGGCGGTGGACCTGGTCCTGGACTATCACCGGGACCCGCGGGTGGCCCTGCGCGCGTGGTACGACGAGGCACGCCCGTCCCGCGTGTTTGCCAGCTACTATGTGAGCCCGCCGCGGCAGTTCGCCGGCGCTCACCGGATTTTCACTCCCGAGTACGCCAGCGGCGAGACGCCGCCCCTGTTGCAGGCCCAGTACCTGGTGCTGAGCGAAAACTGGTACGACACCGCCTTTCCCAGTGAGCTCAACGGTCCCCTGGTGGGCGACCTCTCGCGCCTGGTGAAAACGCGGCCGGAGTACGCGCGCTTTTACCGGCGAGCCCTGGCAGGTGAACTGCCTTACCTGGAGCGTGTGCGGCATTACCCCGTGCGCAATTTCATGCCGGAACTGGTGGCGCACAAGCGCTGGTACGGCACCTTCCAGATGTTCGTGGGGGACATTCACGTGTTCAGGGTGCGCGGTGACTGAATATGGACAGGCCCGAAGCGCGCCCCGCATACTGCGACGGGGCAGCGATGCAAGGGCAAGTGAGGGGGAAGTAAAAGGTGGAGCCTGACAATGCGCCCGCGCAGGACGGCGCCGCACACACACTGCTCTCGGTGATAGTGCCGGTGCACAACGAAGCGCAGGTGCTGGAGACTTTTCACCAGCGGCTGCTGGCGGCGACCGCGGAAGTCGGCATGCAGCTGGAACTCCTCTACGTCGACGACGGCAGCAGTGACGACAGCCTGGTCCGCCTGCTGGCCCTGCGCAAGGCGGACCCGCGGGTACTGGTTATCGAGTTGAGCCGGCGCTTCGGCAAGGAGGTCGCGGTATCCGCCGGGCTGGACCATGCCCGGGGCGCGGCCGTGGCGGTGATCGATGCCGACCTGCAGGACCCGCCCGAACTGCTACCGGCGTTCGTGGCCGCCTGGCGCGAGGGCTATGACGTGGTCTACGGGCAGCGCCTCAGCCGCCATGGTGAGAGCTGGCTCAAGTCCCACCTGGCTAGTGGCTTTTACCGGATACTGAATCGCCTCAGTGATGTGCCCATTCCCCGGGATGCGGGGGATTTCCGCCTCCTCAGCCGACGCGCTGTGGATGCGGTGATCAGCTTGCGCGAGAGCCATCGCTACATGGCCGGCCTGTTTTCCTGGGTGGGCTTCCCCAGCAAGGCGATTCCCTATCACCGCGAAGCCCGCCACGCGGGACGCAGCAAATGGAGCTACCTGCGCCTGTGGCGCCTTGCCCTGGAGGGCATTACTTCCTTCTCTACGGTGCCGCTGAAGCTGGCGACATTCCTGGGGGTGTTCACCGCCAGCGCCTCGCTGCTCTACGGCCTCTACTTTCTGCTGCGCACCCTGTTCCTGGGTAACCCGGTGCCGGGCTACCCCTCACTGATTGTGGTGATGCTGTTCCTCGGCGGTGTGCAGCTGACCTGCCTGGGCATCATCGGCGAATACCTGGGACGCATCTACGGGGAGACCAAGCGCCGGCCCCTGTATTTCATCCGGCACTTACACGCTGGCGATGACTGATGCGTCTCTGAAGTCGCTGCCACGATGGCAGCGACTGTGCTGGTTGGCGGTCGCCCTGCTGCTGTGCTGGTCCTTTGGCTATACCGAGATGGCCGGCTCGGACCTGTGGTGGCATGTGGCGGGTGGGCGCGAAATCCTCGCCCAGGGCAGCCCCTGGCTGCGCGACACCTGGTCCTACACGGCCTTCGGCGAACGCTGGCACAACCATGAGTGGCTGGCGGATCTGCTGTTCTATGGCTGGAGCCAGCTGCTGGGCCTCTCCTCACTGGTGTACTGGAAGTGGCTGCTGATGCTGCTGGCCTACGGCCAGCTGTTCTGGGCCCTGGAGCGACTCTCCGGCGACCCCGCTGCCGCCCTGATCCTGCTGGTGCTGGCGCTGGCGGTGGGCGCCCCCTTTATCGATATGCGCCCGCAGCTGTATACCTTTGCCGGCTTCGCGACCCTGCTCTGTCTGCACCTGCGCGGCGCCCCCTTCTGGCAGTGGGCCCTGCTGTTCCTGGCCTGGGCCAACCTGCACGGCGGCTTTGTCCTCGGCCTGCTGATTCTGCCCATCCTGCTGTTCCCCTATGCCCGGCCGAACTGGCCGGACCTGGCACGCGCCGCCCGCCGGGTGCTGGGTTGTACCGCTGCCAGCGCGCTCAACCCGGACGGGTTGCAGGTGCTGGTGCTGCCATTGATCTACGCCCTGGATGCCGCCTCGCCCTACCGTCAGCTGGGTGAGTGGTTGCCGCCCTGGGCCCCGGGCGGTATTCGCTCACCCCTGTTCTTCTGGTCGGTGCTGCTGCTGCCATTGTTATTGGCCTCTTACGCGTTGCCCCGCTTGCGCAGGGCAGTGTCGCTGCCGTGGTGGGCCCTGGGCCTGGCGCTGCTGACCCTGGCGATGGCATTGACCAGCCGCCGCTTTATACCGTTTTACGCGATGTCGCTGGTGTTGCTGGCGGCACCGCTGCTTGGCCACCTGATGCGGGGGCAGCTGCGCGACAGTATGCGCGCGGCGCTTTGGGCTGCGTTCGCGCTACTGGCAGCCATTCGCCTGATGCCTTACCCGGTACAAAGTGCACCGGCTTTTCACTATCTCACCGCAGAATACAGCTACCCGCGCGATACCCTTGATGTAGCCCTGGCCGCCGGCATTGCCGGCAAGGTCTTCGCCTACTACAACTGGGGGGGCTACCTGCACCTGCACAGCGACGGTGCGTTGCGGGTGTTTATCGATGGCCGTGCAAATACCGTGTTCGATGACCGTACCTACCTGGATTACGTGCGCGTGTTGCGGGCCGACCCGGGCTGGGTAGAACTGGTCGAGACGTCCGGGGCCGAGTACTTTCTGTGGCCGACGGCCCAGGCCGGTGGCCCGGGCAAGGTGCAGGCACTGCTGCAAACCGGTCGCTGGACGCTGTTACACCAGGGCGCGGTGGGCGTCCTGTTGCAGCGCCGCGGCGGGGCCGTGTCGTCGCAGCCGCTGCCCCCGGTCACTGGCTCCCCCTGGCATGCCCTGACCCGCGCGCAGCTCGCCCTGTGGCGGGGGGAGCTGCCACAGGCAGAGGCTCAAGCCCGTGAGGTGCGCCGCGATCTGCCCTGGCAGCGCAATGCCTGCAGCGTGCTGATCCAGGCCTTGCGCGGCCAGGGGCGAGAGGAGGACGCGGCGCAGGTCCTGGCAGACTGCCTCGATTACTTTCCGACACGCTACCTGCGCTAAGCTAGTGGGCCGTTGAACGGGCGAATTGAAACGGAGACCGGATGTGCGAATCACCCTGCTGACCAACAGTGACCTTCCCAGCGTCATGGCCTTGAACTACCTCTTGCCCACCCTGGCGCAATCCCACCAGGTGCAGGTATTCCTGTCGGGGCAGGTGGGCCGATCGCCGCGCCTGCCGGAGCTGGCGATGCTCAAGTTTTTCGAGCAGCGCCTGTATACGGAGATTCTGTTCCCCGCCCTGGACCCGGTCGCCCCCGGTGAGCGGCCCATGGGCTTTGCCGGGCTGGCCGCGGCCCTGGCGATCCCGATCCTGCCCCTGGACGGCATCAATGAGGGCCCGGGTCTGCAGCGCTTTCGGGAGAGCAGCCCCGACCTGGTGCTCAGTATCCGCTACGGCGGCATCCTGCTGGCCCCCGCTCTCGAGGTGCCGCCGCTGGGGGTGCTGAACCTTCACTCGGGGCTGCTGCCGACCTACCGCGGGGTGATGGCCACCTTCCGGGCGATGCTGGACAGCGCCAGCAGCATGGGCACCACGCTGCACTATATCCGTGATGCCAGTATCGACACCGGAGACGTGGTGGACCAGCGGAGCCTGCCGCTGAACTACCACCGGAGTTACCTCGGCAATGTCCTGGACCTCTATCCCTCTGGCTGCGAGATGTTGCTGGCCGCGGTGGACAGCCTCAGCCGCGGCGGTTCCCTGACGACCCGCCCGCAGGATCCCGGCGGCCACTACTACAGCTTTCCCAACGAGGCGGAACTGGCGCGCTTTTACGCGCGCGGGTTAAGGCTCTATGATGTCGAGGAAGCCATCGAGGTAGCGCGATCGTTCGTGCTGTGAATTCCATGAAGACATATGTCCTGGCTCTCCTGTGCAGCCTGTTGGCGGCGGGTGCCGGCGCCACGACCCTGGTGCATAACGTCAATGGTTACACCCTGAACCGGGGCGAACTGCTGCGGTTTGTGGCCCTGGAATACGATGCGGGTGTGGTGACCCGCCTGTACCGGGACCGTGACAGTGCCGAAGCCAGCAGCGCCGATACCCGTATCGACGGTGGCGGGGCCACGCTGCTGCCGGGATTGATCGACGCCCACGGCCATGTCAGCAGTCACGGTCGCGCCCTGGCCACGGTCGATCTGCTGGGCGTGGAGAGCGAGGCAGAGGCGGCGCAGCGGGTGGCTGCCTACCGCGATGCCAACCCGCAAGTCGACTGGATCCAGGGTCGCGGCTGGAACCAGGTGCTCTGGCCCGGAAAATCCTTTCCCGCCCGCGCCAGCCTGGATGCGGTCAGCGCCGACCGCGCCGTGGTCCTTGAGCGGGTGGATGGCCACGCGATGTGGGTGAACTCGCGGGCCCTGGGCCTGGCCGGGATTACCGCGGCCACCGAGGACCCCGCGGGCGGCCAGATCCTGCGTGATGCCGCCGGCGAGCCCACCGGGGTACTTATCGATAACGCCATGAACCTGGTGTACGCGGTGATGCCCGCCGCCAGCGTGGCGCAGCTCGCTGACTTCCAGCACCGGGCCCTGGAGGACCTTGCGAGTTATGGGCTGACCTCGGTACACGACGCGGGTATCCGGGCGGAGGAAGTCAGGGCCTACCAGATGCTGCAAAGGGATGATCGGCTGCCGGTGCGGGTTTATGCGATGCTGGATGCGCTGGACCCGGACAACGAAGCCTACCTGGAGGCGGGACCCCTGCTGGATCCGCAGCAGCGGCTGGTGATACGCAGTATCAAGCTCTCTGCCGACGGGGCCCTGGGCTCCCGGGGCGCCGCACTGGCCGCGGACTACAGCGACGAACCGGGTAATCGCGGCCTGCTCCTGCTGTCCCGCGCGACTCTGGAGCAGCATATGAACCGCGCCGCGGCGGCGGGCTTCCAGGTCAACACGCACGCCATCGGCGACCGCGCCAACACCCTGGTGCTGGATCTCTACGAGCGCCTCAACAGCGACCCCGGCAACGCCGCCCTGCGCCACCGGGTGGAGCACGCGCAGATCCTGCGCCCCCGGGATATTGCCCGCTTCCCCGCGATCGGGGTGATCGCGTCCATCCAGCCGGTGCACGCCACCAGCGACAAGAACATGGCCGGCGACCGCCTGGGCGAGGCGCGCCTTGAGGGCGCCTACGCCTGGAAGGCGCTGCTGGAGAGTGGTGCCGAACTCGCCGGCGGCTCGGACTTCCCGGTGGAGTCCCCCAACCCTTTCTTCGGCATCCACGCCGCGGTAACGCGCCAGGATCACGAGGGCGAGCCCCCGGGGGGCTGGCTGCCGGAAGAGAAACTCGGCCGGCAGACGGCACTGGCCATGTTTACCGAGGGCGCCGCCCGGGCGGCCCATCAGGAGGCAAGCCTCGGGCGCCTGCAGCCGGGCTATTTTGCGGACTTCATCCTCGTGGATGCCGACCCCTTCACGGTGCCGGCCTCGCAGCTGTGGCAGATCGGGGTCAAGGCGACCTATGTCGCCGGCGAGCAGGTCTTCAGCGCCCGGTAGCTGATCGGGGCAGCCCCGCCACAGCTACCGAAATTCCCGGTTGAGCTCCCGCGGGACCGGGCTTATAATGCGCCCCCTCCACAGGACCATAGCTCAGTTGGTTAGAGCGCTACCTTGACATGGTAGAGGTCGGCGGTTCGAATCCGCCTGGTCCTACCAAATACAAAACGGCCCGCAAATGCGGGCCGTTTTGTATTTGGCGGCCCCAGGCCGGACGAGACCCACCAGCCCGGTTCGACAATTTGCGCAGCAAATTGACCGGGGTCGCGCACGACCGAGCCGCGCAGCGGCGAAGCCCGCAGGGTGATTCCGGCCAAAAGCCGGAATCATTAATCCGCCTCTCTGACGTTCCACCGGACTCAAAACTAAAGCGGGCCCTTTTCGTATTTGCCTACCTAGGCCGGACGAGACCCACCAGCCCGCACCCCGCTGAGCGCGAAAACGCGGATAATAGCTGCCATCGCCAGATATCCGCCGAATCACCTTCACGACCCGCCAGTATCACCCAGTGCCGCCGCGCAGCTCTCACCCACCTCGTCCAGGTTTTCCTCCAGGCACGAAAGGACACGGCCTTCACCCGCCTCGACAGCCCCGCACATGGATTCGATCTCCTCCCCGCAGCTTTCGGCAAGGTAGGCAATCGCCACGGTCAGCTCTTCAAGCAGTGAGGCCGCCTGATAGAGGGCGTAGCCACACTGGCCGGAAATTTTGTCTTCATGCGCGGCAACGCAATGCAGCAGCCTGCCCTCACCGGGTGTCACCTGGCTGCAGTAGCTCTCAAGGTCGGCCTCACAGGCAGTGACCACGTAGTCGAGCAGCGGGGTCTCCTGGGCCGCGGTGATGCCGGCGAACATTGCGAGGATCGCAGCCAGGCCAAGTTTCTGATGGATCTTCATAGCCATTTTCCTTTACGGGTGGGGTTGATAAAACTTGGCTTGCGCCAATTCCGGCAGTGTTGGTGTCTGTTTATTCCTCGCTGCCCGAGGTATCTTCCTGCGCGGCACCAAGATGACTTGCCAACTCGCTCGCCCAGCGCCTGAGGACACGATCCGCCGCTGCCTTGTTGGTAACGCTGTTCGCATGTTGGGCAAAATCGTCCGGGTCGGCCTCGGCGTCAATCACGCGCGCAATGGTCGCACTTGTGGTTGAGTCCAGGAGCTCCATGTACAAGGTCATACTGCCGGCCGAGCGCACGACGACCTCTGAGAACCCGGCGGTCTTGACGTCCGGTGCGGAGACATCAAGATTGATGATGGCCGGCCTCAGGATGAGGACGTCGGCACCGGTGTGATCAACGACCTCGTGACCTGCCTTGGTCAGTTCTTCGGTGAACACCTTCTTGAATTCCTCGGCGAGAGATTGCTTGATGGCCTCCATATCGTCCGGCCGAACGCGCATGCCGAAGGAGGCACTGCGATTGTAATCACGCTCCCAGTTCTTCTCGAAGGCGACGTAGCAATCGATCAGGGCGACCTTGGTGTAGGCATCGAGCGTTGCCCCCGGCATCGCATACACAACGCGGGACTTGGTCTGCTTGATCAGCTCCATCCCTTCCGGCGTGGTCTGCGGCATTTGATCGGCCGCGCGTCCTGGCGCCGCCAGGATCACGAGAAAGCCCGCCATGAGTGTGATCGCGATCGACCGTGTGCGAATGTTTGGCTTCATGAGTGCCTCGATTTGTCAGTTGTGAAAAGGGCAAGCTGCGTGCGGACGCAAAATAATATAGCACAGCTGTGGTTTTTGGCTCTGCCCTGAATACGCCAATTTCACGTTGCACAAAACTGATGGTGCTCTACAGGCTTCTATGAAATCCTCCATGTCTGGTGTCCTGGGACGCGCAAAAAATCCGCTCCGGGAATGGGCAGCAGTCATAGCAATGGCTGTTGAGGTCGGGTTAAAAGAAGGTTCGTCATGTCACGTAAAACTAACTGTCCTTTGAGGCGGAAGTGGGCTGTTCCCGGCCTGGCAATTGCGCTTGCGAGCTTCGCACTGGGCGGTAGTGTGGTTATCGCGGAAGCAGCGGACGGGGTGGAAGGTGGCTGGGAGTTCCAGTTGACGCCCTATGTGTGGCTGCCGACGATCAGCGGCGACCTCAACTACGAGTCCTCCGACAATAACGGCAACCCGGGCAGTGGCGCGCCGAAAGTCGATGTGGGGCCCACGGACTGGCTGGATCTTCTGAATGGTGTGTTTCTGCTCCAGGCAGAAATGCGCAAGAATCGCTTCCTGGCCTTCACGGATGTGGTCTATCTGGGCCTGGAGTCCGACGATGACCGGGTGAAGGCGGTCTCTGAAGGCGGCCGTGGCAATCTGCCGATAGCGCGTTCCTCCCACCTGAAAACCGGTAGCGATATCGACGGCTTTACCGTGACCCTGGCCGGTGGGTACAACGCCTTTGAGACCGAACGGGCCTCTCTCGATGTTTTCGCCGGGGCACGCTTTTTTGGCCTGGAGGCGGAAAGCGCATGGAATCTGCGCACCGAGGTCACACGCCCGGGCGGTGATATCGCGCTGGGGCGCGAGGGCACGGTTGAGAGCCGGGAAGATTCCTGGGATGCGATTGTGGGCATCAAGGGGGCGCGCAAGATCGGTGCGGGCAAGTGGTCACTGCCCTATTATGTGGACGTGGGTACGGGCGATTCAGACCTGACCTGGCAGGTCATTGCCGGCGCGTCCTATACCTTCGGCTGGGGTGACCTGATGATGAGCTATCGTCACTTTGCCTATGACGGTGGCCCCGGGGGTCTGATGCAGAATTTCAGCTTTAGTGGTCCTGTGATCGGTGGTCGCTTTCACTTCTAACAAGGGGATTCTTCGGGTACCGGCCTGAGCCTCTTATCCGACCCGGATATGCACTACCGGAAACTGAATACAAAGCTATACTGACAGCGCGTGAGTTCACAATCAGACCGGGAGTGGTCAATGACACAAGCAATGAAAATTCCATCCAGACTGGCCGCTTTCCTCTGTGTTGCCGTGTGCACCCTGACACTGGTGGCCTGTGGCAGCACCAAGGTTTATACCTCCGACAAGACCATGACCTATAACGGCACCCTTTATAACCTGACACACGTCGACCAGCTTGGCTCGCGCACGGATGTGAATTTGCCCAATGGCGACGCGGTTGCAACCACCCCGCTTGATAAGGGCGCGATCAAGGATCTCCTGAAAGCGCACGACACCCTGTCGGTGACCTCGCTGCTTCTGTTGGACGACAGGGAAGTGGTGTATATGAAGCAGAATATCGACAGCTACTCGGATTATTCCAGCCAGATGAAGCGCTTCGAAAAGGCGCAGAAAAGCATCGCCAGGTTTATGTCGGAGCCCAAGGAGGCCCAGCTTAATCTCAAGTGAGCGGTTGGCCTGGCGCCTGAGCCGTGAAATTTACAGCTTGAGTGCCACGATCAGCCAAAGCTTCTCCACGTCCGAATACCCCGCGCCATCGGCGTCAAAGCGGGCGTAATGGCCCGCCACACTGAACTGCTCATTGAGCGTCCAGGTGGCGGCAAAGTCCCACTCCGTGCCGTAATCCGCGCTCGAGTCCTCGGCCTTGAAGTCGTGGTAGATAGCCGCCAGTGATACCGGCCCGACGCGGGTCGCGGCAGACAGGTAGAGATCTTCCAGGCCATCCCGCGGCGTGGTGGAGAACTGGTCGGCCCAGCCGTTGAACTTGTGCAGGGCCGCCAGGGGTGTCTGGAATCCGACCCCATCACCCCCGCCCAGCACTTCCCAGCCCAGCATGAGATCGATCCCGGCGAGGGTCGTCCCGCCTTCGACCAGTCGGTAGTCGGCGCTGTAATCCAGCGAGCTCTCGCCGGTGTCTGTTTGTCGCGCGTAGGCCGCCGTGAGCTGCCAGTGCTCGAACTTCCCCTGATACTCCGCGCCCAGATTGCGGCTGGAGAGGTCTGCCGTCTGGCGGTCGGGGAATCCCGGTTTCGCATCCAGCGCGATATCGTAGCCGAAGAGGGTGAAGTCCTGCCCTTCGCCAGGTGCGTAGTTCAGGCGCAGAAACAGGTTGTCGCCCCCCAGGTTCGCCGGGTTGCCGCCATCGTCGGGGCCTGTGGGTCGGTTGATGTTGTAGACGTAGCTGGCGTCAAGGGTGAGTTTGTCGCCGCCCGCGGTGGCCACCGCTCGCAGGCCATCGTAGGTCTGCTCATTCTGCCGCCAGGCCCGGGCGCCGATAAAGCGTTGCCGACCCAGGGTGATCCGCTGGCGCCCGTACGTCCCGGTGATGGCCTCGCCCTGCCACTTCAGCCATGCCTGGTTGACCTCCGTGCCCTCGGGGTCCGCGACTACCGGGTACCGGGTCTGACCGTTTTCGGTGGAGTTGTAGTCGTCCGCCCCCAGCACGCTGACGTTGTCGAATTCCAGGCGGGCGATAAAGTCGCTGACCGGGGCGCTGGTGAGGGTCAGGCGCGAGCGCAGGGTGGATGCCCGGGCGTCCCTGCGGAAATTCTCCGCATCGACCTGTTCAAAGCGGTAGCGCAGGTCCAGGGCGGCGCTGCCATTGCGCACGCCAGCTGCGAATTGCTCGCCCAGATCAGTCTGGGCGATGGCGCCCGGGCAGGAGACTGCTGCGACCGTGGCGAGGCAAAGGGCGCCTGTCTTGCGTGGCATGATTTTGCTCCCGGTGTCGTTGTAGGGTCGCCCCATGCCGGCTGCAGGGCGCGTGCGTGGCCACCCCGAATACTGCATCATGCTGGCCTGTAACAGCAAACAGGCGGGCAGATGGCAGCGGTGCGCTCCAGCGAAGAGCTGGCACTACAGCAGACGATTTACGATTCCCGCAATCCCACACGGCGCTGGCTGCACCGGCGCCGTAGGGACTGGGTGCTGGCCCGTTTGCGGGAGGGGCCGGTGGCGGTGCGGCGTGCCCTGGAGATCGGCCCCGGTGCGGGTGTGTACCTGCGCGCCCTGGCCGCCCGCGCGGATGAAGTCCTGGTTACCGACGTGGATGACACCTTTCTCGCGCAGGCCCGGGCGCTGGCGCAGGAGCTACAGAAGCTGCAGGTCCGGCGGGACGATCTCAGCGCCACCACGCTGGCGCCCGGCCAGTTTGACCTGATCCTGTGCTCCGAGGTGATCGAGCACCTGCCGGACTCGGCACCGGCACTGTCGGCCATGGCCCGGCTGCTTGCACCCGGCGGCCGCCTGATCCTGACCACGCCCCAGCGCTTCAGTACCCTGGAGCTGTGTGGCCGCGTGGCCTTCCTGCCGGGCGTCATTCAGCTATTGCGCGCGATCTACCGCGAGCCGGTGCTGCCCACGGGGCATATCAACCTGCTCACCGCCGAGGACCTGGGTGAACAGCTTGAGGGCGCAGGCCTGGCGGTGCAGTCCCGCGCGCGCCTGGGCTTCTATCTGCCCCTGCTCGCAGAATTCGGCGGGCAGTGGGGCCAGCGCGTCGCGGCCTGGCTGGAGGCCCGCCTGCAAAACACGCCCCTCGCGTGCCTGCTGTGGACACAGTGCTACGTACTAACGCCCCTCGGGGTTGCCGAGGCAGCGCAGCAGGAAGTAGCCGCTGAGGCCCGCCACCAGTGAGGCCATCAGGATGCCGGTCTTGGCCATCAGCAGGTCCTCGGGGGAGGTGGCAAAGCCCAGGTCCGCGATAAAGATCGACATGGTAAAGCCGATCCCCGCCAGCAGTCCCACGCCCACGATATGCCCCATGGTCACGCCCGGGGGCAGTTCCGCCAGGCCCAGTTTCACCGCGAGCCAGGTAAAGCCGGTGACGCCCAGGGGCTTGCCCAGGAGCAGGCCGCAGAGCACGCCCAGGGTGATGGAGTTGCCGGCGTAGTCGCCGAAGTTGGCGAGGTCGATGGGGATGCCGGCGTTGGCCAGGGCGAAAATGGGAATCACCACGTAGGCCACCGGCAGGTGCAGGGCGTGCTCGGCCCGCTGTGCCGGCGCCTGCACCAGGTGCACGCCATCCTCCAGGGAGGTCACCAGCGCCCGCAGGCGGTTGTTATGGATGATGTCAAAGCTGTGGCCCAGGCTTTTGCGCATCTTCAGGGCGGAGTCTTCCACCTTCTTGATAAACACCTCGGGCTGGAATTTGGGGCGAATCGGGATGGTAAAGGCCAGGATCACGCCGGCAATGGTGGCATGCACACCGCTGGCCAGCATCGCCGCCCAGAGCCCGAGGCCGACCAGGGCGTAGGGCAGCATGCGGCGCACGCCGCTGGCGTTCAGGGCCACCAGCATGCCGGTGAAAGCCAGCACGTAGAGCATGGCATTGGGGTCCAGCTTGTCGGTGTAGAACAGCGCGATCACCGCCACCGCGCCCAGGTCATCGACGATGGCCAGGGCGATCAGGAAGGTCACCAGGGCTCGCGGTACCCGGGCACCGAGCAGGCTCAGGACGCCCACGGCAAAGGCGATGTCCGTGGCCATGGGAATACCCCAGCCCACGGCCTCGGGGCCGCTGGGGTTGAGGATGTAGTAGCACAGTGCCGGTACCACCATGCCGCCCACAGCGGCCATCATCGGCAGCATGGCCTGGCGCGGCGAGGAAAGCTCCCCCACCACGAACTCACGCTTCAGCTCCAGGCCAATGACCATGAAGAACATCGCCATCAACAGTTCGTTGATCCAGTAGTGGATCGTCAGGGAAAAGACCCCGTCGCCGAAGGCAATCGCGATCTCGGTATTCAGCAGTTCATCGTAGGCGGCCTGCAGGGGGCCATTGGCGATTACCAGGGCAACCACGGCACAGCCCATCAGCAGGATGCCGCTGGTGGTCTGGCGATGGATAAACTCTTCCAGCGGGGTCAGCAACCGTTCGAACGCTTTCTCCCAGGGGGCGTGATAAATACCCTTTGCCATCTTGTTCTCCTTCAAGGAATGGGAGGTATACGCTGATTGGGCCGTGTTCGATTAACGGGAATTGCTGCGGAATGCCAGGTCCAGGAAGGGGCCGTCCACGCAGCCTCGACGCCCGTCGGGGGCGGCGCAGGCCCCACAGATGCCCACGCCGCATTTGGTCAGGTAATCGATGGCGCTGAATATCTGCTCATCGCGGCAGTATTCGCGCTGCACGGCCTCCGCCGCGTGCACCATGGGGGCGGGCCCACAGTTGTAGAACACGAGCTTGTCCCGCGCCGCCGCATCCAGGGCGGCGAGGTGCTCGCGCAGCAACTCGGTCACCACGCCGTGGTAACCGGCGCTGCCGTCGTCGGTGGCCACGTGGACCTCGGCGATCTGGCTGCACTCCTCGACAAAGTAGAGTCGTTCGGCGCTGCGGGCACCGGCGAACACGTGGGCCTTACCGAAGTCGCGGGCAATCTGGTATACGGCGGCGAGGCCCGTACCCCCGGCGACGGCCATGATAGTGGCGTCCTCCGGGGGCGACACGGGCACCCCGTGGGGGCCGCGCACGTAGGCCTCGGTACCCGCCGGCAGGTCCATCAGCGCGTGGGTGAACTGGCCCACGTCAATCACCACCAGGGAGAAGGGGTCGTCGGTGAGGGCGGAGAAGGGCTTTTCGCCGATGCCCGGCAGCCACAGGAAGACAAACTCCCCCGCCTGCACATTCACCTTGCGATCGAAGGTGAGGATGGTGATGTCCTCGCACACGCGGCGATTCTCCACCAGGGTCACGGGCCGGAACTGCATGTCGATGTCGTAGCGGACCTGCTGCTCGGCGTGGTTGCTGTCGTGGGCGAGGTCTGCCGACAGCTGGCGGAAGTAGGTGGCGATTTCGTCGGTGGTCATGCCGATCAGGGCGGAGCCGACCCCGACCACGCTGGCGCCGGCGTCAAAAAAGGCGCGCACGTCGGCGGCGCTGCTGGCGCCACCGCAGCCGATGATGGGCAGATTCGTGGCCGCGGCCACCTCGCGTACGCACTTGAGTGCGATGGGCAGCACGCCCTTGCCGGAGATGCCGCCCGCGCCATTGCTCAGCACCGGCTGGCCGTAAGCCGAGGTGTAACCGGGTCCCACGGTGTTAATGGCACAGAAACCGTCGGCACCCCCGGCCACCGCGGCCCGGGCGATCTCACCGATGTTCGGGGCGTTGGGCGTGAGCTTGGGGATCACCGGGATGTCCACCACGGCCTTCACCGCGGCGGTGATTTCCTGCACCAGGGCAGGGTCCTGGCCCATGGCCATGCCGTAACCCTGGGCGTGGGGGCAGGAGAGGTTGAGCTCGAGGCCGTCGGAGACCGGCGCCAGGATCTTCGCCACCTCGACAAACTCCTCGACGCTGCCGCCGAAGATCGAGGTGAGCAGGAAGCGGTCCGCGGGCACCCGCAGCTGGGCCAGCAGCTCGGCAGACTCGCGCGCGCCGGGGTTGGTCAGTCCCACCGCGTTGACAAAGCAGCCCGGCGCATACTGGCTGAGCACCGGTTCGCGATAGCCCAGGCGCGGCTCGGGGCCGATGCTCTTGGTGGTCAGTACCCCGACCTCCGGCATGTGATCGAACACATACTGGATAATCGAGGTCGCGGTGGTCACGATACCGGAGGGCATCGTGAAGGGGCCGGACAGGGTCTTGCCGAAGAATTCGTGAGTCAAGGCGTCGCTCGGGGTCAGGTTGGGTGGGCCGGGAACAGCCCGGGATTATACTGTGTCCCCCGATGCGAGTCTAAATGCGGGCAGGGCCTCAGGTGCCGCAGAAGGTCGCGCGCACGGCCTCTTCCGGGTCCGGGGGCATGGCGAAGCGCAGGTCCTCCCGGGGGTCGAATACCTGGGGCGCGGTGACCCGCGCCAGCAGGCGCTCGAAGGGCGCGTAGTCGCCCTCGTCCACGGCCCGGTCCAGAGCCTCCTCCACCAGGTGATTGCGCGGAATATACACGGGGTTCGCCCGGTACATGCTGTCCTGCCGCGCCCGCGGGCTGGTGGATTCCTGCCGGCAGCGTGCCTCCCAGCGCTGCAGCCACGGCAGGAACCTGGCGGGCAGGGGATAGTGGTCGGCGATCGGCGCGGCGTCGCTGTCCGGGTCGGCCAGGTCCGCCAGGCGGCGGAAGAACAGGGTGAAGTCCACGCGTTCCTCTGCCATCAGAGTGAACAGGTCCTCAACCATGGCCTTGTCCTCTTCCAGGGTTTCCTCCAGGCCGAGTTTGCGCTTGAGGCCGGCCTGGTGGGCGGCGAGGAAATGCTCGGGGAAAGTATCCACCGTGGCCTGGGCCAGGCGCACCGCCTCTTCCTCCTCGGGATGCAGGATGGGTAGCAGGCACTGGGCCAGGACCGCCAGGTTCCAGTGGGCGATGGCGGGCTGGTTGCGGTAGGCATAGCGGCCACCGTGGTCGATAGAGCTGAATACCGTATCCGGGTCGAAGCTGTCCATGAATGCGCAGGGACCGTAGTCGATGGTCTCGCCGCTGAGGAGCATATTGTCGGTATTCATCACCCCGTGGATAAAGCCCAGCAGCTGCCAGCGTGACACCAGGCTGGCCTGGCGCCGGACCACGGCAGACAGCAGCTCCGCGACCGGGTTCTCGCTCTCGGCCAGCGCCGGGTAGTGGCGCTGGATCACGTGGTCCGCCAGCGCCTGCAGGGCCTCGCGATCACCGCGGCGGGCAAAGAATTCGAAACTGCCGATGCGGATGTGGCTGCTCGCCACCCGCGCCAGCACAGCACCGGGCAGGGCGCGATCCCGCCACACGGGCTCGCCGGTGGTGACCGCTGCCAGGGCGCGGCTGGTGGGCACACCGAGGCTGTGCATGGCCTCACTCACCAGGTATTCGCGCAGGACCGGGCCCAGCGGGGCGCGGCCATCGCCGCCCCGCGAATAGGGCGTCGGGCCGGAGCCTTTCAACTGCAGGTCGAAGCGCTCACCGCTGGCGGTGACCACTTCCCCCAGCAGCAGCGCGCGGCCGTCGCCGAGCTGCGGGTTGAAGCTGCCGAACTGGTGCCCGGCATAAACCGCCGCCAGGGGGGCAGCACCTTCCGGGGTGGTGTTGCCCGCCAGCACGGCGGTGCCTTCCGCGGAGGCCAGCCAGGCCGGGTCAATACCCAGCTGCCGGGCCAGTTCGCTGTTGACCCGGATCGGCCCGGGATCGGCGACCGCGGTTGCCTGCATGCGCGTGTAAAAGCGCTCGGGCAGGCGCACGAAACTGTTGTCGAAAGGAATGGGAGTGGCGCTTTGCATAACGACAAGCCTGGGCTGCGCAAGTAGGGCAGCCCGATTACCAAGTGAGCCCTTACTGTAGCATTCGCGGGCGCCCGGAAACAGGCGGTGGCAGCGAGCGCTTGCACGCGGGCGCTGGTTGATTACACTCGGGTTCCTATTTGGACAAAGCAGGTGAACTGATGAGCGCAGCAGTTTGGGATGTGCTGATTACCAATGCCACCGTCTTCGATGGCAGCGGCGGGCCGCCGCGACAGGAAGACATCGCGGTGGCGGACGGCCGCGTTGCCGCCCGCGGGCACCGTCTGCCCGCTTCCCAGGCGGATCGCGTGATCGATGCCAGCGGGCAGTGGCTGATGCCCGGCCTGCTGGATATCCATACCCACCTCGACCTCGAGGTGGACCTGGACCCGCGGCTGCCGGAGGTCGTGCGCCACGGGACCACCACGGTGCTGTTCGGCAACTGCAGCCTCGGCAGCTGTTTCGGGCGCCAGGACCAGAACGGCCAGAACCCGATTGTCGATTGCTTCACCCGGGTGGAAAACATCCCCAAGAAGGTATTGCAGAAGTGCGTGGACGCGGTGACCTGGGACAACACCGGTGACTACATGGCGCACTTTGACGCGATGCCCCTGGGGCCTAACGTCGCCACCTTTGTGCCCCACTCGATGTTGCGGGTCGAGGTCATGGGCCTGGAGGCGAGCATTTCCCGCGAGCCCACGGAGGCGGAGCTGCAGAAGATGGAAGCCCTGCTGGAAACTGCCATGGAGCAGGGCTATCTCGGCCTGTCCACCGACGGCCTGCCCTTCCATTACCTGGCCAATGACCCCAATACCGACAAGCGCATCCCCACCCAGTTCGCCACCTTCCGGGAGCTGAAGCGCCTGCTGGGCGTGGTGCGCAAGCACGACCGCGTATGGCAGACCACGCCGATCCTGGAGAACCGGGCCAAGGCCTTCGGCTACTTCCTGCTCAGCAGCGGGCGCCTGTTCGGCAAGCGCCTCAAGACCTCGGCCCTGTCGGTGATGGAGTTTGTGCTGGCGCCGAAAGCGGCCAACGGCTTCCTCGCCTTCGCCAGGCTGGTTAACAGCCGCCTGCTCAAGGGCAAGCTGCACTTCCAGGCCCTGGGCACCAATTTCCGGGTATGGTCCGACGGCATTGTCAGCCCCCTGTTCGAGGAACTGGACTCCACCTGCAAGCTGATCGCCAAGGAATACGACGACGTCGAGGGCCGCCGCGCGCTGCTGGATGACCCGGAGTTCGTGGCCGAATTCCGCCGCGAGTGGCACCACGGCCGCGTGGGCAACAACTTTGCCACCTTCAAGGCCAGGCTGGGCCTCCCCGACAAGCTGGTGGTGCGCGACCTGGCGATGATGACGTTTGACGGCGCGCCCGTGGCGGAGTGGAACGGCGAGACGCTGCAAAGCGTGTTCGAACGCCTGGTCCGATTCCAGCGCGGTGCACAAGAGGCGGCCCGGTCTGACGCCGAGCGCGAGGCTTTCGCCAACTTCCCCAACCCGGTGGGGGACGATGCCGACTTCATGCTCGGCATGCTGCGCCAGTACGACAAGCAGTTCCGCTTCTGGATCGACGTCAGCAACGTGGGCAACCGTGCCACCCTGGGTTTCCTGCTGCATCCCCAGGCCCTGCCGGGCTTCAACGACTCCGGGGCGCATATCACCAATATGGCGTTTTTCGACAGCAACCTGATGTCTCTCAAGCTGGCCCACCAGCAGTCCCTGGACACGGTGGCGACCATGGTGCGCCGACTGACCCGGGAGCCTGCCGAGTTTTTCGGTCTCGACGTGGGGAGCCTGGAGATCGGCGCGCAGGCGGATATCACTCTCGTGGACCCCGAGGCGCTGGCCACCTGGGACACCAATGAGCACCGCCAGCTGGCCTACCGCGACCTGTTTGAACACCAGCAGATGGTGAACCGCTCCGATGGGGTGGTGACGCACGTGCTGATCCGCGGTGAACCGGTATGGGAGAACGGCGACTTTACCGCGGCCCTGGGCGCGCGCCCGCTGGGTCGTGCCCTGCGGGCCGCCTGAAGCCATGGCCGCCACAGGATTGCTCCGTGGGCGCACCGCCCTGGTGACCGGCGCCAGCCGGGGAATCGGCCTGGCAATCGCGCAGCGCTTTGCCGCCGAGGGCGCGGCGGTGGCGCTTTGCGCCTCCCGGCTCGGCACCCATGGCAAACTCCCGGGCACCCTGGAAGAGGCCGTGGCGGCGATCGAGTCCACCGGGGGGCGGGCGCTGGCCCTGGTCTGCGATCTCGCGGATCCGGCGGCGCGGGCCGACCTGGTGGCCCGCGCCGAGTCTGAACTCGGCCCCCTGGACATCCTGGTCAACAACGCCGCGGGCGCGCGCATGGGCCTGCCCAGTGCGGTCACCGCCAGCGAGCGCAGCTGGATGTTCGAACTCAACCTGAATGCGCCGGTGGACCTGGCGCAGCAGGCCCTGCCGGGCATGCGTGAGCGGGGTGAGGGCTGGATTCTGAATATCAGCTCCGCGGCGTCCTCCCAGCCCGAGGTGCCCTACCGGGATACCGCGCTGGCCGCCCAGGTGATTGCCGCCTACGGCGCCACCAAGGCCGCCCTGAATCGCTATTCCCGGGGCCTGGCCCACGAGGTGGTCGGGGAGGGGGTCTGCGTGAACACCCTGGCCCCCGAGGGCATTGTGCTGACGCCCGGTGCCGAGTACGTGCGCGAGATTGCGCAGCGCCACCCGGACATGGCAGAGCCCCTGGAAACCATGGCCGAGGCAGCGCTCGCCCTGTGCAGCCTGCGCCTGCACGACCAGGTCGCCTATAGCCGGCGCCTGCTGCACAGCCTCGGGCGCGAGGTGCGCAGCCTCGACGGCGCCACCGTGCTCGGGGATGCGCTGCTGCCGGCCGGCCTTGACTGACCACGGTCACCCCGGGATCACTGCCTGTCCGTCCAGCAACCCGAGCAGCTTGCGTAGGGCCGAATTCATTCGGCCGATGTTCAATGAATCAATACCCCCGCTCCATATCCACCAGGTTCAGCAGGGCGTCACCGTGCACGTAGCGGCGCAGGTTTTCTGCTGCAATCAGCGCGGTGCGCCGCAGGCTGTCGCCGCCGCTGGCGGAAATATGTGGCGTGATAATCACCCGCGGCATGCGCCACAGGAGACTCTCGGCCGGCAGCGGCTCCGGGTCGGTCACGTCCAGGCCGGCGCCGTACAGCTGGCCCGAGGCGAGGGCGGCGATCAGGTCCTCGGTCACGGTGCTGCCGCCGCGCCCGACGCTGATAAAGATCGCCCCGGGGCGCGCGCCGGCAAAAAATTCCGCATCGAACAGGTCGGTGGTGGCCTCGGTCAGCGGCAGGGCATTGACGATCACATGGGCCTCGGCGGAGAGCTTGCCCAGCTCGTCGGCAAGGCCCACGTAGTCGACAAAGTCCGGGCCCTCACGGGAAGAATTGCGGGTCGCGATAACGCGCATACCCAGGCCGTGGGCGCGGCGGGCCACTTCGGTGCCGATGCCGCCCAGGCCAACCACCAGCAGGGTCTTGTCGCTGAGCTCGCCGAAACGCTCCTCGCCGGCGATGCCCGGGTCCCAGCTCTGCTCCATTTGTGCCCGGTGATAGGCGGGCAGTCCGCGCGCCAGTGACAACAGCATGGCGATGCTGTGCTCGGCGATCGCCGGGGCGGACAGGCGCTGGGTATTGGTAAAGGTGCGGCCGGCGAGCAGCGCGTCCTCCACGTCCAGGCAGCCGTCGACTCCCACGAAATAGCTGTGCAGCCAGTAGAGGGAGTCGCCGGCAGCCTCCAGGGTTTCCCGGTTACAGTAGCCGATGACCGCGTCGGCACCCTTGAGCAGGTCGGGTGCGGGGCTGAAGCGCCCGGAGCGATCCAGCACCAGCTCCACGTCGTCACCGGCGGCCTCCCGCAGGCGGGTTTCATACTTGGGCACCAGGGAAGACAGGGTGGGTGGCAGCGCCACCACAACCTTGCGGGGCTGCCAGCGCGGGTCCTTGCGCAGGCTCTCGCCCTCGGCCTCCAGGCCGCGGGCGGCAACGATCTTTTGTACGTCTACCGGTGCCGATGATGGCACCTGGGCGATGGTGGGCGGGGGTGCAGCGAACAGTGTCGCTGCCAGCGCGACCGCCAGCAGGCAGGTAGTGCAATTGCGCAGTGGAAACATGAAGCTCTCCTGTGAGTTGAGAGCCTAAGCTTAACGCGCCCTGCCGGGACGTCTACCCCGCGGCGCTGTCGATGGCTCTCGTCCGGGGTGCTATATTGGCTGCAAAAACCGGCCACACAGGCGGGATTGTCGAGAGCAGTGCCCGCATCGAGGAGAGTCAATTGAAAATTACCGCGATGATGTCCATCTGCGCCTGTTTGCTGGTGGCAGCACCCGCGAGCGTTCAGGCCGAGGTCGAGCCGGGCGAGGAAGCGATCAGCAGGGCGCTCAGCCTGGGCGTGGCGCCCCCCGCGATGGCGCCGGCCCGTGGCGACGAGAGCGCCGGACCCTACGCCCGCCTGGTGATCGCCAACGCGATGCTGGTGGACGGCACCGGCGCCCCGCCCCGGGGGCCGGTGGACATCGTGATCGAGCAGGATCGCATCGTCGACATTCGCGGCGGCGGCACCGCCGGTATCCACGGCGAGGGGGAAACCTGGGGCGAGGATACCCGGGTGATCGATGCCGCCGGCGAGTATGTGCTGCCGGGACTGATCGATGCCCACGCCCACCTCGGCACGCCCTCGCACGCCGCTGCCGGGGCCCTGACCGACCCGGAATACGTGCTCAAGCTCTGGCTGGCCCACGGGGTCACCACGGTGCGTGACGTGGGCGCGATGATGGGCCTGGGCTGGACCCTGAAGCACAAGGCCCGCAGCGAGGCGGGGGAGATCGCGGCGCCGCGGATGCGGGTGCACGCCATGTTCCCGGAATCCATGGCTTCCCCCCAGGCCGCGCGGGATTGGGTCAGGACAGTGCATCGACGCGGTGCCGACGGGATCAAGTTCCTGGGGGCGTCGCCGGCACTGATTGAGGCGGCCATGGCCGAGGCCAAGGACCTGGGAATGAAAACCGCCTATCACCACGCCCAGCTGTCCGTCACCCGGATCAATGTGCTCGATAGCGCGCGCCTCGGGCTGGACAGCATGGAACACTGGTACGGCCTGCCCGAGGCGATGTTCGAGGACCAGCGCATCCAGGATTATCCCTACGACTACAACTACAGCAACGAACAGGACCGTTTCGGCGAGGCGGGCCGGCTCTGGCGGCAGGCAGCGGCGCCCGGGTCAGAGCGCTGGCAGGCAACCATCGACGAGCTGGTGGGGCTGGATTTCACCCTGGATCCCACCTTCACGATTTACGAGGCCAGCCGGGATGTGATGCGCGCCCGCGAGGCGGAGTGGCATGACGACTACACCATGCCCTATATCGCGCGGGCCTTCGAACCGAATCCCGCGGTGCACGGTTCTTTCTTCTTCGACTGGACCACCGCCGACGAGATTGCCTGGAAGCGCAATTTCCAGCGCTGGATGCAGTTCGTCAACGATTACAAGAACGCCGGCGGGCGCGTCACGGTGGGATCCGACGCGGGCTTTATCTACAAGCTGTACGGCTTTGCCTACGTGCGCGAACTGGAACTGCTGCAGGAGGCGGGCTTCCACCCCCTGGAGGTGTTGCAGTCCGCGACCCTCAACGGCGCCCAGCTATTGGGCCTGGCGGATGAGACCGGCACCGTGGAAGTGGGCAAGAAGGCAGACCTGGTGCTGGTGGCCGAGAACCCGGTGGCCAACTTCAAGGTGCTCTACGGCACCGGCCACCTGAAACTCAACCGTGACAGTGGCCGCCTCGAGCGCACCCGCGGCATCCGCTACACGATCAGGGACGGCATCGTGTTCGACGCGCAGATGCTGCTGCAGGACGTGCGCGAGCTGGTGCAGGCACGCAAGGAGCTGGAAGCCGCGCAGTAGCGGGGCGGCCATCCGCGGGGCGGCCATCCGCGGGGCGGCCGTCCGCTCAGAAGTTGAAGCCGTTGCCGCTCACCACCGGCACATTGGTCCACAGGTCGTTGGGGTCGCGGTACCAGCCCGCCGCGGCCAGCGCGCCGCCGTCCAGGTTGAGGGTGGCGCCGGTGACCCAGGCTGCGAGGTCCGAGGCCAGAAACAGGGCGCAGCCCGCGGCGTCTTGCGGACGGCCGAAACGCTCCAGCGGGATCCAGCGTCGGGTGTGCGCCTGGTGCTCCGCTGCGATCAGCTGGGATGGCCTGACCTGGGCGGTTTCCGTGGTTTCCGGTGCGATCGCGTTGACCCGGATGCCCTCCGGGCCCAGCTCCAGGGACAGGCTGCGGGTGAAGCCCGTGATCGCGTGCTTGAAGGCGCTGTAGGCAGTGGCCATGGGGATGCCGCGAAACGCCTCGATCGAGGAAATATTGATGATGCTGCCGCCCGGCGCCCGGGCCCGTAGCAGCGGGATCGCGGCACGACTCAGCAGGAACATCGACTTCAGGTTGCTGGCGTAGAGCCGGTCAATTTCGTCATCGTCGCAGTACTCGAAGGGCTTGATCACCCCGAGAAAGTCGCCGACGTTGTTGACCAGCACGTCGAGGCCGCCGAAGCGTTCCCGGACCTGCGCGGTCAGGGCTTCCACCTGCGTCCGGTCGCACACATCGGTCTCGCTGACCAGCGCATCCACGCCGGCGGCTGCCAGCGCCTCCCGGGTTTCGCTGCAGCGTGCCGGGTCGATTTCGGCAACCACGACCGCGGCGCCGCGGGCCCCAAAGGCCTCGGCGATGGCGCGGCCGATGCCGGCGCCGCCACCGCTGACCAGGATCACCTTGTTGCTAAAGTCCAGATCTTGCATCGCTTTGACTCCCTATTGCACCGTGAGGCCGCCGTCGACGACCAGGGCGTGACCCGCCATGTAGGAGGCGCTGTCGCCGCACAGCCAGAGCACGGCGGCGGCGATTTCCGCCGCCGTGGCAAGGCGCTGAATCGGGTGATTGTGCCCCACCATGGCCTTGTCGACGCCGGCGCCGAGGTTATTGTCCAGCATCTGGGTATCCACTGCCCCCGGGCAGACCGCGTTGATCCGGATGCCCCGGGCGGCATACTGCAACGCCGCGGCCCGGGTGAGACCGACCACGCCGTGTTTGCTGGCGCTGTAGGCGGGTTTGTTGGCCACCCCGGTGACGCCTGCCGCCGAGGCGATATTGACAATGCGCCCCTCTCCCCGGGTCAGCATCTGCGCGATTTCCTCTTTCATGCACAGGAAGACCCCCTTGAGGTTGATCGCCAGCACCTGGTCGAGGATGGCCTCTTCCCAGCTGGCTTCGGGGGCGACCTCCGGGTCGATGCCGGCATTGTTGACCGCGATGTCCAGACCGCCGAAGCGCGCCACGGCCTGTGCAACCAGCGCAGCGACCTGGGCGCTGTCGCGGATATCCGTGGCCACGAACAGGGCCTCGCCGCCGGCAGCCTCAATCGCCGCCGCCGTCTGCTGCCCGGCGTCGTTGACGTCGGCCACCACCACGCGCGCGCCCGCGGCCGCCAGTTGCAGCGCGACCTCGCGACCGATCCCGCCACCGGCGCCGGTGACCAGCGCGACCTTGTCCTGAAACTCTGCCATAGCTCTATTCTCCGGTATTCATGCGGCGGTGGATGTCGGCCCTGCGCAGGCGGGCTCAGCGAAACACATAGTCTTCGGGATCCGGCTGCTTGGTCATCTGCCAGTAGTCGATAATCCGGAAGGGGAGATTGGCGGTCACCCGGCCCTGGTCGTTCTTGTACCAGTTGTTCACCACCGGCGAGCCCCAGGCAGTACCGGCATTGATCCGGTCGACCTCCTCGTTATAGGCGTCGTGGACCGCCCGTCGGCAGTCCAGGGTGGCGGCGTCCCGCTCCAGCAGCAGCCGGATACAGCGCAGGATGTAATTCACCTGGGATTCGGCGTTGTGGGCGATGCTGCCGGCGACCACCAGGTTGGTGTTGGGGCCGTAGATACAGAACAGGTTGGGAAAGTTGGGCACGGTGATGCCGAGATAGGCGCGGCCATTGGTGTCCGACCACTGGCGATTGAGCTCGATCCCGTCGCGGCCGACGATGGTCATGGGGTAGAGAAAGCGGTCGGCATGGAAGCCGGTGGCGCAGACGATGACGTCGACGGCGTGTTCGCTGCCGTCCGCGGTGCGCACGCCGCCGGGCGTGATCGCGCTAATACCCTCGGTCACCACACTCACGTTGTCCTGCTGCAGGGCGGCCAGGTAGCTGCCGTTATCCTGCAGGATGCGCTTGCCGAAGGGCGGGTAGGTCGGCAGAACCTTGTCCAGCAGCGCCGGATCGTTCACCTGGGAGTCGATCCAGCCCGCGAGGACTTCGCGCATGGCATCGTTCGCCGCGCTCACCGCCCCGGGCCTGTCCCAGGCCGGGTCGACCAGGGTCTTGTCGTACACCCCCTCGATCGAGGTGTAGAACAGCCAGAAGCGATACCACTTGGAGTAGTAGGGCAGTTTTTCCAGGGCCCAGCGCTGGGCCGCTGACACCTCGGTATGGTAGCCGGGGTTGGGGAACATCCAGGCCGGCGAGCGCTGGAATACGGTGAGTGCCCGCGCGGTTTTCGCCACCTCGGGGATGATCTGGAAGGCGCTGGCGCCGGAACCGATGACCGCCACCCGCTTGCCGTTGAGGTCCAGGTCATCCGGCCACTGTGCCGAGTGCACCAGGGGGCCGCGGAAGCTGTCCAGGCCCTGGATGTCCGGCAGGCGCGGCCGGTTGAGTTGTCCCACGGCGCTGATCACCGCGCGCGCCTCGAGCGTACTGGTGACGCCGTCGCCGTCGGTCACCTCTACCTGCCAGGTCTGGGTGGTCTCGTCGAAGCGGGCCTCGCGCACTTCGGTGTTGAAACGGGTGTGGGGAATGACCCCGTACTCGCGCGCGCAGCGGTCGAAATAGGCGCGGATCTCGTCAGCCAGCGGGAAGTGGCAGCTCCAGGCGTGATTGGGTGCGAAGGAGTAGCTGTAGCTGTGCCCCGGCACGTCCACCCGGCAGCCGGGATACTTGTTCTCGTACCAGGTGCCGCCGATGCCGGGATTCTTCTCGATCAGGGTATAGGGGATACCGGCTTCCCCCAGGCGGATGGCCGCCAATACGCCGCCCATGCCGGCGCCGATGATGACCACCGGGAATGCCGCCGCGCGCTCGCGCAGGGTCTCGGACTCCAGCGCCAGGCCGCGGCGGTCGATCCCGTCCAGGGCGATTTCCTCGCGCACGAACTCGAGGTACTGATCGTCCGGATTGCGGTCCAGCATAAAGCGGTAGAGCTCATCGACCAGGGCCGGCTCCAGTTCCGGCAGCTCCCGGCCGCGCTGGCGATAGGCGGCGATGGCTTCCCGGGCCGCGGCGTAGATCGTCTCGGCCTCGCTTGCGGTGTAACCACCCTCCAGCAGCGGCTCGGTGGCGGCGCCGGCCTCCACCACATCCACCATGCGCGGCGGGTGGACGCGACGCAGGATGTCACTGCTGCCGGTCATGTGCACGATGGACATCAGCAGGGCGGGCAGGTTGAGCTCGCGCAGGGCGCTGTCTATCCACGCGGCGTCTTCGCTGATCGGCTGTACGCTGGCCTTGAGGTGCTTGAGCATCGGTGCGGGCGTCCCTGGCTGTTATTGTCTGGCAACCCCTCGGGGTCGCACTCTAGTGTCGCACAGCTTGGGGTAACACTCCTGCGGCGGCATCCTCCATTTGGATGATTTCCCGTACCGGTGGAATTGAGCCGGCACTTTTTCACGCCTGTGCTAGCATCATTGGACATCTCTATCGCTGACACGGAGCCAGGCCCCAATGACCAAGGCATCTGATCTTTTTGTCCAGGCCCTCGAGAAGGAGGGTGTGGAGTACATCTTCGGTATCCCGGGAGAAGAGAACCTGGACCTGCTGGATTCCCTCTCACGCTCGAAAACGATCAAGCTGATATTGAATCGCCACGAGCAGGCCGCGGGCTTTATGGCAGCCACCTACGGCCGCTTCACCGGCAAGGCCGGGGTCTGCATGTCGACCCTGGGTCCCGGGGCGACCAATTTCACCACGGCCGCGGCCTACGCCCAGCTCGGCGGCATGCCGATGTTGATGATCACTGGCCAGAAACCGGTGAAGAAGTCCAAGCAGGGTCGTTTCCAGATTCTCGATGTGGTGGAGATGATGCGCCCCATTACCAAGTATGCGCACCAGATCGTCTCCAGCGATAACATTCCCAGCCGGGTGCGCGAGGCGATTCGCCTGGCCGAGGAGGAAAAACCGGGCGCCGCCCACCTCGAGCTACCCGAGGACATCGCCGACGAGGACACCGAGCAGTACCCGATCCCCGCCTCCACCGTGCGCCGGCCGGTGGCGGAGGAAAAGGCCATTCGCTTCGCAGTGGAGCGTATCCTCGGGGCGCGCTCGCCGATCCTGGTCATTGGTGCCGGTGCCAATCGCAAGCTGACCAGCAAGATGCTGACCCAGATGGTGGACAAGTTCGGCATCCCCTTTGTCACCACCCAGCTCGGCAAGGGCGTGATCGACGAGCGCCACGCCCTGTTCATGGGCTGTGCCGCGCTGTCGGCGGGTGATTTCGTGCACCGGGCGATCGAGGCGGCAGACCTGATTATCAACGTCGGCCACGACGTGATCGAGAAGCCCCCGTTTTTCATGCAGCACGGCAGGATGGCGGACGGCTCGGATCACCATGAAACCAACCCGGTGGAAGTCTCCGAGGGCACCCAGGTCATCCACGTGTCCTTCCGCTCGGCGGAGGTCGACCCGGTCTATTTCCCCCAGCTCGAGGTCATCGGCGATATCGCCAATGCGATCTGGCAGATCAACAATGGCCTGGAGGCGCAGCCGCGGCCGGACTGGGATTTCAGCCGCATGATGGCGGTGAAGGAGCACCACGATGCCAACATCGCCGAGGGCCGGGACGACCCGCGGTTCCCGGTATACCCCCAGCGCCTGGTGGCGGAAATTCGCGGCGTGATGCCCGACGACGGCATCATCTGCCTGGATAACGGGGTGTACAAGATCTGGTTTGCGCGCAACTACACCGCCCATGCCTCCAATACGGTGCTGCTGGATAATGCCCTGGCCACCATGGGCGCCGGCCTGCCTTCGGCGATGGCTGCGCACCTGGTGCATCCCGGGCGCAAGGTCATGGCCATCTGCGGGGACGGCGGTTTCATGATGAACAGCCAGGAGCTGGAGACCGCGGTGCGCCTGGGCATGAACCTGACCTGCCTGATCCTCAATGACAGCTCCTACGGAATGATTCGCTGGAAGCAGGCAAACATGGGCTTTGCCGACTGGGGCCTGGAGTACGGCAACCCGGACTTCGTCAAATACGCGGAAAGCTACGGTGCCCATGGCCACCGGGTAGAGAGCACCGAGGGTCTCGCACCGCTGCTGGAGCAATGCCTGAGCACCGACGGTGTCCACCTGATCGACTGTCCCGTGGACTACTCCGAGAACGACGAGATCCTCAACGTGACCATCAAGCGCCTCAGCGCCGCTATCTAGTTTTCTACGCGTCCAGCCACAGGCGCGTCAGGTTGGCGCGCACGTTGGCCAGGGCGTCCAGGGCGCGGGTATCCCCGGGTGTTTCGCGCAGCCTGGCCAGGGCGCTGTCGAACTCGAACAGCAGAACCCGCTGCTCGGCGCTGCGGATTTCACTCTGTAGCCAGCCCACCGCCACCAGGCGCTCCCCGGCGGTCACCGGCTCCACCCGGTGCAGATAGCTCGACGGGTAGCAGACCACGCTGCCCGCGGCCAGTTTGAGGGCATCCTCCCCCGCCCCCGAGGCAATCACCAGTTCGCCCCCCGCGTAGTCCTCGGGCTCATTCAGGAACAGGGTAAAGGAGACATCGGTACGCACCCCGTCAATCTGCGGAGCATCGATATGCTCGCCATAGGCCATGCCTTCCCCGTACCGGCTCAGCAAGAGGCGGGCGAGGCGGCGGGGGCGGGTGGCAGAGACAAATACCGGGTGCCGCCACAGGGCCTGCTCGACCAGGCGGCTGGCACCCAGCACCCGGGGGTCCTCGCGATCCGCCTGCTGGTTGCGCTTGACGGCGCGGGCGCGGCCAGCGGCGGTCCGGGCGCCATCCTGCAGCTCGCCCCGGGTCAGCGTTTCGCGCACGGCGGCCAGGCTGTGAACATCAAGCAGGTCGCTGATACAGGTCAGCATGGCCATCTCCCTTTATGCTAATAAGAATCATTTGCAAATAATGCCCTGTTTGTTATAACAGTGCCAGTGGCTGCCCGGGCAGCCGTCTGTAGTCGCCGGAGGGCAACTTCCGGCCATGTCACAAGGAAGCAACAGTATGCATCACAGGTACAAGAGAACCCGCCTCTGGTCCAGTCTCAGCCTGGCGGCCCTGGTCGGCAGCGGCTCCGCCGCCACCAGCGCCGGCGAACCCGACTGGGCTGACCCCACCGCGGCGACCGCGAATATCCAGCTCGCCCTCGCTGCTGGAGGTGAAGGAGAGGGTGAGGGTGAAGGTGAAGGTGAAGGTGAGGGTGAGGGTGAGGGTGAAGGAGAAGGCGAGGGTGAGGGCGCCGGAAGCGAAAGCGCAGTCACCAGCGACACCCAGTACCTTACCCAGCTGGGCCTGATGCGCGGCCACCTGCTGGTGGGTGTCGAGCTGTTTCGCGCCGGGCATATCGAGCATGCGCGCACGCACATGAAACACCCGCAGAGCGAGCTCTACGCGGGGCTGGTGCCCGCCCTCGAGGTGCGGGAAGTTGCCGGCTTCGGTCCCCAGCTAAGCGACCTGACCACGGCGATGGCAGCGGAGCCACCGGATCCGGATACGGTGGAGAGTGCCTATGCGGCGGTACTGGCCGGTATTGCTGCCGCCGAGGCCGGGGCCGATGGGGGTGACCCCGCCACCAGCCTGGCGGTCGTGGTCCAGCTGCTGCGCACGGCGGGCGAGGAATACGCGATCGGCGTCAGGGACGGCAAGGTGGTCAACGGGCACGAATACCAGGACGCCCTGGGCTTCACCCTCACTGCGCGCGCGCGGGTCGCGGCCATCGATGCACCAGAGGGATCCCAGCTTGCCACCACCCTGGCGCAGGTGGATGAATACATCGCCGATGTGCTCGCGGCAGACACCTGGCCAGAGCTGGTGCCGCCCGATCAGGTGGATGCGGATGCCTCGTTGCTGTTCGGTGCCGCGGCCAGGATCCAGATCGCCGCCCTGAGTCTGCGTTGATCTGATTGAGGCCTGGCCGGACCTCAGCCGGCCGCACTGCTCCCGGCCGGACCTAACCTGGCCGGGCCTAACCTGGCCGGGCCTAACCTGGCCGGGCCGCCTCGCGTCGCAGCGGCTGGCACATGCAGTGCACGCCGCCACCGCCGGCGGTGAACATGCTCACATCCGGGTCGATCACCTGCAGGCCTTCCGCCCGGGCCTTGTCCGCCAGCTCGACGTTATCCCGTGGCAGCAGCACGCGGTCCTGGCCCAGGGCCACCACGTTGCAGCCAAGTTCCAGCATGGCTCGGTAGGAAATATCGATCAGGGTAATGCCGCGCCCCCGCAGCCAGTCCACGAAGGACTGCTCCAGGGCCTGGATGCAGGCCGCGGCGAGGCCGGGCGCCAGCATGGCGAGTTTGACGTCCAGGTGCAGGAAATAGGGGTCGAATTCGTAGCTGACGAACTCCCAGCCCTCCGCTTCGACCCAGGACTGTACCTGGGCCAGACCCTGGGCGCTGGTGCGCTCGCCGCTGCTGCCGCAGAGGATCAGGCCGGGTTCGAGGACCATGAAATCCCCCCCCTCCAGTGGCCCCGCTGTCACCACGTCGTAGATCGGGATATCCTGTGACTGGTAGAACTCCAGCACCGCCTTCCACTCGGCCCGGCGCCAGGGGCTGTACATCTGGGTGATGATGGGCCCCCAGGGGGTCATCACCGAGGAATCCCGGGCGTATAGCTGGTAAGGCAATGTGGGGTCTGGCTCCAGTATGTGCGTGGTCACCCCGGCCTGGTGGTAGGCGTCCAGCATTTCCTGGAACTGGGCGCGGGCGACGCTGGCGTCGAACTGTCGGCCCAGGCGCTGGGAGCGGCGCGACATGGCATTGCCGGACTGCCACTGGTAATGGTCCATGGGGCCCAGCAGGACATCCCGGAGCAGGCCGTACTCGGCGTCCATGCCCCAGTCCTTGAGCACCGGGCTGTTGCCCCCGGGCTGGCGATTAGACAGGTTCATACCACTACCTCCGCGCGATCAGCCACCGCCAGGAGCAGCACATTGGCCCCGCATTCAGCCTGCTCGGGGGTGATGGATTCTGCCTCATTGTGGCTCAGTCCATCCTTGCAGGGGATAAAAATCATGCTGGTGGGGGCGACCCGGGAGACGTTGCAGGCATCGTGTCCCGCGCCCGAGACCATCTCGCGAAAGCTGTAACCCAGGCTCTCTACCGCGCCGCGCACGGCGGCGACGCAGTCCGGGTCGAAGCTCACCCCGGGCGCCTCCCAGAAGCATTCGCTCTGGACCTGCATGTCGAGACGCCCGGCGGCCTCCTGCAGGATGCCGCTGAACCCCTGCAGCAGGGCCCGATAGCGGTCAGCATCGGGGTGGCGCAGGTCGACGGTGAATTCCACCAGGCCCGGCACCGTATTGCTGGAGCCGGGACGTGCGTCCAGGCAACCGATGGTGACGCGGCTGTCCTCACCCTGGTCCGCGGCCATGGCATACAGGCGCGGCAGGCATTCCGCGAGGACCATGACCGGGTCCCTGCGCAGGTGCATGGGGCTCGGGCCGGCGTGGGTCTCCTGGCCGTGGATGCGGACCCGGTGGCGGCTCATATGTTGCACGCCGGTGACCACGCCGATGGCAAGTGCCTCGGCCTCCAGCACCGGGCCCTGTTCGATATGCAGTTCAAAGGCCGCATGCACCTCGCCCGCGCTGGCGGGTGCCTCGCCCAGTTCCCCGGTACGCTGCAGCTCCTCCTCGACCGTGGCGCCGGCGTGATCCGCCAGGGCGTAGGCCGCTTCCAGGGACATTGCCCCGGCCCAGACCGCGGAGCCCATCATTGCGGTGTCAAAGCGGCAGCCCTCCTCATTGGTCCATACCGCGACTTCGAGGGGGTGGCGGGTCTCTACCCCGGCGTCGTTCAGGGCCTCGATGACCTCGAGGCCGGCGAGGACGCCATAGACGCCGTCGTATTTGCCACCGCTGGGCTGGGTATCCAGGTGGCTGCCTACCAGTACCGGGGGCAGGTCCTGATCGCTGCCCGCGCGCCGGGCAAACAGGTTGCCAATGCGGTCGCGCCGGATCGTGCATCCCGCGGCCTCGCACCAGTGCGCGAAAAGTTCGCGCCCGGCCCGGTCTTCATCGGTCAAGGCCTGGCGATTGCAGCCGCCAGCCAGCGTGGCGCCATGGCTTGCCATTTCCATCAGGCGCGACCAGAGTCGTTCGCCCGACACGCGTAGTGCCTTGTCTGCCTGCATCGTGTTTTCCGTCTCCATCATTGCCTTGGGGGGATCAATCCCGCTCCAGGAATTTATTCAGTAGTTTGCCCGCTTCTTTTTCCACCTTGCGCTGGACCTCCTGCTTGGTCAGGTCCTCCACGATCTCGCTGGTATTTACCCTGCACCAGTCGGCGGGTTCGCCGCCGAGATTGCCCTCACAGGCGAGTGGCCAGGCGATCGCGGTGTAGCGCTCGTTGACCCGACACGCGGGGTCGAGGCTCGCCAGCTCCGGCGACAGGCGCGCGGCGAAGTCGGCGTCGAAATCGAGACTGGCGAGTTCCAGGTCGCCCTCGCCGGTCAGTTTGACGTGCTGCAACTCGGCGTTCAGCGGCGCCAGGCGGGCCTTGCCCCCGGCCAGCGCCACGTCCAGCGTGAGCGCCTGGAATGCGCTGTCTGTGGGTAGCTCGGCCTGCAGGGCTTCGCGGTTAACCAGCGCTACCGCCTCGCAAAGCATGCGCTCAATGCCCAGGCCCTGCAGCACCAGGTCGCGGGTGTGCAGCCCCAGGGGGCCGTTGAGCTTGTCGCGCAGGGCGTTGCGGGTGCGACCCTCGCTGGCCAGCTTCCAGTCCAGGGAGGCACTGCCGGTGAGAATGGGCTCGGCGTCCAGGGCGCTTAGCAGGCGTGGCAGGTCGACGTTGTTCAGCGCTCCGCGGGTGGCCAGCTTGGCGGTGTTGTGCCCGGCATTCAGGGTGGCGACCATATCCAGCTCGCCGCCGTGCAGCTTGCCCTCAAGGCGATTGATCCGCAGCACCCCGTCCACCAGGCGCAGCTGCGTGCGCAGGTCGGTGATCTCATGGGCGTCGAAGCGGGCGCTGTCCACCCGCAGGGCGACCCGGCTGTCGATACTGCGCAGTGCAGCCAGGGGCAGGGGTTCATCGCCGGTGCTGCCGGCGTCGTCACTGTCGCGCTTCTGTGCCGCCGCGGGCCCGGCCAGTGCCAGCAGGGCCGGGCTCAGCTGGTTGAATTGCAGGTTGGCATCAATTTGCGGGCTCTCGAAGCTGGCGTAGCGCACCTTGCCCTCACCCGAGGCGGCGCCGATGTCCAGGGTCAGCGCCAGGTCTGCTGCCAGGCGCTGCAAATCCGCGCTGCCACTCGCGGCCAGCTGGATGGGCTCGGCGGTGATGCCGCTAATGCCGGCCGTCAGGTCCGCGAGTTGAAGCATCTGGGCGTCTGCATCCAGGGTAAAGCGGGTTTCCATCTCGAGCCGGACGGGGTCGCCGCCATCGCCGCTGGCCATGCGCAGGGCCAGCTTGACGGGCACCGGCAGGCCATCGAGGTTGAGATCGGTAGCGCGCAGGAGTTCCAGGTCGATAATCGTTGGCGCCTCGTTGCCGCGCCCGAGCAGTACGATGCGCGAGTCCAGGACCCTGAGTTTATCTACCTCCAGCGCCATCGGCAGCGCCAGGGCATCGCGGGCCCCGGCCTTCTGGCCTGCCTCGGCCAGGGCCTGGCGTCGCGCGGCATAAAAGGCATCCAGTTCCGCATCGCTCAAACCCTCGCTGGCGCGCTGGGGGGGCTCCGCCGGGGCGGGTAGGTTGACCAACAGCCCCTCCAGGGTCAGCCCGTCGATCTCGACGCTGCGCGAAAACAAGGGCAGCAGCTTGACGCCGATGGCCAGCGAACGAACGCTCAGGTCGGGCTGGTTTTCCCCGGGCAGCGCCAGTTCAGCCTGGGCGAGCTGCAGACCGATGCGGGGCAGCAGGCTGAACTCGGCGCCGCCGTTAACCGTCAGCTGGGCGCCGGTCTTCTCTTCCAGGGTGTCGGCCGCGAGGGCGAGCAGGCGCTCCTCGTCCAGAAACAGGGGCAGCAGCAGGGCGACCGCCAGGACCAGTAGCAGGGGAATGCCGAACAGATAGAGCAAAATGCGCAGCACACAGACTCCCGGGCGAGTTCAAAAAGATGGCGCCATGCTAGCAGACGCGCACCGGCGGGGCACGCTCGTTGGCGCACCCGGGGTGGCGCCTGCAAAGTGGTGCTCAGGCCTGTGCGTAGGCCCGGCGGACTTCCTCGGCGATGATATCCACGCCGCGTTGCACGCTGGCGGCATCCTGGGCGTAGGAGACGCGAATGCACTCATGCTGGTGTGTCCAGCTGGCGTCCAGGCCGACGAAGAAATTTTCCCCGGGCACCACCAGTACGCCCCGGGCTTTCAGGCGCTGGTACAGGGCCTCGCTGCTGATGGGCAGGCCCTCGAACCACAGCCACAGGAAAATCGCTCCCTCCGGCTTGTGAATCCGGCAGGGCAGTCCGGCCAGGGCCCGCTGGAACTGGGCCAGGGTCTGCGCCGAGCGTTCGCGGTAGAAGGGCGTGATCACGTCCCGGCACAGGGTCTGCATCTGACCACTGGCGAGCAGGCGGCCGGCCAGGGCGGGACCGATGGTGCCGCAGGCCAGGCTGAGAATCGTGTTGGCATTGGTGAAGGCCTCGATCAAGGCCTCGCTGGCGACGATGATGCCGGTCCGTGCCCCGGGCAGGCCCAGCTTGGAGAGACTGAGCACCAGGATCGTGTTGTCGTTCCAGTGGGGCTGCGCCGGCTCGAACACGATGCCCGGGAAGGGCAGGCCGTAGGCGCCGTCGATGATCAGGGGGATGTCGCGCTGGCGGGCGATGGCATCCAGCTGCGCCACCTCGTCGTCGGTCAGCACGTTGCCGGTGGGATTGGTCGGACGCGACACGCACAGGGCCGCGGTGTGCTCGGTCAGCGCCAGCTGCGAGAAATCGACACGGTACTTGAACAGCTGGTTGTCCATCAGGTCGACCTGTGGGCGGGTGGCGGTAAACAGCCCGGAATCCACGCCCACGTCGGCGTAACCGATGTACTCGGGCGCCAGCGGCAGGTGGATTTCCCGGGGCGTGCCATCCGCTGCACGCCCGCCGAGCATGTTGAACAGCAGGAAAAAGGCGGCCTGGCTGCCATTGCTCACGGCGATGTTTTCGGGTCCCAGGGACCAGCCGAACTCGCCCCTGAGGTAGCCCGCCATCTGCTCCCGCAGCGCGCGATCGCCCTTGGGTGACTGGTAAATCCCGAACAGGCTGTGGCGCTGGTCCGGGTCGGCAAGGATTGCCTCTAGCGCCTCCCGGAACAGCCTCTCCGCGCCCGGCAGGCGCCCGGGGTTGCCCCCGCCCATAAAGATCATCTCGGGATTGTCGGCCAGGGCGCTGCCGAGGTCGTCCATCAGCTGGACAACCCCGGAGCGCCCGGCGAATTTTTGCCCGAAGGTGGAAAGTTTCAAGGCCTGGCCTCCCTAGCGCCCTGCTGCAGTTCAATCGTCGCCATGCAATAGGATAGACTGCCTGTTTTGGCCCCGGCGGGCAACGATTGTGACGGCGGAGCAGTCCGGGGGAGATCGTCCATGGAAGGCCTGAGCGACTGGCAGTACCTCGCGATTGCGGGCTTGTTTATCTGGAGCGGCTTTGTACGCTCCGGCCTGGGCTTCGGTGGCGCCGTCCTGACCCTGCCTTTCCTGCTGATGGTGCACAACGCCCCCCTGGTCTACCTGCCGATCATCAGCGTTCATCTTTTGTTTTTCTCCGGCCTCACCGTGGCCGTTGCGCACCGGCGCGCCAGTGAGGGCAGCGCCCCCGCCACCGTCAACTGGACCTTCCTGCGCTACGCCCTGGCGCTGATGATCATTCCCAAGCTGATCGGTGTGGCGGGGGTCCTCACCCTGCCGACGACCATCGTCAGCGGATTTATCTTCCTGGTGGTCGCGGTCTATTCCCTCAGCTACCTGCTGCAGCGCCCATTCAAGAGCAACAGCCGGGTGGTGGATACCGTGTTCATGCTGCTGGGGGGCTACGTCAGTGGCACCTCCCTGATCGCCGCACCGCTGGTGGTGCCTGTGGCGGCCAGCCGGGTCGCCCGGCATGAGCTACGCGACACCCTGTTTGTGCTCTGGTTCGTGCTGGTGGCGATCAAGCTGGCGGCCTTTGCCTGGACCGGCGTGGACCTGCAGTGGCGGCAGCATCTATGGCTGTTACCCTGCGCGGCGATCGGGCACGTGATCGGGCTGCGCTTCCACCGCTACACCCTGCGCGCCGATACCGGGATCTTTTTCCAGATCCTCGGCGGCGGCCTGCTGATAGTCAGCCTGGCGGGGCTCTGGCGGATGTTTGCGGGGGACTGACCGGGGTTGAATTCCGGGGCACCCGATGCGACTCTTTTTTCCTTGGGCAAGATGCGCGGAGCATGCCGATGAACACCGGGCTGAACCAGTCCCACAGCAAGGATGCCGCTGGCAGGGGCACCGCCGTAGTGGTTTACGGCCTGTTGCTGGGCAGCATCATGACGCTGGTCACGGCCCCTGCCGGGATCATGCTCGCCTATCTCTGGCGCGGGCGCAGTGCGACCTGGGTCGCCAGCCACTTGCGCTACCAGATCAGGACCTTCTGGTGGGCCGTCGGCATCCTGGTCGCCGGTGCTTTGGCCTGGTGGTGGCTGGGCCGCCACGGGTGGCCCGCGCAAACTGCCTGGTTACTGGGCTACGTGGTCTTTACTACACAGCTGGCCTGGCTGGTGGGGCGTTGCGCGTTTGGCCTGAGTCGCCTGACGGCGCATCGTCCGGTGTCCTGAAACGCGATGTCGTCCGCGGGCAGGCTCAGGTCCGGGTGATCTGCCGGTAGATGCGGGGCAGGGCCTCCACCAGTTTCTCGGGTCTTTCCACCAGGGCGTAACCGCCAGGTCCGAACAGCCGGGGTATGTACGCGGCCGCCTCCCGGTCCACGGTGATGGCGAACAGGCGAATACCCTCCCGTTGTGCGTCCAGCACTGCCCGCCGGGTATCCTCAATTGCGTAGCGGCCCTCGTAGTAATCGGTGTCGTTGGGCTTGCCATCGCTGAGCAGGAGCAGGAGCCGGTGCCTGTTGGGGCGCAGGGCGAGTTCAGCCGCCGCATGGCGGATGGCAGGACCCATGCGGGTGTACGAGCCCGGTTCCAGTGCGGCGATGCGTTGCGCCACGCGTGGCCCCATGCGTTCTGCAAAGTCCTTGATCGGCCGGAACCAGACCCGCTGGCGCCGGTGGGAGGTGAAGGTGGCAATGCTGTAGTCCTCCCCGCAGCCGTGCAGGCCGTGCGCGAGCACCCAGAGTGCTTCCCGGATCACATCAATGATTCGGCGGTCTTCCAGCCAGGCCTCGGTGGAGAGAGAGTGGTCCACCAGTATGCTGACCGCGAGATCCCGCGCCTGCTGCCGGCTGGCCAGAAACAGCTGTTCATTGGGCTGCCCGGTCGCGCGCTGGTCGCAGTAGCCGCGCACGGCGGCGTCCGTGTCCAGGTCGTGACCGTCGGGCTGGGCGCGCAGGATCACACGCCGCGGGCGCAGGGCCTCAAAGTGGCGCTGTACCCGGCGAATTCGGCGGCGGGTTCGCGCGTCTGCCTGCCAGCCCTCGCTGTTGCCCGGGTGCTGCTCAACGATGACCCGGCTCTGGGCAGGCAGGTAGGCCTGTCGTCGGTAGTCCCATTCCGGGTAACTGTGCGGGCCGCTGAGCTGGCCAGCGATCGCCGCCCGCGGCGCTAGGTCCAGCTCCACCTGCAGGCGTGACGCGACTTTTTTTGCCTGCGGACTGAGCGTCAATTCCTCCAACTGGTCCGCGCTCTTGCTGGCCTTGGGGTCAGGGTCGTCATCGACCATGCGGTTTAAATTGACCATCTCCGCCAGCGACAGCATTTTCTCGAAGCGATTGAAGATCAGCGGGTCGTCGCGCTCGCTCTGCTCCTGTCGCTTGCGGACGGCTTTGCGCGCCCCGCCCGGGAGGGCCTGTACCGCCTGCTCCGCCGCTTCCTCATCGGCTTCACCCTCGGTGGTGTCGCCCGAACTCGCCTGCGTAGTGACCAGGCCCCACAGCGGCGGTGGCAGCAAGCCCCGGTAGCCCAGCGCCGCGCGAAATTCATCGACAGGGACAGTGGCATCCAGCACGGCCGTGCACAGGGGGTCCTCGCTCGCGGCCCCGTGTTCACCCAGCAGGCGCCGGATGGCCCGCTCCACGGCGGCTTCCTGCGGGGGCAGGTTGTGGCGGGGTGGACGCGCATCCAGTGCGGCTGCCCGCAGACGCTGGTACCTCGCGACCAGCCCGGGGAAGGCTGCAAGCACCGCTTCGCTGCGCGCCCTGGCGTCGCGTATCGCGAGGACATCCGCCTGTAACGGATCCCGGCACCGCGCGTCGGGGCCGGCAACTGCGAGGAGTGCTGCCAGCCAGAAATACAGGTCGCGATTCAGCTCCCGTTCGGGAAATACCGCGATCGACGCGGGCAAGCGCAGGGCCTCGTCGTCGCGGCGGGGTTGCGGTAGCTGCTCAACCTCGTAGCCGAGGCGCTGGCGCAGGCTTAGCCTGTGCCCCGATGCCCGATCCGTAATTGCGCCCACGGCCAGGCCAGGGTGCCCCCCGCCCAGACGAAAGAACACCCCGAGTGCCTGCTGGATCGCGCGTAATTCGACGGCGGCCTCGGGGTATTGTGTATAACTGGGTTTGCTGGTGGCCCAGCGGTGCCAGAGTGCGCCCACCCACTCTTCCAGCTCGATTGCAAATGCCACAGCAGCAGCCTCAGTCTTCCCCGAAGGTCGCGCGGATCGCCTCCAGCAGCCCCTCCTGTACATCCGCGTCGTCGGTCAGGGGTTCAACCAGCGTTGCGCGAGCGGCTTCCATGACCGGCATGCCGGCCTGGATCAGGGTGCCGCAGTAGATCAGCAGGCGGGTGGATACGCCCTCTTCGAGGTCCTGGCCCTTGAGGCTGCGAAGCCGGGTAGCCAGGTTCACCAGGGTCGTGGCCTGGGGCAGCGGCAGACCGCTCTCGGCTGCCAGGATGGCCCGCTCCTGCTCTGGCGGCGGAAAATCAAAGCCCAGGGCGACAAAGCGCTGGCGCGTGCTGGGTTTCAGGGCCTTGAGTATGTGCTGGTACCCGGGGTTATAGGACACCACGAGCATAAAGTCCGCCGGCGCCCGTAGCTCCTCCCCGGTGCGATCCAGGGGCAGAATCCGGCGGTTATCGGTCAGCGGGTGCAGGACCACGGTCACGTCCTTGCGCGCTTCCACGACTTCGTCGAGGTAGCAGATACCGCCGTGTCGCACCGCGCGGGTAAGCGGTCCGTCGACCCAGACCGTCTCGCCATCGCGCAGCAGATAGCGGCCGGTCAGGTCCGCGGCGCTCAGGTCGTCGTGGCAGGCGATGGTATACAGCGGCTTGCCAAGCGCGGCCGCCATATGTTCCACGAAGCGGGTCTTGCCGCAGCCGGTGGGGCCCTTCAGGAGCAGTGGCAGTCGCTGGGCAAAGGCGTGACGGAACAGCTCGCACTCGTTGCCAATGCTCTGGTAGTAGGGCAGGGCGTCCCCCGCTGCAGCGGGGGCTGGCGATGCACTATTCATCACGCGTTCGTCAGTACCGGGCCGCCCTCGGGGAGTTGCTCACGTGCCCGGCCGAACACGGCCCAGAGGAACATGATCGCGGCGATGGCGACCACGACGCCCGCGCCCAGGCGCATGGCGTAGAAGATGCCCAGCTGCGCCTGCACTTCCATGTAGTTCACCCCCATCACGCGCTGCAGGTGGGTCTGCACGACACCGGCAAAGGTCAGGGTAAAGGTCATGAAGCACATGGCCGAGGTCATCATCCAGAAACTCCACATGTTGAGGACCTGGTTATAGGGCTGTATCCGGCGTAACTGGGGCATGGCGTAGGTAATGATTGCCAGCACCATCATCACGTAGGCGCCGAAGAAGGCGAGGTGGCCGTGGGCGGCCGTGACCTGGGTACCATGGCTGTAGTAGTTCACGAAGGACAGGGTGTGCATAAAGCCCCAGACCCCGGCGCCAAAGAAGGCCACGGTGGCACTGCCCAGCGTCCACAGCATGGCGCTCTTGTTGGGGTGATTGCGGCGACCTTTCCAGAACATGTAAAAGGCAAACATCACCATGGCAAAGAAGGGCGCCACTTCCAGGGTCGAAAAGATGCTGCCCAGGGGTTGCCAGTAGCCCGGTGTCCCGATCCAGTAGTAGTGGTGGCCGGTGCCGAGCAGGCCTGAGAACAGTGCCAGCCCGATAATCACGTAGAGCCACTTCTCGATCACCTCGCGGTCCACGCCGGTCATCTTGATCAGCAGGTAGGCGAGCAGGGACGCCATGATCAGTTCCCACACACCCTCGACCCAGACGTGCACAACCCACCACCAGTAAAGCTTGTCGAGGGACAGGTTGCTGGGATTGTAAAAGGCAAACAGCCAGAATACTGCCGCCAGCCAGAGGCCCAGCATCAGGACCCCGTTGATCGCGGTTTTGCGGCCGGCGAGCAGGGTCCTGGTGGTGTTATAGAGAAAGATCAGGAAGGAGATGGTGATCAGGATCTTGCACCAGAGCGGCTGTTCCAGGAATTCGCGACCCTCGTGGATCCCGAACTGGTAGCTCACCAGCGCTCCCGCCCCGGCGACAGCGAAGATGGCCAGCTGCACGTAGGCAAGCATGGGGCTATGGATCTCGGTTTCTGCCTCCTCGGGCATCAGATAGTAGGTGCAGCCCATAAAGCCGATCAGCAGCCAGACGATGAGCAGGTTGGTGTGGCTCATGCGCATGATGTGGAAGGGCAGCATCTCCGAGAGAAACTCCGGCGCGACGTAAACCGTGGCGGCCAGCAGACCGAACACGACCTGCAGCACGAACAGGGCCATGGCCACGGCAAAGAAGGGCAGTGCAACTTGCTGGGTTTCGTATTTCATTGCGTTAAGACTCCTGTCAGCCGGTGTGCCGCTTACCCCGCGGGGTGGGGTGGCCAGCCCTGGGTATCGATGTCGTCAGTCCAGCGGAAAAAATCCACCAGGTCGTCAAGTTCCTGCTCGCTCAGTTCGAATGCGGGCATGCGGCGGCGCCCCGGCGCATTGAGGGGCTGTGCCTTGATCCAGCCCTTGATCCCGGCGCGGGCTGCCTCGGGGTTCTCGTGCCCGCCGTAACGCGTCCACACGTTACCCAGTTCCGGGGCGAAGTAGGCACCCTCGCCGAGGATGCTGTGGCAGTTGATGCAGCTGTGCTTCTCCCACACGTGCTTGCCGCGGGCCACGCTTTCAGTCAGCCCCTCGCGGTCAGTGGAAACATTGACCACATACCAGTGGCTGTGGGCAGTCAGGGCCGCGAACACGAGGAAGAAAAACGTCGAGCCGCCGAAGAAGATGTTGCGGGCGGCGTTGCGGGATAGCCTGTCAGACATGAGGTGCTCCTGCCGGGCGCCGCGGGGACGCTCTATCTATAACAAGTAAATAGAATACCACTTATAGCGGTGATCAAGGGGTCCCGTCAAGCACCGGCGCGCCCGCAGGGCGCATTGCGGTATCCTGGTTTGGCTGCGGCAGAAGCGCATCAGCCGGGTTGCGCGAACAAGCGAGGGCTGTGCCCGCAGTGTTACGAGCTGATCGCCAGTACCTGCCGCATGGAGGCGGGTCCCGACAGCAGGTCTGAGAGGTGCCGGCCGTCGAGTACGGCAACGAAGGCGCTGGTTGCCGCGGCAAAGGTTCGCTTCAATTCGCAGCCGGTGTGCAGGGGGCAGCCCTCGCTGCCACGCAAACACTCCACCACGCCGATGTCTTTTTCCATGTCCCGGAACACCTTGCCCAGGTTGATCGACTCGGGTGGCCGCGCCAGGCGCAGGCCGCCGTTCTTGCCCCGGGTTGCAACGGCATGGCCGTGCTGGTGGAGCCGGTTGACGACCTTGTTCAGGTGGTTGCGGGAGATGCCGTAGCTCTGTGCGATCTCGCCGATCGTCGCCTTTTCCCCGTCTTTGAGTGCGAGGTAGATCAGCGTGCGGAAGGCGTAGTCGGTATGTTGCGTAATCTGCAAATCGGTTTGCTCGCTGTTATCCAGGGCGACCGTCCGCCCTGGGGCGGCAGAGTATCGGACCGTATATCACCGCGAAGGCCAGGAAGGCGACAATCCAGGCCAGGGCCGCGGCGCCGAGCCCCTGCGAGTAATCGATAAAGCCGGCGGCAACCGCCAGCCTGGCCAGGGTTGCAACGATCAGGGAGGAGAGCATCAGGGTGCCTCCGCGCAGGAGCGCCAGGGGCCTGCCGGTATGGCCTACGCTGACACGCGCCATAACGCCCAGGATAAGCAGCCCCATGCCGCCAACTCCCAGCGCATGATACCAGATTGTGGGTGTGGCGACGGCGCCGGGGACAAGCAGGCTGGCGGCACGCAGACCGAGCGCGATCACCAGCATGGCATATGCCAGGTGCAGGACCCACAGCAGCGGCTCCGCAGCGGCACGCCAGCCGCCCCAGGTAAGCAACCGCGCTCCGTTGGCGATTGCGGCCGCCAGCGCCAGCAGGCCGGTGACGGGTTCCGGCAGCCGCGCCTGGCTGGCCAGTGCCAGCAGAACGATGCTGAAGATTGCCGCCGGATTCAGCCAGGCAGCGCCGGGTGTGGGGCCGGTCGTGATGCCTCGCGCGCGCAGCCAGTTATGCGTGAAGGCGGGCGTGATGCGCCCGGCGATAATCACCATGAGGACGCTGATAAAGTCGAGGCCCAGCAGCATGCCCGCGGCTTGCCAGTCCGGCCTCTGCAGCAGCTGGCCGGCATGCATCAGGCCGTTGCCTGTGGCCAGCACCAGCAACACCGCCACGAGCCCCAGATTGCGGTAGAGGCGCGCCCGCCACAGTACCCGGCCGCAGTATAGGGCCAGGACCGGGAGAAACGCCCCGTCGGTCAGCGCTGCGGCCAGCGGGGGAAGCTCTATCCACACGGCCAGGCGGCCGGCGATCCACAGTGCCGCGAGCGCGGCCAGCGGCGTACCGGTCGGCGGACGCGTTCCGGTCCAGTTACTGATCGCTGTAAGCAGAAATCCGGCAATGGCGGCAGGGACGAAGCCGTACAGCATCTCGTGGGCGTGCCACCGGCTGTTAAACACCGGGGGCAAGCCCGCGCCAAGGACCTGCAGGCCCCAGACGGCGACCGACAGCGCGGCGAAAAGCGCGGCCAGGAGAAAGAAAACGCGAAAAGGATACGCCAGAAGTGCCGGCGTGTTCAGCGGTGACATAAGGCCTGACCCGGAATGTATATTAAGTGGTATCTAATATACCGGTTCAGGCTGGCGGCCGCTATGATCCCCCGCCTTTCAGCAGGGCGGGGCTCTGGCGGATGTTTGCGGGCGCTGCAGGGTGAGCGCGTCCGCAATCATTCACCTGCTACGGCAATACACTCCACCTCTACCTTCGCTCCCAGGGCCAGGCCGTTGGCGCCAAAGGCGCTGCGGGCGGGGTAGGGTCGAGTGAAATAGCGGGTGTAGATGGTGTTGAAGCTGGCCCACTCGTCGATGTCAGCCAGCATCACGGTGCACTTCACCACATCTTCCATGCCCAGGCCATGGCGCTGTAGCACGTCGCGAATATTGGTCAGGGTCTGCTCCGCCTCGGCAACGATACCGCCGGGCACCAGGGTCTTGCTGCCGGGCATGGTGCCGATCTGGCCCGACAGATACAGCGTGTCGTCGACCCGCACCGCCTCGGAGAAGGGCAGGCCCTCGGCCAGGGCGGCGCTGTTGTTGAGGAACTCGACCTCATCGGCGTAGGCAGCGGGGCCACAGCCGAGGATGAGCAGGGCGATGGCCGGCAGGAGTTTGCGCATATGGATTCTCCGGGTCCTTTCCTGGCGGACATTGTGCCCTGCGCTTTTGCGGAAAGACAGGAAGGCGTCGCCCGCTGCTGCCCCGGGTGCTAAGGTGTGAGCCGCCAGTTACCGGGAAAGCGCCAAACCATGCACAAGATCGACCACGCCATCATCAACCCGATCAAGTCTCTCAATCTCCTGTCCCGCGCCGAGATTGAGGGCCTGAGCGAGAGCCGCGGCGAGCTCTATGACCTGTTCCGCAGCTGCGCCCTGGCGATTCTCAACACCGACAGCCAGCAGGACGACGCGGCCAAGATCTACGCCGACTACGCGGACTTCGATATTCGCCTGGTTCCCCAGTCCCGCGGCCTGCGCCTGGAGCTGTTTAACGCCCCGGGGCAGTCCTTCGTCGACGGGCGCATGATTCGCGGGATACAGGAACACCTGTTCTCGGCCCTGCGCGATATCGTGTACACCGACTTCAAGATTACCGCCGGCCAGCCGGCCACCGTCGGTGCCGAGGAAACCACCAACACGGTGTTTCGTATCCTGCGCAACGCGGGGATCGTGCGCCCCGACGTGCCACCCCAGCTGGTGGTCTGCTGGGGTGGCCACTCGATTCCCCGGGAAGAGTACGACTACGCCAAGCAGGTGGGCTACGAGCTGGGCCTGCGCGGCCTGGATATCGTCACCGGCTGCGGGATCGGGGCCATGAAAGGGCCGATGAAGGGCGCCGCCGTGGGCCACGCCAAGCAACAGATCAAGGATGGTCGCTACATCGGGATCAGCGAGCCGGGCATCATCGCCTCGGAATCACCCAACGCGATCGTCAACGAGCTGGTGATCATGCCGGACATCGAGAAGCGCCTGGAGGCCTTTGTTCGCCTTGCCCACACCATTATCGTATTCCCCGGCGGGGTGGGCACGGTGGAGGAGCTGCTCTACCTGTTCAGCATCCTGATGCGGGCCCGGGATCCCGCGAATATACCCCTGGTTTTCGCCGGGCCGGAATCCTGTCGTGGCTACTTCGAGCAGCTGCAGGGATTCCTGGTGCACTGCCTGGGAGAAGAGGTGCGCGAATATTTCCGGGTCATCGTGGGCAGCCCGGACGAGGTCGGGCGCGAGGTGCGCGAGGCGGTGGACGGGGTGCACGCCGCCCGGCGCAAGTCCCGGGAGGCCTATTATTTCAACTGGTCACTGGAGGTCGAGGCCTCCCTGCAGCGCCCCTTTATTCCCACCCACGAGGCGATGGCCTCCCTGGAGCTGTCCCGTGACCTGCCCCCGAGTGAACTGGCGAGCCAGTTGCGGCGGGCCTTCTCCGGCCTGGTCGCCGGTAACGTCAAGACCTTCGGGATCGAGCAGGTGCGGCGCCACGGTCCCTACCGCCTGCGCGGCGACGTCGACCTGCTGCAGTCCATGGACAATCTGCTGCGGATGATGGTGCGGGAGCACCGCATGAAGCTGGGCGAGTGCGAGGCTGACTACCGGCCCTGCTACGAGCTGGCCTAGCGGACTAAATCGATCAGGTAATACCCAGCCTCAGCAAAGTGCGCGCCAGGTTGCTTCGGTCGACTCGCAGGGCGCGTGCGGCGGCAGCGAGGTTGCCGCCACTGGCCTCGAGCTGACGGATTATTAGCTGGCGTTGGAATGCTTCCGTTTGGTCGCGTAGGCCAGCCCCGGCGCATGGGGCGCCGGGGCTGGCAGCGGTTTCGGTTGGCACATCTGGCCCGCCAGCGTGCGGGCCGTGCTGTGAGATATCGAGGTGATGCGGCGTCACGCTGATGATTCTGGCTTCACGTCCCTGTTCGCTGGCGGCTTTGAGTGCGGCGCGGGCGAGCATGTGTTCGAGTTCCCGCACATTGCCGGGCCAGGCGTAACTGCGGAGTAGTGCGGTGGCCTTGCGGCTCAGGCGCAGTCGGCGATAGCCTAGCTTGTGCTGCAGTCGCTCCAGGAAGTGCCCGGCCAGCGCCTCGATGTCGCGCCCCCGTTCGCGCAACGGGGGCACGGCCAGCGGGTACACGCTCAGGCGGTGGTAAAGGTCGTCGCGGAAGCGGCCGGCAGCCACTTCCTCCTGCAGGTTGCGGTTGGTTGCCGCGATGATGCGTACATCCACCGACTTAATGCGGTCGCTGCCCACTGCCTGAATCTCACCATTCTGCAGGGCGCGCAACAGTTTGGCCTGGATCGCAAGGGGAAGTTCGCCAACCTCATCCAGGTAAAGGGAGCCTTTGTCCGCGAGTTCAAAGTGCCCGAGCCGGTCCCTTAGAGCGCCGGTGAAGGCGCCACGCACGTGACCAAACAGTTCGCTTTCTACCACTGATTCTGCCAGGGCGGCGCAGTTAACCTGCACCAGTGCTTCCTCAGCCCTGCGCGAGTGACGATGGATGCTGCGCGCCACCAGGTCCTTGCCGACTCCGGTCTCGCCGGTAATCAGTACCGACAGGCCGCTGGGTGCGACCGTATGGGTTTCCTCCTGCAGCGCCCGCATGCAGGGGCTGTCGCCGATCATTTCCTGCGGCGCTGTGGCGGCGATCAGGTGGCGGGCGACCTCGCTATTGTGTGCGGCCCGCTCGCGCAGTGCCTCGATAGTCTGGCTGGTCAGAATTGCCGCGGAGGTGGCGGCGACATAGGCCCGCAGCTCGGTCAGTTTCAGCCCGTCAAAACGGTCAGGGGCCAGGGCGTCCAGGGTCAGTGCGCCCCAGAGCTCGCCGCCGACGCGCACTGCACAACCAAGGCAGTCGTGAACGTGGGGGCTGTCTTGCTCTGCCTCAATCAGGCCATCGTAGGGATCTGGGAGGTCGCTATTGGCGGGGAAGCGCACGGGTCCATCGCCGGTGAGGATGGCGGAAAGGCGCGGATGCTGGTTGAGATCGAAGCGACGGCCGATGGCCTCGTGGCGCAGGCCAATCACTGCCACCGGTCGCAGGCTGTCGCGATCCAATCGCAGCAGCGCCACTGCGTCGCAGCGAATGGCGGCATGAATTGCCTCAACGACCCGCTGGTGACGCTGGCCGGGGGTCAACTCACGGTTGAGGTCTTCAATCAGATCGATAAATGGCAGCATGTTCATGCAGGTCATTGTAACCTCAATTTGGGTCAAAAAGACCTTTATAGTTTCGGGTCAAAATGACCCGCACGCTGCGGGATCCCCCGGGCTGCGCGAATCTTCTTGCTGGCATGATTCTTGATATACAGGGGTGCCGGGGCGGCAGTGGGTCGCCCGTCGACGGCCAGAGTCACTCAAAGGAGCTATATATGCTGGATGCAGCAACCGTTGCCATCATCAAGGCTACCGTGCCCGCCTTAAAAGCGCACGGCGAGGAGATCACCCGCTGTTTTTACCCGCTCATGTTCGAGCGTTACCCGGAAGTCATTCCCTACTTCAATCAGAGTCACCAGGGCTCCGGTAGCCAGGCTCGCGCCCTGGCCAACGCCGTGATTGCCTACGGCGCCAACATTGATGCCCTGGGCAACCTGGATTCGGCGGTGAGCCGCATCGTGCACAAGCACTGTGCACTGGGCATCCAGCCTCACCAGTACGATATCGTCGGTGAGTGTCTGTTGGCGGCGATTGCCGAGGTACTGGGTGAGGCGGCCAGCGAGGAAGTCCTGGCGGCCTGGGGCGCGGCCTACGGGCAGCTTGCGAGCCTGCTGATCGATGCCGAGGAGGCGGTATATGCCGCCAATGCCGCGCAACCTGGCGGCTGGCGGGGTGAGCGCCGCTTCAAACTTGCGGAGAAAGTAAGCGAAAGTGAGGTGATCACCTCGTTCTACTTTCGCCCCGCCGATGGTGGTCCGCTCCCCCTTTTTCAACCGGGGCAATTCCTCACTCTGGTGCTGGACATCGACGGACAAAGCGTGCGGCGCAATTACAGCCTGTCAGATGCGCCGGGCACGGACTACTATCGCATCAGCGTCAAGCGTGAGCCCGGCGGGCAAGTGTCAGGATACCTGCACGACACGCTGCGACCGGGCGACATTGTGAACATCCTGCCGCCCTGTGGGGATTTCGTGCTGCGAGATAACGGCAAGCCGCTGGTGCTGCTAACCGGGGGTGTGGGTATTACACCGGCCATCAGCATGCTCAACAGTGCACTGACTAGCGGGCGCGGCATCCACTTTATCCACGCAGCGCTGAACAGCCGGGTGCACGCCTTCCGTGGTCATGTGGATGCACTGGCGGCGGCCAACAGCAACGTCCATGCTTGCTATGTCTACAATGAGCCCTCGTCAGATTGTGCGCCTCATGCCCGTGGGCTGGTGTCGGCAGAGCTGGTGGCGGCCCAACTCGGCGACGAGCGCGACGTGGAGTTTTATTTCCTGGGCCCCAGGCCCTTCATGCAGCAGGCGCGCCGTATCGCCAAGTCACTGGGGGTGCCGGAAGACCAGGTGCACTTTGAGTTCTTCGGCCCGGCGGAGGAGCTCGCTGTTTAACCCGGATACATCGGAGCGGGCTTCAAATATGGTCGTGCGAAACCGCTGATCATCCGCGCCGCAATGCTTGCGACGCGGATTACCTGCCGGCCTGAGAGGCCGCTTCGCTCTTTGCCGCGATTTCCCGAATCCTTGCCACCATGGCCCGCAGGCCATTGCCGCGGGTGGGAGAGAGGTGCCCCATCAGGTCCAGCTCGTTGAAGTAGCTGTCGATGTCGAAGGCCAGCACTTCTTCCGGCGTCTTGTAGTTGTAGGCTGCCAGCACCACGCCGAGCAGGCCCTTGACGATAAACGCGTCGCTGTCCACATCCATCGCCAGGCGCCCGTCCTCCAGGCGGGTGTTGATCCATACCTGGCTCTGGCAGCCGCGAACCTTGCGGTCCTCGGTGCGCATGGCTTCGGGCAGGGGTGGCAGCTCCTTGCCCAGGTCGATGATGTACTTGTAGCGGTCTTCCCAGTCGTCGAAGAATGACAGGGTGTCGACGATGTCGTCGGCGCTGATGCGCTGGCCAAAGGGATTGCTGGTATCACTCATGCGGAATCCCGGGCTCAGTAGAACATGCCGGTTTCGAGTTTCGCTTCCTCGGACATCATGTCCCGGCTCCAGGGCGGATCGAAGACCAGCTCCACCTCGGTGCGCTTGACGAAGGGCACCTGGGCGACCCGGTACTCCACGTCGCCCACCAGTACCGGCCCCATGCCACAGCCGGGGGCAGTCAGGGTCATGCTGATCCTGACCGTGCCGCTGGCCTGGTCAATGTCCAGCTGGTAGATCAGGCCGAGGTTGACCAGGTCCACGGGGACCTCCGGGTCATAGACGGTGTGCAGCGCTTCCCACACCTGTTCCTCGCTGATCTGGCCGTCGGCAGGCGGCTCGAAGGTCAGGCGTACCGGCTCCAGGCCCAGGGCATCGGCGTCGGTGCCGTCAACCCGCACCATGTTGCCGTTGTAGATCACCGTGTAGTTGCCGCCCAGGGACTGGGTCAGGGTGACGAAGGTGTGCGCGGGGATGCTTACCTCGTCGCCCACGGGCACCAGGCGGCCGGGGCAGTCGCGCTGGGTGGTCAGCAGTGTCCGTTCCTGGGCGCTCATGCGGAGGGTACCTCTGAATAATGGGAATTGTGCTCAGCGGAGCCCTTGCCCTAACTGATGCTGAAGCTTTCGCCACAGCCACAGGCGGCGGTGACATTGGGGTTGTGGAACTTGATCGTGCGGTTGATGCCTTCCTGCTCGTAGGCAATCTCGGTGCCCTTGAGCACCGGCAGGGAGGCCGGGTCGATGTACAGTTCCAGGCCGTTGTCCAGGGCCATGACCAGGTCGCCATCCTCGCTCTGCTCGACCTCGTCCATCACGTACATGTAACCGGTGCAGCCGCTTTCCTTCACGCTCACGCGCACGCCGCGGCCGCCGTGGCGCTGCAGCTGGTTCTTCAGGTGGTTCGCGGCGGCCTCCGATACCCGGAGTGCGTCGCTGCTGACATCAAATGTTTCTACTGACATACGGTTGATCCCTTGTCTGCGCTAGCTGAACAGGCGCTGTGCCTTGTGAATGCCGGCGAACAGGCGCTCGACCTCCTCTGCCTGGTTGTACAGGGCGTAGGAGGCGCGCACCGTTCCCGGTAAGCCGAAGCGTTCCATCAGCGGCTGGGTGCAGTGGTGCCCGGTGCGCACTGCGATGCCCTGCTGGTCCAGCAGCATGCCCAGGTCCGAGGGGTGCATCCCCTCCAGGACGAAGCTGAAAATGCCCACCGACTGTGCCGGGTTGCCGATGCGGCGCAGCCCGGGCACTTCGCTGGCCAGGGCCAGGGTCTGCTCCAGCAGGGCCTGCTCATGGGCCGCGGCGGCCGCCATGTCGATGCCGGCCACATAGTCGATAGCCGCGGCAAAGCCGATCGCTCCGGCGATATTGGGGGTGCCCGCCTCGAATTTAAAGGGCAGGCTGTTAAAGGTGGTGCCGGCGAAGCTCACGGTGTCGATCATCTCGCCGCCGCCGAGGAAGGGCGGCATGGCTTCCAGCAGTGCCTGCTTGCCCCACAGGGCACCGATGCCCGTGGGGCCGAACAGCTTGTGCCCGGAAAAGGCGTAGAAGTCACAGTCCAGGGCCACCACGTCCAGGGGCAGGTGGGCGATGGCCTGGGCGCCGTCCACCAGGACCAGGGCGCCGGCGTCGTGCGCGCGCCGGGTGATCTCTGCCACCGGGTTGATGGTGCCCAGGGCGTTGGAAACGTGGTTCACCGCAACCAGTTTGACCCGCTCATCCAGCAACTCGCTGTAGGCATCGAGGTCGATCTCGCCAGCGTCGGTGACCGGGATGGGCACGACCTCGGCGCCGGTAGCACTACAGACCAGCTGCCAGGGCACGATATTGGAGTGGTGCTCCAGGGTGGATACCAGCACCCGGTCGCCGGGGCCCAGGTTGCTGCGCCCCCAGCTCTGGGCGACCAGGTTGATGCCCTCGGTCGTGCCCCGGGTCCACAGCAGCTGCTGCGCCGCGGGGCTGCCGATAAAGCGCGCCACGCTCTCGCGCGCCGCTTCGAAGGCGACCGTGGCGCGGTCGCTGAGGGCGTGGGCGCCGCGGTGCACGTTGGAGTTGTCCCGGCGGTAGTAATCCGCGACCGCCTGTATCACCGCCTCGGGTTTCTGGGTGGTGGCGGCGTTGTCCAGGTAGACCAGCGGCTTGCCGTTGACCTCCTGCTGCAGGATCGGGAAATCCGCACGCAGGGCCGCGGCATCGAAGGCGACCGGGTTGATGGTTTGCGGGCTATTCATAGGATATGCCGGGTCAGTCGGGGGTTGCGGGCGAAGCGTCCCGCCAGCAGCGGACGCAGGAAATCGCGCAGTGCCTCGCAGCGCACGCCTTCCACCAGCTCGTTGATAAAGCCGTAGCTCAACATCACCTCCGCCTCGGCCCGGGGCACGCCCCGGGTGCACAGGTAGTGCAGGGCGGTGGCATCCATCTGCGCCACGGTGGCGCCGTGGGCGCACTGCACGTCGTCGGCATAGATCTCCAGCTCGGGCTTGGTGTTGACCTCGGCCTCGTGACTGGTGAGCAGGTTCTTGTTGGACAGCTCGGCGCGGGTTTTCTGCGCATCCGGGTGAATATGGATGCGGCCGTTGAAAATGGCGCTGGCGCGGTCGCCGATGATGCCGCGAAAGGTCTCGCTGCTGGTGCAGTTGGGGACCGCGTGTTCGATGCAGGTGTGGTAGTCGACCTGCTCCTCGCCGCGGGGCAGGTAAATACCGTTGACCTCGCAGTGGGCGCCCTCGCCCTCGTGCTGCACGGTGACGTCGATCCGCTTGAGGGCGCTGCCCAGGGCGAGGTGGAAGCTGTGCAGGTTGGCATTGGCGCCGAGCAGCGCGTGTACGCCGCCGATGTGCACCGCGTCACCCTGTTCCAGGTGCAGGCGATAGTGGTCCAGGTGTGCCCCGTCCCGCAGCAGCAGCTCGCTGATGCCGTTGGTAAAGGCGGTGCCCCCGGTGGCGCTGTTGGCAAAGGTCTCCACCAGGCTGGCCTGGCTGTGGGTACCCAGGTCCACCAGCAGGCGCTGGGTGACGCTCAGGGCGTCGACCTGGCCGCTGGTCAGCCAGACCACGTGAATCGGCTGCTCGAGGACGCAGTCGGCGTCGACCTGCAGCAGCAGGCCATCCGCCAGGGTGGCGTCGTTGAGCGGCGCGAAAATGTGCCGGGCGTGGTTCACCGCGGTGCCCAGGCGCTCGAGGATAAACTGGGCCGTGGCCTCGTCGGCCTCGGCAAAGCGCACCAGCCGCGCGCCCTCGGGCAGGGTGTTGCGGGACAGTTCCTCGCGGTAGACGCCATCGGCGAACACCAGGGTGCAGCCGGCCAGATCGGGATAGGCCACGTCCGCCAGCTTCGGCGTGCTGCCGGCGCGGGGCACGGCGAAACGCTGCTGCAGGGGCCCGAGGTCGTTGTATTTCCAGGCCTCGGTCTTGCGCGTGGGCATGGCGGTATCGCGCCAGGCCGCATGGCCCCGGGCGTGGATATCCGCCAGCCAGGACGGCGCGGCGTCCGCGGCCGCCTGCAGGGGCTGTCGCATGAAGTCGCTCATCAGGCCGCGTCCTCCAGCCAGGCGTAGCCCCTCTCCTCCAGCTCCACGGCCAGGGAGCGATCCCCTGACTTGACGATCCGGCCGCCGGACAACACGTGCACGTAGTCCGGCTCGATGTAGTTGAGCAGGCGCTGGTAGTGGGTTACCAGGATGAAGGACCGCTCCGGGGAACGCATCGCGTTCACCCCACGGGCGACGACCTGCAGGGCGTCGATGTCCAGGCCGCTGTCGGTTTCGTCCAGGATGCAGAGTTTGGGCTCCAGCAGCATCATCTGCATCAGTTCGTTACGCTTTTTCTCACCGCCGGAGAAGCCCTCATTGACGCCGCGCTTGAGAAAGTTGGCGTCGAGATCAACTTCCTTGCTGACCTCACGGGCGCGCTTCATGAAGCTCACGCTGTCCACGGCTTCCTCGCCGCGGGACTCGCGCATCGCGTCCACCGCCGCCTTGAGAAACTCCATATTGCTGACCCCGGGGATCTCCACCGGGTACTGGAAAGCCAGGAACAGGCCCAGGTGGGCACGTTCCTCGGTGTCCATGTCCAGCAGGTCCTGGCCCAGCAAGTGCGCGCTGCCGGCGGTGACCTGGTAGCCCGGCCGCCCCGCCAGCACATGGCCGAGGGTGCTCTTGCCGGAGCCGTTGGGGCCCATGATGGCGTGTACCTCACCCGGCTTCACCTGCAGGTCCAGGCCCTTGAGAATGTCCTTGTCTTCCACCCGGGCGTGGAGGTTATCGATCTTCAGCATCTGGTTCTCTCTCATTGTTAACCTACGGAGCCTTCGAGGCTCACTTCCAGTAGTTTGCCCGCTTCCATCGCGAACTCCATGGGCAGCTCCCGGAACACTTCCTTGCAGAATCCGTTGACGATCATCGACACCGCCTTTTCCGCATCCAGGCCGCGCTGCTGGCACAGGTAGAGCTGGTCGTCGCTGACCTTGGAGGTCGAGGCCTCGTGCTCCACTACCGCACTCGGATTGCGGCTCTCGATATAGGGGAAGGTGTGCGCGGCGCAGCGATCACCGATCAGCAGGGAGTCACACTGGGTGTAGTTACGCGCGCCCTCGGCCCGCGGACTCATGCGGACCAGGCCGCGGTAGGCGTTGGAGCTCCTGCCCGCCGAGATACCCTTGGAGATGATGGTCGAGCGGGTATTTTTGCCCAGGTGTATCATCTTGGTCCCGGTATCGGCCTGCTGCGCATTGTTGGTCAGCGCCACCGAGTAGAACTCGCCGATGCTGTTGTCGCCGCGCAGGATGCAGCTGGGGTACTTCCAGGTGATCGCGGAGCCGGTCTCGACCTGGGTCCAGGAAATCTTGGCATCGCGGTGGGCAACCCCGCGCTTGGTGACGAAGTTGTAGATGCCACCCTTGCCGTTGGCGTCGCCGGGATACCAGTTCTGTACCGTCGAGTACTTGATCTGGGCGCCTTCCAGGGCCACCAGTTCCACCACCGCCGCGTGCAGCTGGTTCTCGTCGCGCATGGGCGCGGTACAGCCCTCGAGGTAGCTCACGTGGCTACCCTCGTCGGCAATAATCAGGGTGCGCTCGAACTGGCCGGTGTTCTGTTCGTTGATCCGGAAGTAGGTGGACAGCTCCATGGGGCAGCGCACACCCTTGGGGATGTACACGAAGGAGCCATCGCTATACACCGCACTGTTGAGCGCGGCAAAAAAGTTGTCCTTGCGCGGGACTACCGAGCCCAGATACTTGCGCACCAGCTCGGGGTACTCCTGTACGGCTTCCGAGATCGAGCAGAAGATAACCCCGGCTTCGTAGAGCTTTTCGCGGAAGGTCGTGGTCACCGACACGGAGTCGAATACCGCGTCCACGGCCACTCCGGCCAGGGCTTCCTGCTCGTGCAGGGGGATACCCAGCTTGTTGTAGGTCTCGATCAGTTCCGGGTCGACCTCGTCCAGGCTCTTGGGCCGGTCCTTCATCGCCTTGGGTGAGGAGAAATAGGAGATCTCGTTGAACTTCACCGGCGGATAGTCGACGTGCGCCCAGTCCGGCTCCTGCATCTCGAGCCAGCCGCGGTAGGCCTCGAGGCGCCAGTCCAGCAGCCACTGGGGTTCGTTCTTGCGCTGGGAAATGAAGCGCACAACGTCCTCGTTGAGTCCCGGCGGCAGGGTATCCGACTCGATATTGGTCGTGAATCCCGCGGCATACTCTTTGTCGATGGCGCGATCGATCTGTTGTTGCGACATAGTTAACTGACCTGTTGTGGGCTGGGATTGACCGCTGTGGTCAGGCTTGCTCCAGCTCGGCGATGATGTCCGCCTGCATGGCGGTCGTGCGTTGTTGCTGCTGGCGGGCGATGTTGCGAACGTCCTGTCGCTGTACCAGGTCGGCCAGCGAAATCGCGTCCAGAAAGTCGTGAATCTGGTCGCTGAGGTTCATCCACAGGTGGTGCGTCAGGCAGGTATCACCCCGCTGACAGTCGCCCTTGCCCTTGCAGCGCGTGGCATCGGTGCTCTCGTTGACCGCCTGGATCACGCTGGCGACGCTGATCTTCTCCGCCGGCATGCCCAGGTGGTAGCCGCCACCGGGGCCGCGCACGCTGCGCACCAGGCCACCGCGGCGCAATTGGGAGAAAAGCTGCTCCAGGTAGGACAGGGAGATGTCCTGGCGGGTGGAAATCCCCGCCAGGGGAATCGGCCCGTCGCCCTGGTGCAGCGCCAGGTCGAGCATGGAGGTCACGGCGTAGCGGCCGCGGGTCGTCAGGCGCATGGCGAAGGGTCCCCGGCTGGTTGTGCGGAATCAGTCTTCATACCTGAGTATTTTAGTCGACTATAAAACCCCAGGCAATAGTCAGGTATTACCCGTGCCCGGCGAAGGGCTTATTCGTCGTCTGATTCGCGCCCGGTGTCGTAGTGATTTTCCTCGCCGGGCCGCTGCTGGGGCTCGAGGTCGGCATCGTCGGCGCTGTTGAGCATACCGTCGCCGGGCGCGTCATCAGGCACAGCTTCTCCCGCCGGGCTGCCGGGAAGGGGAATCTGCTCCTCACTGGCCTGGATGCCGATGTGGTGGGTGGCGAAGCCCGGCTGCACCACCTGGTTCAGGGCCATGCCGATCACCCGTCCGCGATAGCTGGAGCGAATCTCGGTGCGCACATTGGTAATGGGGTTGGTCACCGTGCCCAGCAGGTCGCCCTCGCGCACATTTTCCCCCAGGCCGACATTGCTGAATACGATCCCGCCCTCGGGGGCCCGCTGCCAGTAGGAGTTGTAGTAGACGGGCTCCGGGTCGCCCCAGAGGCGGAACTTGCTGACCATACCGAGGTGGTGGAGCAGAGTGCGGATGCCCTTGACGCTGTGCGCCACGCTGGTCTCGTCCAGCACCATCGGGGCGCCGGCCTCGAGGGTAACCGCGGGGATGCCCGCGGCAACCGCGGCCCGGCGCAGGGTGCCCTGGGCGCCGTCATTGTGCAGGACCACGGTGGAACCGAAGCTGCGGGTCAGCTCCACTACCGCCGGGTCGCGCAGGTCGCCGCGCAGCTGGGGCAGGTTGGTGCGATAGAAGGATCCCGTGTGCAGGTCCACCAGGGCACTGCAGTGCTGGACGATTTCGTGGAAGAAGGAATGGGCGATCCGCGAGGCGGAGCTGCCCTCGGGGTCGCCGGGGAAGTAGCGGTTGAGGTCCCGCCGGTCGCCGAGGTAGCGGGAGCTGCGATGAAAGCCCTGCAGGTTGACGATGGGCACCCCGATCACCGTGCCCCTGAGGGTGTCTGCATTGAGGTTGTACAGCACCCGGCGCACGGTTTCGACGCCGTTGAGCTCGTCCCCGTGCACCGCCGCGGTCAGGCAGAGGGTGGGCCCGGGTTCGACACCATTGACCACCAGCACCGGCGTGGCGCTGTAGACCCCTTCGAAGGACTGGCTGGGCGCCCAGGCGAGGCGGGTGGAGGTGGCGGGGGGTACCTCAGTGCCCAGCAGCACGAAGGGCCCGGGGGCTGCTACCGCGGGCGTGTCCTCGACTTCGGGCGTCCCGGCTTCGGGCGTCCCGGCTTTGGGCGTCTCGGCGTCGGCGGGCAGTGGCACCGGCTCAGGGCCCCCGGACTCCGTCGCTGTCTCGTGCTCGGGCGCTGTTTCGGGTTCGGCGACTGTGGTCTCTGTATCCACCGTGCCTGCCTGGGGCGACTTCGGGGCGGCTGGCTGGCCGATATCCTCGCTGTCGATGGGCTCGTCCAGGGCCATATCCCTGGCCTTGGGCCGGTGCCGGTCGGCCGCCGTCGCGGCGGCCGCCGTCGCGGGTGGCGTCGCCGGGCTTGCGGTCTCGTCTTTCGCTGCAGCGGCCGTGACCGGGCTCGCCAGCGCCCACAACAGGGCCACCAGGGCAAGGTGCGGGAGAGGAGCTGTGGGTGCTGCTGGACCTGTCGCGTTCATAGCTTGGGGTGAAAGCTCCTTCAGCCCGGGGATTGCCGAATAGGGGTAAAGCTTATCAACCCCGGCTTTGCGCAAAAACAGTGCATTGCGGTCAATCCCGGGGCGCGTTCGTGTCGCTTGGGTAGAAACCTAGACAGCCTCAACTATTTCCGCGACCGATGGCGGTGCGCCGGACAGCCCGGTAATGGGGTCCATCGGTTCCTGGCCGGTGGCGTGGCGGATTACCCGGTATAGCATGCCCGCGGCGGAGCCATAGAGCAGGGCCCCGGTGACCATCTCCTCGGTGTCTACCTGCCGGGCCGCTTCCAGCAGCTTGGTAAAGGTGTTGCAGAAGTTATGCGAGTGTCGGGTGCGTATCTCGGTGCCGAAAAAAATGTCATACAGGGCGTCGTCATCGTCGCGGTGCGTGATGGCCAGACCGAGCATTTTGCGGATAAACCAGGCATGGTCACCGGTATTGGCGTGGGTGCGCTGCTCGGAAAACTCTTCCTGGCTGATCTCCCCCGTGCCCGTGGGGCCGCAGATCGACATGTAGTGAAAGCCGGCGATTGAGCCGAGCTGGTCCTGGACGAGGCTGAGCAGCTTGAAATAGCTGTCGCGGCGGGAGTGCAGCTCCAGACGGCGCGCGCTCATTTCCTGCAGGTTGATCGCCTTGGTGTTGGCGGAGATTTCCTTTTGCTGGATAAAGTGCCCCAACACCAGCCAGAGAAAGGCAAGCGGGGCGAAGGCACCCTCGAGGAAACTGCCGATATCCGCCGTGGGTAGGTACAGGAAGTCGCTCCAGCCGACCACGCCGAGGAGGTAGAGCAGCCCCCCCGTGATCCAGATCAGGGTTATGCTCAATCCAAAGACAACACGCCAATCCATTTTTTTTTCGTGTCGGGGCTACCCGGCCGCAGTCATTCCAGTCTAACAGGAATTCTCGCTGCAGAGCGCCCCCCGGCTGGCACAGGCGCCGGGGCGGCGAGCGTGGGAGGCACGCTGGCATGCAACTTGCTGCAAAGCGGTGTCGTGCGCGCCTGGCGCGACCCCCACAATAAGTCTTTAAAGAGGCCGCGATGCCATCTCCCCTGACCCCGGAGTCCCTGGGCTGGCGCACGACGCCGGGTATCCTCGGGCACTATCCCTCCAGCCCGCAGTCGGTGCACGCGCTGCTCGGTTACTTTCTCAAGGACCGGACCTCGCCCACGCCTTTCCCGGGGCGCGACATGCTGCTGGACAATTCGTTGTTCGAATGGGGGGTGGCGCCGCCGCTGGAGAAAATCATCAGCGGGCCCGAGGAGTTGCGAATCCTGATGGGCCTGCCGGAAGTCCAGCGGCACAGCGTGTCCATTGTTGAGCCCTGGCCCAATGTGGGCATTAACCTGCAGTCGGAGGAGGTCCGCGCCTCCAAGAATGTCGCCTACATCCTGCAGCAGGTCGCGGACGCCGATACGGTGCTGTACCCCCTGTGGCAGAGCGGGGTCGACAATCCCCAGCGCCTGGCAAACGTGCTCAGCGCCGGTCTGGCGACCGTGGTCCAGGGGGGCAACCCCTCCGCCTACGATCCCGGCTCCTTCGACGGCTACACCGGGACCCTGGAAGACATGCTGGCGCTTACCGACCAGCTCCTCCTGCGCCGCTCCACCGGCAGTGGCCCCTGCGTGTTTATTTGCCTGGGCCACCAATTGGCGGCGACTTCCCATGTGCGCCTGATCCGCTCAGCGGTGGAGGCAGTGAATGACCTCAGGCACCTGCCGCTGGACCCCAACGGGCGGGCCCTGCGTGCCCTGCAGCGGGTGTGCCACCGGATAGCCGCCGTGGGCCTGGAGCTCTCGGTAATGAAGGCCGGCGAGTGCCTGGCCCGGGGCTGGGACGACCCGCGTTTCGCCGTGGCGCCGAATGAAATGATCGAGGTGGGCCCGCGGCGCCTGCTGCCCTACGAGAGTATCGGCTGCGACCATATCCCCGGTGAACTGATAGACACCCATGCCCTGATAGCCGATGAGCTCGAGGGGGTGATCGACACCATGCTTTCCCAGGAACGGGAGCTGAATATCGCCATGTTCCACGGTGACGAGGTCAACGAGGAGGCCGCCTTGTTCGCCAACTGGGCCTATAAACTGCTGCACGACACCATCGTACCCCTGCGCTACGAGCTGGCGGTGAGTCCCCTGGCCTGGCTTCTGAGCCTGCCCTACGCGGTGGAGATCCTGTCGCGGACCGAGGTCCAGGACAGTGTGTGGACCGAGGTTTCCACCACCTGCATCTACTACAAGGACTGGGAGACCCACCGGCTGCGGCGCTCCTTTACCTCGCAGTTCCACCCGGAGCTGATGGCGGACATCCGTGATATCGGCAAGCGCGAGGGGCCGCGTTACGCCGAGCTCAAGGACAACGACGGCGTGCGCCTGCTGATTCGCCTGCTCTATCACGGCATGCAGGAGTAGCCAGGCTCACCGCGCGCCCTGCTATAGTACGGACCGTTCCCCAAACTATAAGAACGGAGGTGCGGTGTGACCCGATTGAGTGAAGCCCAGGCAAAAGCCTACTGGCGGCGCAACCTGGCGCTGATGCTGAAGCTGCTGCTGGTATGGTTCGCGGTGAGCTATGGCTGCGGTATTCTGCTGGTGGACGTGCTCAACCAGATCCAGATAGGCGGCTACAAGCTGGGTTTCTGGTTTGCCCAGCAGGGCTCGATCTACACCTTCGTGATCCTGATCTTTTACTACGCCCGGCGCATGGCGGCCCTGGACCGTGAATTCGGTCTGGAAGACGAGTAGGGGTTCCCATGGACTTGAGGACAATGACCTACCTGGTGGTGGGCGCCACCTTCGCACTGTATGTCGGCATCGCCATCTGGTCCCGCGCGGGCTCCACCAAGGACTTTTACGTGGCCGGTGGCGGGGTCCACCCGGTCGCCAACGGGATGGCCACCGCCGCCGACTGGATGTCCGCTGCCTCGTTTATTTCCATGGCGGGCCTGATTGCGTTTATGGGCTACGGCGGCTCGGTTTTCCTGATGGGCTGGACCGGCGGCTTCGTGTTGCTGGCCATGCTCCTGGCGCCCTACCTGCGCAAGTACGGCAAGTTCACGGTGCCGGAATTTATTGGCGACCGCTTCTACTCGCGCACCGCGCGCGTGGTGGCCGTCATCTGCCTGATCATCTGCTCGGTGACCTACGTGATTGGCCAGATGAAGGGCGTGGGCGTGGCCTTTTCGCGCTTCCTCGAGGTGGAGTACGGTACCGGGCTGCTGGTGGGCATGTGCATTGTCTTCTTTTACTCCGTGCTGGGTGGCATGAAGGGCATCACCTATACCCAGATTGCCCAGTTCTGCGTCCTGATCCTGGCCTACACCATACCCGCGATCTTCATCAGCCTGCAGCTGACCGGCAACCCGCTGCCGCAGCTGGGCCTGGGCAGTACGCTCAGCGGCTCCGATACTTACCTGCTGGACAAGCTCGACCAGGTGGTCACCGACCTGGGCTTCGACCAGTACACCACCGATGTGCGCCTCAGCACCCTCAATATGTGCGCCTACACCCTGTCGCTGATGATCGGCACTGCGGGCCTGCCCCACGTGATCATTCGCTTTTTCACCGTGCCGCGGGTGCGGGATGCGCGCTCCTCGGCGGGTTGGGCGCTGGTCTTCATCGCTATTCTGTACACCACGGCGCCGGCGGTGGCGGGCATGGCGCGGCTCAATTTCATGCACACGATCGAGCCTGCCCCCGGGGAGCACCTGATCTACGAGGAGCGGCCCCAGTGGTTCCGCAACTGGGAGAAAACCGGCCTGCTGGAGTTCGAGGACAAGAACGGCGACGGTCGCATCCAGTACAGCGCCGACAGCGCCAGCAGCGAGATGGTCACCCTGGACCGGGACATCATGGTGCTGGCCAACCCGGAGATCGCCCGCCTGCCCAACTGGGTGATCGCGCTGGTCGCCGCGGGGGGGCTGGCGGCGGCGCTGTCCACCGCGGCGGGCCTGTTACTGGCCATATCCTCGGCAATTTCCCACGACCTGCTCAAGGGCATGGTGGCCCCGGGCATCAGCGAAAAGCAGGAGCTGCTGGCCAGCCGGGTGGCGATGGCGCTGGCGATCGCGGGTGCCGGCTACCTGGGCATGAACCCACCGGACTTTGCCGCCGGCACCGTGGCCCTGGCCTTCGGCCTCGCCGCGTCTTCGATCTTTCCCGCGCTGATGATGGGTATTTTCTCCGCGCGGGTGAACAAGGAGGGGGCGATTGCCGGCATGGTGGCTGGTATCGGCGTGACCCTGTTCTACGTGTTCCAGCACAAGGGCATCATGTTCGTCGAATCCACGGCATTCCTGGGCAACATGCCCCCCAACTGGTTCCTGGGTATCGAGCCCAACGCTTTCGGCGCGGTGGGCGCACTGGTCAACTTCGGCGTCGCCAACCTGGTGTCCCGCCTGACCCCGGCTCCGCCAGCCTCGGTGCGGGAACTGGTGGAGCATATCCGGGTGCCGGTGGGCGCCGAGGCGGCCACGGACCACTGAGCGGGGTGGCGCAGCGATGTGGCATAACAGGCATGTGATCGTTGCGCTGCTGGTCTGCCCCCTGCTGGCCCTTCTGGGCTGGTATGGCGTCGACAGGTTGCTCGCGGAGCAACCCCACGCCGCCCGCGCGGGCGCGGTGTATTCACTGCTGGCCAAGAGTAACTGCCGCTATGCCAGTGGTCGCTGCGACCTTGTCAATGGCGACCTGCGCCTGGCGCTGAGCCCGCTGACCAAGCGCGGCAGTGCGCTGCAAATTGATGCCAGCCTGCCCCTGCAGGGGGTAGTCCTTGCGGTGGGGGACGCAGCGCCGTCGCCCATGCAGCGCGCGGACGCTGCCGGTCGCCTCTGGCGTCTGCCACTGGCCGCCCTGCCGCCGCCCGATGCGCCCCTGCGCCTGGTTGCCCTGGCTGGGGACAGTCGCTTCACCTCGGAGCTGTCGAGCGTGTTTCTGCGGCGGGACCCGGGCCCCGGGGGGCTGTCACGATGAGCGGGCCCGGTGGTGGCATCGCGCCGGAGCTGGGTTCGGTGCTGGACTTCCTGCGCCAGACCCTGCCCTTCAGCGAGCTGGAAATCGCCACCTGCGAGCGTGCCGCGGCCGGGATGACCATCGCCTACCACCGCCGCGGCGAGCAACTGGGCGCTGCGGTTGAGCCCGCCGGGCTGCGCATCCTGCGTGCGGGAGCGGTGGACCTGCGCGCGGCGGACAACAAGTTGCTGGACCGCCTCGGCGAGGGCGAGAGTTTTCACATTGGTCGCCTGAACAGCGGCGCGTGCGAGGAGGTCGTGGCGACCTTTATTGAGGACAGCCTGGTCTACCTGCTGCCGGACCCGGTGTATCAGCGCCTGCGTGCCAGTGACCGTCACTTCGACCGTTTCTACCACAGCCAGCGTGACCGCCGCCTGCGCCGGGCGGCCCGCTACGAGCCGCAGCCGCATCCCCTGGCGGAGACAGTGGGGGCGGTAATGAGTACAGATCCCCTGGGCGTCGCCGCCCAAACCAGCGTACGCGAAGCCGCGACGGCGATGACCGGGCGGCGGGTGTCTTCGGCGCTGGTGCTGGATCAACAGCGCCTGCTGGGGATCGTCACTGACCGCGACCTGCGCCAGCGGGTGCTGGTCGCGGGACTGGCGCCGGCCACGCCGGTGGCGGAAATCATGACCCCGCAACCACACACGATCGATGCCGATGCCAGCCTGTTCGAGGCCCTGCTGGCCATGACCCGCCACGGCTGCCACCACCTGCCGGTGCTGCGGGATGGCGTGCTCTGCGGCATGCTGACCAATTCCGACCTGATGCTCGCGCGCCGGGACGACCCGGTGTACCTGGTGCAGCACCTGTCCCGGCAGGAGTCGGTGGCAGGGCTGCGCGAGCTGCTGGCGGGCGTCCCCCAACTGGTGGCCCACTGGGTGGACACCGGGGTGCGCCCACGCCAGGTCAGCCGCGTGCTGACCGCGATCAGCGACGCGGTCACGGTGCGCCTGCTGCAGTTGGCGGAGGCTGAGTTGGGCCCCGCGCCGGTGCCCTACTGCTGGCTGGGCTTCGGCTCCCAGGGGCGCTGCGAGCAACTGCTGGGGGCGGACCAGGACAATGGCCTGGTAATCGCCGACAGCATGTCGCCGGGCGATGACGCCTATTTTGCGCGCCTGGCGGACTTCGTCTGCGACGGCCTGAACGCCTGCGGCTACCCTTACTGTGGTGGCGAGGTCATGGCCAGCAACACCCTCTGGCGCCAGCCCCTGGCGGCGTGGCAGTCCACGGCGCGGGGCTGGACTCACACACCGACCCCGGATGCGGTCATGCGGGTGACCATCTTTTTTGACCTGCGGGCGGTGCATGGCGATGCGTCCCTGTGCGAGGCACTGCAGGAAACCATGCTGCGGGCGGCGTCGCAGAATACGATCTTCCTCGCCGCGCTGGCGGCCAATGCCCTGGATAACCCGGCCCCGCTGGGGATTTTCCGGCGCTTCGTGGTGGATCGCGACGGCAGTCAGGAGCGCAGCCTGGACCTGAAGAAACGCGGTGTGCTGCCGCTCACGGATATCATCCGCCTGCACGCCCTGGCCGCGGGGCTGTGTGCGGTCAACAGTGAGGAGCGCCTGCGCCAGCTGGTGCGCGAGGGTCACCTGGCGACCGTGGATGGCCGCAATCTCAGCGATGCCCTGCACTGTCTGCAGCGCCTGCGCCTGCAGCACCAGGTGCAACAGATCCCCGGTGGGGAGCCAACGGGCAACCGGGTGGACCCGCGGCAGCTGCCGAAGATGGCCCGGGAGCAGCTGCGCGACGCCTTTGCCATCGTGCACGATGCCCAGGTGTCCCTGCGCCTGCGCTTTCGCCAGGGCCTGGACTGATGTGGGCCTGTCGCTGGCGCCGGCTGCGTTATCGGCGCCGGGTTCGCGGCACGGTACTCGCCCGCTGCTGGGCGATCCCGCCACCCCCGGCGGCGCGGGACTGGCGGACCGTGGATTTCCTGGTCTGCGATGCGGAAATGTCCTCGCTCGAGCTCGCCGCGGGGGAGTTGCTCAGCCTCGGCTGGGTGGCGGTGACAGGAGGGCAGGTGCAACTGGCGTCGGCGGCACACCACCTGGTGCAGGCCGGGAGCAGCGTGGGGCAAAGTGCGGGCATCCACCATCTGCGGGATTGCGACCTGGAGGCAGCGGAGCCCGAGGCCGTGGTGCTCAAGCGGCTGTGCGAGGCGGCCCGGGGACGGGTGCTGGTGTTTCACCACGCGCCGCTGGATCTCGCCTACCTCAATCGCGCCAGCCGGCGCTGCTTCGGGGCGCCGCTGTTACTGCCCTGGGTGGACACCCTGGCGCTGGAACGCCGGCGCCTGGCACGCGCGTCGCCCGCAGGGGGTGCCGACACCGCCCTCAACCTGGGGGCCTGCCGGCGCCGCCTCAACCTGCCGGATTATCCCGCACACAATGCCCTGGGGGATGCGCTGGCCACCGCGGAGCTGCTGCTCGCGGTCGCCGCCCATCGCTCGAGCCCGCGCCGCCCCGCGCGACTGGGGGATTTGCGCTAGCGAGCGCTTACTGCACCCGGTTTTCGATCAGGTGGTCGACCACTGCCGGGTCTGCCAGGGTGCTGGTATCGCCCAGGCTGTCGAGTTCGTTCTCCGCGATTTTGCGCAGTATGCGGCGCATGATTTTGCCCGAGCGGGTTTTCGGCAGGCCGGGCGCCCACTGGATGGCATCGGGCTTGGCGATCTTGCCGATCTCCTGCACGCACAGGTCCACCAGCGCCTGGCGCAGGTCCTCTGAAGGTTCGACGCCCGCCATCGGGGTCACGTAGCAGTAGATGCCCTGGCCCTTGATGTCGTGGGGGAAGCCCACTACCGCGGCCTCGGCAATGTCCTTGTGCAGCACCAGGGCGCTCTCCACCTCGGCGGTGCCCATGCGGTGGCCGGACACGTTCAGCACATCGTCCACCCGCCCGGTAATCCAGTAGTAGCCGTCCTCGTCCCGCGAGGCGCCGTCGCCGGTGAAGTAGTAGCCCTTGTAGGTGCTGAAGTAGGTATCGATCAGGCGCTGGTGATCCCCGTAGACCGTGCGTATCTGTGCCGGCCAGGGGGACTTGATCACCAGGTAGCCGGCCCCGGCGCCCTCGATTTCCTTGCCGTCCTCGTTGAGCAGGGCCAGGTCCACGCCGAACATGGGGAAGGCGGCGGAGCCGGGTTTCAGGTCCGTGGCGCCGGGCAGGGGCGTGATCATCTGCGCCCCGGTCTCGGTCTGCCACCAGGTGTCGACAATCGGGCAGCGCGACTCGCCCACCACCTGGTAGTACCACTCCCAGGCCTCGGGGTTGATCGGCTCACCCACGGAACCCAGCAGCCGCAGGCTGGCACGGGAGGAGCGGGTTACCGGTTCGTCGCCCACCGCGTGCAGGGCACGGATGGCGGTGGGCGCGGTGTAGAAGGTATTGACCTGGTGCTTGTCCACCACTTCCCAGCAGCGCCCGGCGTCCGGGTAGGTCGGGACCCCCTCGAAAATGATCGAGATCGCACCGTTGGCCAGCGGGCCGTAGACGATGTAGGTGTGCCCGGTCACCCAGCCCACGTCGGCAGTACACCAGTACACCTCGCCCTCGCGGTAGTCGAAGGTGTACTTGAAGGTCATCGCGCTCTGCAACAGGTAGCCGGCGGTCGTGTGCAGGACCCCCTTGGGCTTGCCGGTGGAGCCGGAGGTGTAAAGAATGAACAGCGGGTCTTCCGCGTCCATGGACGCGGGCTCGCACTCGCTGTCCTGTGCTTCGGTGGCGCTGTGGTACCAGAGGTCGCGGCCCTCCTGCCAGTCGATCTCGCCGCCGGTACGGCGCAGCACGATGCAAGTATGCACGTCCGGGCAGTCCCCGAGCGCTTCATCGCAGTTGGCTTTCAGGGGAATCTTCTTGCCCCCGCGCACGCCCTCGTCGGCGGTGATCAGGACCCGGCAATCGGCGTCGAGGATGCGGTCGCGCAGGGCGCCGGGGGAAAAGCCGCCAAAAACGACGGAATGCACGGCGCCGATACGGGCACAGGCCAGCATCGCGTAGGCGGCCTCGGGCACCATCGGCATGTAGATGCACACCCGGTCGCCCTTGCCCACCCCCCGCTCGCGCAGGGCATTGGCCAGGCGGCAGACGGCGTCCTTCAGTTCGGCGTAGGTAATGTGCTGGCTGTCCGCCGGATCATCGCCCTCCCAGATAAACGCGGTCTGGTCGGCACGCTCGGGCAGGTGGCGGTCGATGCAGTTGACGCTGACGTTGAGCTTGCCACCGCCAAACCATTCCGCCTCGCCGCGGCTGAGGTCGGCCTTGAGCACCCGGTCCCAGGGCTTGTCCCAGGTCAGAAAGGCCTCGGCCTGCTCGGCCCAGAAACCCTCCGGGTCATCGATCGAGCGCTGGTACATTTCCCGGTAGCGGTCGGCGTTGATGTGGGCGTCACCGAAGCTCTCGGGCACCTTGTGGACAGCAAATTTCGACATGACGGGATTTCCACTGATTATTGGTAGTGGCGCCGATGATACTACTCACGCTCCCCGGGGCAACCAGCGGAAAACAGGCGATAAAAAAAAGGGGTCAGATCCCTTTTTTGATGAAAGGGATCTGACCCCTTTTTCTCTATTCCTTCGTGGAGGAGAGGGCGTCGCTGAGGGCATTGAAGAACTCGTATTCGTCGATCGCGTCTTTGCCCACGGGTTTGGGCTGGGCGCTCCACATGGCGACGACGACGTTCTGGGCGGGATTGACGTAGATGAACTGGCCGAAGATGCCGATGGCGGCGTAGGCGCCGCGGTCCAGGGGCCACCACATGAAGCCATAGGGCTCCGCCGCACCCGGGACCGGCTGCGCCCGCGTGGCCTCCTCGACCCAGCCCTCGGGCAGGATCGCGGGGCCATCTTTGACGCGGCCCTCGTTGAGCATAAACAGGCCGAAACGGGCGTAGTCGCGCAGGGTGGCGGACAGGCCGCTGCCGCCGATTTCCAGGCCGCCGGGGGAGGCCAGCCACCAGTAGGCATCGTCAGCCATGCCGAAGGGTCGCCAGATGGTCTCGGACAGGTATTCCGCGACCGGTTTCCCGGTGGCCGCCGCCACCAGGGCACCCGCGACCTGGGTTTCGCCGGTGCTGTAGTTCCAGCGGCTGCCCGGGGTTGCAGCGCGTTCGAGGCCGGCCATGAGATCGAGGATGGCATTGGGCTCCTGGGCGATCTGCGCCTCCAGCATGGCGCGGCGGTCGGAGGCGGGGTCGGTGTAGGTCTCGTTCCAGGCGACGCCCGAGGCCATCTGCAGCAGTTGGCGCACGTTGACGCCATCGTAGGCGGAGCCCTTGAATTGTGGCAGGTAACGGACCAGTGGGTCGTCCAGGCTCTCGATGTGGCCCTCGGCGATGGCGACCCCGATCAGGGTGGCGGTGATCGATTTGACCACCGACATCGACATCCAGCGCGTCTGTGCGCTATTACCCAGCAGGTAGCGTTCAAAAGCGACTTCGCCGTCGACAATCGCCAGCAGTCCGCTGACGCGGTTCAGGGAGAGGAAATCGTAGAGGTCGTAGGTTTTGCCGCGGGAATCGAAGCGGAAGTTCTGCAGGGGCCTGTCGCTCAGCGGCAGGGGGTAGGGCTGATCCCCCGCAGCCACGCGCCGGGTGGGAAACAGGCGCTCGATATTGCGGAAGGTATTCGCCTGGATATCGGGGAACAGGGCGCCATCGTAGACCTGGCGCACGCTGCCGATGGGCTCCTGTGCGTGTGGATAGGTGGTGTCCCCGGGTGCGGCCATCCCGGCTCCCGGCAGGTTAATTAGGGCGAGGCTGGCAATGGCCACCAGCCAGTGGCGTGGTCTTGGATGCATCACGGGCATGTCCAGGGTTGTCAGGCATGGGGATCAAGCTAGCGCAGTTGCGCGGGGCTGTCATCCCGGACGCTTTACCCCCGTGGGGCGGCGGGGTATGGTCGCTGGCTTGTTTGCCAGGGGGCCGCGGGCCCGGGAATGACAGCATGCACTACGCCGCGCGCACCGCCGCGATCCAGGGAGAGACCGTCGCCGCCTGGGACCTGCACAACCGCGCCGCAGCGGCGCGTGCGCAGGGCGAGGACGTGATCCTGCTTAGTATTGGCGATCCCGACTTCGCCACGCCGGGGGCGATAAGCGATGCCGCAGTGGCGGCGCTGCGCGGCGGCGATACCCACTACGCCGAGGTCGAAGGGCGTCGTGAGCTGCGCGAGGAAATCGCGCGCCAGCAACAGCGGCGCAGCGGGCAGGCGCTGGGCGCAGACAACGTGATCGTGCTCGCCGGCGCCCAGAACAGCCTGTTCGCCACGGCCCTGTGCCTGCTGAACCCCGGCGACGAGGTGATCGTATTGCAGCCGATGTACGTCACCTACGAGGCCTGCATCCAGGTCGCGGGGGCGACCCTGGTCCCGGTAGCCACCGACCCGGCGCGGGGCTTTCGGCTCGACCCGGCGGCGCTGCAGGCGGCGGTGTCGCCGCGCACCCGGGCAATTTTCTTTGCCTCGCCCAACAATCCCAGCGGGGTGGTCCTGGATGCCGCGGAGCTGGCGGCGATTGCCGAGTTGGCGCGAAACCATGACCTGTGGGTGGTGGCGGACGAAGTTTACGGGGATATCGTGTTCGAGGCCAAACACCTCAGCATCGCCGCCCTGCCGGGGATGGCGGAGCGCACCGTGACCATTGGCAGCCTGTCCAAGTCCCATGCCATGACCGGCTGGCGCGCGGGCTGGGCAATCGCGCCGCCGATGCTGATCCGGCATCTGTCCAACCTCGCCCTGTGCATGCTTTACGGGCTGCCGGGCTTTGTGCAGCAGGCGGCCCTGGTCGCCCTGCGTGAGGGCGAGCCCGAGGTGCTGCGGATGCGCGATGCCTACCGTCGCCGCCGCGACCTGATGCTGGCAGCCCTGGCGGAATGCCCCGGTCTGCGCTGTGTGGCGCCCGAAGCCTCCATGTTCCTGCTGGTGGACGTGCGCGGCACGGGCCTGGAAGCGCTGGACTTTGCCACGCGCCTGTATGAAGGCACCGGCGTGGCCACCCTAGATGCCACCGCCTTCGGCGAGTGTGCCCGGGGGCATGTGCGCATCGCCTACACCCTGGGCGACGCGGAGCTGGCGGAGGCGGCGCGGCGCATGGTTTCGTTCACGCGCTCGCTAGAAGTCGAAGCGCCCCTGGGCGGGTAAGCCCGCGGGCAGAGCTTCTGTGGCCGGCGCTGGTTCGGCGATTGCGTCGCCGTCGCTGCCTGCACAATCCCGGGATTCCTCTTCGGTCTCGAGGGAAGACAGGGTAAGGCCCAGCAGGCGCACCCCCAGCGGCACCGGCAGCAGCGCGCCGAGCAGCGCCTGGCCCACGTGGGAGAACTCTGCCCGGTCTGCGACCGGCGCGGGCAGGGACTGGGCGCGGGTGATCTGGCGGAAGTTGCTGTACTTGACCTTCAGGGTGATCGTGCGGCCCCGGGCGCCGTGTTTGCTGACCCGCTCCCAGACGATATCCACGATCCGCTCCAGGGCGGCTCGCAGTGCCGTTTCCTCGTCCAGGTCCTCGTTGTAAGTGCGCTCGCCGCCGATGGACTTGCGGGTGCGATCCGGCTTCACCGGGCGGTGGTCGATGCCGCGGCTGGCGCGGTACAGGTACTCCGCCGACTTGCCGAAGTGCTCCCGCAGGAAGTCCAGATCCCGGGCGCGCAGGTCCGCGCCGGTGTGAATGCCGAGGCCGGCCATCTTCGCCGCGGTCTTGGGTCCCACGCCGTAAAAGCGGCGCGCGGGCAGCTCGGCAACGAAGCCCGGACCCTGTTCGGGGCGTACCACGCAGATGCCGTCCGGCTTGTTCTGGTCCGAGGCGATCTTGGCCAGGAACTTGTTGTAGCTGACCCCGGCGCTGGCGGTGAGGCCGGTTTCGGCAAGAATCTGGGCGCGGATCATCTGCGCCACCCGGGTGGCACTGCCGATGCCCAGCTTGTCCCGGGTGACGTCCAGGTAGGCCTCATCCAGCGACAGGGGCTCCACCAGGTCGGTGAAGCGGGCGAAAATGCCGTGAATCTGCCGCGACACGGCGCGGTAGGCCTCGAAGCGATGGGGCACGAAAACCAGCTGCGGGCAACGGCGCCGGGCGGTGACCGAGGGCATGGCCGAGCGCACGCCGAAAGCCCGGGCCTCGTAGCTGGCCGCCGCGACCACGCCCCGCAGGGCGCTGCCACCGACGGCGATGGGCTTGCCGCGGAGATCGGGATTGTCGCGCTGCTCCACGCTGGCGAAAAAGGCATCCATGTCGATGTGGATGACCTTGCGCGTTGTTTGAGGAGGCTGCCCGGGCATGGCGCTGATAGTAGTGTGGGGCGCCGGCCCGCTCAAGCGGCCCGCGCCCGCGGGCGGCGGGTTCCCCCGGGTGGCAAATAACGCTAGTCTGCCTATCCCTTGATACCAGCGGGAGGCACACGGCGATGAGCTTTCGATTTGAAGTGCAGCGGGACGACCTGGCCAACACGCGGACGATCGACCTGCCGACGCCGGAGCAGGTGGCGCTGGCCGAGGGCGAGGCCCTGGTCCGGGTGGACCGCTTCGCCCTGACTGCCAACAACATCACCTACGGTGTGGTGGGCGAGATGATCGGCTACTGGCAGTTTTTCCCCGCGGAAGATCCCTGGGGCGTGATCCCTGTGTGGGGCGTGGGCACCGTACTGCGGGCCAACGGCACCGGCCTGGAGGAGGGGGATCGCTACTACGGTTACTTCCCCATGGCCAGTTACCTGGTGGTCCGCCCCGGGATGGTGAGCGCCCGGGGCTTCAGTGATGAGGCGGCGCACCGCGCCGGCCTGCCTGCGGTATACAACCAGTACGCCCGCATGACCCCGGATAACGGCTTTGCCGAGGGCCTGGACGACCAGCAGATGGTGTACCGGCCGCTGTTTACCACCGCCTTCCTGATCGATGACTTCCTGCGTGACAATGCCTTCTTCGGCGCCCGGGACGTGATCCTGGGCAGTGCGTCCAGCAAGACTGCCCTGGGCACCGCGTTTCTCCTCCACCGCGGCACCGAGTGCCGGGTGGTTGGCCTCACGTCGAAGGCGAACCGTGACTTTGTCGAATCCGCCGGCGTGTACCACCAGGTCCTGGCTTACGAAGACCTGGCGCAGCTGGACGCGACGCGCCCGGCCGCCTACGTGGATATGTCCGGCAGCGGCTCGGTACTGTCCGCGCTGCACCACCACTTTGGCGACAAGCTGGTGTCCTCCACCGGGGTCGGGGTGACGCACTTTGACGACTGGGGTACCACGGATATCGGCTCTCTCCCCGGCGCCACCCCGGCGATGTTCTTCGCCCCGGACCGGGTCGCCCAGCGCACCGCGGAATGGGGCCAGGGCGGTTACCAGCGGCGCCTCGACGCCGCCTGGCAGGCCTTCCTGCCGGCAGTGGCGGACTGGATCGAGTTTGATCATCGCGAGGGCGCGGACGGCGTCGCCGCCTGTTATGCAGAGGTGCGCGCCGGCGCCTCGCCCCGGCGGGCGCACGTGGTGGTGCTGTAGGGAAAAGGGGGACGGATACCTAATTCAGAATGAATTAGGTATCCGTCCCCCTTTTTTTAAATAGGTATCCGTCCCATTTTTTTGCCCCCTCTACTGATCCTTGGCGTCGGGCAGGGGCATAAAGACGCCGGTGTGATGGGTGAGGACTTCCTCGGTCTCGGCTTCCACATCCAGGATCTTGTGGGGCCACCAGGTCAGGTTGGCGCCGACATAGCCCCCCAGGGCGACCGGCAGGGCAAAGCTGCGGGTTTCGGTCACGTTGCTGCGCATACCGGTGGCCTCCCCCATCTCGTTCTCGTACTGGTAGGAACGGGTTTCGCGCCGGTCCTTGCCGTAGTCAGCGGGGTTGGACTGCACCGGTACGCGCTCGCCCTCGCGGTTCTTCGCGGTCAGGCTGACCACCCGGCGCAGGTCCTTGTCGATCTCGACGCGGGCGAAGTGCATGCCCCGGGTCTCGTTTTGCAGCAGGCTCAGGGTCAACTCCGGGTCCTTGTTCTGGGCGATATTGCGGCTGCAGCGGCCGGGGTCAAAGGCGTATACCGCGCGGTGTACGCGATACTGCTCGCCGCTGTCCTTGCCCTCGCCGCGCTCGCTCTGAAGGGATGCCAGCGGCCCGATCTGGCTGTGGCAGTACTGTCCGAGCAGATCGATCGCGGGCCCGCCCACCTCGCGGTGGAAGCTGATCGCCGGTTTGCCCTTGTCGCCAATCGCTACCTGCAGGTAGATATCCTGCAGCGGTGCGCCGTGCTCGGCGCAATCCCGGCAGGGGTTGGTGTTCATGTCATCCAGGGGGTCGGCGGTGATCGCGGTATCAAACGCGCCCTGGTAGAACCCGGCGAAGGGCTTGAGGTCTTCCCGGGCCACGCTGGCCTGGGGCAGCGGGAGGATCAGCGCGAGCGCCAGTCCCGACAGCAGGGAGTGGCGCGAAAGGCGTGATGGCGCGAACAGCATGCAGCGATCTCCTGGGGGATTTCAGACAGGTATTCAGACAGCGCGAGCGCAGCGGGGTTCGCACTGGCCTCAGCTGGCCATCCAGGACGGGAAGGGCAGTTTGCGGCGCATCAGGAATTCCGGGTTGAACAGCTTGCTGTGATAGCGGCTGCCGGCATCACAGAGAATGGTCACGATGGTGTGCCCGGGTCCCATTTCCCGGGCCAGGGCCACGGCGCCGGCAATATTGATCCCGGATGAGCCGCCCACCGACACGCCCTCGTGCTTGAGCAGGTCGAACACATAGGGCAGGGCGACGTCGTCGTCCACCTGGCAGGCAAAATCCACCTCGACGTCAGCGAGATTCCCCGGCAGGAACGAGACCCCGATGCCCTCGGCGATGGACTGCCCGGTGAGCGGGGTGTCATCCGGCCGGAAGCGCTGGTACAGGCCGGAGCCGAGAGGGTCTGCCAGGCCGATCTGCACCCCGGGATTGTGCTCGCGCAGGGCCGCGGCAACGCCGCTCAGGGTGCCCCCGGTGCCCACGGCGCAGACAAAACCGTCGACCTTGCCACCGGTCTGGGCCCAGATCTCCTGCCCCGTGGTGTCGTAATGCACCTGCCGGTTGGCCGGGTTGTCGAACTGGCGCGCCCAGGTAGCGCCGTTGGGCTCCAGGTGGGCACGACCGCGGGCGACCTGTTCCGCGGTGTGAATATAGTGTTGCGGGTTGTCGTAGTGCACCGCGGGCACCAGCAGCAGATCGGCGCCGAGCATCTCGAGCTGGTCGATTTTCTCCTGGCTGGCGGTCTGCGGCATCACGATCACGGCCTGGTAGCCGAGGGCATTGGCCACCAGGGTGAGGCCGATGCCGGTGTTGCCCACGGTACCTTCCACGATCACCCCGCCGGGCTGCAGTTCCCCGGCGGCCTCGGCGGCGCGGATGATCCCCAGGGCCGTGCGATCCTTGACCGAGCCGCCGGGGTTCATGAATTCCGCCTTGCCGTAGATATCGCAGCCCGTGGCCTCGGAAACTTCCTGCAGGTAGAGCAGGGGGGTATTGCCGATCTGCTCGAGTATTGTGGTTTTGCCGGTCATGGCAGCCTCCTGGCGCAGCGGTCGTGCTTGGCAGTATTATCGGCCTCTCGCGCCCCACTCGCCAGTGGCGGCCAGAAACCGATAACAGGAAGCGTTCGCATGAAACCAGAAACCATTGCCCTGCACGCCGGCTACGACGGTGATCCCACCAGCCACGCTGCCACAACCCCGATCTACCAGACAACCTCGTACACCTTTGACGACACCCGGCACGGTGCTGACCTGTTCGATCTCAAGGTGCCGGGTAACATCTACAGCCGGATCATGAACCCGACCAACGCGGTACTGGAGGAGCGCCTGGCGGCGCTGGAGGGCGGCATCGGCGCCCTCGCGGTGGCCTCCGGGATGGCGGCGATTCGCTACGCGATCGAGGCCATTGCCGAGGTGGGCTGCAACATTGTCAGTACCTCCCAGCTGTATGGCGGCACCTACAACCTGTTTGCCCATACTTTCCCGCGGCAGGGCATCGAGACCCGCTTCGCCAGCGGCGAGGACTTCGACGCGGTGGCCGCCCTGATTGATGAAAACACCCGGGCGCTGTTCTGCGAGTCCATCGGCAACCCCGCCGGCAACGTGGTGGACATCGCGCGCTGGGCCGAGGTGGCTCATGCCGCCGGGGTGCCCCTGATCGTGGACAATACGGTGGCGACCCCGATCCTGTGCCGGCCAATAGACCACGGCGCCGACATTGTGGTGCACTCCCTGACCAAGTACATCGGCGGCCACGGCACCACCATCGGCGGCGCGATCGTCGATTCCGGCAAGTTTGACTGGGCCGCCCACCCGGAGCGCTTTGCCGTGATGAGCACCCCGGACCCCTCCTACCACGGCGTGGTGTACACCGAGGCCATGGGCCCCGCGGCGTTTATTGCGCGCTGCCGGGTGGTGCCCCTGCGCAATACCGGCGCCGCCCTGGCGGCGCAGAGCGCCTTCCTGCTGATGCAGGGGCTGGAGACCCTGGCCCTGCGCATGGAGCGGCACTGCGAAAACGCCATGAAGGTGGCGCAGCACCTGGCGGCGCACCCCAAGGTGACCTGGGTAAAGTACGCGGGCCTGGAGGACAGCCCCTACCGCGCCACCTGCGAAAAAATCTGTGGCGGCAAGGCTTCGGGGATTCTCAGTTTCGGTATTGCGGGTGGCCAGGAGGCGGGGGCGCGATTCATCGACGCGCTGCAGCTGATTCTGCGCCTGGTGAATATCGGCGACGCCAAGTCCCTGGCCTGCCACCCGGCCAGCACCACCCATCGCCAGCTCAACCCCGAGGAACTCGCCTCGGCGGGGGTGAGCGAGGACATGGTGCGTATTTCCGTGGGAATCGAGCATATCGACGACATCCTGGCAGATATCGACCAGGCGCTGGCGGCGGCCTGAAGCGTGCGCGCCCAGCAGCGGCTGTTCGCCCGCTATGCCCTCGACCTGCCCCCGGGTGAGCTCACCTGGATCGGGCTGCGCCCGGCGCGCAGGGCGCCGCTCGAGACCGTGACCTCAGCCCGGGCCCTGGCCACCCTGGGCCTGGAGGGTGATCACCGCAGCGAAAAGACCCCGGGCTCCGGGCGCCAGGTGACCCTGATTTCCGAGGAGTACATCGACCAGGTCGCCCACTTCCTGCGGCGCGGGCCCATTGACCCGGGCATCCTGCGACGCAACCTGGTGCTGCGCGGGGTCAACCTGACCCTGCTGCGGCACCAGCAGTTTCGCATCGGCGGCGCCCGTTTCGAGGCGACCGCCCTGTGCCACCCCTGCGCGCGCATGGAGCAGGCCCTGGGCAAGGGCGGGGTGGCCGCGATGATGGGTCACGGCGGGCTGTGTGCCAAAATCCTGGAAAGCGGGGACGTCCGGGTGGGTGATGCGGTGGAAATCATCCCTGCCGACGGGCAGCTAGCCATGTCTTTTGCTGAGCCATGACCCGGCGGGTGCCGGCGAGTACCGACAGCCCCGGCAGCACCTGGCCGGTCTGCCCCAGCGCATCCAGCTGCGCATAGAACCAGAACTGCACCGCGAAAGCGCCCGCCGAGCGCAGCGCCTTGATCCGGTTGAAGAAGGCCAGCCAGGGCGGGAACAGGGCCAGCTGGTTCTCAAGGCGCGGCAGCTCGGGTTCCCCGGCCAGCAGCCGCGCCGGGGCGTCGGTCATGACGCACATGGGTCGTCCCAGCCCCACGAGGTCGACGCTGCCTGAGGTGAGGGCCTCGGCGATCGCGTCCCGGCGCCGGAAGCCGCCGGTGACCATCAGCGGGATGCTGACCTTCTCGCGCATCGCCTGGGCGAAATCCACGAAGTAGGCCTCGCGCATCAGGGTCGAGGGCGCCACGTGCTGGGGTGCCTCTGCCTCCAGTCCCGCTACCCCCAGCAGTTTCGGCTGCTCGTAGGTGCCGCCGGAAATCTCAATCAGGTCCACCCCGGCGGCTTCCAGCCACTGCGCGACCTGCAGGCTGTCCTCAAAGGCAAAGCCGCCGCGCTGGAAATCGGCGCTGTTGAGTTTGACCGCCACCGGGAAACCCGGTCCTACCGCCGTGCGCACCGCGGCCACGCATTCCAGCAGGGCGCGGGCGCGGTTTTCCAGGCTGCCCCCGTAATGGTCCTCGCGCCGGTTGGTGCGGGGGCTGAGAAAACTGGAGAGCAGGTAACCGTGGGCCGCGTGCACCTGCACCCCGGTGAAGCCCGCTTCCTTCAGCGCCGCGGCGCAGATCCCGAAGCGGCGTACGATATCCTCGATTTCTGCCGCGGTCAGCGCCACGGGTTCACCGAACTGACCGCCGGGGATGCCCACCTTGACTGCCGATGGCGCCTTGGGATGCGGGTTAATGGGTTTCTGGGTCTGGCGCCCGCCGTGGCTGATCTGGCCCCAGAACTGGTTCCCGCCCCGGGTGGCTACTTTCGCCCATCTGCTCAGGGCCGCGCGCATGTCCGCATCCGGTTCCCGGTCCACCACCACGTTGCCTGGCCGTTCCAGGTGGTCTGCATCCACCTGGATATTGCCGGATAGCAGCAGGCCCGCGCCGCCATCGGACCACAGCCCGTACAGTCGCTCCAGCTCCGGGCTGGGCAAACCGGCCGGCGTCGCCAGGCCTTCCGTCATCGCGGCCTTGGCCAGGCGGTTGGGGATGGCAACGCCGCAGGGCAGGGTGAGGGTTTGGGCGAGGGGGTCGGTCATACAGGGTTCCGGTTCGAGGTTCGCGCCATTGTAGGGCCTCACCACCCCTGCGCCCAGCCGGCGTCCGGCGCCGGTTTTGGGTATCATGCGAAGGCGGCGACAAAACCGGCAGGAGAGTTGATGCAAGCGCGAGACGACGGGTCGACCTGGGTGTTCGGCTACGGTTCACTGATCTACAAGGTGGACTTCCCCTATCTGCAGCGGGAAGTGGCGAGTATCCGCGGCTGGCAGCGGCGCTTCTGGCAGGGCTCCCACGATCACCGCGGCACGCCGGCTCGGCCCGGGCGAGTGGTCACGCTGATGCCCGCGGCGGGCGAGGTCTGCAAGGGCGTGGCCTACCGGGTGGACCACAGCGTATTCGACCACCTCGACCACCGGGAGAAGAATGGCTACCGGCGCCACGAGGTGGGTATCGAGCTGGCTGCCACGGCCGCCACAGTGCAGGGTGTGCTGTACGTCGCCAGCCCCGACAACGTCGCCTTCCTGGGTGATGCGCCCCTGGACAGTATCGCGGCGCAGATCGCCGCTGCCCACGGCCCCAGCGGCAGCAATCGCGATTACCTGCGGCAGCTGGCGGCGGCGCTGCGGGAACTGGAGGATCCGGATCCCCATGTACAGGCCCTGGACGCGTTGTTGAGCGAACCCGCCACTACCGGCACAGGGAGCTGATAAAGAACGTTCCTTCAGCGATCCCGGCGATAGGGCGCGTGCGCGCCCAGTTCCTGTCCTTCGAGCCCCTGCGTTAGTGCCTGGCGGTAGAAGTCTTCCAGGGTGATCTCGCCGTAGCCGGGGGTGGCTTCGGCATCATAGCGCTGTGCTGCCGGATCCCAGACCAGCATGGATTCGGTGGCGTAATAGTGGCCGATGCGCGCGAACTCAGCCGCGCGTCGACAGGGAGGCAGCAACTTGCCCAGACCCTTAAGCAGGGTAATCACACTGCTCAAAAGCGCCGGTGGCACCCGGCGCAACCTGACCTCGTGCCCCAGCAGCCGCGACAGCATGGCCGCCTGTTCCCGCGGGGTGATCGCCGGTCCCGGCCCCCCCACGGGCAGGATACAATCGTGCTTCTGCGCATCCTCCAGGCACTCGACCATAAAGCGCGCCAGGTCCTGCTCGGCAATGGGCTTGCAGGCGGTCAGTTCGCCGTCGCCAAAAACCGCAAAGGGCTTGCCGCGCTTTACCGCCGGCACCTGGCCCGCCAGGGATTTAAAAAAGGCCGTGGGCCGCACGATGGAATAGCGCAGCCCCGAGGCCTGCAGCGCCTCCTCAAAGGCCAGCTTGGCCTGCTGGAAGGGCAGCCGGGGGCGCTGCACGCAGATCGCCGAGAGCAGCACGAAGTGCGCGACACCGGCCTGCTGCGCGGCCTGCAACAGATTGAGGTTGGCCGCATGATCCACCTGCCAGGCGTCCTCGGGCTGTCCGCTGCGGCTGGCAATGCAGGAGATCACGGCATCAAAGCCCTCGCCATGGATACCGTCGTGGATAATCTCCTGGCTGCGCTCCAGGCGACAGGGGCGCAATTCTGCCCCCGCCAGATTGTGGGCAAGACGGGGGTTGTCAGCCAATCCCGCGCAGGTGGCGGGCTGCAGCAGGCAGACCACCGCGTAGCCCCGGGCGAGGAGCTCCCGGGCGACGCACTGGCCGATATAGCCAGAGGCGCCGGCGAGCAGGATGCGGCCGCGCGATGGGTGGCTGTTATCCTCCAAGAGCGGCAGTCCCGCGCCAGCTTGTCAGGTGCGCTGATATGGTCTGGCTCTCCCTGATTGTCTAGCGCGGTGGCAAGCCATGAACCATGGTGAGTGACACCAGGCTTGTGCCGGCGCGGCGGTGTTCTGACAGGGCTTGATACTCGGGGTCGTTGTACCAGGCCTCGGCAGCGGCTTCCGACGGGAATTGAAATATCACCATGCGACCGGAGCGGGGATCGGAGCCCTCCAGGTGTTTGGCGTTATCGTCGAAGGTGAAAAACGTACCGCCGTGCTTCTTCAATATGGGGAAAAAGCCCTTCTCATACTTGCGGTATTCGTCCCTGTCGTGAATGGTGAAGTTGGCGACGACGTAAGCAGGTGCGTCTGACATGGTCTGGTTCCTTTATTCTGATTCGCTGATAAAACTAAATGCCTTGCAGCCAATTGGCGACCACCCGGCCTATTTCAACTGGTGAATCTTCCTGGATGAAATGCAGGCCCTCTACGGTGACTTCCTGCTGGTTCGGCCAGCTGCGGCAAAATTCCCGCTGTGCGCCTACCAGGATAGAGCCAGGGTCTGCGTTGATAAACAGCTTCGGTAGCTGGCTGCCGGCCATAAAAGCACCATACTCATCGACCAGGGCAGCGACATCCTCGGGCTCACCTTCAATGGGGATTTGCCGGGGCCAGTTGAGCAGGGGTTGGCGATCATCGGCGTTGGTATGGGGAGCGCGGTAGGCATTCATTTCTGCTTCGCTGAGCTCGCGGATCACCGAAGTTGGCAGTACCGCCTCAATAAACATATTGCGGTTCAGGATCAGGTCCTCGCCCTTGTCGGAGCGGAAGCCCTTGAAAATACCGACGGCACCCTCGGGCCAGTCTGCCCAGCTCACCGGCATGACGATGGCTTCCATGTAGGCCACGCCCCTGACGGCAGTGGGGTGGCGCATGGCCCAGAGGAAGCCGATAGCGCTTCCCCAGTCGTGAATGACCAGGGTGACATTGTTGTTGGCGCCGATGCTTGCAAGCAGGCCGTCGACATAGTCGTAGGCGACTTCCAGGGTGTAGCGGCCCGGGCCTTCACTGGCGGGCAGCTTCTCTGAGTCGCCCTGGCCGATCAGGTCGGGCACGATCACGCGGCCGGCACCCACCAGTTCCGGTACCACGTTCCGCCACAGGAAGGAGGAGGTGGGGTTGCCGTGGAGCAGCACAATGGGATCGCCGCTGCCCTCTTCAAGGTAGGCGATCTGTTTGCCGTTGACCCGGGCAAATTTCTTCTTGTAGGGCATGCTTGCAGACAACATGAATATGGCTCCTGTGAACGGCCGGGAAGCCAGGCCGCGGCCTCCCTCGCTTTTCCCCCGCGAGTTTACAGAACGATATCTGCTATGACATTAATTGGTGCTGTCGTGCACAATATCGGTATAAGGAGAACAGTTATGGCGTCACAAGAGCCGATTCGCCTGGTGGGTGCTACAGCTTCGCCCTACACCCGGAAAATGGTGTCGCTGCTGCGCTACCGGCGCCTGCCCTATGCGATCACCTGGGGACAGCCGGACCAGGTATGCGATGCCCTCGGGGTCGCGCGTCCCAAGCCCGTACTGATGCCCACCTTCCTCTTCGGGGAGAGCGGCGAGACCCGGGCCGAATGTGACTCGACGCCCATCATTCGCAAGCTCGAGTCAATGTATTCCGGGCGCTCGGTGTTGCCGCAGGACCCGGCGCTGGCGTTTATCGATTACCTGCTGGAGGATTTTGCCGACGAGTGGTGTACCAAGTACATGTTCCACTATCGCTGGTATCTGCAGGAGGACGCCGACAATGCGGGCACCCTTTTGCCCCTCGGCGTGGATGTGAGCCTGCCCCCTGATATCCACGCGCAGTTCAAGAGCTTTATCAAAGAGCGGCAAGGCAGCCGCCTCTATGTCGTGGGCTCCAATGACACCACCGCCCCGGTGATTGATGCCAGTTATCGCCGTTTCCTGGCGGCGATGGAAAATCACCTGGCGAACCAGAAATTCATGCTCGGTGGACGCCCGGGTGCCGGTGACTTTGCGTTCTATGGCCAGCTCAGCCAGCTGGTCGGGTTCGACCCCACGCCCCGGGCGATTGCCCATGCGGTGTCGCCGCGCACGGTCGCCTGGGTCGATCTCATGGACGACCAGGGCGGCTTGGAACCCTGTGACGCCGACTGGGTCAGCCTGCAGGACCAGCCCCAGAGCCTGCGCGCCCTGCTGCAGGAAATCGGCCGCGTCTATGCCCCTGCCCAGCTGGCAAATGCCCGGGCTGTGGAGGCAGGCGAGGAGACCTGGGCATCGGAAATCGATGGTTCAAGCTGGACCCAGCGAACCTTCCCCTACCAGGCCAAGTGCCTGCAATGGACCCGCGAGTGTTACCAAGCCCTCGGCGACGCCGACCGTGCGCGCGTGGACACCCTGCTGGAGGGGACGGGGGTGGAAGCCATGCTGGTGTCATCGTAACCATCGCCAATTGACTCTCCACCGTTGGAATAGCCGGCATGCCTGACACCAGCGCCTTGCAACCATTGATTGTGCACGGATCGAACATTTCCTATTTCACCGGCAAGCTGGAGAACTATTTCCGGGTGCGTGGCATTCCCTACAGGCTGCACAGCATGCAGTTGCCCGCGGAGCGGAAAATGATCGAGGAGGCCGTCGGCCTATGGCAGATGCCGGTGGTGGCGCTGGGTGATGGACGATGGATGACGGATACCACCAAGATCATCCAGTGGTTTGAATCCCGCCACCCGCAGAACGGCTTGCTTCCTGATGACCCATCGCAGCGTTTCCTGTGCCTGTTGCTGGAGGACTGGGCTGACGAATGGTGGTGGCGGCCTGCCATGCACTACCGTTGGCACTATCCGGAGGGCGCGCATTTTGCGTCGCGCCATCTTGCCGATGAACTTGCCGGACAGCTCCGCGTACCAGGCGCGCTCAAGCGCTTTGTGCTGCGCAAGCGGCAGCGCGGTGGCTTTACCGCGGGTGACGGCCTTACCCGCGACAATGTCCGGGACGTCGAGGCCGGATTTCATTGGTTACTCGCGCGGCTGCAGGCAATTTTCAGTGACCGGCCGTTTGTTCTTGGCGAGCGCCCTTCACTGGCGGATATTGGCCTGTCAGGCCCTTTTTTTCGCCATTTCGCCCTCGACCCCGTGCCGTTGGAGATCATCCGGCAGCAGGCGCCTGCGGTGCTGGAGTGGGTGGCGCGCTTGTGGAATACCCGCGTGGAACAGTGCGCCCCCGGATGGCGGGAGGGAATCCCCGCGGACCTGGGGCCAATACTGGATAATATCGGCAGTGCCTACCTGCCCTATCTCTGCGCCAATGTGGACGCGGTAGCCGCGGGAAAGCGCCGCTTCGATGTGACGATTGATGGCGTAAGCTACCGGCGCGCCCGCTATTCACGCTACCGGGTCTGGTGCCTGCAGGAACTGCGTTCGCACTACGAGGCGCTGCCTGACAGGCACCGGCTGAATGTGCAGAACTTGCTTGAGGAGCACGGCTGCTGGGAGCCGCTGTGGCGCCAACAAGACTTGCCACTCCTGCACGAGCAGGAAAAGGACCTGCCCTTTCGAGGTGACAGCAAAATGATCGGTATCGATGATTAAGCCGTCGAGGCGAAGGAATACAGGCCGGTCAGCGCTTGCGCAGCTGCCGCTGAATTTCGCGGGCAAACAGCCAGAGCCGATCCTGGCCCCATAGTGCGAGTAGCTGCTCGCCATTCTCGTCGAGCAACCTGAAGCTCGGCACGCCCCATAGCCCGGCCTCATACATGGCCAGGCGGTTCTGCTCCAGGACGTCTTCCCAGCCCGGTTGACCCAGGTGTGCCTGCGCCTCGTGCCAGTCCAGACCGGCGGCCTCGACCACCTTGCGCAGGCCGCGATCACGATTGGTATTGACCCCCAGGGCGAATGCGTGCCTGAGGAAACTCGACACCAGCGCGTTACCCTTGCCCTGGGCCAGCGCCCAGGGGTAAAGGGAGTAGGCGCGTCGCGCCGGGTCGCCGATGGGGTCGTAGAAATTGCCGTAGGGCACACCGGCCTCGCGCGCCTCCCGGGCGGCATCCATAAAGATATACATGCCCTTTTCCCGGGTGGCGGGTACTCCGCGCATGACCATGGGCAGCACCGGGCGCACTGACAGCCTGACGCCGGTATCCTCGGCCAGATTGACGGCACGGTCGAAGATGATCGCGGTATAGGGGCTGCGCAATGAGGGAAAGACCTCGAGGGTCAGGCTGCCGGCGTTGCGGGTGCCGGTGTCCGGGCGGCCCTCCAAGGCAATCCCTGGGCGCGGCACGATCATTGGCTGTCCCGCCTGGCGGTCTGCGCCTAGCGCGGCGAGGCGTTTCTCCAGGTGGTAGAGCCGGTCGACACCCCAGTACCACTCGCCGCCGTAGTAGAACATGGCCCCGGAGTAGTGTTTCAGCGCGGCCCGCCGTTCGGTCCCGGCGGCTATCCTGGCGGCACACTGGTCCGCCGTTGCCCTGCCGTGGGCCGCCGCCAGGGTGCGTAAACCGGTCTCGTCCCCGGACCAAAGGGCCCTGCCGACTGCAGCGGCGCGGGCGACGAAATCGTGGTCCTCCTGGGCGGCCAGTATCTCGGCGGCCAGCTGGACCAGCGTCGGGTCCGGCTTCTGCGGGTGCGCGGGAAATTCCAGGCCGTATTCGGGCGCCACATGCGAGGCATCGTAGCGGGAGAGCTGCAACAGAAGCTCGGGCTCGGCGACATTCTTGCCGCGAGGGCCTTCCACCAGGTGGCAGGTCAATTCAATCCCGTAACGCGCAAGCAGGGGCTGCAGCACCTGGGCGGCGAGGTGGCTGTAGCCGTCGTCCACCTGATGGAAATATTCCACGCGATGGGGCGCGCCCTGCTTGCGGCGTTGCTTCTCTGCCGCGGCTCGCCGCCTGTCCATGCGCGCGGGGCTGAAGAGCCTTGTCATCAGTCGGGAGGTCATCCACCGGCCCAGCGGGCTGGGATCCATCGTCGCGGCGCCGCCCTGTTCCTGGAATTCTTCTGCCATAATCAGACGCATGCCTCTGTGGATGGGGTCAGTCACTGCAGCAGCAGTGGGGTGACCATTATACACTTGAGCTGAATACGCAATGACGAGGTCGTATGGAAACCCTGTTCGCGACGGACCGTAAGCATGAAGCCTGAGCCTCCATTTCACTACGCAAGCCTGGTCGAGGTGGCAGGGCTGATTCAGTCCAGGGAACTCTCCCCCCTAGGCCTGACCGAGGCGATGCTCGCGCGCATCGACGCCCTGGACGGTGAGCTGCACAGCTACCTGACGGTAATGGCTGACGCGGCGCTCGCATCAGCAGCAAGGGCTGAGGCGGAGATTGCGGCGGGTCAGTATCGCGGCCCCCTGCACGGTATACCCGTGGCGGTGAAGGACCTGTGTTACACACGCGGCGTGCCCACCACGGGTGGCCTGGCAGTGCGCGCGGATTTTCTCCCGGGCTACGACGCCACCGTGGTGAGCCGATTGCAGGATGCCGGTGCGGTCCTGCTGGGAAAGCTCAACCTCACCGAGGGTGCCATGACGGGCTACCACCCGGACTTCAAAATTCCGCGCAATCCCTGGCATCGAGACCTGGCCGTTGGCGCCTCATCCAGCGGCTCGGGTGCCGCCACCGCGGCCGGACTTTGCTATGCCTCGCTGGGTAGCGATACCGGGGGCTCAATCCGCTTCCCCTCGGCGGCCAATGGCCTGGTAGGACTCAAGCCCACCTATGGGCGGGTCAGCCGATACGGAGTGCTGGCGCTGGCCGAAAGCCTGGACCACGTGGGGCCAATGGCGCGCTACGTTCAGGATGCCGCTGCCTCATTCGACGCGATTGCCGGGCATGATCCCCGGGATGTCACCTCGCTGGCAGACCCGCTGGCAGCGGTGCTGCCGCAATTGGACGGTGATATCCGCGGCATGCGGATCGGCTTTGACGCGCGCTACGCCGGGGAAGATGTGGACCCCGGCCTGTTCGCGGCGATCGAGGAGGCACGCGAAATCCTGGCGTCCCTCGGCGCTGAGATTGTCGACCTCAGCCTGCCGGCCTTTGGCCCGGATCACTTCAATCTGTGGATTGCGATCTGTACCTATGAAGCCCTGCAGGCCCACCGGGCTACCTTCCCCGAACGCGCTGAAGACTACGGCGCCTTTTTCCGCGGGTTTCTGGAGGTGGGAGCAGCCATTCCCCGGGACATGTACGAGGGTGCCCAGTCCCAGCGGCAGGCCTTCAGCGCGGCCTTTCAGGCGTCGCTGGGGGGTGTCGATGCGGTTCTCTGCCCGGCCGGGCATACACCCTCACGGGCTGCGGATGAGACCGGTTACGGGGGTATGGAATCGCTGGAGAGCGCCGACGCCAGCCCCAGCTTCCGCTTTACCTTCCCCGCCGACTTTGCCGGCACGCCGACCATCACCCTGCCCTGCGGCGCGCGGGAGGATGGCGCCCCCTATGGCATGCAGCTGATGGGCTCTCGCCTGGGCGAGGCGGGCCTGTGCCGCCTGGCCTATGCTTACGAGCGCGCGACGCCGTGGCACAAGCGGCACCCGGCGCTGGATACATAAACAGAGAGAAAACAATGAGCGCAACAGGATGCCGCTGCCCCTGCGGCAACGTGACTTTCGATGTGGGCGGACCACCTTTGTTCCGGATGTTCTGCCACTGCACGATCTGCCAGCGATTCACTGACTCACCATTTGCGGATATCGTGGTGTATCCCGCCGCCAGTGTTGGTCAGCCCGCTGAGGGATCGGTCGACTATGCCACCTACAAGCCGCCCCCCAACGCGCTGCGCGGGAAGTGTGCGGCCTGTAGCGAGCCCGCCATAGAACAGCTGGATACGCTGATCTTGCCGAAACTCACCATGGTCCCGGCTTCGATGCATCATCCGGATGCGGCGCTGCCTGGTCCCGTTGCCCATGTCTTCTACGACACACGGGTGGCCGACGTGGACGATGCCCTGCCCAAACACCAGGGTTTCATTCCCAGCCAGCTGGCTTTCGTTAAACACCTGCTCTCAGCCAGGCGTAAGCGATGATGCGTCAAGCCGCAATCGCGGCATTCATTATCTACGCCGCCGCCATCGCCTATGTCTCGCTGCGCCCGATGGACGGCGTCAGCGTAGGCTCATGGGATAAGCTCGCGCATCTATTGATGTATGGCGTCTTTGCAGTCCTGGCTTATCGCGTAACCAGGCAATCGCCGGGCTTCCTCTACCTCTGCCTCGGCATTGTCGCCTACGGGGCCTTGATGGAATTCGGCCAATCCTTTACCCCCGGCAGAATGATGTCTGCCGCCGACATGCTCGCCAATACGCTAGGGGTAGCGCTGGGCGCACTCGGCGCCAAGTCCATGGCCGCAATGGCAGGTGCCCATTCACGCGGCTAAAACAAAAGAAACAAAAGGGGTCAGATCCCTTTATTGGAAAAAATGGGGTCAGACCCCTTTTGGGGGAAGTGGGAGATGGAATTAAGCTGCCATTGTCGGAATATCCGGATTATCGCGGCGCCTCCCGACCAGGTGACGAGTTGCAACTGCTCCATCTGCATTCGCTATCAAACGCTGTGGGGCTACTATGATCCGCACGAGGTTAAAATCAGCGTGGGCGATAAGGGCGAGGCCGCCTATATCTGGGGAGATCGAATGCTGGAGTTATCTGGGGAGATCGAATGCTGGAGTTTGTGCACTGCGCCAATTGCGGCTGCGTCACCCACTACAGGACGGTGCCGGACTATCCGGCGCCGAAAGTTGCCCTGAATTTTCGCATGGCATCTGAGGAGTCGATTGCCGGTATCCCGGTGCGCTATTTCAATGGCAGGGATATGAGCTAGACATCAAAAAAAGGGGTCAGACCCCTTTTTTGGTGCATCAACCTTCCGCTAAAAGGGATCTGACCCCTTTTTGTACGCGCGCCGACGGCACGGACCTTCCGGCGATCATGCTAAGCTAATGTGCTGTTTGGAAATGGAGGTTGAGATGACCAAGGAAAGCGGCAGGGAAGTCGTCACTCGCATGTGGCAGGCAATGTCCGAGATGGACTGGGAGGCGATGGAGGCCTGCATGCATCCCGACATTCACTACATTGATGTGCCCAGTAACGATCCCGGCGCCCACGGCCCGGAAAATTGCGTGAAGCGCCTGCGTATCGCTTTCAATCACCTTGAGAAACAGGAGCAGGTGACCCATCACCTGGTGGTGGACGGTGACGTGGCATTTCTGGATCACACCGAGACATGGACTTTCAAGACGGGGGAGACCGCGAGCCATACCTTCGCCACCATGCATGAGTTGAAAGATGGTCTTATTTACCGTTGGAGCGATTACTGGGATATGAATGCGTTTGTGGGGCAGTTTCCAGGGTGGTTTATCGAGGAGATGATGAAGGCGTCGGCCGACGACTTCTCGGGTTGAAACTGTCCCTCGAGCGAGGGCGAAGTTTGGAATTTTCGATCAGAGGGCAGGAGCTAAAATTTTTGTAGTTCTCGAGAGATAGCTTACAGAATATACCGGAGACATGGTTTACACATTTAGGTATTTGAGGGGGGACCTCAAATGCCCTGGAAAGAGTGTAAACCGATGGATGAACGCCTTAAGTTTGTTGCCCGGCTCCTGGATGGCGAGAAGATGTCGTCCCTGTGCACTGAGTTCGGTATCTCACGGCCCACTGGCTACAAGATATTCAATCGTTACAAGGAGTTAGGTCCTACTGGGCTTGAAGATCGAAGCCGTCGGCCCTATCGCCACGCCAACAAACTGCCCTTCCAGGTTGAGCGAGCCATCCTGGCGATCAAGCGGGAATATCCCTCATGGGGTGCCCCCAAGATCCGTGAGAAATTGATCAAGGAATACCCGATGATCAATCCACCCGCCAAGAGTACGGTGCATGCCATTCTTGACCGCAACGGCATGGTCAAGCGTCGTAAGCGCAGGCGGCGGCGATCTCAGGGGACAGTGCTCAACCATGCGGTTACACCCAATCAGCTATGGTGTGCTGATTACAAAGGCGAGTTCCTCCTAGGCAACAAGAAGTACTGCTACCCACTCACCATCACGGACTACAGGTCCCGGTACCTGCTTGCCTGCGAGGGCCTGGACTCGACCAAGTCGCAACTGGCCTTCCACGTATTTGAGCAGGCTTTCAAGGACTATGGTCTGCCAGCAGCCATTCGCACCGACAATGGCATTCCGTTCGCCTCGCCGAACGCCCTATTCGGTCTTAGCCGACTCTCCATATGGTGGCTCAAGCTCGGCATCAACATTGAGCGCATTCAGCCAGGACATCCAGAGCAGAACGGACGGCATGAACGTATGCACCTGACGCTGAAGAAGGAGGCTACCAAGCCTGCCTCTTATAACTTCCTGCAGCAGCAGGGCCGGTTTGATGCGTTTCAGGGGGTTTACAACAATGAGCGCCCACACCAGGCACTTGGCGGGCAGTACCCTGCTGAAGTATTTACACCTTCAGCTCGCCAATACCGACCCGCGGAAGAGCCGGAGTACCCTTTCCACGACAAGGCGGTGAAAGTAACCAAGTGTGGTCGAATCTGCATGGGACGCCGGAAAATAAACTTAAGCGTCGTCTTCGGAGGTCAAATCGTAGGCGTGCGCGAAGTCGCTGACAAAATCTGGCTGGTCAGCTTTATGGATTATGATCTAGGATTCTTTGATGAGGACTTTGGACGGGTTGAGCCCGCCCAGAATCCGTGGCTACCGGAAAAAGTGTAAACCATGTGTCCGGTATGAGATGTAAACCATGTCTCCGGTATACACCTTTTCTGGGATGGCCCGCCCGAGAGGATTCGAACCTCTGACCTCTGCCTCCGGAGGGCAGCGCTCTATCCAGCTGAGCTACGGGCGGAAAACACATATTGTCGCGTCACCAGACGCCTCAGCACTAACCCAGGCCGCCAGCGGATAGAGCGCTGCACGCGCTCCCCCTTCGGGGCCCGGCCCAACATCACAGATGTTGGTCGTGTCGCCTGAGATTGCTGTGCAATCTCCGGGCGGCTCCACCCAGCTGAGCTACGGGCGGATAAACACACATTGTCGCGTCACCAGACGCCTCAGCACTAACCCAGGCCGCCAGTGGATAGAGCGCTGCACGCGCTCCTCCTTCGGGGCCCGGCCCAACATCACAGATGTTGGTCGTGTCGCCTGAGATTGCCGTGCAATCTCAGGGCGGCTCCACCCAGCTGAGCTACGGGCGGATAAACACACATTGTCACGTCAAACTGCCCGAGTGAGCTTCGGGCGGTAAGGGCGCGAATGATACCGGGACGGGTCAGCCGCGTCCAGCGTGCCGGCTCGGCTCAGCAGCAGCCACCGCCTGCCTTTTTGGGTGCCGCGGCTGTCGCCGGATCGAGGTCAATCGCGGGTGCAAAGGGGCCCAGGTGCTTCTCGGGGCCGTCGATAAAGTCAAAATGTTCCCAGAACCGGCTCTGGCGCAAAATCTGCCAGGTGTTGCCGCTGACCGGTGTGGCCTCGCCGCGCAGGAAATTGTGCTGGCGGTCCAGGGGAAAGCTGTCCGGGTGTTGTGCCAGGGTGCCGCGGTAAGTGGCGCTCCGGCCGTAATTCTCTTCCGCGGCCTCCGGCGCTTCCAGTTTGAACAGGCGGTAGGTGGCGGAGTAAAAGCCGATATCGCCGACTTTCTCCTCCACCTCTGCGTCTTCGATGCCCAGCCGCCGGCTGTCGATCAGGCGGGGTGGGGCAAAACCGGCCGCCTCGGCAAGCCGGGCGAAATCCCGCCAGTAGAGCGCGCCGCTCAGGCATTCACCGTGCAGGACCGGGTCCTGTGTCAGTGCCTCGGGCACGCGGCGGTCGGCATAGACGTCAGAGAAGTACAGTTCGCCACCGGGGCGCAGCACCCGCAGGGCCTCGCGGAACACCGCCGCCTTGTCCGGGCACAGGTTGATCACGCAGTTGGAGACAATCAGGTCAAAGCTGTCGGCCTCCAGGTCGACTGTCTCCAGTGCCTCCAGGTAACCCTGCTTGAACTCGACGTTGCCGCGGGCGTAGCCGAAGGCCTCCCGGTGATAGTCCATGTGTGCCCGGGCCACGGCCAGCTGCTCGTCGGTCATGTCGACGCCCACCACGTGGCCCTGCTCGCCGACCAGCGCGGACAGCAGGTAGGCATCACGCCCGGCACCGCAGCCCAGGTCCAGCACCTTCAGGCCCTCAACCGCCGGGGGTACCACCAGGCCGCAGCCGTAGTAGCGCGCCGTGACCTCGGGGTGGATCAGGGCCATGGCGTCGCGCAGGTAATCCGGCGGGGCCTCCAGGGTGCAGCAGGCATCGGTCTTGAGGTCGGCGGAGCCCTGCAGGGTCTTGCCGTAGTAGTCCTTGACGGAGTCGAGCATGGCGGATTGCCTCGATGGCAGTGTGGTGTGGGAATGATTATGACCGGACCGCCCGACGATACCCATGGCTGCGAGGCCTGTCTATTCCGGGCCGCGCTCTGCCGGCGGTATTAATGGCTAAACCATTGACCTCTCTTGCGCGAAACCGCTGCCACCGCAATTCGCGCGAGCCTAGACTGAATTCATCGCCAGACGCACTCGAGAATAATATGTCGAAAAGAGCGCAGATTGACCGCGACGCCCCGTACACCTCTTGCTGCCCGACCGGGAGTGGTCATGGCCTGTAAAGTGATTCAATGGGCGACCGGCGGTGTCGGTCGCGCGGCGATTGAGGGTATTGTCGCACACCCGGAACTGGAGCTGGTGGGCTGCTGGGTCAGCTCCGAGGCCAAGGCCGGCCGCGACGTCGGCGAAATCTGCGAGATGGACACGCTGGGCGTTACTGCCACCAGTGACGTCGATGCGCTGGTGGCGATGGACGCGGACTGCGTGCTCTACAGCCCGGTGATGGCAGATCCCACCCTGGTGGCGCGGCTCCTGGCCTCGGGCAAGAACGTGGTCACGCCGCTCAACTGGTTTTACCCCAGGGCAAAGGATGTCGCCGAGTTGGAGGCGGCCTGCGCCGAAGGCGGTACCAGCCTGCATGGCACCGGCATCCACCCCGGTGGTATCACCGAACGCTTCCCGCTGATGGTCTCCGCCCTCTCCGCGCAGATCACCCACGTGCGCGCCGAGGAGTTCTCGGATATTCGCACCTACAACGCGCCCGCCGTGGTCAGTGACATCATGCTTTTTGGCAAGACGCCGGAAGAGGCGGCGGCCAGCCCCATGGTGCAGTTCCTCGGCGGCGGGTTCGGCCAGTCCATGGCGATGGTCGGGGATGAGCTCGGCTTCGATCTCGACCCCGAGCCTGTTACCCGGCACGAGGTGGCAGTAGCCACGCGGCCCATCGAGTCGCCCATTGGTGACATCGCCCCCGGTCGCGTGGCCGCCCAGCGTTTTACCTGGCAGCGCACTGTGCGGGGCGAGCCGGTGATTACGGTACGGGTGAACTGGTTTATGGGCGAGGAGCACCTGGATCCGCCCTGGGATTTCGGCCCGCAGGGCGAGCGCTTCGAGGTCGAGGTGACAGGTGACCCCTCGTCGCTGGTAACTTTCCATGGCTGGCATCCCGAGTCCGTGGCCGCCGGCCTGGCGCGCAACCCCGGTATCGTCGCTACCGCGAATCACTGCGTCAGCGCGATTCCCTATGTCTGTCGCGCGGCGCCCGGCGTGTGTACCTACCTGGACCTGCCACTGATTGCCGGGCGGGCGGCGCCCGGGCTGGGGGCTGGTACATGAACTGCTCGGGGCTACACTGAATGGATTGAGCGGGCCGCGTGGCCGCAGCCACAGTTTTCATCACCACCATAACAATAAGTTAAGAGGATGTTTATATGGCGCAATTCAAGGCTGGTCTACTGGCCCGGGCGGTGCTCGGTGCAACCATTCCCTCGCTCTGCTCCGGCGGTGCTCTGCTCGCTTTCAGTGCAGGCGCCCAGGCGCAGGTTCTGGAGGAAGTGATCGTCACCGCGCGCAAACGGCAGGAGGCGATGCAGGACGTGCCGGTATCGGTTACCGCGTTTACCGGGAACCAGTTACGCAATGCGGGCATCGTCAACCTGAAGGACCTGGGCTACCAGACACCCGGGGTGCAGATCGACCAGTCCAGCGCCGCGCAGATCTGGATTCGCGGCATCGGCCAGCGCGATGATGGCTCGCGGGTCGACGCGCCGGTGGGCGTCTATGTGGACGGCCTGTACATTCCGCGTAAGGACGGCCAACTCCTCGACCTCATCGATGTGCAAAGCGTCCAGGTGCTGCGCGGCCCCCAGGGCACCCTGTTCGGCAAAAATACCACCGCCGGCGCGCTGGTGGTGACGACCCGGGGTCCCGAGAGCGAGTTCAGCGGCTTTGCCGATCTGCGGGTGGGCAACTATGACCGCCAGGACCTGAAGGCCACGGTCAACGTACCCCTGGTCGGCGACACCCTGCTGTCCAAACTGACCGTGGGTTCCGTGCGCCGTGATGGCTACCAGCACAATATCGTTACCGGGCAGTATGCGGCCTCCGAGGACCGCACCTCCGCCGCGCTGCAGCTGCGCTGGCTGCCCTCGGACTCGCTGTCGGTTGACGCCCTGGCCTACTACGGTGAGACCGCGGAGATCCAGCCCACCACCAACTGCCGTTGGCTGGAGCGCACCAGTTTCAATGGCGAGGACTCCCTGTTCGGCAACCGCATCCTGCCGGGAGACCAGGTGCCGGTAGATGCCTACAACGATAACGATACCCCGGTCATGCCGGGCTTCAGCGCCCAGAGCCCAACCTTCGAGGCGGCCTGTCGCCGCTCGGAAGCGCTGGAGGATGATTACCGCACCACCACCAACCAGCGGATCGAGTACAACCTGGACAATCTCCTGCTGGGCCTGACCGTGGAATGGGAGCTCAGCGACGACCTGTCACTGAAGAGCATCACCGGTTATGGCGAGCAGGAAAAGTCCGGCAACTTCGGCAACCCGGATAACGACGTCACCGAGCTGCCCTTCTCGGCGCGCTACCGCCCGGGGGGCAGCCCCAGTGACCGCGACCATGTCTCCCAGGAGCTGCAGCTGACCGGCAGCGCTTTCAATGACCGGCTGGACTACACCGTGGGCCTGTTCGCGATGAAGGAAACGATCGACGATGGCACCGACGCCTCCAACAGCTGGTCCACGGGCTCGCTGATTTTCGCGCCCATCCCGATCATGGTGATCAACTCGCCCACCGGGGAGCGCGCGACTTACGAGCTGGATAACACGACCTACGCCGCGTTCTTCCAGGGCAGCTTTGACCTCACCGACAACCTGGAGCTGACCGCGGGCCTGCGCTGGACCAGCGAGCAGCGCGAGCAGTCGGTCGATTTGTTCCTGCTGGATGAGCCGGCTTTCCGTGCCACCGCGTTTGCCTCGATTGCCGGCGCCCCCGGCATCCTGCCGGTTGAGGCCGCCGGCATCGGTATCGTGACCGACCTCGACGCCCTGATGGCCGCGGATATCTTCACCACGATCAACAATGCCTTCCCCCGGGATGCCGAGGGCCAGCCGGTCTATCCCCTGATCTCCGCGGCGGACCTGGTGCCGGACATCGACCAGGACGCGGATGAAACCTGGGAGGAGGTCACGCCGATGGTCAGCCTCGCCTATCACCTGCCGGCCAACATGCTGGACGCGGCCGGGGTACAGTCGGCGATGTTCTACGCCAGCTACGCCGAGGGCTTCAAGTCCGGTACCTTCGAGCCGGTGGGGGTGGACGGGCAGGCGACGGTGGAGCCGGAAACCGTGGCCAACTATGAGCTGGGCTTCAAGATGGATTTCCTCGGCTCCAGCATGCGCCTGAACGGTGCCGTATTCCGCACCGACTTTGACGACATGCAGCTCCGCCAGGTGCTGCTGGACAGCAGCGCTACCCCCCGGGTGGTGCTGACCAATGCCTCCAGTACCCGCATTACCGGGGGTGAGCTGGAATGGTCCTGGCTGCCCACCGACAACCTCCTGCTGATCGCGACCGGCAGCTATAACGACTACGACTACCTGGACTTCAAGGAGCCCCAGTTCAGCTCCCGGGCCCTGTTTGCACAGATGCCCCTGCCGATCGCGGACCGCTCCAATGAGCCCTTCGCCGAGGTGCCGGAACTGACCTACAGCCTGGGTATCCAGTACACCTGGGATTCAAAGTGGGGTAGCTTCATTCCGCGCGTGGATTACAGCTACGTGGACGAGATTTTCATGGGGCTTGACGCCGGCTCGGGCCAGAATCCCGATCAGTCCACCTTCGATGACTACGGCCTGGTTAATGCGCGCCTGGGCTGGCGCGCGCCTTCCGGGAATCTTGAGGGTGCGCTCTACGTCACCAACCTCACCGACGAGCTGTACTTCTTCGGCGCCGCGGCGGTGGGGGATTCCACCGGTACCTTCCAGACCGCGTCGGCACCGCCGCGCATGTACGGGATGGAGTTGCGCTACAACTTCTAGGCAGGCATGGCGCCACACCGCCGGGGTGGCGCCAAGGTGTCTCTTACTCGGCGGGCATCGCGCCCGGGGGGAATTGCTCGAAGATCCGGACCGCGGCTTCATTGGCCGCTTGCTGGTCCTTGATCTGCTCGCCTTTCAGGCGTGAGTGAACTGTGCCGCGCCACACGGACTTGCGCAGCTTGGGGTCGATGATGTCGACGATGAAGTAGCCGTCGGTGTAGTTGCTGCTGACGACCTCGGTGCTGCCACCCATGCAGCTCCAGCAGCTGTAGCGGGCATAGCGGTTGTAGCCGTAGTAGGGGCCGTACATGGCGGGCGTATCGTAGGTGCGGATATCCGTCTTGAACTGGGTCACCAGGTGCCAGCTCAGCAGGGCATCCGCCTGCCTGGGGTCAGCCACGAAGGTGAGGTCCTTCAGTTCCAGCGCCTGCTTCAGCGCCATGTTCACGCGATCCTTCTGGATATCACTCAGCTGCATCGGGTTGTCGCCCGAGACCTGGCCGGACTTGGCATACAGGCCAATGGTCTTGATCTGGCTGAAATCGTAATCGCTCTTGAAATCCACGTCCGGCTTGGACGGGCCGCTGGCGCAGCCGGCGAGGATGAGGCCGAGGGCGAGGCTGGCGAGCAGACTGAAGCGTGCTTTCATTGGGTACTCCTGGCTGGGGCAGAATCATCGGGCGACCATATTGTAGCAAAGTCGCGCCGCGCGCCAGCGTCGCCTCTCGCGCCGCGTTTACCCGGACCCGGCGTCGCCCCCGGCGCGCTCTTCCAGGCGCGCCATCAGCCGGTGCCGGACCCAGCGCACCGCGATAAACACGGCGGCGAAAACCCCCGGCGCGGCGATCCCGGTCCACAGCTCGCTGTTCAGCGGGTAGCCACTCCCCTCCGCAGCCTTCAGGGTGTAGTTGAGCAGGCCCACGGCGTAGTAGGAAATCGCGAAAATCGAGAAGCCCTCCACCGCCTGCTGCAGGCGCAGCTGCACACCGGCGCGCTCTGCCATGGAGGCCATGATGTCCTGGCTTTGCCGCGCCTGTTCCATGCTCACCATGGTGCTGAGCAGGTTGGCCGCCCGGGAAACCCGCTCCGCCAGCTCCTGGGTACGGCGCTCGGCCGCGTCGCAGGTGCGCATCGCCGGTAACAGCGATTTGAGCAGGAAGTTGGTATAGCGCTGGAAAGATCCCAGCTGGGTTTCTTTCACCTCTTCTGCGCGGCGCTCGACAATACGCAGGTAGGCGCGAGCGCCGGCAAAGCGATAGGCGTGCTCCGACGCGATCTGCTCCACCCGCGCGGCGATTGCGGTGATTTCACGCAGCGCCTGTTCCTGGGCCGCCTCGTCGGCGTCATCCGCGAGGCGGCGCATCACCGCGTCCAACTGTGGCTCCAGCAGCTCCAGTGCGCCCATCACGGTGCGCGCGACCGGCAGGGCCTTCATCGCCAGCAGGCGGTAGCTTTCCATCTCCAGCATGCGCTGTAGCAGCCGCGACAGGCGCTCCTGGCTGAGGTCGCGGTCGATGATCAGCAGGCGCACGAAGCCCTGGCTGTCCACCCGGAATGACGACCATACGATGGCGGAGGAATTGGCCATCCAGCCGCCGTAAATCGCGTTGGATCCCAGCAGCGAGCGGGCCAGCTGCAGGCCCTCCGGATCGTCCTCCGGGGTCTCGCTCATCACCTCGACCTTGACCCCCAGGAACATCCCCTCGCGGAGCTCGCGGTGCTTGTCCTCGGGCAGGAAGTCCAGGGCGGACTCGCTGAACAGGGGGCTGCCGTTACCGGCGACCAGGATGGTGTGGGCCGTGACCTCGGTGTGACTCTCCCACTTGATCAGGCTGGGGCCGACCTCCAGCAGGTGGTGGCGGCTGTCCTCGCTGGGCGGGGGCTGGCCGTGGGCACGACAGAATTGCGCCAGTGCCTGGCGGCACTCATCCTGGGTCTGCCCATCGCGAAAGTTGACCACGTGGGTGCAGCGGAACGGTGCCGGCAGGCTGACGTTGGGGCGCGCGTGCCACTCACTGTTCAGGGTATTGCGCTCGTCCCGGGCTTCGTGCTGCACCTGATCCATGTTCATGCCGCCAACCCCCTGGGTTTGCCATTGCCATTTTCCAGTTCGGCCCAGAACGCGTCCAGGGTCGCACAGCACCGCGCGGTCTCGTCCCAGTGGGGCAGCCCGTTGCTGGGTGCCAGGCGCTGCGACTGGCACTGGCTGTTGGCTTCCAGCAGCTTGGGTAGTCGCTCAAAGGAGACGTTGGGGTCCTGGTCGTAAAGCACCAGGGTCGGTGCCGGGATAGCGGCGTACAGCGAGGTCAGCGCCGTGGGCGTAAACAGGCCCATGCTGAGAAAGGCAAAAGCGCTGTGACTCGCGCCCCGCTGGTGGGATGTCTGCCAGGCGTAGTCGACCACCGGCTCCGGCGGTTTGTCCACGAAGGCCTTGTCCAGGAAGAAGCGGATGCTGGGTCGGGTGGTCAGCACCTTGTACAGGCCGCCCATGCCCGGCAGCCCGAACAGGCGCTGCAGCTTGCGCACCGTGTCCGGCCCCGGCGGTTCGCGCTCCTGCAGTCCCGTGGGCGACACCAGGGTGAGGCTGCGCACCAGTGCGGGCTCCTGCAGGCAGGCCCGGGCGGCGAACTCGGCGCTCAGGGATAGGGCGACCACGTCGGCAGGCGCTGCCACCACCTCGCGCAGGAAGCGCGCGATGCTGTCGGCGAAAAACTCCGGGGAGTAGGGCAGGGGCCCGCGGGTGGACAGGCCGAAACCCGGCAGGTCCGGCGCGTAGACCGGGCGCTGGCTGCGGTAGTGCTCGAACAGCGGCTTGATCTCCATGGCGCTGGGCGCAGCATTGATGCTGTGAATCAGCACCAGTGGCCGGCCGCTCGCCGAGCGGTCATGGTAGTAGCGCAGGCAGGCGCCGGCGCTTACCGGCAGCTCGTCAACCGGTGCGTCAATGGCCTGTTTGAGATCGGGTTCGCGGGTTGCAGTCACGGTATACCTTTTAGTTGGCGTGGTAAGAGCATAGCAAACACCGTTGATACGCAGCCCGGCTCACTTGAGTTTTATGGGCAGACCGGGTACAACCGGGAGCACTTTACAGCCTGCGGACGCGCGTCCCCAGGGACAATAATTGGAGAGGACGCCCCCCGCTATGGCCCAGGCCTACCCGTTTTCCGCGATTGTCGGACAAGCAGAAATGAAGCGCGCACTGCTGATTGCGGCGGTGGATCCCGGGGTCGGCGGCGTGCTGGTCTTCGGTGACCGCGGCACCGGCAAATCCACCGCGATCCGCGCCCTGGCCGCCCTGCTGCCGAAAATCGCCGCGGTGCGGGACTGCTTCTACAACTGCGACCCGGACGCGGCCGCGGATGAACTCTGCGATGCCTGCCGCCAGACTGTGGCCGACGGCGGCCAGTTGAAAAGCCAGCGCCGCCCGGTCCCGGTGGTCGACCTGCCCCTCGGTGCTACCGAGGACCGCGTGATCGGCGCCCTGGATCTGGAAAAAGCCCTGCACCACGGCGAAAAGGCCTTCGAGCCCGGCCTCCTGGCGCGCGCGCACCGCGGTTTCCTGTATATCGACGAGGTCAACCTGCTGGAGGACCACCTGGTGGATGCCCTGCTGGACGTGGCAGCCTCCGGCGAGAACGTGGTGGAGCGGGAGGGCCTGAGTATCCGGCACCCCGCACGCTTCGTGCTGGTGGGCAGCGGTAACCCGGAAGAGGGCGAGCTGCGCCCGCAGTTGCTGGATCGCTTTGGTCTTTCGGTGGAAGTCAGCACGCCGCAGGAGCTGGACGAGCGGGTGGAGATCGTGCGTCTGCGCGACAGCTTCGAGCGCGATCGCGCCGCCTTCGCCAAGCGCTGGCAGCGCCAGGAAGGCCGCGTGCGCAAGCAGATCCTCCGCGCCCGCGAGGTGCTGGCGGAGATCGAGGTCGAGGACCAGGTGCTGGAATACGCCGCGCGCCTGTGCATGGCCCTGGGCACCGACGGCCTGCGGGGCGAACTGACCCTGCTGCGGGCCGCCCGCGCCCTCGCCAGCCTGGAGGGGGAGCCAAGTGTGCAACTTTCGCAGCTGCGCGAGGTGGCGCCGAGCGTGCTGCGCCACCGCCTGCGCCGGGATCCGCTGGATGAATCCGGTTCCGGGGCGCGAATCCAGCGGGCGATGGCTGACGTTTTCGGGTCGTGAACGGGGGCCTGGGCGAGCGCCTCTGGGGGGAAGCGCGCTACCTCGCGGCGCTGTTCGCGGTGGCGCCGCAGGCCCTCGGCGGGGTGAGCGTCAGGGCCGGCCCCGGGCCGGTGCGCGATGCCTGGCTCGAATACCTGCGCCACTGCCTGCCTGAAACCGCCTTTCTCCGTGTTCCCGCCACGGTCAGCCTGTCGCGCCTGGTGGGCGGCCTCGACCTGGCGGCGACCCTGCAGGCGGGGCGGCCAGTGGCGGAGGAGGGCCTCCTGGCCCGGGGCGATGGCGGGGTGCTGTGCCTCGCCATGGCCGAGCGCGCGGCAGCGGACACCGTGGCGCAGCTGTGCCAGGCCCTGGATAGCGGCGAGGTGCTGTTAGAGCGCGAGGGCCTGCAGGGCCGCTACCCGGCGTCCTTCGGGCTGGTGGCCCTGGACGAGGGGGTAGACGCGGAAGAGGCGGTAGCGGCCAGTCTGCTGGATCGCATGGCATTCCAGCTGGACTTGCACGAGGTCAGCGTGCGCGACCTCCAGGCCGGGGCGGCGGATGAGGTGCCCGATGCCGCCAAGGTGACCCGCGCACGCGCGAGTCTGCCCGGGGTGGCCTGCCCGGACGAAGCCTTCCAGGCCCTCTGTGCCACCGCCCTGGCCCTGGGCTGCGACAGCCTTCGCGGCAGTCAGATGGCGGTACGGGTCGCCCGGGTGTCGGCGGCGCTGCGCGGGCTGGATACAGTTGATGACCGGGCGCTGGACGACGCGGTGCGCCTGGTGCTCGCCCCCCGCGCCACGCGCATCCCCCAGCTCACGGAACCGGAGAGCGATACGCCAGAACCCCCGGAGCCACCCCCGGAGACCGAGGGTCCAGAGTCAGCGCCGGCGGAGGCCAATGAGGCCGACGACGCCGTTGCGCCCGACCCGGATGATCTTGAAGAGCGTCTGTTGGAGGCGGCCCAGGCGGCCCTGCCCGAGGATTTGCTGGCACGGCTGCGGGCGGAGCTGCCGGCGCCCGGGCGTGCCGCGTCTGCGCCCGGCGCCTCCGGGGCGCAGCAGCGCCATCGTGCCCGCGGCCGTCCGGTGGGTACCCTGCCCGGCCTGCCCCGGGATGGCGCGCGCCTGAATATACTCGCCACCCTGCGCGCGGCGGCCCCCTGGCAGCGGCTGCGCCGGGAAGCGGCGGACGCTCCCCGGGGCGATGGCCTGGTGGTGCGGCGCGAGGATTTCCGCCTCACCCGCTATCGCCAGCGCGCGCCGAGTACCACGATTTTCCTGCTGGACGCTTCCGGCTCAGCGGCCCTGCACCGGTTGGCGGAGGCCAAGGGTGCGGTGGAGTTGTTGCTCGCGGACTGTTACGTGCGTCGGGACGAGGTGTCGGTGGTGGCCTTTCGCGGCGACCGGGCCGAGCTGTTGTTGCCGCCCACCCGCTCCCTGACCCGCGCCAAGCGCGACCTGGCAGCCCTGCCCGGTGGGGGTGCCACGCCCCTGGCCTCGGCAATCCAGCTCGCCTCCGAACTGGTGCAGCAGGTACGCCGGCGCGGCGGTACCCCGCTCTACGTGATGTTGACGGACGGCCGCGCCAACGTGGCCCTGGACGGCAGTCGCAGTCGCGAGGCCGGCTGGCGGGATGCATCCCAGGCGGCACGCCAGCTGCGCGGCTTTGGTGCCGCGGGCCTGGTGATCGATACCTCGCCGCGGCCCCGGGAGAGCGCGGCGCAGCTCGCCGGCCTGCTGGGGGTCACTTACCTGCCGCTGCCCCACGCCGACGCGGCGGGGCTGCGCGAGGCCGTGCGGGTCGTGGAGGCGTGAAGCCGCCCGCGGCCTGGCGGGATGCCGCGGCCAGCTGGCCCAATGCCGCGCACAGCGAGTTTCTGCGCGTGGGCCGCCAGGACTGGCACCTGCAGCAGATGGGGCAGGGCCAGACCCTGGTCCTGCTGCACGGCGCGGGCGCCGCGACCCATTCCTGGGGCGCCCTGGCGCCGCTGCTGGCGCAGGACTTCCACGTGGTGGCGCTGGATCTGCCGGGTCACGGTTTTTCCGGGCCCGGGGCGGAGATGACCCTGCCGGCCGTGGCGGCGGCGGTAGCTGCCCTGCTGGATGCCCTGGATGTGGAGCCGGCCCTGGTGGTGGGGCATTCTGCGGGGGCGGCGATTCTGGCGCAGCTGTGTCTGGACAGGACCCTGCATCCGGCCGGATTGGTGAGTATCAATGGTGCCCTGCTGCCCTTCGGGGGCGCCCTCGGCCCGCTGTTTTCCCAGGCGGCGCGGGTGCTCGCGGGCTTTCCCGCGCTGCCCCGCTTCCTGGCGCGGCAGGCGCGCCGGCCCGGGGCCGTAGAGCGCCTTATCCGGCGCACGGGCTCGGCACCGGAAACGGCTGCCACCGCGTACTATCGCACCCTGGTCAGTCGGCCGACCCATGTCGCGGCGACCCTGCAGATGATGGCAAGCTGGGACCTGCAGCAGCTATACGCTGCGCTGCCCGAGCTGCCGGTACCCCTGCTGCTGCTCGCCTGTGAAGGGGATGAGGCGGTGCCACCCGCCCAGGCCCGACAGCTGGCCCGGCACATTCCCGGCGCTGAGCTCGAATTGCTGCCGGGTCTCGGGCACCTGGGCCACGAGGAGGCGCCGGCCCGGTTCCAGGCCCTGATTACCCGTTTTGCCGCGGCGCAGCTCGATAAGGGTAAAGATGCTGGGCAGCGCGCCTAGCCCGCTTGTCTCACCGATTCGGCATAGAGTTTTTGCGCACGCGTTGATTACAGCACGCTTCGCCTATTTGGTTTCTCGCCGGATCTCGCACTCTGTAGATAATTTTTCTCCTGCGGCCATAGCTACAGCTATGCCCTTAGTCGAAAAATCCCCTACAGAGAGCAATCTCTCGCCGAGAACTCCAAATATCGGTGAGACAAGCGGCCTAGCCCCTGCTATTCTGTCAGATATATTAGACAAGTATAGTGTCATAAATAATGAACAGTTCTTTGCCGCACCCCCTTACCCGGGCCGATGCCCCACATGCCCTGGTGATTGGCAGCGGGTTTGGCGGTCTCGCCGCCGCCATACGCCTGGGGGCCCGGGGTTACCGGGTGTCCGTGGTGGAAAAACTGGACACGCCGGGCGGCCGCGCCCGGGTGCACCGGCAGGACGGCTTCACCTTCGACGCCGGCCCCACCATTATCACTGCGCCCTTTTTGCTCGAAGAGCTGTGGCAGTTGTGCGGCCGCCGCCTGCAGGATGATGTGGACCTGCGGCCCATGACGCCCTACTACCGCATCCGCTTCGATGACGGTGAAACTTTCGACTACAGCGGTGACCGGGCCGAGATGAAAGCCCAGATCAGACGCCTGGCGCCCGGTGACGAGGAGGGCTACGAGCCCTTTCTGGCGGCCAGCGAGGCGATCTACCGGGTGGGCTTCGAGGAACTCGGCCACCGGCCGTTCAATTCGCCCATGGACATGGCGCGGATTACCCCGGCGATGCTGCGCCTGCGCAGTGATCGCAGCGTCTACCGCATGGTTTCGCGCTTCTTCCGCAGTGAGCGCATTCGCCAGATCTTCAGCTTTCATCCGCTGCTGATCGGCGGTAATCCCTACAAGGTCAGCTCGATCTACACCCTGATCAATTTCCTGGAGCAGCGCTGGGGGGTGCACTCGGCGATCGGCGGCACCGGGCGTATCATCGAGGGGCTGGTGGGGCTGGTCCGCTCCCAGGGTGGGGAAATACGCCTCAACAGTGAAGTGGCCGAGATTACCCTCGAGCAGGGGCGTGCCAGCGGCGTGCGCCTGACCTCGGGTGAGCGCCTGCGGGCGGACGTGGTGGTTTCCAATGCGGACCCCGCCTGGACCTATCGCTACCTGGTACCCGGCGCGCGGCGCCGGCACTGGACCGACCGCCGTATCGAGCGCGCGCATTACTCCAGCGGCCTGTTCGTGTGGTACTTCGGTACCCGGGGGCAGTATCCCGCGCTGCCCCACCACTCCATCCTGCTGGGGCCGCGCTACAAGGGCCTGCTGGACGATATTTTCCGTCACCGCCGCCTGGCCGGGGATTTCAGCCTCTACCTGCACCGGCCCACGGCGACGGATGCGGGCATGGCGCCCCCGGGCTGCGACACCTTCTACGCCCTGGCGCCGGTACCCAACCTGGGCGGTGACATTGACTGGAAGACCGAGGCCGAGCCTTTCCGCCAGCGGATCGCCGCGCACCTGGAGGCGACGGTGCTGCCGGGCCTCGGTGAGGCGCTGGTGACATCCAGGGTGACCACGCCGCTGGATTTCGAGCACGACCTGCTGGCCTACCGCGGCGCCGGCTTCAGTCTCGAGCCCCTGCTGCAGCAAAGTGCCTGGTTCCGTCCCCACGGCCGCAGTGAGGATGTGCCCGGCCTGTATATGGTCGGTGCCGGCACCCACCCGGGTGCCGGGGTGCCGGGGGTGCTGTCCTCGGCCCGCGTACTGGATGAGGTGATTCCCCATGCCACTGCCACGCTCTAGCGCAACGGCCGCCGCCGACCTGGCCGCTTGCCGTCGCTGCCTCAGCCACGGGTCGAAGTCCTTTGCCCTGGCATCCCTGCTGCTGCCGCTACAGCTGCGCAATGACGCGGCGGCGCTGTACGCCTTCTGCCGGGTCGCCGATGACGCGATCGACGAGGGATACGATCCCCGCGCCGCGCTGCAGTTGTTGCATCGGCGCCTGGATGCTATTTACCGCGGCCTGCCGGCGGACGATCCGGTAGATCGTGCCCTCAGCCGAGTGGTATTGAGCCGGCGGATCCCGCAGCCATTGCTGCTGGCCCTGCTGGAGGGCTTTGCCTGGGATGCCGAGGGGCGTGAGTACGCCAGCCTGTCGGAATTGACCGCCTATGCGGTGCGGGTGGCAGGCTCGGTGGGGGTGATGATGGCCCTGCTGATGGAGCGCCGTGACGCCACCAGTCTGGCCCGGGCTGCGGACCTCGGCGTGGCCATGCAATTTACTAATATTGCCCGGGATGTGGGGGAAGACGCAGCCGCCGGTCGCATCTACCTGCCCCGGGACTGGCTGCGGGAAGCCGGCGTCGACGCGGATGGCCTGACCCGTGATTCCCGGCATACGCCGGCGCTGGGTGAGGTGGTACAGCGCCTGTTGGCGCAGGCCGATCTGCTCTACGGGCGCGCCGATAGCGGTATCGCCGGTTTGCCCGCCGCCTGCCGCCCCGCAATTTATGCCGCCCGCCTGCTTTACGCCGGTATCGGCGATCAGCTGCAGCACCAGGCCTTCGACGCGGTCAGTTCGCGCGCGGTGCTGCCGGCTTCGGCCAAGCTGAGAAGGGTGCTGGCGGTGCGCGGCCTGCCGCAGGTCTGCGCGGAGTCGCTTCAATCCCCGGTGCTGCCGGAGGCGGCCTATCTGATCGACGCCGCCGCAAGTGCCGCGCCGCTAGACCTGCCCGCGCCCGCCCGCCCCAGGCGAGAACAGGGTGCCGCCGCCTGGGTGCTGGACCTGTTTGCCGAGCTCGAGCAGCGCGAACGCCAGGCCGGCGCCGGGATCATGAGCCCGCGCTAGTTCCCTGCTGCCGCGGCAACGGCCGCCGCGGCATCGGCCGCCGCGGCATACGGAAGGGCAGGAGTATTCGCACCCAGGGGCTGGCGAAGCGGTCCAGGTTCAGGCTTTCGTGCATCGCATCCACGCTTTCTCCTGCCACGGTTCCCCGCACCAGGGAGCGGCTGTAAAAGGGCGTGTCCTCGAGGGTGCGCAATACCTGCGCTTGACCACCGGCCGAGCGCGTTTCCCGGGCGATGCGCCACACCGCGGTCCGGGGCAGCGCGGCGGCCGGCGGTGAATCCAGCGGCTGCGCCGGCCCATCGGCGGGCAGGTGCAGGGCCAGGCTGCGCTGCAGCCCGTCGCGGCCGCGGGTGTTGTAGAGAATTGCGCAGCTGCCATCGCCGAGGTGGGCCCTGGACCAGTCCCAGTCTCGGAATCCGGTTTCCAGAGGTGCCACTCCCCAGTTGCTGTCCAGGTAGGCGGTGCCCTGCCAGCGCAGGGCGGGCTGCGCCAGCGTCACCTCCACCCGCGCCACCGCCGCCAGCGGCTGCCAGCAGTGTTGCCCGTCGGCGTCCAGCACGTAGTGCTCGTTGTGCAGGCGTGTGGGCGTGACGCGGACCCGGCCGCGCAGCTTGTAGGGCAGGGGCACACAGCGCTCGTTGATGTCCACATCCAGGCCGCCGTTGCGCCAGTCCAGGCTGCTGGGACCAATGCCCAGGTGATTGCGGTCGCGTACCAGATCCATCGCGCCGCGCTCGGTCATGCTCCAGCGTTTGCCACCGCCGGGCCCGTAGAATACGGCGTTCAGGGCGCAGTGATTCGCGGCCGGGACTGGGCCCTTGCGCCGTCGGTGCGCGTAATAGGGGGAAAAGACGCTGCCGATAAAGGCGATCAGGGTAAGCGCATGCTGGCCGTCGTCGCTGCGGGCATCGATGTACCACCAGCGGTAGCCACCGTCGACGACCGGGACCGAGAAGTCAGGTCCCGCAGTAGCTGCTCCGCCGCCAGGCAACCCGAGATCGCCGTCATCGGCACCCCCGGTCCCGGATGCACCCCGCCCCCCGCGAGGTACAGCCCCGGTATCCGGCTGCGCGCCCCCGGCCGCGTGAAGCTGCCCCGCCAGCCGTGACTCGGTGAGCCGTACAGGGCACCCCCGGTCGCCGGGAACAGGCGGGCAAAGTCCGCGGGCGTCGTTATCCGGGTGTGCGCCGGTGACAGTTTCAGTTCCAGGCCGCACCGGGCCAGCTGTTGTTGGACGCGTTGGCTGCATGCTGCGATTTCCTCCTCGGGGTAGGGGTGCCGGTCGCCATTGGCCGGTGCGTTGATCAGGCAGAGCAGGCGCTCGGGTGTGCCCGGGGAGGCCCCTTCCCGGGCGGCCCTATCCTGGGCGGCCCCTTCCCGGGCGGCCCTATCCTGGGCGGCCCTATCCATGGCGCAGATATAGATGGTGGGTTCGTCGGGTGGGCGCTGGTGCCGCAGGATCTGCTCGAACTCCCGGCGGTAGTCGCTGCTGAAAAACACATTGTGATGACTCAGGGGCAGGCCGCCGGCGGTGCCCAGGGCACTCCAGGTGATCGCCGACAGGGAGCGCCGGGGCGCCCGCGCGGCCACGGCCCGGCGACCCGTGTCCCCCAGCAGGCCGGCCCGCAGCGCTGCGGGGTCACCGTTGCATATCGCAGCGCGGCAGGGTATGCGGGCACCGCTGGCGGTGGTCACATGGCTGACCCGTCCGCGCTCCAGACCCAGGCCCGTGACCGTCTCGCCCAACATAAAGGTCACGCCGCGGGCCTCGGCCACGCGCTGCATCGCCGCGGTGAGCGCCCCCATGCCCCCGGTCAGGGTCCAGACGCCGCTCTGTTCGACGTGGGCGATCAGGCTGAGGGTGGCCGGGGCGAGAAAGGGGGAGGAGCCGCAATAGGTGGCGTAGCGCCCGAACAGCTGTTGCAGGCGCGGGTCCTGGAAGTGGCCACGCAGGGCACCCCACAGGGAGGTAAAAGGATGGATGTGGCGCAGCCCGCCGGGCCACTCGCCGAGAATGCGCGCGGTCAGGGATAGGGGACTGGGGCGCTGGGCGCGCAGAAAGCTGCGCTCCAGGCTGCGATAGGTGAGGGCCGCGCTGTCGCAAAAGGCCTGGTATCTGCGCGCCTCCGCCGCCCCGGCGAAATCGCCAATGGCGGCCGCGGATCGGGCGCCGTCGGCAAACAGGTCCAGGCCGGAGCCGTCCGGCCAGGCGTGCCGCGCCAGGGTCTCGGCACGGGTCAGCTGGACTTCACTCGCCAGGTCAGTTCCCGCGGTCTCGAACAGGGCGTCGAACACGCCGCGCAAGGTAAACACTGTGGGGCCGCTGTCGATCGCTGCGCCGCCCACTTGCAGCTGGCGTACCTTGCCGCCGGTTTCAGCGCGGCTTTCGATCACGGTCACCGGCACACCGCGGGTACTGAGGGCCAGGCTGGCGGCCAGGCCGCCGACACCGGCGCCGATGATCACCACGGGATCCTGCTGCGACATGTTGTTTCCGTTTCGGGTAAGGTCATTTTATTGTAGTTGTGTCAAATAAGAATTACATCTAAAGTGTAAGAAGAAATACACACACATGCCTGTACACACGGGAGCGCGCCGTCATGGATCAACTGCAGCTGGAAACCGAAGCCTGCCTAGCCGCCAGCGTCGAGCGCGCCTCGGCCGGGCCCTGTCCGCCGCTGCTGGCGCAGGCCCTGCAGTATGCCGTATTCCCCGGCGGTGCCCGGGTACGACCCAGTCTCTGCCTGGCGGTCGCCCATGCCAATCTCGGCCATGCCCCGCCCCTGGCCTGCGCCGCGGCGACCGCGATCGAACTGCTGCACTGCGCTTCCCTGGTGCACGATGACATGCCCTGCTTTGATAATGCGGCCACCCGCCGGGGCAAACCGGCCCTGCATACGGTGTACGGCGAGCCACTCGCGCTGCTCGTGGGTGACGCCCTGATCGTGGCCGCCTTTGACGGCATGGCCCTGGCCGCCCTGGAAACCGGGGATGCCGCTGCCTGTGCCGCCCTCACCGCAATCGTCGCCCGGGGCGTGGGTTCGCCCGCGGGGATCGTCGCCGGCCAGGCCTGGGAGAGCGAGCAGCAGGTGGATGTCAGCGCCTATCACCGGGCCAAGACCGGGGCCCTGTTCGTGGCCGCGACCAGCGCCGGCGCCGCCGCTGCCGGGGTGGATTACCTGCCCTGGCAAGCTTTGGGTGAGCGTATTGGCGAGGCCTACCAGGTGGCGGATGACATCCAGGATGTGATGGCGCCCGCCGCGGACCTGGACAAACCCACGGGCCAGGATGCCGCACTCGGCCGGCCCAGTATCGTCGCCGAGCGCGGCCTGGACGGCGCCGTGGCTTATCTCAAGCAGCTGGTGGAGGCGGGGCGCGATGCGGTGCCCGACTGTCCCGGCCGCGCCAGCCTGCACGCCCTGCTGGAGCAGCAGTCCCGTCGCTTCCTGCCCCGCGGCCTGGGACAGCGCGCCGCCTGAGCGTTCCTGCCGTTCCCGCAACATGTCCGCAAGCAGCCACGTGAGCGCGCCCGCGCGCGGGCCCGGGTGGCGCAATCGCCTCCTGGCCAGCCCCCGCTTCCAGCGCTGGGCTGCCCGTTTTCCCCTCACCCGGCCCATTGCCCGCCGGCGCGCACGCCAGCTCTTCGACCTCACTGCCGGGTTCGCCTATTCCCAGGTGCTGTATGCCTGTGTCCAGTTGCAGCTGCTGCCCGCCCTGCAGGCAGGCGCGCGTGATCAGCAGGCCCTCGCCGCAAGCCTGGAGCTGAGCCCCCAGGCCCTGGATCACCTGCTGTTGGCGGCCGAGGCCCTGGGCCTGGTGCGTCGCCGTGGCGAGGCGGTGTCCCTGGGTGACCTCGGTGCGGCCTTGCTGGGCAATCCGGGGGCACAGGCCATGATTGCCCACCACGGCGCCCTCTACCGTGATCTCGCCGACCCCGTGGCCTTGCTGCGGGATCGCACAGACAGCCACCTCGCCCTCTTCTGGCCCTATGCGGGCGCCGCCGAACCGGGCGCCGCGGTGACCGCAGGCGCGGGTCCCTACTCCTCGCTGATGGCCGCCTCCCAGAGTCTGCTGGCGGACGAACTCTTGCAGGTGCTGCCGGTGAAAGGCTGCCGGCGCCTGCTGGATATTGCCGGCGGCAACGGCCAGTTCCTGGCCGCTGCCCTGGCTCGATGGCCACGGCTGCAGGCGACCCTTTTTGACCTGCCGGCGGTGGTATCCCAGGCCGCGGAACTGCGCGCGGACTTCTGCGAGGCCGGGCGCCTGGAGCTGGTGGGGGGCGACATGTTTCGCGATCCCCTGCCCGCGGGGGCGGATATTGCCACCCTGGTGCGGGTGCTGCACGACCACGACGACGCGGCGGTGGAGCGCCTGCTGGCGCAGGTGCACGCCGCCCTGCCACCCGGGGCCACGGTGGTGGTCGCCGAACCGATGGCGGGCACCACCGCGGCGCCGGGGGTCGGCGCCTATTTCAGCCTGTACCTGTGGGCCATGGGCAGTGGCCGACCGCGAACCCGCGAGGAAATTTTTCGCCTGCTGGCGGGCGCCGGCTTTGTCCGCTGTCGTGAGCTGCGTACCCCGCAGCCAATGGTGGCGCGGGTTGTCGTTGCCAATGTAAATACAAATTGACATTTAAAGATGTAATGCTAGTCTGACAGTTAAGCAACGCCGATCCGCCCCATTTTGGGGCCGGATCTGGGCAGCTGGCGAAAATTGCTGCCCGGGAGAATAAGTTTGAACACAAGTGCAACAGCGGTGGTCTTTGAGCAACCCGGCAGCCTCGCGGTCAGGGGCGTAAAGCTCCGCGAACTCGCGGCGAATGACTGCCTGATTGATGTGGAGTGGAGCGGGATCAGCACCGGGACCGAGCGCCTGCTCTGGGACGGGCGGATGCCCGCGTTTCCCGGCCTCGCCTATCCCCTGGTACCGGGTTATGAATCCGTGGGCCGCCTGCGCAGCGCGCCCGAGGGCAGCGATCTGCGCCCCGGCCAGCGTGTTTACGTCCCCGGTTCTGCAGCCTACACCGATGTGCGCGGCCTCTTCGGCGGCTCCGCCGATGTACTGATGGCCCCCGTCGACCGCCTGATCCCCCTGCCCGACACCCTGCAGGAAGAGGGCGTCCTGATGGCGCTCGCCGCTACCGCCCACCACGCGCTCGCCGCCTGTGGCGAGGGACGCTGGCCAGACCTGATCGTGGGCCACGGGGTCCTCGGGCGCCTGATGGCGCGCATGGTCATCGCCCAGGGCGGGCCGGCCCCCACCGTCTGGGAGCGCGACTTCGAGCGCAGTGAAGGTGCCCGGGGCTACCCGGTGTGCAACGCCGACGACGATCCGCGCCAGGATTACCAGTGCATCTGTGACGCCAGTGGCGACCCGCGGCTGCTGGACACCCTGGTGACCCGCCTCAGTCACGGCGGCCGCCTGGTGCTGGCGGGTTTCTATCACGAGCCGCTGCAGCTGCAGTTCGCCCCGGCGTTCCGCTGCGAGCTGGAGATGAAGGTTGCCGCCGAGTGGCGCCCCGAGGACCTGACCGCCGTCGCCGGCCTGATCGCCGATGGCGACCTGTGCCTGCGCGGCCTGATCACGCACCAGTTGCCGGCCCGTTGGGCGGCACCTGCCTACCACACCGCATTCAGTGAACCCGGCTGTTTGAAAATGATTTTGGATTGGAGATCTTGAGTATGAGTGACGCTTCAGTGGCGAGCTACACCCCAGACCACGACCACGACGGTGACCTGCTGGCCACCTCCGGCGAGGCAGCGCCCAAAACCCAGATCATCGCCATCTACGGCAAGGGCGGGATCGGCAAGAGCTTCACCCTCGCCAACCTGTCCTACATGATGGCCCAGCAGGGCAAGAAGGTCCTGCTGATCGGCTGTGACCCGAAAAGTGACACCACCTCGCTGCTCTTCGGCGGCAAGGCCTGCCCCACGATTATCGAGACCTCGTCGCGCAAGAAAGCGGCGGGTGACCAGGCGCAGATTGAAGACGTCTGTTTTATGCGCGATGGCGTGTTCGCCATGGAGCTGGGCGGACCCGAGGTGGGTCGCGGCTGTGGCGGGCGCGGCATTATCCACGGCTTTGAAACCCTGGAGAAGCTGGGCTTCCACGACTGGGACTTCGACTACGTGCTGCTGGACTTTCTCGGTGACGTGGTCTGCGGCGGTTTCGGCCTGCCCATCGCCCGGGATATGTGCCAGAAGGTGATCGTGGTCGCCTCCAATGACCTGCAGTCCCTGTACGTCGCCAACAACGTGTGCTCGGCGGTGGAGTACTTCCGCAAGCTGGGGGGCAATGTGGGCGTGGCCGGCATGGTGACCAACAAGGACGACGGCACCGGCGAGGCCCAGGCCTTCTGCCGCGCCGCGGGCATTCCCGAACTGGCGGCAATTCCCGCCCACGACGAGATCCGGCGCAAGAGCGCCAACTACGAAATCATCGGCCGGCCCGAGGGTACCTGGGGTCCGCTGTTCGCAGAGCTGGCGGCCAACGTCGCCACGGCGCCCCCGACCCAGCCCAAGCCCCTGACCCAGGACGAATTGCTGGGCCTGTTTTCGGGCGATGCGGTGGGACGTGACGTGGTCCTGCAGCCTGCCTCCCTGAAAGATATGTGCGGCGCCTCGTCGATCGACAAACCCTCCCTGGAGGTTATCTATGACAGCGTCTGAGAACGCGCGCATCCCCGCCACGGAAGTGGTCGCGGAGAAGGGCGGCGGCTGTCACGGCGGCGCGGAGAGAATGCAGGCCGCGGCGGCGGAAGCCGGCAAGCAGGAGGTACTGGAGCAGTACGCGAAGGACTATCCCGCCGGACCCCACGATCAGCCCCAGAGCATGTGCCCGGCCTTTGGCTCGTTGCGCGTCGGCCTGCGTATGCGCCGCACCGCGACCATCCTCAGCGGCTCGGCCTGCTGCGTCTACGGGCTCACCTTTACCTCTCACTTCTACGGTGCCCGGCGCACGGTGGGCTACGTGCCCTTCGATTCCGAGACCCTGGTCACCGGCAAGCTGTTCGAGGATATCCGCGACGCCGCCCACGAGATCGCCGATCCCGATGCCTATGACGCCCTGGTGATTATCAACCTGTGCGTGCCTACCGCCTCGGGCGTCCCCCTGGACCTTTTACCCAAGTCGATCAATGGCGTGCGCGTCATCGGGATCGACGTGCCCGGCTTCGGGGTCCCCACCCACGCCGAGGCCAAGGACATCCTGGCCGGCGCGATGCTGCGCTACGCCCGCAACGAGGCGGAGCAGGGCCCGGTGGCCGAGCCCAGCAACGCCCGTCGTGAGTTGCCCGGCATTGCCCTCGCCGGGGAGATGTTCCCGGTCGATGCGCTGACTATCAATCGCCTGCTGGAGCCCCTGGGGCTGGCGGCCGGCCCGGTGGTGCCCACCCGCGAGTGGCGTGAGCTCTACGCCGCGCTGGACTGCAGCGCCGTGGCGATGATCCACCCCTTCTACACGGCGGTGCACCGCGAGTTCGCCGCCGCCGGCCGCGCCGCGGTAGGCTCGGCACCGGTTGCCTACGAGGGCACCGCCGCCTGGCTGGAATCCATTGGCACCACCCTGGGTATCGAGCCGGAACGCATCGCCGCAGCCAAGGAACAGGTCTTGCCGGCGATCCGCGCGGCCCTGGATGCCAACCCGATCAAGGCCCGCATCACGCTTTCCGGCTACGAGGGCTCCGAGTTGCTGGTCGCACGCCTGCTGGTCGAGTGCGGTGCGGACCTGCGCTACGTGGGCAGCGCCTGTGCGCGCTCCGAGTGGTCCGATGCCGACCGCGAATGGCTTGAGGCCCGCGGGGTGGAAGTGCGCTATCGCGCCTCCCTCGAGCACGACCTTGCGGCCATTGCCAGGTACGAGCCGGATCTTGCCATCGGCACCACACCGGTGGTGCAAAAGGCCAAAGAGGCAGGCACCCCGGCAATGTACTTCACCAACCTGATTTCCGCACGCCCCCTGATGGGCGCCGCCGGACCTGCGGCCCTGGCCCAGGTCATCAACACCGCCCTGGCAGGCAAGGAGCGCATGGACCGGATGGAAGCGTTTTTCGCGGGCGTCGGTGCGGCTGAAAGTGCCGGTGTGTGGACGGGAACGACATCGTCCTACGCCGCAGTGAGGGAGGCGAGCTGATGCTGGTACTGGATCACGATCGCGCCGGCGGCTACTGGGGATCGGTTTACGTATTCGCCGCGGTGAAGGGCCTGCAGGTCATCATCGACGGCCCCGTCGGCTGTGAAAATCTCCCGGTCACTTCGGTCCTGCACTACACCGACGGCCTGCCGCCCCATGAGCTGCCGGTGGTGGTTACCGGTCTCGGGGAAGATGAACTGGGCCAGCACGGCACCGAGGATGCACTGCGTCGCGCCCACGGCACCCTGGACCCGGACCGCCCCAGCGTGGTGGTCACCGGCTCCATCGCCGAGATGATCGGCGGCGGGGTGACCCCGGAAGGCACCAACATCGAACGCTTCCTGCCGCGCACCATTGACGAGGACCAGTGGCAGAGCGCCGACCGCGCCATGGTCTGGCTGTGGGACCGCTTCGGGCCCAAGAAAAAGCGCCCGCGCAAGCCGGTAGAGGGACAGAAGCCGCAGGTCAATATCATCGGCCCGGCCTATGGCTGCTTCAACACCGCCTCCGATCTCGCGGAAATCCGCCGCCTGGTGGAGGGCATCGGCGCCGAGATCAACCTGGTATTCCCCCTGGGCTGCGACCTGTCCGAGATCCCGCGCCTGGGCGAGGCGGACCTGAATGTCTGCATGTACCGCGAGTACGGGCGCAAGCTCTGCGAGGCGCTGGATACGCCCTACCTGCAGGCACCTTTCGGCCTGCACAGCACCACCCTGTTCCTGGAGAAGATGGGTGAGCTGCTGGAGCTGGACCCGGCGCCGTTTATCGAACGCGAGAAGCACACCACGATCAAGCCGCTGTGGGACCTGTGGCGCTCTGTGACCCAGGATTTCTACGGCACCGCGAGCTTTGGCATCGCCGCCACCGAGACCTACACCCGCGGCGTGCGCTATTTCCTCGAAGAGGAGATGGGCATGCCCTGTAGTTTCGCCTTCAGCCGCAGCGGCGGGGTCAAGCCGGACAACGAGACTGTACGCAAGGCGGTGCAGGAAAACACGCCTCTGCTGGTACTCGGTAGCTACAACGAACGCATGTACCTGGCGGAAGTCGGTGCCCGCGCCGTGTTTATTCCCGCTTCGCTGCCGGGAACCATTATCCGCCGCACGACCGGCACGCCCTTCATGGGCTATGCCGGCGCCTGTTACCTGATGCAGGAAGTCTGTAACGCGCTGTTTGACGCGCTGTTCAACATCCTGCCGCTGGGCACCGACCTCGACAAGGTCGACGCCACGCCGACGCGCGAGCACAGCCGCATCGGCTGGCAGGAAGAGGCCGAGCGCGAGCTGGACGACCTGGTATCCGCGGAGCCAGTGCTCGTAAGAATTTCCGCCGCCAAGCGCTTGCGCGACGCGGCAGAACGCAATGCCCGGGGTTTGGGCGCCGAAGTAGTAAAGATCGACCACTTGCGACGGGCCCGTCGTGAACTGGTCACCGGAGGTGAAGCATGAATCAGGCAGACATGATGAGTCACCACGCCGCGCTGGAGACAGCGCCGCGGGGACTGATGCTCAATCAGGATCACTTGCGAGACCCGCTGGCGGGTGAGCAACAGTCGGAACTGCGGCAGTACCGCGTTCTGCTGTTTTTCACCGTGGCGTGTTTCCTGGTGTACGCGATGCTGTCGCGACCACTGCGTCGCGGAGGCGGGTCGGTCCGCCCTGAGGGTGCGGAATCCATGTACGCGGAGGCCCGGCGACTGGCCTGTACCGCCTTGCAATATGCGTTTATGCGCTAGCCGATCGGCCATCGCCGCGATGGCCAGAGCTCATGCCGGAGGACTGACTGCATGACTATGCTAAGTTTTGAAAGAAAGTATCGCGCCCGGGGGGGCACCCTGCTCGGCGGTGATCTTTTCGACTTTTGGGTGGGGCCGTTCTACGTCGGCTTCTTCGGTGTGACCACGGCGTTCTTCGCCCTGCTGGGAACGCTGTTGATCATCTACGGGGCGTCCCAGGGTGACACCTGGAACCTGTGGCAGATCAACATCGCGCCCCCGGACCTGTCCTACGGGCTGGGCCTGGCGCCCCTGAATGACGGGGGGCTGTGGCAGATCATTACGGTGTGCGCCATCGGCGCCTTCGTGTCCTGGGCCCTGCGCCAGGTGGAGATCTCGCGCAAGCTCGGGATGGGCCTGCATATCCCCTTCGCCTTCAGCTTTGCGATCCTCGCCTACATCACCCTGGTGGTGGTGCGGCCGATGCTGCTGGGCGCCTGGGGGCACGGTTTCCCCTACGGCATTCTCAGTCACCTCGACTGGGTTTCCAACGTCGGCTACCAGTACCTGCACTTCCACTACAACCCCGCGCATATGCTGGCGGTGACCTTCTTCTTCACCACGACCCTGGCGCTGTCGATGCATGGCTCCCTGATCCTGGCGGTCACCAATCCGGGCAAGGGTGAAGAAGTGAAGACCGCGGAACACGAGAACACTTTCTTCCGCGACGACATCGGCTACTCCATTGGCGCCCTGGGCATCCACCGTCTGGGCCTGTTCCTGGCTCTCTCGGCGGGTTTCTGGAGCGCAGTGTGCATCGTGATCAGCGGGCCTTTCTGGACCCGGGGTTGGCCCGAATGGTGGAACTGGTGGCTGGAACTGCCGATCTGGAATTAAGGCGAGGATACGCTGATGGCCGAATATCAAAATATTTTTACCCGCGTGCAGGTGCGCTCCCCGGCTTATCCGGGTGTGTCCCTGGGCAAGGACAACCGGGACCGCGTCGGCGGTAGCGCCCACTCCTACTGGATGGGCAAGCTGGGTGATGCCCAGATCGGCCCCATTTACCTGGGGGCAACCGGTCTCATGTCGCTGGTCTGTGGCTTTATCGCCATCGAGATCATCGGCCTCAACATGTGGGCCTCGGTGGGCTGGGACCCGGTCGAGTTCGTACGCCAGCTGCCCTGGCTGGCGCTGGAGCCGCCCCCGCCCCAGTACGGCTTGAGTTTGCCGCCGCTGCATGATGGCGGCTGGTGGCTGATGGCGGGCTTTTTCCTGACCCTCTCCATCCTCCTGTGGTGGTGGCGCACCTTCCAGCGCTCCCGCGCCCTGGGCATGGGCAACCACCTGGCGTGGGCCTTTGCGGGTGCGATCTGGCTGTACCTGGTACTGGGCTTTATCCGCCCCATCCTGATGGGTAGCTGGAGCGAGGCGGTGCCCTTTGGCATCTTCCCGCACCTGGACTGGACCGCGGCCTTCAGCATTCGCTATGGCAACCTGTTCTATAACCCCTTCCACATGCTGTCCATCGCCTTCCTCTACGGGTCGACCCTGCTGTTTGCGATGCACGGCGCGACCATCCTCGCGGTCAGCCGTTACGGCGGCGACCGCGAGATAGACCAGATCACGGACCGCGGTACCGCCTCCGAGCGCGCCGCCCTGTTCTGGCGCTGGACCATGGGCTTCAACGCCACCATGGAATCCATTCACCGCTGGGCCTGGTGGTTCGCGGTGCTCACCGTGGTGACCGGCGGGATCGGCATCCTGTTGACCGGCACCGTGGTCGATAACTGGTACCTGTGGGCGGTCAAGCACGGCGTTGCGCCGGCTTACCCCGCGATCGAGGCCATGCCCACTGTGGATCCACTGACGACAGGAGCAGGGCAATGACACATTCGCGCTGGGTTTCATCACGCTCTGGCGGCCTGCTGTTGCTGCTGGCCAGTCTCACGCTTGCGGGTTGCGAGGCACCCTCCATGGAGACGGTGCAGCGGGGCTACCGCGGCACCGGCATGGAACAGGTGATCAACCCCCGCCTGTTGGACGAGAACCTCGCGGCCACGACGCTGCCGGAAGCGATTCCCCCGGTGCCTGCTACCGGGCCCAAGGCCAAGGACGTGTATGAGAACGTCGAGGTGCTGGGCGACTTGACCGTGGGTCAGTTCGCCCGGGTGATGGCCGGGATGACCGCCTGGGTATCGCCGGAGCAGGGCTGCAACTACTGCCACGTCGAGGGCAACTTCGCCGATGAGTCTCCCTACACCAAGCAGGTGGCGCGGGTCATGATCGCCATGACCCAGCGCACCAACCAGGATTACCAGGCGCATGTCGGTGACACCGGCGTGACCTGCTACACCTGTCACCGTGGCCAGCCGGTACCGGCCAATGTGTGGACGATGGATCCGGGTGGGCCGCATGCCGCGGGCATCGCCTCCGCGCAGCAGAACATAGCGGCTGAAAGCGTGGCCTATTCCTCGCTGCCCTACGATCCGCTGACCCCTTTCCTGCTGGAGGATCACGACATCCGGATTGCCTCGGATACCGCGCTGCCTGCCGGCAGCCGCAAGTCAATCAAGCAGACCGAGTGGACCTACGGCCTGATGATGCACTTCTCGGATTCGCTGGGTGTCAACTGCACCCACTGTCACAACAGTCGCGCCTTCGCTGACTGGGAACAGAGTCCGCCCACACGCACCAAGGCCTGGCACGCGATTCGCCAGGTGCGGGAGATGAATGCGCAGTACATCGATTCGGTCGCCGATATCCTGCCCGACAGTCGCAAGGGTCCCATGGGCGACCCGCTGAAAGTCGGCTGCGCGACCTGTCACCAGGGCGCCTACAAGCCGCTCTACGGCGCGCGTCTGCTGGATGATTTCCCCAGCCTGTCGCGCCTGTCGGGTACGGCCAAGGACATGCACAAGTCCAAGTGATGCGGGTACGCCCCATCCAGGACAGCGCGGGGGCTGCCGGGCAGCGGCAGCCAGCGCAACAGATTCCGGCACGATGCGCGGTTGGCATCTCACCTGGAAGACCCACCACCGCGATTGCGGCGGTGAATCAGCCTGCTGCCACCACCTGGTGGGGCGGCGGGAAACTGAGTAAGTAGCGAGGAGATGGATGATGAACGATCCAAACTCCAGCCTTTCGGGGCTGACGGAGAACGAGGCCCAGGAGTTTCACGGCATTTTTGTGAAGAGCTTTCTGGGGTTTACGGCGATAGCCGTAGTGGCGCATATCCTGGTGTGGTTCTGGCGGCCCTGGCTGTAACGGGTCTTTGGAATCACAGCGGATATTACACAAGGAGAAATAAGCCATGCATAAGATCTGGCTGATTTTTGATCCCAGGCGGGTGCTCGTAGCACTCTTTGTATTCCTGTTTGTACTGGCATTGCTCATTCACTTTATTTTGCTGAGCAGTGATCGCTACAACTGGATCGAGGGCGCGGGCGGTGGCCAGGCAGTGGCTCAGCATATGGAGCCGTTGCCACCTTCACGTAGTTAGTGGTTTGTTGCCCGACCGGTTAACGTCGGGCGGGCAACGTCCACCAACTCAATCTTTCAAGTCGCTGCACTGACAGGGGCGCGCTTATGTCTGCAAGACGCGTTCGCCCCTGCTACGAATCGCCCGTAGCCGGGCGAAGGGAGTGACCATGCGTACTGAGGAGTTGACCCCGGTGGGGCTTCGCCCCGCCGAGGTATCCTCTGACGATGAATGCCTGATCCTGGTCGATGAACAGGACCGGGTGCTTGGCTATGACAGCAAGATTAACGTGCATCGCGGCAGTGGCTTACTGCACCGCGCGTTTTCCGTATTCCTGTTTGCGGGGCCGGAGCGCGTGCTGTTGCATCGCCGCGCTGCCGACAAGCCGCTGTGGCCGGGCTTCTGGACCAACAGCTGCTGCAGCCATCCCCGGCAGGGGGAGACGATTGCCGCCGCGGCGTCGCGGCGACTGTTTGAGGAACTGGGCGTGACCACGCCCCTGACGCGCCTCTACCAGTTCCAGTACAGCGCCAGCTTTGGCGATCTGGGCAGTGAGCGTGAGCTTTGCGATGTGCTGATTGGCAGCCTGGACGAGAGTGCCCGGGTGCACCCCCACGTGGCCGAGGTCATGGATTGGGGCTGGTTCGACTGTGACGCGGTGGACCGCTGGGTCGCTGCCGACCCGGGCCAGCTGACGCCATGGTTCAAACTGGAATGGGCGCGACTGCGCGGGGACATGCGTACCCGGGTGCAGTCACTGTCGTCTATCGCGGCCTGAATTGAGGCCGGCGGCGGGCGGGCGATCTACCAGGCGCCGCCCCAGCGATACAGGGGCGAGGCATCACCCCACATCTGATGCAGCATGAAGCGCCCTTCCGGGGTGACTTCCACGCGATCTTCCGAAACCTGCACCATCCCGCCCTGCTGTAGCTCGTCCAGGGCGTCGCCCTCGAGCATCCGCAGCGAGGCGTAATCACTGAGGCTCATGTTGCACATCAGGTCGTTCAGGGCCCGGCGCTTGGCCTGGTCGCCGCGACTCATCTGCACGCCGTTGCCAATCGGCAGGCGCCCGCCGAGGACACTGTCCTGCCACTGCCTGATGTCCAGGTGGTTCTGCACGCACAGGTTGCCGAGCTCGGTAACCGCGTTGGTACCAAAACCTACCAGGTCGGTGCACTCGTGCAGGGTGTAGCCAATCCAGTTGCGGTGCAGCCGGTGTTCCGCCTGCGCCACTTCCAGGACATCGCCCTCGCGGGCAAAGCAGTCCAGGCCGATCCAGGTGTAGCCGCCATCCTGCAGCCTGTTTGCGGTGGCGTTCATCATCACCATCCGGTCCGCCAGGGAGGGCAGGCTGGCATCATCGATGGCACGCTGGTGGCTGAAGGTGTCGGGCCGGCGCGAGTAGGAAAAGCAGGCGACGCGGTCCGGTGCCAGCTCCAGGACCTGGCGCAGGGTATTGCACACGGTCTCCAGGGACTGGTTGGGAAGCCCGTAAACGAGATCCATGCTGATGGTTTCAAAGCCGGCATCCCGGGTGGTTTCGAACACGTCCGCGAGCATGCGCGAGGACTGGGAGCGCCCCAGGGCCATCTGCACCCCCGGGTCCAGGTCGCGCACCTCGAAGTTGATCCGGCGGAAGCCCAGGCCGCGCAGGAGGGCCAGCTGACCGGCCGAGGTGCGCTTGGGATTGGCCTCCAGGGAGGTCTCGGTGTCGGGGCCGATGGTGAAGTGTTTTTCCAGCACGCTGACCAGCCGCACCAGCTGCGTGTCGGACAGGTAGTTGGGGGTGCCGCCGCCCAGGTGGAGCTGCTGTAACAGGCGGCCCTGGCCGAGGCGCTCGGTAATCAGCGCCATCTCTGCGTCCAGGGTATCGATGTAACTGTCGATGTCGGCGGGGTTGTGGGTCACCGTGGTGTTGTGGTCGCAGCTGAGACAACGCGAGGGGCAGAATGGCAGGTGTACGTAAATCGACAGCCCGTCTTCGGGCAGGGGACTGCTCGCAGCCTGTCGCAGGGCCTCATCGTAGTGGGCGGCAAGATTGCGCTCGTGTTCGGTGGAGGCAGTGGCAGAGGTGCCGATCACGCTAGGCGTGTTCTGCACCAGGGACAACGTCGCTGACATAGGTTGACTCGCTCGTGCCTGAGGGCACAGTGCGACAGGGAGCCACTACTGATGGTTACCATCCTACTGCGTCAGTAGCCGGGCTGGACTCCTGTCTTGATTATGATGTGCACAGCTCCGTTATATTTCAGCCTAGACCGCCGCTATCCACCCGTCAATTCAATCCAAATGCCTTGGCGCAGGGCCTCGCAGCCGCGGCCATTGGCCGCCGATCAAGGCAGGCCGCGGCTTGTGGCCGCATCGGCTTCAAGGGCGCCTGCGCCGGGCGCAGATTGTCCAGGTGTTGCCCAGCTCCACAGTGCGCTGTCGCGCACCGGCAGCATCAGGAAAGCGTGCTCCAGCATGCCGAGGGCCAGCAGGCTGGCGACCACCAAAAGCCCCTGCTGCTCGAAGCCCGGGGCGGCCGCCAGGGCCTCGCGGTACAGCAGCGCGCAGACGGCGCTGCCCGCGAGCATCGACAGGGGGAACAGTCCGTTCATGCTGCGCTGGCGCATGTAGCTACCCAGGTAGGCCAGCTTTTCCGGGAGCCAGTGTTCGTTGAAGTTGCTGACCCCCAGGAACAGGTTGAGCTTGGCACTCCAGCGCAGCAGCCACAGGGTGATACAGCAGTAGGCGGTGATCGGGTTGGGCTGGCCCCAGGTCAGCGCCACCGTGATGGCCACGAGCGCGAGCACCGACAGCTCATGGTACAGGCTGGTCTGGATACCGAGGGTGAAGCGGCGCCACTCGCTGACATTGTGCGGGCAGGGCTGTGTGTAGGGGCCGGTGATCCAGCCCATCAGGTAGCTGAGCTCCAGCCAACCCCAGATCACCAGGGCGGCGACAAATGCCAGCGCGAGGCCGGCGCCGGAGGTGTCGCGGGATAGCTGCGGCAGGTACAGCAGGGTCACCAGCATCAGCGCCGTGGCGACGCCCAGGGTCCAGGGGTAAGTGCGCCGCGGCAGGTGATTCAGGAACAGGATAACCCCGGTGCCCAGCCACCATCCGATGACTGCCCCGGCGCAGGCGAACAGGCCGCCGCTCATCTGGGCGGTTTCCCGGCCATGTCAGCGCTGGGCTACGGAAACCGGCAACAGGGCGGCGAAGGCACCCTCGTTGCTGGGGCCAAAGGCCTGCAGGTCGATCACGCGGCCTGTGCCGAGGTCCTCAATCCGCAGGTGTCCATCTTCGTGCTGGGACAGCAGGAAGGGCAGCTGGCTGCCGAGCTCCAGGCTGCGACGTTCGCGGGCCATGCTGCGCAGAACGCCGCGGATAAAGCTGCCCTCGCCGGGCGCCAGGGTCATCAGGGTATGCCCGCTGGCGTGGTCGGTGACCGCCACGCGGCCTTCGCCCAGATCGATGAACACCAGCTCGCGGCTTGCGGTAATGGCGCCCGCCTCCGGTTCCGGTGGCTGGTAACCGGCAATACGGGCCGCGGCGACCGCGACCAGCAGGCACAGGACGGCGCCCGCGAGCAGGGCGATGCCGAGTTCGGGGCCGCGACGTTGGCTGACTGACGTAGACATGGGGCTTACCTCAGGACGCCACCGCGGCGCCGTGGTAGTGGTCTTCGCGCTCGGCTTGCGCACTGCGCTCGATACCGGCGCCGCTCGCGGCCACGGCGTCTGCCAGCAGGCTGGCGACACGCTCGGGCTCGGGTACGCAGCGCAGGTTGGGCTGTACCGGGCTGAAACGCCAGGGCCGGATGTTCGGCCACAGGGCCCAGTAGGACAGGCGGATTTCGCTGCGCGGGGTCAGGGCGATATCGCCGGTGCCCTCGCGATAGCTGCGCAGGTCCGCGGACGCGACCTTGTCCAGGGGCAGGTTGATCATCATCGGTACCGCCACGCCGTAACGCAGCACCACCCGGCGGTTGGTCAGGGTATATACGGTAGAGCGGGCGTACATGCCGGCGATACCGGTCAGGATGCCCAGGGTGATCGCCGCCAGCCCCAGCTGCCAGCTCATGCCGGTCAGGATTTCGGCCAGCGGGTGGCCCTGCATCAGGCGGGCACCGAAGTGCAGGCCAATCAACACCGCAAAATAGATCGCCAGGTTGCGCACGTGAAATGCGTGAAAGCCAAGGCTGCGCCAGTCGGGCTCGCCCTGCCACAGGATTTCCTCCCCCGGGGGCAGGTCCTCCGGCAGGCCGCGAATCGGTTCAAACTCGTACTCGTTCATAGCAACGGCTCCTGGCGCTCGGGCAGGGCGTAGAGGGTGCCGCCGCCGTAGTAAGCGCAAATCTTGTCTTCTTCCTGCAGGGTGACGCGATCGTCCGCCGCGGTGGTGGGTACCTCGGCAAAATGCCGGCCCAGGATCGATTGCGCGCGCACGCTGCCGTCCTTGCTGCTGACCCGGGCAAAAGTGATGGGCAGCAGCACCTTGCGCGCGCCCTCGCCCTCACCGGTGCTCACCTCGAGGTAGCGTATCTGTGGCTCGCTGCGGTCGACCCAGATGTCGCTCACGGTGCCGCCCTGCTCGCCGTCGGCCCCGTATACGGGCTTGCCGCGGGGGTCGGGATCGCGTGGCTCCACGGAGAAGTCAGTGGCCACGCGCATGGGTACGATTTTCGGTTCACCCTCGTGGGTGAGGTCCGGCACCTCGGGGCGGATGGCGTAGGCCGCCGGGCCGACCCCGTCCACCAGCGGGTTGCCGGTCGGGTAGATCGGGGAGCCCGAGGCGGGTGAGGTCGCCGAGGCTGCCAGGGCGTAGCTCTCCGGGTCCTGCTTCGGCGCCATGCGGCTGCCGCCGTCGTGAGGCATGATGTATTCCTTGGGCGTCGGCATGTCCGGGAAGCCCACCACGCGGATGCGCCGGGGTCTGCTGGTCTCCAGCGGATAGCCCTCGCGCTTGTTTTCCCGGTGCAGGTAGAAAATCAGGCCTGCAAAAAAGATCCAGAACGCGTACAGCGTGAGCTGCGCCACGTCGATATAGTCGGTTATCGCGCCAGTTTCCATGTGTGTTCTCCTTCGCCGGGAATTCAGCCCGGAAATTGAGCGAGCCGCAGGCTCGCAGCCGATTCGGGCGCCTGCCCGGGACGACGCACCAGGGGTCCGATGACCACCAGTGCTGCAAACAACACCAGGATTTCCGCCTGGTAAACCACGCCATACCCGGTGGCCGGGCCCGAAAGGGCGGTGCCCAGGGATCCCTGGGCCGCCAGGTGAGCCGTGATATCTCGCAACGCGCCACCGGCGGCAATGGCAAGCCCCGCCGCGGTGGCCTGGACCGCGCCCCAGGCACCCAGTGCGAGGCCGGCGTTATCGCCGCGGCCCAGGGCCATGGTCGCCGCCAGGGTGCCGATGGCGAACAGGCCGCCACCAAATCCGATCAAACCGGTGCCGCCGCGGAACAGCAGCGGGGAACCCAGCGGCGCCGCGAGCATCACCGCGGCGAAGGCGAACACGCCGAGCAGGGCGCCATAGGCTGCCAGCCGCACCGGATCGTCGCCGCGCCCGAGCTGGCGCGAGGCGAAGGCAAAGGCGCACAGCATCCCGGTCGCCAACAGCGCGGTGAGGCCGGTGGTGGCGCTGACCGAGAGTCCCAGGACCTCGCCGCCGTAAGGTTCCAGCAGGATGTCCTGCATGTTGAAGCCGATGGTGCCCAGGCCCACGGCCACCAGCAGGCGCAGGTTGCGGCCCTCGCCGGCAAAGCTGCGCCAGGCCTCGCGGAAGCTGGGCCGGGGCGTATCCATGCGGGTCCGCGAGGGGTCCCGGGCCTCCTGTTTCCACAGGGCGACCATGTTCAGTAGCAGGGTGAGCACCGCGGCGCCCTGGATGACCTGGATCAGGCGCATCGGGCTGAAGGGCTCCAGCAGGTAGGCAAAGCCCAGGGAGCTGGCAATCATGCCCAGCAGCAGCATCACGTACAGCAGGGCCACCACGCGCGGCCGGATATGCTCGGAGGCCATGTCGGTCGCCAGGGCCAGGCCGGCGGTCTGGGTGGTATGCAGGCCCGCGCCCACCAGCAGGAAGGCGAGGGCAGCCGCCCCGGTCCCCAGCCAGGCGGGGGCGTCTCCCGGCTCGGTCATCAGCAGCAGGGCAAAGGGCATGATCGCCAGCCCCCCGAACTGCAGCAGGGTGCCGGCCCAGATGTAGGGCACCCGGCGCCAGCCCAGGAAGGAGCGGTGATGATCGGAACGGAAGCCGATCAGGGTGCGCAGGGGTGCAAAAAACAGGGGCAGCGAGACCATCAGCGAGACCAGCCAGGCCGCCTGCTGCAACTCCAGGACCATGACCCGGTTCAGGGTGCCGTTGAGCAATACCACCGCGATTCCCACCGCGACCTGGAACAGGGCGAGGCGCAGCAAGCGCGCGCGGGTGGGATCACCCTGCGCGGCATCTGCCATCGGCAACATGCGCTCGTTGAGCTGCATGAAAAAGCCGCGGGTGGAAAAGCGGGTCATTACCGGCGCACCAGTTCGCAGGCCTGGGAAATGTAGAAGCCGCTGGCTACGCGCAGGGATCGCGCCCGCTGCCAGCCTGCCAGGTCCGGCGCCTCGTCGAGCAAGCGCCACAGGCGCTTTTCCGGGATCGGTTCTATCGCCGGCGAACGGTTGCCGCGCGGAAACAGCTGCCCCACCGCGTGCATGGTGCCCAGCACCGGGGTGCGGGGGGCAAAGGTGAAGAGCATGCTGCAGCGCGTGGTCTGCGCCAGCCGCCCGAGTACCCCCAGGCCGTCGCCGGGGCAGTAGTGAATCAGGGAGTCCATGGCCACCACGTGGTCGAAGTCATCCAGGTCCAGCTGGCCCATGTCGCCGACCTGGAAGGTGACGCTGCCCGCGCCGAGATCGCCGGGCGTGCGCTCCGCCGCCAGGGCGACCAGGGTGGGAGACAGGTCCACGGCCACCACATCGGCGCCGCGGCGAGCTGCCTCGACGGCCAGGGCGCCGGTGCCACAGCCGGCATCCAGCAGCCGGCGGCCGCTGAGGTCCTGCGGCAGCCAGTCCAGCAAGGTGGCGCGCATGCGGTCGCGTCCGGCGCGCACGGTCTGGCGAATGCGTCCCACCGGTTCGGTCGAGGTCAGGCGGGACCAGGTCTGGGCAGCAGTGCGGTCGAAGTAGTGCTCAACCTCGGCGCGCCGCTGCTGGTAGCTGAGCTCTGTCATCAATCAAATCCCAGGAAATCAAACAGGTCGCGGTCCTTCATGGGCTTCACGTCCAGGGGCTCGGTGCCCGCCCAGAGTGATTCCGCGAGACGCATGTACTCTTGCTGTACCGCTATCAGTTCAGGTGAATCGTCAAGTTCGAACAGGGTCGACTTGCGCAGGCGGCTGCGGCGGATGATGTCCAGGTCGGGGAAGTGCGCGAGGCGTTGCAGGCCCACGACCTCGTTGAAACGGTCGATCTCATCGGTGCCGGCGCTGCGATTGGCGATCACGCCACCCAGGCGCACGGGGTAGTTCTTGGCCTTGGCCTCTATCGCCGCGGCAATCCGGTTCATGGCGAAGATGGAGTCGAAATCATTGGCAGTCACCACCAGCGCTCGCTCTGCATGTTGCAGGGGGGAGGCGAAGCCGCCACAGACCACGTCGCCGAGAACATCGAACAGCACCACATCCGCGTCTTCCAGCAGATGGTGCTGCTTCAGCAGCTTGACCGTCTGGCCCACCACGTAACCGCCGCAGCCGGTGCCGGCGGGCGGACCGCCGGCCTCGACGCACATCACGCCGTTGTAGCCCTCTATCATGTAGTCCTCGGGGCGCAGTTCCTCGGAGTGAAACTCCACCGTCTCCAGCACGTCGATCACCGTGGGGATCAGGGTCTTGGTCAGGGTGAAGGTGGAATCATGCTTGGGATCACAGCCGATCTGGATGACGCGCTTGCCCAGCTTGGAGAAGGCCACTGCCAGGTTCGACGTGGTGGTGCTTTTGCCGATACCGCCTTTGCCGTAGACCGCGAAGACCTTGGCCTTGCCAATATTGATATCCGGGTCGAGATGCACCTGCAGGCTGCCATCTCCGTCGGGCGGGGAGTTGTCCCCGGGATTTACATGTCGTACGGGAATGTTCATGCGGCTACCTCCTTGGATACACCTTCTAACCAGTCCTCGAGATCCTCACCCGCCCGCCGCAGGGCGTCGAGGCTAGCCTCGTCGGGATTCCAGTACTGGCGTTCCTGTGCCTCGAGCAGGCGCTGCGCTACCTTGACGGCGGCGCCCGGATTGAGCTTCGCCAGGCGGTCGCGCATTGCCTCATCGAGGATGAATGTTTCGGTCATTTGCTGGTACACCCAGGGGGCGACCTGCCCCGTGGTTGCGGACCAGCCCACGGTATTGGTGATGTGCGCCTCGATGTGGCGCACGCCCTCAAAGCCGTGCTGGAGCATGTTCTCGTACCACTTGGGGTTGAGCACCCGGGTGCGGGTTTCCAGGGAAACCTGCTCGGACAGGGTGCGCACCTTGCCGCTGCTGGAGGTCTGGTCGGTGATGTAGACTGCAGGGTCCGTACCCCTGGCGCCGCGCACCGCGCGGGTGATGCCGCCGAGAGTGTCGAAGTAGTGGTCCACGGTGGTCACGCCCAGTTCGACGGATTCCAGGTTCTGGTAGGCCAGCTCGACGCCCCCGAGCATGTCCTGCAGCAGCGCTTTCTGCGGCGCGGAGCCGCCGGTGTGGCTGTAGGCGAAGCACTTGCGCTGGGTGTAGGCGTCACCGAGTTCGTCCTCGTCTTCCCAGCCGCTGTTGTCGATCAGCAGGTTGACGTTGGAGCCGTAGGCGCCCTCGCTGTTACTGAAGACCCGCAGGGCGGCGGTCTCGAGGTCGCAGCCGTGCTTCTCCTGGTAGGCGAGGGCGTGCTTGCGGATAAAATTCTGCTCGCAGGGCTCGTCGGCGGAGGCGGCCAGCCAGGCGGCTTCCGCCAGCAGGCGGGTCTGCAGGGGCAGCAGGTCGCGGAAAATCCCCGACAGGGTGATGACCACGTCGATCCGCGGGCGCTCCAGGGATTCCAGGGGCAGCAGGCGCGCGCCGGCGACCCGGCCGTAGCTGTCCAGGCGCGGTTCGGCGCCCATCAGCGCCAGGGCCTGGCCGATCGGGCCGCCCTCGGATTTCAGGTTGTCAGTCCCCCACAGCACCAGGGCGATGGATTCGGGCAGGCCATTGCCTTCATCGGCGTGGCGGCCAAGGAGTGCCTGCGCCTGGCTGGCGCCGTCGATCATCGCGAAGCGGCTGGGAATGCGGTAGGGGTCGAAACCGTGGATGTTGCGCCCGGTAGGCAGCACATCCGGCGTGCGCAGCAGGTCACCGCCGGCCACCGGCGGGGTAAAGCCCCCGTCCAGGGCGTGCAGCAACGCGGGCATCTCGTGATCCTCGCCCAGCAGCCGGTCGCAGTTTGCCAGGCGCTCCAGCGCTTCCAGGCGTTGCGGGTCCGCCGCGGCCAGTTCACGCGGGGTGCTGCCATGGACCAGGGCGCTGATCTCCTCGACACTGAAGTCGGGCCCCTCGCCCGCCTGGGCCATGGACAGGAGCAGGTCGATGCGCTCTGCCCGCACCGGCGGTTCGCCGATGACATGCAGGCCGTAGGGAATCAGGGTTTCCTGCAGTTCCAGCAATTCCCGATGCAGGCGGGTAATGGCAGTATCGGCGCCGGTACCGGTCCAGGCGGGTTCCGCCTCTGCCAGATCGAGTTCCGCGGCCTGCAACTGGATCAGGGCCGCCAGGTCGGCCCGTTGCCCCGCGGCGAGATCCCGCGCCGAGCGCCAGCGGTTGATTGAGTCGCGCAGTTCCAGCAGCCCCTGGTACAGGTCTGCCTGGGCCACCGGCGGGGTGATGTAGCTGACCAGGGTGGCGGCCGAGCGACGCTTCGCGATCAGGCCCTCGGAGGGGTTGTTGGAGGCGTACAGGTAGTAGTTGGGCAGGCTGCCGATGAGCCGGTCCGGCCAGCAGTCGCCGGACAGGCCGACCTGCTTGCCGGGCATGAACTCCAGGGCGCCGTGGGTGCCGAAGTGCAGCACCGCGTCGGCGGCGAACTGCTCCCGCAGGTAGCGGTAGAAAGCGGCGAAGGCGTGGGTGGGGGCGAAGCTGCCCTCGAACAGCAGGCGCATCGGGTCACCCTCGTAGCCCATGCCTGGCTGCACACTGACCAGGACATTGCCGAAGCTGGCACCGAGGACGAAGATCGAGCGGCCGTCAGTCAGGTGCTTGCCCGGCGCCGGGCCCCACTGGGCCTCGATCTCTTCCAGGTGGGTCTCGTTGCGCAGGTAGTCGTCGGTACTGATCGCGTCGTGTACGTTGGCCACGGTGCCGTAGCGGCAGGCATTGCCGTTGATCACCTTCTCCCGCAGGTCGTCCACGGAATCCGGCAGGTCCACCGCGTAGCCCTGGGCGTGCAGGGCGTGCAGGGTATTGAAGACGGAAGCGAATACCGAAAGGTGGGCCGCGGTACCCGTGTTGCCCGCGTTGGGCGGGAAGTTGAACAGCACGATCGCCAGCTTGCGCTCGCTGCGCTCGGTGTGGCGCAGGCTGACCAGCTTCGCGACCCGGTCTGCGAGGACGTTGACCCGCTCGACGAGGGGGTGCATGTCGTGCTGGCCTTCGCCCTGGCCGCCAGGGTTTTCGGGCAGTGCATCGCTGCGCCCGCCAAAGATCATGGGCCCGGTGGCGCCGTCCAGTTCCGGAATAGCCACCATGATCGTGGCCTCCATTGGCAGCAGCCCCCCCTGGGAGCCCTGCCATTGCTCGATGCTCTGGAACTCCAGGCCCTGGGCGGCCAGGTAGGGTACGTCCAGGGTCGTCAGCATCTTCTGCGCGGCGTCCGAATCGTTGTAGGCCGGTCCGCCGACCAGGGAGAAGCCGGTCAGCGACAGCACCGCGTCCACCGTCGGCACGCCCTTGTGCATGAAGAACTGCTCGATGGCGGGGCGGGAGTCGAGGCCGCTGGCAAAGGCGGGAATAACCCGCAGGCCGCGCTCTTCCAGCTGGGAAATCACGTGATCGTAGTGGGCCGTGTTCCCGGCCAGGGCGTAGGAGCGCATGATCAGCACCCCGACGGTACCACTGGATTTGCCCTTGAGGCGGGGCAGGTCCTTGAGCTTTTCGCTGATGCGATCGGCCATTCCCGGGTGGTAGATGCCGGTCTCCGGATAATCTACCGGGGAGGCCACGTCGAGCTTGCCACGCAGGGCCGCCCGGGGACCGTCGGCGTAGCGGTTGACCAGGAACAGGGTCAGCCGATGCAGGTTCTCTTCCGAGCCCGCCAGCCAGTACTGCAGAGTCAGGAAGTAGGCGCGCACGTCCTGGGCGGTGCCGGGGATGTAGCGCAGGATTCGCGGCAGCTGGCGCAGGATTGAGAGCTGCTGCGCGCCGGCGCTCTTGCCCGAGCCCTTGCTCTTGCCGCGCATTCTCTTCAGCAGGGCCAGGGGGCCGCTCTGTTCGGCGCCCATGTCGAAACGACCCATGCGGGTCAGGCGCATGACCTCGGCGGCACACATGCAGCACACCATGGCGTCGCAGTGATCGCGGCGTGCGGTCAGGTCGTCCAGGACGGCGGTGATGTGGTCTTCCATGAACAGCATGGTGACCAGGATGATGTCGGCGCGGGCGATCTCGTCGCGGCAGCGCTGCAGGGCATCGGGGTCCGCGGCCCAGGCGGCTGCGGCGTGGGTGGTCAGTTCGAGTCCGGGCACGGTCTCGCGCAGATCCAGGGCCACCCGCGACATCACCCCGGTCAGGTGGTTATCGAGGGTGACAATTGCCACGCGCACGGGGGGTGAGCCCGCGCTGGCTTTGGCGGCCCTAGCGGCCGAAGTGCGCTTTGGCTTCATACAGTGTCTCGACGTCGATCTGGGCCAGTCCCTGCTGCATGGCAAATTTCTCGGTGTTGCGACGCGCCTTGCCGCGCACGAAGAAGGGAATCTTGCCCAGCTCTTTCTCGGCCTCCACGGCCCAGCCGGGCGCGCCCCCGGCCTCGCTGTTAGCTGCGGCAGGCGATCCTGCGGCGGGCGCCCCTGCATCAGGTGAAATCGCGGCGGACGCTTCGGTCACCGGGCTGTGACTGCCGTGTCCCTCGCTCGCGAGGTGCGAGGCGGTGGCGCCATCGTGGAACTCAAAGTCCTCGCGGAACATGGTCAGCAGGTGCTCTTCCAGACCCATCATCAACGGGTGCACCCAGCTGTCGAAGATGACATTGGCACCCTCGAAGCCCATTTGCGGTGAGTAGCGCGCGGGATAGTCCTGGACGTGGGCCGGGGTGGAGATCACCGCGCAGGCGATGCCGAGGCGCTTGGCGATGTGGCGCTCCATCTGGGTGCCCAGCACCAGTTCCGGTTGCAACTCGGTGACCCGCTGCTCGACCTCGAGGTAGTTGTCGCTGATCAGGGCCTCGACGCCATAGATCTTTGCCGCCTCGCGCACTGCGCGGGCCTGCTCGCGGGCGTAGGTGCCGATCCCGACCACCTCGAAGCCCAGCTCGTCGCGGGCGATCCGCGCCGCGGCGATGGCATGGGTGGCGTCGGCAAAGATAAACACGCGCTTGCCGGTCAGGTAGGTCGAGTCGACGGAGCGGGAATACCAGGGCAGATGCGAATCGGGGGCATCTGCGGTTTGCGTCCCGGCCAGGGTCGGCTCGGGCAGGTCCAGGGCGCTTGCCAGCTCACGCAGGAACTCGCGGGTGGCGCCCACCCCGATCGGTACTGTGCGAATTGTGGGCTGCTGGAAGCTGCGTTCCAGCCAGCTGCAGGCGGTGTCGGCAATTTCGGGATACAGGCAGACGTTGGCGTCGGCCTCGGGCAGCCGCAGCAGGTCCGAGGGGCTGGCACCCAGGGGGGCGACCACGTTGACGTCCACGCCCACGCTATCGAGCAGGGCGCAGAGTTCGCGGATGTCATCGCGGCAGCGGAAACCCAGGGCGGTGGGGCCCAGCAGGTTGACCCGCGGGCGACGGTCGGTCGGCCGCGCGGGGCGTTCCCAGCCCGGCGCCGGCGCCTGGGCGCGCAGCAGGCCGCGCACCAGGGTGTAGAAAGTTTCGCTCGCGCCCCAGTTTTCCTTGCGCGAGTAGGCCAGCAGTTCCACCGGCAGCACCGGGACCGGCAGGCCGGCGGTGCTGGCCAGGGAGCCGGGCTGGTCCTGCAACAGTTCGGCAGTGCAGGAGTCGCCCACCAGCATCACTTCCGGGTGAAAGCGCTCGCAGGCCTGGTGCAGCGAGGCGATAAATTTCTGTGCGGTATCGCTGCCCAGGTCACGGGCCTGGAAAGTGGTGTAGGTGACCGGCGGGCGCTTGTCCTGGCGCTCGATCATGGTGAACAGCAGGTCGGCATAGGTGTCGCCCTGGGGGGCGTGAAGTACCAGGTGCACACCGCGCATGGAGGCGGCGATGCGGATCGCGCCAACATGGGGCGGTCCTTCATAGGTCCAGATGCTCAGTTCCACGGTTCAGACCTCCAGTTGCGCGGCGCGGCGCAGGGGGCGGCTGAACAGTTCGGCGAGATCGCCGGCCTGGTCAAAGCCGTGGATGGGGGAGAACAGCAGTTCGATGGACCACTTGGTGCGCAGGCCTTCCGCTTCCAGCGGGTTGGCGATGCCGAGGCCGCAGACGGTGAGGTCCGGGCGGTCCGCGCGCACCCGGTCAAGCTGGCAGTCGAGGTCCTGCCCCTCGGTGATGCGGATATCCTGCGGCAGCAGGGTCGCCTCGGTGCCCAGCAGCTGGTTGTCCAGGTAGGGGGTGCCGATTTCCCCCAGGGTCACGCCGCATTCCTGGTGCAGGAAGCGCGCGAGGGGCAGTTCCAGTTGCGAGTCCGGGAGAAACGCGACGCGCTGCCCCTGCAGGGTGTCGCGCTGCCTGGCGACGGCGCGCCGGGCGCGGTCCAGGGGCGCGGCGGTGACGCTCTCTACCAGGGCCGGGTCCACATCCCAGGCGCGGGCGGCGCTGGCCAGCCAGCCCAGGGTGCCCTCGGCACCGAGCGGGAAGGGCGCCTGCAACAGTTGCGCGCCACGGGCCTCGAGTGCGCGGGCGGTTTCATTGAGGAAGGGTTGTGCCAGCAGGACCCGGGTATTGGGACCGACCGCGGGCATGGCCGCGGCGCTGCGGGCGGGGAAATACTCCACCGGGCCGATGCCCATGGCCTCGAACAGGCGGCTGAACTGGTCCTCGACCACGTCCGCGAGGCTGCCGGCCACCAGCAGCCGGGGCGTATCGTCGGTGGTAGTCGGGAGCTGTGCCACCAGGGAGGTGAGGCAGTTGTCCTCGCCCTGGGTAAAGGTGGTCTCAATCCCGCTGCCTGAGTAATCCACACACTGGAGGCGCCCGGCATAGCGCTGGCCCAGGCGCTCGGCGGCGTTGGTCAGGTCCAGCTTGATCACTTCCGAAGGGCAGGAGCTGACCAGGAAGAGGGTGCGGATCTCCGGGCGGCGGGCAACGATTTCCCCCACCACGCGATCCAGCTCCTCGTGGCAGTCGGCCATGCCTGCCAGGTCGCGATCCTGGAGGATGGCGGTGGCGAAGCGGGGCTCGGCGAAAATCATCACCCCCGCGGCGGACTGGATCAGGTGGGCGCAGGTGCGCGAGCCCACCACCAGGAAGAAAGCGTCCTGGATTTTCCGGTGCAGCCAGATAATCGAGGTTAGGCCGCAGAAGACCGCGCGCTGCCCCGGCTCCTTGGTGGCCTGCAGGGTGGCCGTGCTGGCAGTGGGGGCGTCGCAGGCGAGTACCGCACCATTCATTCGCTGACTCCCGCCCACTGCTGGTTGCCGGCCAGCGATGATTCCTGCTCCCGCGCCGCGGTGAGCTTGGCCAGGAACTGGCCGGCGTTGATCATGTAGCTGCCGTAGGCCGCCAGTGCCAGCCACATCTGGGCCCGGGGGCTGGCGAGTTCCAGCATCCAGGTCACCAGGTAGGCGGTGTGCAGGGCGATCACCAGCATGCTCACCACGTCCTCCCAGAAGAAGGCCGGGGCAAACAGGTAGCGTCCGAACACCACTTTTTCCCAGATCGCACCGGTCACCATGATGTTGTAGAGCAGCAGGGTCTTGGCCAGTACCGACGCGGTAGCAGCGGCGAGGCCGGTGCCGTTGTTGAGGTAGTTGATCACCAGCACCGTGGAAATCAGGAATACCAGGAACTGCAGCGGCGCAAGGATGCCCTGCACCAAGGTCCAGGGTGTGGCGTCGCGTCGTGCGCGCTGTTCAGGTGTGTAGAGTCCGCTTGCGGGCTCGGTGGGTCGCGTCATGCTTTGGGTCACCTTGCGTTACCTCCGCGGGCCGTTTTCATGGATGGCCTTCACCTCCCGAATCTAGACGGCATTCGCGCGAGTGTCAAATAAAACTTACATATAAAGAGTGTATAAAAATTGACACAAGCGGGCACCTGGGTTTTACTTTCGGAACGACCTTCCGGAATTGACCAGATTTTGTAATGATTTGTGGAGCGCATGCATGGGATAATCGAGGCCGCGCAAGTGTAGTCAGCCCCTTTGCGGCCTTGGCGCGGCGCCTTTAGTTCAATGAACCCTTAAACACGGATCCGAATACGTGCTAGTCGATTTGGAACCCACAGCTTTAGCCGCGCTATTGGAAAAAGTGGCCGACTTCACCATGCTCGTTGACTCCCGCGGGCAGGTTGTCGAATTGGCGGTTGCCAACCGGGAACTGGATGGTTGCGTCGACCAGAGCTGGGTGGGGCGGTCCTGGGCCGACACCGCCGGCGTCGAGGGCGGCGAGCGCGTGGCGGACCTGCTGAATCGCGCGGTTTCCCGACCCGGGGAGCCCCAGCGCGGGGACGTCGTGCATCCGCTGGAAGACGGCTCGGAACTCCCCGTGCTGTACCGCGCCATCTGCCCCGGCGGTGACGATAGGGTGCTGGTGCTGGGCCAGGATATGCGCGCGCTGTCCAACCTGCGGCAACAGCTGCTCAATGCCCAGCAGGCCCTGGAACAGGACTACTGGCGCCTGCGCCAGGTGGAAACCCGTTACCGACGCCTGTTCGAGATGGTCAACGAGGCGATCCTGATTGTGGACGAGGCGACCGGGCGGGTGCTCGAGGCCAATCCCGGTGCCGATGCGCTGCTGGCGCCCGCAGGCGAAAGCCTGGTGGGCAAACCCTTTCCCCGCGGCTTTGATCGCGCCGGCCAGGCCTCGGTCGCCGCGCTGTTGGACGAGACCCGCACCGTCGGCAAGGGCAGTGTCAGCCACGTCGCCGCGGAGCAGGGTGAGACCCGGTTCGTGGTCAGCGCCAGTTTTTTACGCCAGGCCGGGGAGGCCCGTTTCCTGGTCCGCCTCGGTGCAGAAAGCGTCAACGGAAAGACTGCCCCGGGCGCCGAGCACTACCTGCCGGAATCCCTGCGCCTGGCACCCGATGCCTATGTGCAGACCGATGCCGAGGGTCGGATTCTGGCAGTCAACCGCAGTTTTCTCGATCTTGCCCAGCTTGCCTCCCAGGAGCAGGCCGTGGGCCGGCCCGCCGATCGCTGGCTGGGTCGTTCGGCGGTCGACCTCAATGTCCTGCTGAGCAACCTGCGCGAGCACGGCAACGTGAAACGCTTCACTTCCACCCTGCGCGGTGAGATGGGGGCCATGGCCGAGGTTGAGATATCCGCCTGTCGCACGGGCGACGCCAGCGCCTCGCCGATGGCGTTCTTCATCCGGGATGTGGGGCGCCGGGTGGCGGAGAACCCGCGCTCCCAGCAGCTGCCCCGGTCGGTGGAGCAGGTGACCCAGCGGGTGGGCCGGGTGCCCCTGAAAGAGCTGGTGCGTGAGTCCACCGATATTATCGAAGCCATGTGCATCGAGGCGGCCCTGGAGTTGACCAGCGACAATCGTGCCTCGGCGGCCGAGTTGCTGGGTCTGAGCCGGCAATCCCTGTACGCCAAATTGCGCCGTTACAGTATCGGCGCCAGCGAGAACGGAGCCGCCGCGGATTGAGCGGCGCCCCGACGTGGGAGCGCTTCCGGCCAGCAACAGAAAAGTGTAATTATAAATTGACACACAAGAGTGTAGTATCTAAATTACACTCATGACCACACTTGTTTCCCCTGCCATGCCCGGCACCCGCCCCCAAGCGGCGGCGCTGCTGCAGTTGACCAAGCCGATTACCTGGTTCCCGCCGATGTGGGCCTTTGGCTGCGGCGCGGTCTCCGCGGGCGTGCCCATTCTGGAGCAGCCGCTGACCCTGGTCCTGGGGATCCTGCTCGCGGGTCCCCTGCTGTGTGGGGCCAGCCAGATCGTCAACGACTGGTATGACCGCGAGGTCGATGCCATTAACGAGCCCCAGCGGCCGATTCCCTCGGGTCGTGTGCCGGGCCGCTGGGGACTGTATTTCGCTATTTTCTGGTCCTGCCTTGCCGCAGCAGTGGGCGCCCTGCTGGGTGTCTGGGTGTTTATCGCCAGCCTGCTGGGCCTGCTACTGGCCTGGCAGTACAGCGCCCCGCCCCTGCGCCTGAAACGCAACGGCTGGTGGGGTAACGCCGCGGTGGGGGTCAGCTACGAAGGACTGGCCTGGGTCACCGGGGCCGCGGTCATGCTGGGCGGCAGTTTGCCGCGGCCGGAGATCCTGCTGCTGGCGGCGCTCTACAGCCTCGGCGCCCACGGCATTATGACCCTCAACGACTTCAAGTCTGTGGCCGGGGATCGACAGCTGGGCCTGCGCTCCCTGCCTGCGCGCTACGGTGAACACGTCGCCGCGCGCATCGCCTGTGTGGTGATGGTCCTGCCCCAGCTGGTGGTCATCGGCCTGCTCTGGTATTGGGCGGTCCCGGGCTACGCGGCGGCCGTCGCTGCCCTGCTCGCGGCCCAGTGCCTGGCCATGCCGCGGCTATTGCGCGACCCGCTGGCGCGGGCGCCCTGGTACAACGGCGTGGGCGTGACCCTGTACGTGCTCGGCATGTTGGTGTGCGCCTTTGCGGTGCGCGCCCTGCCAGCGGTGGGCGGGCCCGGATAAGTATGGATGGCTTATGCGAAACCCGGGTGGAACATGAATAGTGCGCTGACGCTGGGCTGGCTGGGTATCATCCGCCTGGGCCTGGTGCAGACGTCCCTGGGTGCGATCATTGTCCTCACCACCTCCACGATCAACCGCGTGATGGTGGTGGAGCTGGCGCTGCCGGCGATGCTGCCCGGTTTCCTGGTGGGCCTCCACCACGCGGTGCAAATGAGCCGGCCGCGCTTTGGCTACGGCTCGGATGTCGGCGGGCGGCGCACGCCGTGGATCATCGGCGGCATGCTGGTGCTGGCCCTGGGCGGCGCTGGCGCCGCCACGGCAACCGCATTGATGGGCCACCTGCTGTGGGCGGGGATCGCCCTGGCCCTGCTTTCCTTCCTGGCAATCGGCCTTGGGGTGGGCGCTTGCGGCACCACCCTGCTGGTGATGCTGGCCAAGCATGTCCCCGCAGAGCGCAAGGCGGCGGCCGCCACCATCGTCTGGATTATGATGATCGCCGGTTTCGCGGTCACCGCCGGCGTCGCCGGGCACTTCCTCGATCCCTATTCACCGCTGCGCCTGGTCGAGGTGACCAGCGTGGTGTCGGCAGGCGCGATCCTGGTCACCCTGCTCGCGGTGTATCGCCTCGAACCGCGGACCCAAACTGCTGCCGCAACTGCGGCCACTGCGACGCCCGCGGCGGCACCGCCACCGGCCTTCCGCGCCGCCCTGGCCGAGGTCTGGGAGGAGCCCCAGGCGCGTCGATTCACCCTGTTTGTGTTTATCTCCATGCTCGCCTACAGCGCCCAGGACCTGATCCTGGAGCCCTACGCCGGCACCGTGTTTGGCATGACCCCGGGACAGTCCACCCAGCTCGCCGGGTTGCAACACGGCGGGGTACTGGTGGGCATGCTGCTGGTCGCCGCCGCGGGCCGCCTGGCCGGGGGCGTCGCGCACCTGCGCTACTGGACCGTGGGTGGCTGCCTGGCGTCGGCGGTAGCACTGCTGGGGATTGCCTTTGGTGGCAGTGCGGGCCGCGAGTGGCCGCTGGCCGCCAACGTTTTTGCCCTGGGCCTGTTTAACGGCGCCTTTGCGGTAGCCGCCATCGCCTCGATGATGACCCTGGCCGGACACGGCAAGGCGCAGCGCGAGGGCCTGCGCATGGGCCTGTGGGGCGCCGCCCAGGCGATTGCCTTTGGCCTCGGTGGTTTCCTGGGCACCGTCGCGATTGATCTTGTGCGGGGGTTGGTGACCGATTCGCCGGCCCTGGCCTATGCCCTGGTGTTCAGCGCCGAGGCAGCGCTGTTCCTGGTTGCCGCGGTGCTCGCGGCCAAGGTGCGGCAACCGGATGCGACAGCTGCCGGCGGAATGCGCGCGCCGTCCCTGGGGGCGGTGGCGGTAGTCGAAGTAATGGAAAGAGGATAAGCGGTATGGACACACAGTCCGAGTACGATGTGGTGGTGGTTGGCGGCGGCCCTTCGGGCGCCACCGCGGCGACCGACCTGGCCAGGGCCGGCTGGCGAGTCCTGCTGCTGGAGCGGGGGTTTCGGATCAAGCCCTGCGGCGGCGCCATTCCGCCGCGCCTGATTGAGCAGTACGAGATTCCCGCCCACCTGCTGGTGGCGCGGATTCGCTCGGCACGCATGGTGTCCCCGGCCGGCCGGGAAGTGGACATGCCCATCGCCGACAGCTACGTGGGCATGGTCGATCGCGAGGAATTTGACCCCTGGTTGCGCCAGCGGGCGGTGGAGGCGGGGGCGACGCTGTGCCAGGCCAGTTTCAAGGGCCTGGCCTACAACGACGATGGCAGTGTCACCCTGCGCTATCTTGACAAGGAAGCCGGGGGCCGGACCGTGAGCGTGCAGGCGCGTGCGGTGATCGGTGCCGACGGCGCCCGTTCCGCGGTCGCCCGCCAGTGCGTGCCCGGGGCGGACAGGATGCCCACGGTCTTTGCCTATCACGAGATTATTGATTCGCCGGCCACCGGTGACGGTGGCTACGACCCCGCGCGCTGCGATGTCTGGTACCAGGGCCGCCTGTCGCCGGATTTCTACGCCTGGGTCTTCCCCCACGGCAAGCGGGCGAGTATCGGCGTGGGCAGCGCCCAGGGTGATTTCTCCGCCCAGGCCTCGGTCACCGCCCTGCGCGAACAACTGGGCCTGGGCGAGAGTGCCACGGTGCGTCGCGAGGGCGCCCCGATTCCCCTGCGCCCTCTCAAGCGCTGGGATGACGGCCGCGCGGTATTGCTCGCCGGGGACGCCGCCGGGGTGGTCGCGCCCGCATCCGGGGAGGGCATTTACTACGCCATGCTCGGCGGCCAGCTCGCTGCCGAGGCCATGGCAGAATACCTCGCGGGGGCGCCCGCCAAGGTTCTGCGCCAGGCGCGCAAGCGCTTTATGCGCGAGCACGGACGGGTGTTCTGGGTGCTGGGACTGCTGCAGCGCTTCTGGTACGTCAACGACAAGCGGCGCGAGAAGTTCGTCAAGATGTGCGCCGACCCGGACGTGCAGGACCTGACCTGGCGCGCCTACACCCAGAAGCGCCTGGTGCGCTCCCGGCCCGCGGCCCATGTGCGGGTTTTCTTCAAGGACCTGGCCCAGCTGATGAGCCGGGCGTGAGCCCGGAGGGCCTGCTCGCGGCCTGGGTCAGCAGCGGCCGCCTATTCGACTTTATCCTGCTGCTGGTCTGCGTGGAGGCCGTGGCCCTGATCGCCCTGCACCGCAGCACCGGCCGCGGCATCGCCCCCGCCGCACTCCTGCCCAATCTCGCCGCCGGCGCCACCCTGGTCGGCGCCCTGCGCCTCAGCCAGGCCACCGCCGGCCCGGCCCTCTTCCTCCTGCTCGCGCTATCCCTGCTGGCGCACCTCTGCGACCTCCGCAGCCGCTGGCGCTAAATTGGGGACGGATACCAATTAATTCCCCGTTGTAGCTTGGTAAATTGGGGACGGATACCAATTAGGCTTTAGAGTCTTCGAGTGGCACTCCGTCGCCCGGGCGCGAACTGGGGATACGCCTCCCCGGACACGCTGAAAGCGTGACATCCCTGTCGCGCTCGGCACCGGCCGTCCATGGCCGGTGACGGTCCGGGGAGGCGCACCCGCAGCTCACGCCCTGCAGTGGCACAAGACTTCAACAGGCCGGAATCGACGTCGGGTCAATAGGGGGCGGATACCAAATAATCTTCGACTTGCAGCTTGTTTGCTGCAGACAGTGCGCTTGCTTGATGGCTACTTCGTAGCACTGCCGGTAAACAAGATTCCAGTTGCTCGGATACGAAGCGCTTCGGATTGGGCTGACCACCGTGAGAGCGCGTGAGGCGCGCGGGGCCCTTCCGGGACCGTCAGCGGCATGGATGCCGCTGTCGAGCCTCCAAGGACGGATTCACGGCGTGTCCCGGGAGGGCTCCGGGTGTCGCGCGCGCGTGATCGGGGCTACATAGCCCTGACAATCCACGGCCCTGACAAGCTGGGGTCAGCCGACTCAAAACCCGGTCAAGCACAAAAAAGCCCCAAGCACTGAATACCCGGGGCTTTAGCTACAAGGCACTTACCAGCGGCGAAATGCTACCAGGCCGGGACCATGCGCGTGGCTTCCGGCAGTTCGTTGGACTGCGTGGGCAGCACGTAGAGGCGCGCGAAGGTGGCGAAGCCGGCGATGGACCAGCCGACCTGGCGCAGCCTGGCGAACAGGCCGCGCTCGGCCTTGGCGGCCTGCAGCGAGGCATTGATCGTGCGCAGGCGCTCGAGGCCCTTGCGGAAGGCCGGGTTGTCGATATCCAGGGTCAGGGGGAAGACCTGCCGGGTGATCGCCGAGGTGATCTCGAACACCTTGTAGTCGAACTCCGTGGTGTCCATGCCCAGGGCCCGGTAGAGTTCCGGGCGGTCGTGGTCGCGCACGTACATGGTGGCGTAGACCGCGAGCAGGAAGAAGCGGATCCAGAGCTTGTTGTGACCCCGCAGCAGTTCGGGCTTGGCCCGCATCATCAGGGCGAAGGCCTCGCCGTGGCGGAACTCGTCGTTACACCACTCCTGGAACCAGTTGAAGATCGGGTGGAAACGGTTCTCCGGGTGGCGCTCCAGGTGGCGGTATATGGTGATATACCGGGCGTAGCCGATTTTCTCCGACAGGTAGGTGGCGTAAAAGATGAACTTGGGGCGGAAATAGGTGTACTTTTTCTCGCGCTTGAGCAGGCCAAGGTCCACCGCGACACCCAGTTCCTTGAGGGCCTTGTTGATAAAGCCGGCATGGCGGGACTCGTCCCGGGCCATGTAGCCCATCAGGGCCTCCATTTCCGGGTTCTCGGCGCTCTTCTCGATCTCCCGGTAGAGCACGCATCCGGAGTACTCGGAAGTGATGGAACTCACCAGGAAGTCGAGGAATTCTGCCTTCAGGGCGGGGTCGTGATCCAGGCAGTCGGGGCTCGCGCCGGGCTTCTGCCGGAAGTGGTCGATGTTTCCGTCGCCGGTGAACTCTGCCATCATGGCATCCCATTCGGCGCGTACAGGTGTTACGTCCAGTTTGTCCAGGGCGGCGTTGTCGGTGCGGTAAAATCGCGGTGACAGCAATTCGCTGCGCACCGCCTCCTGGGTGGTGTCGGTGGTATTAGCCTCGGTAGCTTGCATGTCGGCTCCTGCACTGGCTGGTGGCCAGATAGTGTAAATATTAATTTACTGCTTGTATGTAAATAATAGTTTACTACACTGAAGATAACAAGGTGGATTCAGTTGCCCGTACCGGGCCCGATCCGCCACAGGCCCGAGGGGCCCGCGCCGGAGAGGGCGCGTATGCAATGACAGAGCGAAAAGCAGTTTCGACCGCACGTGAGGAAGAGGATCGGGCGTCGGGGCAAGCACAGGGCGACCCCATGGCCATATTCCAGCTCGGTTACGTCAGCACGCAGTCCTGGCCCCTCAGTGCAGCAGAACTCCTGGATCTGCTGAACACCGCGCGCACCACCAATGAAAAGCTGGGTATCAGCGGCGTGCTCCTGCACCGGGAGGAGTCTTTCTTCCAGGTGATCGAGGGCGAGCGTGAAGAGGTGCTGGCCCTGTTTGAAAAGATCGTCAAGGACCCGCGGCACAAGCGGGTCGAGGTCCTGTTTGAAGATGCGGCCTCGGCCCGGGAGTTCGCCGACTGGCGCATGGGTTTCCTGGAACTGGACGGGGTCGACCTCAGTCTATTGCCGGGCTACTCGGACTTCCTTACCAAGGGGGTCAAGCCCAGCGGGGTGCTGCGCGAGATCACGCGTTCACGGCGGCTGATGTACCTGTTCCGGAGTATGGCTTAGGCCCCGCCCCCGGTCAGCGGGGATTCACCGCAGGATTCCAGAAATTCCTGTAAGGCTGCCACGTGCTGCTTCGGCGCGCGGGTGCCCGCTGCGACCCGCTGTCGACGCTGCTCCCGCCACGCCAGGTAGTTCTCGGGGACGGCCGGGGCCAACAGCGTTTCCAGGTCCCGCAGCGGCGACAGCAGGGCGAACTGGCGCTGCCCGATGCGCGCCGACCAGGGCTGAATCTCGCCGATAAAGAATTTGCGCACGACTGTCGGCAGGATGTCGGCAGCAGCGGGCCGCAGAAGGGGAGCGCACAGCGGCCCCCGGGCGGCATGCTCGCGCAGCATTTCATTGGCGGCCCCCAGCGCGGCGTCCTGCAGCGCAAGTGAGGCGAGCAGCGCGCCACCATCACCTTTGGCCACCTCGCTCAGATCCAGTTCAAAGGCGAGATTGTCCGCGCGGTAGTCCCCGGCCAGCCAGCGCCGTGCGTTCCCCAGGATCCGCTCCAGGGCGGTGACCACCAGGCTGCTGGTCGTGGCGGGGTATTCCCCGAGTCCGGCGGGCGCGCGCCAGAACTCGCGGAACTCCGCGCTGCCCAGGGTGGCATTGAAGATCAGCGCGGGCAGCTGCTCCTGCTTCAGGGCCTGGGCCTCGCGCAGGCTGGTGGCCAGGTCTGCCTGACCCTCTGACGCCAGGTGGGTAATACAGGCCGGCGCCAGGCGCAGGTATTCCAGGTCCAGCAGCAAGCGCTGGGACGCGCTGGCCAGGCGCCCCAGGCTGCTGTTGCGTTTACCCAGGGTAATTTGCACCTCGCAGCCGGTGAGGGCGAGAAAGTCCAGGGCGCCCAGGTTGCCGGGGACGATCTCCCGGCGCAGGCTGGCAACCGGCGGGGGGCGGGCGACCCGCGGCGCGGTGACGGCCGGCGCCTGTACCTCAAGGGGCCGCGCCAGGCGTTGCAGGTAGTCATCGAACCGTGTCGCGGGGGCGTCGGGCCCGCCGCAGCCGCCGAGCAGCGACAGCAGCAGGAGCGCCGCGGCGGCCCTGCTAGCTGTTGCCATCGACTCCCAGGGCGGACCGGGCCCGGGGCAGCCAGGCGTGGATGTTGCTGCAATCCTCTGGCACGGACTCCTTGACCCAGCCACAGAATTCGCTCAGCACCAGCAGGTCGATATCCGCCAGGGACACCTGTTCCCCGGCCAGGAATGGTGAGCTTCCAAGGGCCCTGTCGATACCTTTCCAGGCCAGCCCCAGGCGCAGCCGGCCGCGCTCTGCAAGCTCCGGAATCTGCGGGATCTCCGCCGGGCCCGGCAGGGCGCGCCCGGCGAAGGCGGGATTGCCGTTGCGCAGGATCTCGGCCACTGCAGTCATGCCGGTATTGAACAGCTGGTGGTCCCAGCTGAACACCCGCGCTTTTTCCAGGGCGTTGGTACCCAGCAGGGGTTTGTCCGGGAATTGTTCCTCAAGATAGACGCAGGCGCCAATCACCTCGCTCAGGACGCTGCCGTCATCCAGCACCAGCGCGGGCACCGTGCAGGCGGGATTGACCGCGCGAAATTTGTCCGCCAGCTGCTCCTTGGCCATGAGGTCGACCTGCTCGGTGTCGATCTGAAGGCCCTTGTAGTCGATAAACAGCTGCAGCCGGCGTGGATTGGGTGCAGGGTCAAAAGTGTAGAGTTTCATGGATTACCTCTTTCTGGCGTATGCGGGGCCGCCCATACTAGCCCGGTTACTCCGCGGCCTGCCAGTGCCCTCGCGGCGTGTTTTACCGCGGGGCAGAAGTGGCTATAATGCGCGCCTCTTGAAGTGAGGACCCGAGCCCATGTTTAGACAAGTTGTGACCGTCCTGGCCCTGGTAGGTGCCGTATCGGCGACTGCCGTGGAACTGAGCGACAGCCAGCGCGCCGCCATTGAGGAGCGCATCGCCCCGGTGGGCGAGGTCTGCCTCAAGGGTGACAGCAGCTGCGGCGGCGTAGCGATTGCCGCGGACAGCGGGCCCCGCAGCGGCGAAGAAGTCTACAATGCCGCGTGCATGGCCTGTCACAGCACCGGCGCCGGCGGCGCCCCCAAGACCGGTGACGTGGTGGCCTGGGCGGACCGCATCGCCAAGGGCATGGACACGCTGCACGAGAGCGGCGTCAAAGGAATCCCCGGGACCGGCATGATGGCCAAGGGCGGCTGCATGAACTGCTCTGATGAAGAAGTCATTGCCGCGGTCGACTACATGGTCGAAAAAAGCCGCTAAGCCCCGCCGAACCACAGAACTTCCCAGGCCGCGACACGCAAGTGCCGCGGCCTTTTTATGTACAGGATGTAAGGTAGATCGCGAGAGGCAGGAGAGCCTGCCCCGCTGTATCGGGCACGCCGGCAGCGGATTGATAGGGGACGGATACCAATTAACGTAGGTATCCGTCCCCGATTTTCCGCAAATAGGTATCCGTCCCCTTTTTGTTCTACAGTGGAGGGGGATTCTGCCCGGGGGTGGTTGATGCGATACCTGTATTTGTTGTTGCCTGTGCTGTTGCTGGGGCTGTTCTCGGCCTGCAGTGAGGACGCGCCTTTCCGCCCGACCGTGCGGGTCGTGGTGGATGAGGTGGTACAGGCGCCTTACCAGCCCCGCTCCACCTTCGTCGGCCGCCTGGAGGCGCGCGAGGATGTGGCGATACAGGCGCGGGTTACCGGTTATCTCACCGCGCGCAATTTCCGCGAAGGCGAGCTGGTGGAGGCGGGCGCGGTGCTCTACACCCTGGACAGTTCCGAGTACGAGGCGGCCCTGTCCCGGGCCAAGGCGGAACTGGCAGCCGCGGTGGCGACCCAGGCCAATGCGCAGCGCAACTACCAGCGCGGCAAGGAGTTGCTGCCCCGGGGCGCGATTTCCCAGGCCGAGATGGATGATCTCACCGCGCGCAAGCTGGACGCGGACGCGCGCATTGAAGCCGCCAGGGCCCAGGTGACCAGCGCCGAGGTCAATCTGAGTTACACCACCATCAAGGCCCCCATCACCGGTCGCATCGGGCGCAGCCGCGCCAGTCCGGGGGACCTGGTGGGCCCCAACTCGGGCGACCTCACCACTCTGGTCAGTATCGACCCGATCGAGGCGCTGTTTCAGGTAAGCGAGGCAACCTACGTGGCCCGGGTCGGCGCGGAAGTCGCCCGCGGTGGGGATATCGGCGTCGAGGCCATGGAAGCGATCGAGGTCTCCCTGGAGCTTACCGACGGCACCCTGTATCCCGAAACGGGCAAGATCGATTACTTCGCCAATCGCATCGACACCGCGACCGGCACCATGGAGGCGCGCGCCAGCATCCCCAACCCCGACTCCCTGCTGGTGCCGGGGCAGTATGTGCGCGTCATCCTGCGCGACACCCACGAGCTGGAGGCCCTGTTCTTGCCCCAGGCCGCGGTGCAGGCGGATCAACAGGGTAGCTTCGTTCTGCTGGTCAATGCCGCCAACCAGGTGGAGCGGCGCAATGTCGATCTCGGTGACCGCTTTGGTGCCAGGGTGCTGGTGCGGCGGGGCGTGGATGCCGGAGACCGGGTCATCGTGCGCGGGCTGCAGCAGGTCCGTCCGGGCATGCCGGTGGAAGTGACCTCCCTGGCGGACCCCAATGGCCCGGCCACCGTGAGCGGTGACGAGGTGTGATCAGCGGATTTTTTATCGACCGGCCCAAGTTCGCGATGGTGATTGCCATCGTGACCACGCTGCTCGGTGCCCTGGCCATCAGCGTGCTGCCGGTGACCGAGTACCCTGCCATTTCGCCCCCGAACATCATCGTTTCAGGGCGCTACCCGGGCGCTTCCGCCGAGGTGGTGGAAGCCTCGGTCGGCACCCCGATTGAGAATGCGGTGAATGGGGTGGAGGACATGATCTACATGTCTTCCAACAGCGCCAATGACGGCAGTTACACGCTCACCGTCACTTTTGCCGTGGGGGCCGACGCCGACATGGCGCTGGTGCGGGTACAGAACCGGGTGAAGCTCGCCGAGCCCACGCTGCCCGCCGAGGTCACCGCCGGCGGCCTCAACATCGACGAGCGCTCCCCCGATATTCTCAAGATCGTCAGTTTCAGCGCACCGGATACCGAACTGGATTACAAGTTCATCTCCAACTACGTAAAGATCAACGTGCAGGCCGCGATCGCCCGCCTCGAGGGAATTTCCTCGGCCACTATCCTGGGCGAGGCCGACTACTCCATGCGCCTGTGGCTGGACCCCAGCAAGATGGCGAACCTGGGGCTGTCGGTCAGCGACATCCGCGATGCCCTGAGGGAGCAGAATGTGCAGGTGGCCGCGGGCAAGATTGGCGCCCCGCCGTTTGACGGGCAATTGCAGACGGAATACACCCTGCAGGCCAAGGGTCGCCTGCAGGAGGTCAGCGAATTCGAACGCATCGTCCTGCGCGCCCGCCCGGATGGCTCGGCGATCTACCTGCGCGACGTGGCCCGGGTGGAACTGGGGCAGGCGGGCTACAACTTCTTTGGCGATGTGGACGGCGTCCCCGCGGTCAACCTGGCGGTGTACCCCACGACGGATGCCAACGCGCTGGCGGCCGGGGAGGCCGTGAACAACCTGCTCGCGGAACTGGCGCAGGACTTCCCCGACGGCATGCACCACCAGGTGGGCTACGACACCACCCGCTACGTGTCGGTGGCGGTTGGCCAGGTGGTGGTCTCCCTGGTCCAGGCGGTCGCCCTGGTGGTGCTGGTCACCTACATCTTCCTCGGTAGCTGGCGCGCCACCCTGGTGCCGACCATCGCGATTCCGGTCTCCCTGGTGTCGAGTTTCGCCGTGCTCCTGGCCCTGGGGATGTCGATCAATACCGTCACCCTGTTCGGCCTGATTCTCGCCATCGGCATCGTGGTGGACGATGCCATCCTCGTGATCGAAAACTGTGATCGCCACCTGCGGGAAAATCCGCAGATGTCGGCGGCCGAGGCCGCCCACCGGACCATGCGTGAGGTGAGTGGTGCCATCATTGCTACCACCCTGGTCCTGCTGGCGGTGTTTGCCCCGGTCGCCCTGCTGCCCGGCATCACGGGGGTGATGTACCGCCAGTTCGCGGTCACCATCTGTGTCGCGGTGCTGTTTTCCTCGCTCAATGCCCTGACCCTCAGTCCCGCCCTGTGCGCACTCCTGCTGGGTCGCGGCAGGCGCAGCGAGGCGCGCTGGTACCGGGGCTTTCTGGCCGGCTTCTCACGCCTGACATCCAGCTACAGCCGGGGCGTGGCCTGGCTGCTGCGCCGCCTGCTGGTGCTGGTGATGGTGTTCGGCCTGTGGACTGCGGCGCTGGGCCTGGGCCTGATCAGCACGCCGACCGCCTTTGTGCCGAGCGAGGACAAGGGTGTGCTGCTGGTGAATGTGCAGTTGCCCGATGCCTCCTCCATCAATCGCACCCGCGACGCGATCGAAAAAGTACGCGAGTTGATCAGTGCCGACCACACAGTGGAATCGGTGACCGCGATCACCGGCTACTCGGTGCTCACCGGGGCTCTGTCGAGCAACGGCGGGACCCTGTTCGTGGTGCTGCGGCCCTGGGATGAGCGTCGGCAGGCCGGTGATGGTGTGGAAGCCCTGGCGGGGCGGATCAATGCCGGGGCATTCGCCCGGGTGCCCGAGGCCCAGGTTTACGCGATCGCGCCGCCGGCGGTGTCCGGGATGGGGGCCACCGGCGGTCTCGAATTGCGCCTGCAGGACACCCTGGCAAGGCCGCCGGCGCAGCTCGCCGCAGTGCTGAATCACTACATCGTCGATGCCAACCAGCGCCCGGAGCTGGCGAATGTCTTCAGTACCTATCGCGCCAACGTGCCGCAGTATTTCGTCGACGTGGACCGGGTCAAGGCGAAGAACCTGGGGGTTCCCCTGAGCGAGGTGTTCGCGACGCTGCAGGCGCAGATGGGATCCCTGTATATCAATGACTTCAACAAGTTTGGCCAGACCTACCGGGTCATCATGCAGGCGGAGGCCGCGTTCCGTTCCGACCTCGCGGATCTCGAGCATTTTTACGTCAAGAGCAGCGGGGGAGAAATGGTCCCCCTGAGCACCCTGGTCTCCACCCGGCCGGTACTGGGCCCCGACGTGGCCTCGCGCTACAACATGTTCCGTGCGGCCACCGTGCGCGCGGCGCCAGCCCCCGGCACCAGCACCGGTGAGGCCATGCAGGCCCTCGAACGACTTGCGGCAAGCACCCTGCCGGCCGGCTACCGGATCGCCTGGACCGGCCTTGCCTACCAGCAGCAGGAGGCGGGCCAGACGGCAATCATCGCTTTCCTCCTGGCCCTCGCCTTCGTCTATCTCTTCCTGGTGGCCCAGTACGAGAGCTGGTCAGTGCCCGCCGCGATTATCCTGGTGGTGCCCATGGCCCTGGGTGGTGCGGTCGCGGCGCTGCTGCTGAGCGGTACCGCTTTGAACCTTTACGCCCAGATCGGGCTGGTGTTGCTGATCGGGATGGCAGCGAAAAATGCGATCCTGATCGTGGAGTTCGCGCGGCAGCGCCGGGAAGGTGACGGCGCATCGGTGCATGACGCGGCGGCCACCGCCGCGCGCCAGCGCTTCCGCGCAGTCTGCATGACTGCCATCTCGTTTATCCTCGGCATCCTGCCCCTGGTCTTTGCCTCGGGTGCCGGGTCGGCCGGGCAGCACTCCCTGGGCATCACCGTGTTTGGTGGCATGCTCGCAGCACTGCTGGTGGGGACGTTTTTTATTCCGGGGTTCTATGTCATTGTGCAGTCGTTACGTGAGCGAATCGGCGGCAGCCGGGGGGGCTAAGCCATGTCTGTCACTGATGCCATTGGTGCTTCGGCGGTCGCAAGGGAACCGCTGTGTCCGGAGGTCGATTTTGGCCTGGATCCGGTGCCCGACCTGCACGCCCTGCTGGACGACTTGCGCCGGCAGGGCGCGGTGGTGCCGGTGCGCTACCTGGGCCAGACCGTGTGGCTGATTACCCGCTATGGGGAACTGCGCGAGGCCTTCGCCGACGAAGTCCACTTCGCCTCGGAGGCCGCCTATACCGTGCACTCCGAACCTTCCATGGGCAAAACCCTGCAGTGCATGTCCGGCGACCTGCACCGGGTGAACCGGGCCCTGGTATCGCGGCCCTTTTTCCCCAAACAGGTGCGCACCGCGGTCACCTCGCTGCTGGAGCCTGTGGCGGATGAACTGCTGGACGCCCTCGAAGGCGAGGACGAGGTCGACCTGGTTGCGACCTTCACCCGGCCCTATCCCTTCACCGTGATCACCCGCCTGCTGGGGATTCCGGTGGATGACGAGGGCAGGGTACTGGCCTGGGCGCTAAAGCTGATTGACTACCCCTGGGACCCCGATGCGGCCCTGAAGGCGCGCGCCGACTTCGCCGACTACATGCGCCCGATTCTCGCTGCCCGCCGTGCGCAGGGTGGGCAGGACCTGATTTCCCTGCTGGTGCAGGCGGAATTCGAGGGCCAGAAGCTGGGTGACGAGGAAATTTTTGCCTTCCTGAGGCTGCTGTTTCCCGCGGGCTCGGACACCACCTACAAGGTCGCCGGCAGCCTGTTTACGGCCGTGCTCGGTGACCCGGCGCTGCGCCGCAGTGCCCTGGCCGGTGCGGCCGAGCGCGAGGCCATCGTCCAGGAGGCCCTGCGCTGGGAGCCGCCGACGGCGCTGCTGCCGCGGCGCTGCAGCCGCGGGCGGGAACTGGGGGGTGTGGAGATCGCCACCGGGGAGTGGGTCCTGTTTGGGATCAGCGCCGCCAACAACGACCCGGCGGTGTTCAGCCAGCCACGGCGCTTTGATCCATCGCGGACCGACAAGAACCTGGCCTTCGGCCACGGCGCGCACTTCTGCCTGGGTTCCCACCTGGCGCGCCGGGAGCTGGAGACCGCGCTGGCACGCCTGTTGGCTCGCTATCCGGATATGGCGCTGGTCCCTGGGGCCACGGCCGAGATCAGCGGTGGCGTGCTGCGCGGGCCGCCCTCGCTGCGGGTAAGGCCCCGCGGTTGAGGCTGTTTCTCCCGGGCGACGCTAGTCCTTCCCCCCCGGCAGCAGTTTCAGCCCCACCTGCAGAATCTCGCCCTGAACTACCTTCTTCACCACCAGCTCGATGGTATCCAACTGCAGCCGGTCGCCGACTACCGGCAGGTGGTGGACGCGGCTGCGGATGACCGCGGCCAGGTCGAGGCCACGGAGTTCGCCGGGCACGGTAACCCCGTAGGCCTGGCAGACATCTTCAAGCATGACGTCAGGCTGCAGCGTGAACTGGCCAAAAAAGGCGTTGCTCGCCAGGTGCATTGGGGTGGGCAGGGCAGAGAACAGGGCCGGTAGCTGGCTTGCCTCGTGGGAGGGGGTGAGCAGCACCAGGTAATCTCCGGGCATCAGGACCAGGTCACCCTCCGGGCGCAGGACCGCATCCTCGCGGATTACCCCGAGCAGGCGCACTTCGTCGGGCACCGGCAGGCGACCGAGCACGTAGGCGTCGGCGGGGCTGCCGGCATAGATGCGGTAGGCCAGCAGCTCGCGGCCAGCCTCCCCCGGGATGGCAACCGCCAGGTGCTCGCGATCCTCGGGATGCGGGGGCACTTCCAGCCCCAGGCGCCGGGCCAGGGGGGCGATCGTCCAGCCCTGCAGGCACAGGGACAGCAGCACCACGAAGAAGGTAATCTCGAAATAGGTTTCGCTGTCCTCGAGGCCCGACAGGTAGGGGAACAGCGCCAGGATAATGGGCACCGCGCCTTTCAGGCCCACCCAGCTGATAAAGGCCTGTTCGCGCAGGGGAAAGCGGAAGGGCAGCAGGCAGGCCAGCACCGCCACCGGTCGCGCCACCAGCATCAGGGTGAAGGCGATGACCAGCCCAGGTAGTGCGATGTCCAGCAGTGAAGAGGGCGTAACCAGCAGGCCCAGCAACAGGAACATGCCGATCTGGCTGAGCCAGGCGAGGCCGTCCAGCAGCCAGCGAATGTCGTGCAGGTAGTTGAGGGGCCGGTTGCCCAGCAGCAGGCCGATCAGGTAGATGGCCAGGAATCCGGAGCCGCCCCACAGATTGGTCAGGCTGAATACGGAAAGGCCGAAGGCGACGGCGAGCAGCGGGTAGAGCACGCGCGACAGGGTCAGGGTGTTCAGCAGACGCTGCAGCAGCCAGCCGCCGGCAAGGCCCAGGGTCGCGCCGAGTCCCATTTGTTGAACGAATTCCCAGAGCAGGCCCGCGCCGATGCCACCCTGCCCGGCGCTCAGCAGTGAGAGCAGCGAGACCGTGAGAAAGATGGCCATCGGGTCGTTGGTGCCGGACTCGATTTCCAGCGTGGCACTGCTGCGCTCCTTCAGCTCCAGCCCTGCCGCGTGCAGCAGGCCAAACACCGCCGCGGCGTCGGTGCTGCCGACGATGGCGCCGAGCAGCAGGCCGTTCAGCAGCGGCCAGCCCAGCACCCAGGCGGCCACGGCGCCGACGATAGCGCTGGTAATGACTACGCCGAGCGTGGACAGCGCCAGCGCGGGGCGCAGGCCAACACGAAAACTGCTGACATGGGTGCGCAGGCCGCCGTCAAGCAGGATGATTGCAAGCGCGATGTTGCCCACCAGGAATGCGGTGCCGACATCGTCAAACTGAATTCCCCCCGGCCCGTCCTCGCCCGCCAGCATCCCCACCACCAGGAACAACAACAGCGAGGGGGCGCCCAGGCGGTGTGACAGGCCGGTGAGGGCGATGCTCACCACGCCGAGGAAGGCGCACAGGAGGATGAGCTGGTAGCTCGCGTCGATCACCGGGGTGGCCTCAGGCAAACAGGGATTTGAGACTGCTCAGGGTTTCCGCCGCCCGTTCTTCGTTGGCTTCTGCGGAAGGTTCGTGATTGCCGCCCTGCCAGACCAGGTCATCGGCGGGCAGCTCACTGATAAAGCGGCTGGGCTCGCAGGTGATCGTCTCACCGAACTGGCGCCGCTTGCGGGCCATGGTCATGCACAGGGTTTGCTGCGCCCGGGTGATGCCGACATAGGCGAGGCGTCGCTCTTCGTCGATACTGCCTTCCTCCACGCTCACCCGGTGGGGCAGCAGGTTTTCCTCCATGCCCACGATGTAAACGTGCGGAAACTCCAGGCCCTTGGAGGCGTGCAGGGTCATCAGCTGCACCCGGTCGGGGCCCGCCTCCTCCTCGTCCTGCTGTTCCAGCAGGTCGCGCAGCAGCAGCCGGTTGATCGCCTCGTCCAGGTCGATCTGCTCCTCGCGCATCAGGCGGTCGATGCTGTCTACCAGGAAATTGACATTGCCCATGCGCCGTTCCGCGACCTCCTCGCTGGAACTGAGCTGGATCAACCAGCCGGCGTAGTCAATCTCGCGAATGAGGGCGCGGATGCCGTCTGCGCCGGCGGACGCCGTAGCCCGGCGCATGTCCTGCAGCCAGCGATGGAAGCCCTGCAGGCGTTTGCGGCTGGCCTCCGGCAGGGCGTCACTGCCGATATGCTCACAGGCCGACGCCAGGCTGCAGTGTCGCGCCTGGGCCAGCTCCCCCAGCGCCTCGAGGGTGCTGGTGCCCAGCTTGCGCCGGGGCACGTTGGCGATGCGTAAAAAGGCGTTGTCGTCATCCGCATTCACCAGCAGGCGCAGGTAGGCCATGATGTCCTTGACCTCGTTGCGGGCGAAAAACGAGGTGCCCCCGCTGAGGTGGTAGGGCACCTGCTGCTGTTGCAGGGCCAGCTCCAGCAGCCGCGACTGGTGGTTGCCGCGGTAGAGAATGGCGTAATCGCCGAAGCGCGTACGCTTGCGCAGGCGGTGATCCTGGATCTCCGCCACCACCTGATCCGCCTCCGCCTGCTCGTCGGCGCAGGACAGCACCCGCAGGGGCTCGCCGTGACCCAGTTCGCTCCACAACTCTTTGACAAACAGGTGGGGGTTGTTTGCGATCAGGATGTTGGCGGCGCGGAGGATGCGCGCGGTAGAGCGATAGTTCTGCTCCAGCTTGACCACCTTGAGACCGGGAAAATCCTCCTGCAACTGGGCCAGGTTCTCCGGCCGTGCGCCGCGCCAGGCATAGATGGACTGGTCGTCATCGCCGACCACGGTGAGACCGCTGCGCAAGCCGTTGAGCTGGCGCACCAGCAGGTACTGGCTGGAGTTGGTGTCCTGGTATTCATCCACCAGCAGGTAGTGCAGCCGATTCTGCCAGCGCTGCAGGATCTCCGGCTGCTGCTCAAACAATACCGTGGGCAGGAGGATCAGATCGTCGAAGTCGAGGGCGTTGTAGGCGCGCAGGGCCCGCTGGTAGCGCAGGTAGGTCTGGGCACAAAGCTGGTCCGCCGGTCCGGTCGCCGCCGCGACAGCCTGCTCCGGTAGCAGGCGGTTGTTTTTCCAGTGGGAAATGCGCTGGGCGATAATGCCGGCCTGGTCGCCATCACTGCCGTGCTCCTGGATCAGGATATCCCGCACCAGCTTTTTCGCATCTTCGCCGTCAAAAATGGAAAAGCCCGATTTCAGTCCCAGTTGCTTGCGCTCCGCGCGAATAATCTGCAGGCCCAGCTGGTGGAAGGTGCTGACCGTCAGGCCCTCGGCTGCGCCGCCCTTGAGGAGGCGGGATACCCGCTCGCGCATTTCCCGGGCGGCCTTGTTGGTAAAAGTGACCGCGGCGATCCGCCGGGCGCTGATTTCACACTGTTCGATCAGGTAGGCGATCTTGCGGGTGATCACGCTGGTTTTGCCGCTGCCGGCGCCTGCCAGCACCAGCAGGGGGCCGTCAATATAGCGCACGGCTTCGCGCTGGCGGGGATTGAGTTGGGTCACGGGTGGGCTATCTGCGTTGTCGTGGCACGGCCGCGCAGTGTAGCAGGAATCCCTTGCCGGCTGCCGCGCTTCGCGCCAGCTGACGGCTTGATTTAGTGGCTCTCGGGCTCCTCCCCCGGTGCGCGGTAGGCCAGCGCCTCGCCCAGGTGTTCGCGGGTCACCGCCTCGTCCCCGGCCATGTCTGCCAGGGTCCGCGCGACCCGGAGGGAGCGGTGCAGGGCCCTCACCGAGAGCTTGAGGGCGGTCGCGGCCCGCTCCAGGTGGCGCCGGGTGGCGGCATCCAGGCGACAAACCCGCAGCAGTGCGTCCGCGCCCAGGGCAGCATTAGTGCAGTTTTGTCGCGCCAGCTGCCGCTCGCGGCAGTGGGTGACCCGTGCGCGCACCCGGGCGGATGGCTCACCGGGCTGTGCCTGCGCCAGGACGGTGGCCGCGGGGACCCGCTGCAGCTGCATAAGCAGGTCGAAGCGGTCCAGCAGGGGGCCCGACAGGCGGGCGCGATAGCGCAGGACCTGATCCGGGGGGCAGCGGCAGGGGCGCTCGCGGTCGCCGAGATAACCGCAGGGGCAGGGGTTCATGGCTGCCACCAGCTGGAACCGGGCGGGAAAGTTGAAGCGATGCCTGGCGCGGGACAGGGTGATATCGCCCGCCTCCATCGGCTCGCGCAGCATATCCAGGACATGCCGGCTGAACTCGGGTAATTCGTCCAGGAACAGCACGCCGGCATGGGCCAGGGAAATTTCCCCGGGGCGCGGACGACTGCCACCGCCGACCAGGGCGGCGGCGCTGGCGGAGTGGTGGGGCTGGCGGAAGGGCCGCCGCACCACAATGGCGCGGCCCTCGCAGGCAAAGCTGTGCAGGGTGGCCACGGTAAGCGCATCCGCCGCGGGCAGAGCGGGCAGGATGCCCGGCAGCCGGCAGGCCAGCAGGGTCTTGCCGGTGCCCGGGGGACCGCTCAGGAGCAGGTGATGCCCGCCGCTGGCTGCAACCTCCAGGGCCCGGCAGGCACGGGGCTGGCCGAAGACCTGGCATAGGTCCGGGTAGCTGTCCTCGCCCGTCGCCAGTGGCTCCGGCTGGCTGGCACCCAGCGGTGCGCGGCCATTGAGGTGTGCGCACAGGCGCAGCAGGTCGCTGGCGCCGAATACCTGACTGCCCGGCACATGGGCAGCCAGGCGCGCGGCCTCCGGCGCGGTTGCCAGGGAGCGACCGGCACCGGTCGCTGCCTGCACGGCCGGGATAATCGCCGGCGCCGGGCGCAGCTTGCCGTCCAGTGCCAGTTCGCCGACAAATTCGCCGCGGGCCAGGCTGTCGGCTGGTAGCTGCCCGGAGGCCGCCAGGATGCCCAGGGCGATGGGCAGGTCAAACCGGCCCCCCTCCTTCGGCAGGTCGGCGGGGGCGAGGTTGACTGTGATGCGGCGGTCGGGGAACTGGAAATGGGAGTTAAGCAGGGCACTGCGCACCCGGTCCTTGCTCTCCCGCACGGCAGTCTCCGGCAGTCCCACGATGGAAAAGGCGGGCAAGCCGTTAGAGAGGTGTGTCTCGACGTGGACCAGGGGGGCTTCCATACCCGCCGCGGCCCGGCTGTAAACCAGTGACAGTTCCATAGCTCATCCTTGAGCGCTGGCGGGTCCTGTCGGTTGTCAGTTCGACTCCCTGTCCGCCGCTTCCATTGCTTCCAGCTCCCTGGTCAGGGACGCGAGTTCCGATTCCAGCGCGGCTACCTTGGCCCGGGTGCGTTTGAGCACCGCTGCCTGGGCATCAAATTCCTCGCGGCTGACGACGTCGAGGCGGCCCAGGGCGGCCTGCGCCAGCGCACGCATGTTGCGGTCGACCCCCTGTTTGAAGCCGCGTGGCCCCATGACCTGCTGGATCACGTCGCCGAGTGGTGGTGGTTTAAGCGCCATGCTGATGTCCTGCTGTCATCTTCGTGCCGAGTCTAGTGCAAATCGCGGCGGCCTCACAGCGCATTTCAGTGCACCCCGGAGGTGCGGTGCATCATGTTGGTGCGCCCGGTCGGGGCGACAGTCCGCCCGTGAACGGCCCATCAGCGGGTCGAAAGATAGATAACTATATGAATTAAAACGATAAATCTGATCGTGGCACAGCGTGTGCAAATTACCCGCTGCAGAAGTCGTAAAACCGTGTCGGGCGTCACGCAGCAAGCTACGCAAAACAGCCCGACATACATTCACCATGGAGAGATAAAATATGTTGACCAGGAAACTGCTTCCCGCCGCTGTTGGTGTTGCCCTGTTGGCTGGCGCTTCGTCGTCCGCGATGGCCGCCCCGGAGATCAGCGCCAATGTTGCCCTGACCAGTGACTACCGCTTCCGCGGTATTTCCCAGTCCAATGAAGACATCGCCATTCAGGGCGGATTCGATCTGGCCTTCGAGAACGGCCTGTATGTCGGCACCTGGGGCTCAACCGTCGATTTCGACAGCAACGATGGCTTCGACGGCTCGCTGGAACTGGACTACTACGCCGGCTGGGCGATGGAGACCGAAAGCGGTGTGGGCGTCGATGTGGGCTACCTCTACTACGACTATCCCGGAGACGAGGGCGCCGAGGGCGACTACCAGGAGCTGTACGGCAGCGTGTCCTTTGCCGACATCACCCTGGGCCTCGCCTACTCCGACGACTACTACGGGGAGACGGGGGATTTCCTCTACTACTACGGCGATTACAGCCTGGGTCTGGCCGAGAACCTGTCCCTGGACCTCCACATCGGCTTCAACGATCTGGATGAGGATGGCGGTTTTCTCTCCAATAACGAGGATTCCTACATCGATTACTCGATCGGCCTGACCGCCTCTTACCTGGCGGTGGACTGGACCCTCGCCTACGTCGGTACTGACCTCGACGAAGAGGACGTGTTCGGGACGGAATGGGGCGACGACAGCCTCGTATTCACCGTTTCCAAGAGCATGTAAAGAAACAGGCTGAAACAAGCGGACGGGCGCCCGCGGGCGCCCGTGCAGATACCAGGAGAGATTCATGAAATTAATCACGGCGATTGTAAAGCCATTCAAGTTGGACGATGTGCGTGAGGCCCTCTCGGAAATTGGCGTGCAGGGGATCACGGTCACTGAGGTGAAGGGCTTTGGTCGACAAAAGGGGCATACGGAGCTCTATCGGGGGGCGGAATACGTCGTTGACTTCCTGCCCAAGGTGAAGATCGAGGTGGCGGTGGGCGCTGGCGGGGTCGATCAGACCATTGAAGCCATCACCAAAGCAGCGAATACCGGCAAGATCGGCGACGGCAAGGTGTTTGTCTCCGAACTGGAGCAGGTTATTCGTATTCGCACCGGTGAAACTGGCGAAGAAGCCATTTAAACCCTTCCCGAATAACGATAGAGAGAGTTTTTTCCCATGGAAAACAATATTTTCGAGTTACAGTACGCAATGGACACCTTCTATTTCCTGGTGTGCGGTGCGTTGGTTATGTGGATGGCCGCCGGCTTCTCGATGCTGGAGGCTGGCCTGGTCAGGGCCAAGAACACCACTGAAATCCTGACCAAGAACGTGGCCCTGTTTGCGATCGCCTCGACCATGTACCTGGTCTGCGGCTACCAGTTCATGTACGACGGTGGCTTCTTCCTGTCCGGTGTCACCACCGTGGCGCAGATGGACGATGCGGCGATTGCCGCCGTGCTGGACGCCTCCAGGGAAGCGGGCTTCTCCGACATGGGTGAGTACGCGGGTGCCTCTGACTTCTTCTTCCAGGTGGTATTCGTGGCGACCGCGATGTCCATTGTCTCCGGTGCCGTTGCCGAGCGGATGAAGTTGTGGGCCTTCCTGGCCTTCGCCGTGATCATGACCGGTTTCATCTACCCGATCCAGGGCAGCTGGACCTGGAACGGTGATGAAGTACCGTTTATCGGTGCCCTGAGCTACAGCGACTACGCCGGCTCCGGTATTGTGCACATGGCGGGTGCTGCGGCAGCCCTGGCCGGGGTGATCCTGCTGGGCGCGCGTAAAGGCAAGTACAAGGCGGACGGCAGCGTGAACGCCATCCCCGGCGCCAATATGCCGCTGGCGACCCTGGGTACTTTCATCCTGTGGATGGGCTGGTTCGGCTTTAACGGCGGTTCCACGCTCAAGCTCGGCGGCATTTCAGTCGCCAACGAAGTGGCCAACGTGTTCCTGAACACCAACGCCGCCGCCGCCGGTGGCCTGATCGCCGCCCTGCTGCTGGCGCGCATCCTGTTCGGCAAGGCCGATCTCACCATGGCCCTGAACGGTGCCCTGGCAGGCCTGGTCGCGATTACGGCAGAGCCGGCGGATCCCTCGCCGCTGCTGGCAACCATCATCGGCGGTATCGGTGGCCTGATCGTGGTAATGAGCATCGTGTTCCTGGACAAGATCAAGATTGACGACCCGGTGGGCGCGATCTCGGTGCACGGCGTGGTCGGCATCTGGGGTATCTTCGCGGTGCTCCTGTCAGACGCCGACGCGACCTTCATGGGTCAGCTCATCGGCACCCTGGTGATCTTCGGCTGGGTGTTCATCACCAGCCTGATAGCCTGGTTCGTGATCAAGATGGTCATCGGCCTGCGCGTCAGCGAAGAGGAAGAGTACGAAGGCGTGGACCTGTCCGAGTGTGGCCTCGAGGCCTACCCGGAGTTCGTTTCCGCCAAATAAGCTTGCGGGCGCATTTTCGGATGCGTGTTTGGGGGGCCTCCGGCCCCCCTTTTTTATGTCCATGGATGGACGGTACGTCCCGAGAGCCATGGATGGCGGCAGGGACGTTGCCATGGATCACTGCCTGTAGCCTTAAACATTGAATGCCGTGAGCGAGCTGGTCGATTGACGCCATTAAAAGAACAACGGCTTCCAGCCGGTAGCGAACTGGTGTGATTGACTCCGCAAGGTGATTGTCCCCCCTTGCCATATCCCCCAAGCCCTCCATACTATAAATACACCGCAACGAAACAGAGGCCCCACCATGAAACTGGTAACTGCGATCATCAAACCCTTCAAGATGGACGACGTGCGTGCGGCGCTGTCCGAGATCGGCATCCAGGGCATTACGGTGACGGAGGTGAAGGGCTTCGGGCGTCAGCGCGGCCACACCGAGCTGTACCGGGGTGCAGAGTACGTGGTGGATTTCCTGCCCAAGGTGAAGCTGGAAATCGCGGTGAGCGAGCACCAGCTGGATTCCACGATTGAGGCGGTGATCAACGCGGCGAACACCGGCAAGATCGGGGACGGCAAGATCTTTGTGTCCAACCTGGAACAGGTCACGCGGATTCGCACCGGGGAGCAGGGCGAGGCCGCGATTTAGCAGCGCTCGCCACTGGCGGGGTCAGCCGCCGGCTGGCCCGACGGAACCTGCCACCTGGCGCCTAGGGCGCCACATTGGCCCGAATATCGGCAGCAATCCCGGCGACCGCATCGGGCAGCTCGCGCAGGTTGGTGATGATCCGGTCAGCGGGGCGCTCTCCCGGCCAGGGCTGGCCCGCGGGGTTCATCCACACGGTACGCATCCCCACGGCCTGGGCACCCTGGATATCGTGCTCCGGATTGTCACCCACATGGACGATGTTGCCGGCGTCGACACCCGTCAGGCGCAGGGCGGCTTCGAACATGTCCGGCGCGGGCTTGCTGGCGCCCACCTCCTCGGCGAGGAAGGCAAAGTCAAAGTATTCCGCGGCGTCGGTCTTGTAGATGTCGGCATTGCCGTTGGTGAGCGCGCCCAGGCGGTAGCGCCCGGCCAGTGTCTGCAGGACGTCGAGGGCCTCTTCGTAGAGTACCACCGCGTGACGGACTTCCAGGAAGGCCCTGAAGGCGGCTTCAGCGCCCTCGCGTGACTCGGCTTCGCTGTAGCCGGCCTCGCGCTGCAACTCGTGCAGCATGCGGATACGCATCTGGCTGACATGGTGGGCGAGTTGCGGATGGCGCCGGAAGACCGATTTCTTGAATTCCCACAGGCTCTCGTGGTCGTGGCGCTCGATTGCCCCGGGCCGGTGCGTCAGCAGCCAGTCGCGCTGGGCGTCCTCCGCCTTGAGCAGCGCCGGCTCCACGTCCCAGAGCGTGTTATCCAGGTCGAAGGTGATCACCTCGATGCTCATGCTTGGGGCGCCTCTGTCAGTCCTTGTCTTCGCTGTCCCGCCTGCGCGCCCGGGGATGGGCGGCGTCATACACCTTGGCCAGGTGCTGGAAGTCGAGGTGGGTGTAAATCTGGGTAGTGGCGATATTGGCGTGTCCCAGCAGCTCTTGTACCGCGCGCAAATCCCCCGAGGATTCCAGCATATGGCTGGCGAAGGAGTGACGCAGCATGTGCGGGTGCACGTCCTGGGGCATGCCGCGGCGGCGACCCCGGTGGCGCAGGCGCTGCTGTACGCTGCGTACGCTGATGCGCCGGCCCTGACGGCTGGTAAACATCGCCCGGGCACTGTCGGCGTCGCCGGCGGCGGCCGGGCGCACTGCCAGCCAGCGCTGGATCGCGGCGGTGGCCACGGCGCCCACCGGCACGGTGCGGGTCTTGCTGCCCTTGCCGGTGACCGTGATCAGGCCCTCCCCCGGGGCGATATCGTCGCGGTTGACCGCGACCAGCTCGGCGAGTCGCAGGCCCGAGGAGTACAGGAGCTCGGCCATGGCCTGGTCGCGCAGCTCGAGCACCGAGTCCTCACCGCCGTCCAGCAGCTGGCTGACCTGGTCCACATCCAGCGTGCGGGGCAGCCGGCGCGGGGAGCGGGGTGCCTGCACGGCCGCCGCAGGATTGCGCGGTTTACCACTACTGCGGCCCAGGAAGTCGTAGTAGGCGCGCGCCGCGGAGAGCGAGCGCTGGATGCTGCTGCCGGCCAGGCCACGCCGGTGCAGGCTGCTGACCCAGCGGCGGATATCCGCCTCCAGCAGGTCGGGGGGTGCGGCGGCGTCCTGGGCTTTGCACCAGCGCTGCAAACCCGCCAGGTCGCGGCGGTAGGCGTCCAGGGTGTGGGGAGAGAGCTGCCGAACGTCCCGGAGGTAGTCCAGGAAACGCTCGATACTGGCGTCGGCAGCGGCCTGCAAGGGGCTCAGCCGGAACTGTCTGCGGGCTTGCGCAGCAGCAGCCGTACCAGCACGTCGGCAATATGGGTCAGGAACAATGTGCCCATGCCGGTGTAGTAGCGGTCCGCATCCGAACTGCCCACGGCGATGACGCCCAGTTTATCCGCGGGCCCCTCCAGGGGCATCACCGCGGCGGAGCCCAGTTCCCTGGCGCCCGGAAACAGGAACTTGAGTTCCTCCTCGCGCAGCACACCGCACAGGGGCTTGCGCCCCTTCAGCAGGCCACCGATTTCCAGTTTGATCCGTTCAGGGGTCTCGTAGCGCAGGGCGTTCTTGCTGTCTGCCGGGTCGCCGTGGAGGATGACGCTGGCGTGCTCCACCGCGAATTCGTCGCGCATGCTGTCCAGGAAGTACTGGCAGAGCTCGCGCTCAGTGCTCGCCTCCAGCAGGCGCAGCACCAGCCGGCGGGTGCGCTCGTACAGCTTGTCATTCTCGCGGGCGTTGGCGGTGAGGGCATTCAGCCGGTGCCGCATTTCGGTGTTGCGCTCGCGCAGCACGGCGACCTGCTTTTCCACCAGCGACACCGCGCTCCCGGAGGCGTGGGAGACGTGCAGGAAATCCAGCATGTCCGGGTTGCGCTGCAGGAAGTCGTTGTGGTTCTTCAGGTACTCACGGACGGTGTCGTCGTCCAGTTTGCTGAGCTCATCAGCGGCGACTGCATCCTGGCTGCCTGGCATAGACTTCATCTCCCCGGTTGGTCTTCGCGCTGTCGCGTCAAAGTTTTATCGAGCCCTCATACACCGAGGCCGTGGGGCCGGTCATGAGGACGCTGTGGCCTTCTCCGGCCCAGCTCAGGGAAAGCTTACCCCCGGGCACGTGAACTGTCACGGTTTCCCCGAACCAGCCGCGGCTGTGGCCGTAAACCACCGCCGCGCAGGCGCCGGTGCCGCAGGCAAGGGTTTCGCCCACGCCCCGCTCAAATACGCGCAAGCGGGCCTCGTCGGGTGCCACCACCTGCAGGAACCCCGCATTCACCCGCTCGGGAAAGTCCGGGTGGTTTTCAATGATCGGACCCAGGCGGGCCACGTCCGCCGTATCCACGTCGTCGACGCGCAGCACGGCGTGGGGGTTGCCCATGGACAGTGCGCCGATTTCAACGGCGCCGTCGGGCAGGTCCAGGGTATAGGCGGGCGCGCGCTGCGCCGCCCGGAACGGAATCCGCTCGGGCAGGAATTCGGGCGCGCCCATGTCCACCTCCACCGCGTGATGGTCGCGCGCGCGCAGGGTGATGATGCCGGCCCTGGTTTCCACCCGGATATGGCGCTTGCCGGTGAGCTTCTTGTCACGCACGAAGCGCGCGAAGCAGCGCGCGCCGTTACCGCACTGCTCAACCTCGCCGCCATCGGCATTGTAGATGCGGTAGCGGAAGTCGATGTCGGGGCGGGTCGGGGGCTCTACCACCAGCACCTGGTCACAGCCGACGCCGAAGCGGCGGTCGGCAAGAAAGCGGATATCCCGGGTCCGCAGGCGCGCCTTCTGGGTGACCAGGTCGATGACCACGAAGTCATTACCCGTGCCGTGCATCTTGGTGAACTTCAGCAGCATGGGGGGCGCTCAGTCTCGCGGCAGGGTGTGTTCGAGCCGGAGCAGGTCGGCGACGGACTCGCGCTCGCGGGCGAGGTGCAGACGGCCGCCGTCCACGATCACCTCGGCGGCGCGGCCGCGGGTGTTGTAGTTGGAGCTCATCACAAAGCCGTAGGCGCCGGCGCCGAACAGCGCCAGCAGGTCGCCCGGCTCCAGCGCCAGCTCCCGCTCCTTGCCCAGGAAGTCCGCGGTCTCGCATACCGGGCCCACGATATCCCACACCGCGCTGCTCCGGTCCGCCCGCTGGTGTACCGGCTGGATGTCGAGCCAGGCCTGGTACAGAGCCGGCCTGATCATGTCGTTCATGGCGGCGTCCACCAGGGCAAAATTGTGCTCGGGGGTGTGCTTGGTGTACTCGACCCGGGTCAGGAGGATGCCGGCGTTGGCCGCAATCGAGCGGCCGGGCTCCAGGATCAGTTGCAGCTCGCGCTCGCCGAGCTCGGCGCGGATCGCGGCCACGTAACTGCTCACCGAGGGGGGTTCCTCGTGACGATAGCGCACCCCCAGCCCGCCGCCGAGGTCCAGGTGGCGCAGGGTGATGCCTTCCTCCTGCAGCTGGTCTACCAGTACCAGCAGCCGGCGCAGGGCGTCGATAAAGGGGCTCAGCTCGGTGAGCTGCGAGCCGATATGGCAGTCCAGGCCCTGGACGTCGATGTGCGGCAATTCCGCCGCGCGCCGGTATAGCTGCAGGGCGCGCTCCCGGGTGACGCCGAACTTGTTCTCCTTGAGCCCGGTGGAGATATAGGGATGGGTGCGGGCGTCCACGTCGGGATTGACCCGCAGCGAGATACGGGCTTGCTGTCCGCATTCCCCCGCGACTTCATTGAGCACTTCCAGTTCGGCGCCGGATTCGACGTTGAAGCAGTGGATACCCAACTCCAGGGCGCGAGCCATCTCGTGGCGCTGCTTGCCGACACCGGAGAACACGGTGCGCGCCGGGTCGCCGCCGGCGGCCACCACGCGCTCCAGCTCACCGATCGAGACGATGTCGAAGCCCGAGCCGCAGCGCGCGAGGATGTCCAGCACCGCGAGATTGGAGTTGGCCTTGACCGCGTAGCAGATCAGGTGGGGACAGTCCGCCAGGGCAGCGCGGTACTCCTCAAAGGCTGCCTCGAGGGCAGCCCGTGAATAGACGTAACAGGGCGTGCCGAATTCCCGCGCGATGTCTGCCGCGGCGACGTCCTCGGCGAACAGCTCGCCTTCCTGGTAGGTGAAACTGTGCATGGATGGAGATTCTCAGTTGCTGGTGTCCGCCGTGGACTCGTTCTCGCTCTCGGTCGGTGGCGTCTCGTCGGGCATGTACAGCGGCCCTGTCTGGCCGCAGGCCTGCAGCAGGCCGGCCAGGCAGAGCGCAGCGATCAGCTGTGGCATGATTTTTTTCCCATTACAAAGGGCAGAAGTATACCCGCCGGTAGTAAGCGGTGCGAGCAGCCCTTATGATGGATGCCCCTGGATCGAGACCGGATGCTCCATGGTATTGCCCCCAAGTCCCGCGCCGCGTCTGGCAGCGCTGGCGCTGCTTACCTGCGCTGTTGCGCCGGCCATTGCCGGCCCCCTGGCGGTCAGGAACCTGGGCCCGGTTCCCGGCCTGTTCAATTTCCCCAGCCAGCACGATGCCCGGGCTGCCGATGCGGGTACCGCGGGGGGCGTCCTGCACACGGCGCTGGCCAGTCATTACGTACGCGACAGCGCCCCCGGTGAGCAGCTCAACCTCGATGGCGAGACCCTGCGCGTGGCCCTGGAACTGCGCTATGTGCCGGCGGATCGCTGGGCCCTGCAGCTGGAGTTGCCCTGGGTGCAACAGGATGAGGGCTTCCTGGACAGCGCAATCGACGGCTGGCACGAGTTCTGGGGGATGCCCGACAACGGCCGCGGGGACGTACCACGGGACCTGCTGGACTACCGCTACGCGGATACCCGCACACGCTTTGATTTGCGCGACAGCGCCTCGGGCCCGGGTGACATCGGTCTCGCGGTGCAATACACCGCGCTTGCAGGCGATGCCTACGCCGTGGCGCTGGCCGCGGGCCATGCTTTGGGGGTCGGTGACGCCGGGGACTTCACGGGTGGCGGCGAGGGCGACAGCTGGATTGCCCTGCGGGCCTCCGGTGATGCGGCAGACGGGGCGCTGTCCCTGCATGCCCAGCTTGGCTACCTGCGGGCGGGCGAGATTGCGACCCTGGGCCCCCGGCAGGAGCGCGACCTGTGGTTTGCCGGTACCAGCGTGGAGTGGCGGCTGGCCCAAACCTGGTCTTTGCTGGGGCAGTTGGACACTCACGCGGCGCCCATGGACAGTGCGCTGGATGCCCTCGGCGACAACGCCATGCTGCTCAGCGCCGGCGCCCGCTGGCGCTTTGCACCCAACTGGGGTCTGGATTTGCTGGTGGTCGAAGATATCGCCGTGGAGACCGGGCCCGACGTGATCTTCCAGGCCGCGCTGCGCTATCGGGCGGATTGACTCAGGGCGCTGCCGGGCGCGCCAGCACCCGGTCCCGGGCGCGCTCCGCCGCGGCCAGCACCTGGGCCGGCGCAGTGCCACCGAGATGGTCGCGCGCGGCCAGTGAGCCCTCCAGGGTGAGCACCTCGAAGACATCCTCCTGGATATCCCCGGAAAAGGCCTGCAGCGTGGCCAGCTCCATCTCGGCCAGGTCCAGGTTGTGCGCCAGGCCGTGGGCGACGGCCTTGCCCACGACTTCGTGGGCGTCGCGGAAGGGCAGGCCCTTGCGCACCAGGTAATCCGCCAGGTCGGTGGCCGTGGAAAAACCGCGCCGCGCCGCTTCGCGCATGGCTTCTGCGTTGGGCCGCAGGTGCGGCACCATATCGGCAAATGCCCGCAGGCAGTCGGCGACGGTATCGATGGTGTCAAACAGCGGTTCCTTGTCTTCCTGGTTGTCCTTGTTGTAGGCCAGCGGCTGGCTCTTCATCAGGGTCAGCAGGGCGATCAGATGACCGTTGACCCGTCCGGTCTTGCCGCGAACCAGTTCGGGCACGTCCGGGTTTTTCTTTTGCGGCATGATCGAGGAGCCGGTGCAGAAGCGGTCCGGCAGCTCGATAAAGTTGAACTGCGCCGAGGTCCACAGCACCAGCTCCTCCGACATGCGCGACAGGTGGGTCAGCAGCAGGGCGGCGAAGGCGCAGAATTCGATTGCGAAATCCCGGTCCGAGACGGAGTCCAGCGAGTTTTCCGTGGGGCGGTCAAAGCCCAGGCTGCTGGCGGTGAGCTCCCGGTCGATCGGGTAGGTGGTGCCGGCGAGGGCGGCGGCGCCCAGCGGTGACTGGTTGAGTCGCTGCCGGCAATCCTGCAGGCGGCCGTAGTCGCGCTCCAGCATTTCGTTCCAGGCCAGCAGGTGGTGGCCGAAGGCCACCGGCTGTGCCGTTTGCAGGTGGGTGAAACCCGGCATCACGGTATCGCTGTGCTGGCCCGCCAGCTCGACGGTGCCCAGCTGCAGGCGGGTGAGCTCGGCGGCGATATGGTCGATGGCGCCGCGCAGGTGCAGGCGGATGTCGGTGGCGACCTGGTCGTTGCGCGAGCGCCCGGTGTGCAGCTTCTTCCCGGTGCTGCCGATCAGCTCCGTGAGCCGCGCCTCGATGTTCATGTGCACATCTTCCAGCGCCTCCGACCACTGGAACTGGCCGCTGTCGATCTCTGCGCGGACCTGCTCCAGGCCGCGCCGGATTTCTTCCAGCTCGGCGTCGCTGAGTACGCCCACGCGATTGAGCATGGTGGCGTGGGCGAGAGAGCCGGCGATGTCCTCCGCGGCCATGCGCCGGTCAAAATTGACCGAGGCGGTGAAGCGCTGCACAAAGCTGTCGGTCGCCTCGCTGAAGCGTCCGCCCCAGAGTTTGCTGGTGTCCTGCTTGTCGCTCATACCCTGTTGCTGTCCCGATTGTAGTGGGCTGGGCCGCGGGCGCGGCCAAACAGCGCTTGTTCGTGTCGATAAGGGATGCAAGTATACCAGACAGGACACCAGGAGCGCGGATATGGGGCCGCCACAGTCACCGCAGCACAATCGCCAGCCGGACGCGGGAGCCGCGGGCGAGTTCTTTATCCCCGATCTCTGCGGTGCCCGACAGGTCTTCGTCATCGTGCTGCTCGCGCAGTTGCTGGTGCTGGTCTACACCCTCGCCGCCAGCGACCTGTCAGACTACGACTGGGGCTTGCTGGCGACCAGCTCACTGTTCGTGCAGTGGATTGTGCTGTTGAGTACCGCCATGCTGTGCCTGCTGCGTGGCAGGTTCGCCCGCCTTGGCCTGGTCGCGGCAACCGTGGGCAGCCTGTTGCTGGTGTCGCTGGTCACCGCACTGATTACCCTGGGCAGGCAGTGGCTTCTACCCGGTATACCTGGCATCAGCGCCGATGCCGGGTCCCTGTTGCGCAACCTGCTGGTGGCCCTGGTGGTGTCCGGGATCGTCCTGCGCTACTTCTACCTGCAGCGCCAGGTTCGGGAGCGCGAGCGCGCAGCCCTGCAGGCGCGGGTCGATGCCCTGCGCGCCCGTATTCGTCCGCACTTCCTGTTCAACACCCTCAACAGCATCGCCAGCCTGATTGCGATCCGGCCCGCACAGGCCGAGGGCGCGGTGGAGGATCTCGCCGAACTGTTTCGCGCCAGCCTGCGGGAGGATGACGGGGTCACCACCCTGGGTGACGAGATGCGCCTGTGCGAGCTTTATCTGGGCATAGAACAGCTGCGTCTGGGCGATCGCCTCGCGGTGGAATGGCAGGTACCGGATGCGCTACTGGACACGCCGATGCCGGCGCTGATTCTGCAGCCCCTGATTGAGAACGCGGTCTATCACGGTATTGCCCGCCTGCCCGGGGGCGGCACCATCAGCGTGCAGGCGGCGGCGACCCGAGACCAGCTACAGGTAGAGGTGCGCAACCCCATGCCCGCGGATGCGCCACCTGGCGAGGGCCTGCACATGGCGCTGGAGAATATCGAGCAGCGCCTGCAGGGCCTGTTCGCGGGGGAAGCGGGCCTGGTACGGGAAAGCCTCTCCACTGAGTTCCGCATCCGCCTGCACTACCCCCTGGAGGCGGTGTGAACGTATTGATCGTGGACGACGAGTTCCTCGCCCGCGAGCGCCTGCAGCGCCTGCTGGCGCAGGTGCAGCCCGATGCCACCTGCCGCCAGGTGGCCAGCGGCGAGGAGGCCCTGGAGGTGCTGGCCGAGTTCGAGGCGCAGCTGATCCTGCTGGATGTGCGGATGCCGGGGATGGGCGGCATCGCGTTGGCCGAGCGCCTGGTCGAGCTGGATGAGCCGCCAGCGGTGGTGTTCTGCACCGCCTATGACGAGTATGCCCTCGATGCCCTGCGCCACCAGGCCGTGGCCTACCTGCTGAAGCCGGTGCGGGAGGCGGAACTGGAGAAAGCCATCGCCCTCGCGGCGCGCATCAACCGGGTGCAGGTCGCTGCCCTGCGCGACGGGGAGACCGGCGGCGCCCGGCGCCACGTCAGCAGCGAGGGTCATCGCGGTCTGGAGTCCATGGCGGTGTCCGAGGTGCGCTGTTTCCTGGCGGAGCAGAAGTACGTGACGGCCTGCGCCCCGGAGCGGGAGCTGTTACTGCCGGATGCGCTCAAGGATCTGGAGCAGGAGTTTGCGTCACAGTTCTTGCGGGTACACCGCAATGCGCTGGTCAACCTGCGCCATGTGCGGCGCCTGGTGCGAGACAGTGCCGGTGGCTGGGTGGTGGAGCTGGACGGGGTGGCGCAGCGCCCGGCGGTAAGCCGGCGCCACCTGGCCGCGGTCAAGGAGCGCCTGCGGCGGCGCTGAGTCGCCGTTGCCGGCCACGGCTGCTAAGATGCCGATTTGATTTCCGGGAAGACCGCCTGACATGACCCGCACCCTTACCATCGCCACGCGAGAGAGCGCCCTCGCCCTGTGGCAGGCCAACTACGTGCGCGACGCGCTGCAGCAAGCCCACCCCGGACTGGAGGTGGAGCTGCTGGGCATGACGTCTCGCGGCGATCAACTGCTGGACGTGCCGCTGTCCAAGGTGGGCGGCAAGGCCCTGTTCGTCAAAGAGCTGGAAACCGCGCTGCTCGATGGCAGCGCCGACATTGCGGTGCACTCGATGAAGGACGTGCCGATGGAGTTCCCCGAGGGCCTGGGGCTGGGGGTGATCTGCGAGCGGGAAGATCCCACCGATGCCTTCGTCAGCAACCATTACGACAGTATCGCGGCCCTGCCAGAGGGCAGCGTGGTCGGCACCTCCAGCCTGCGCCGCGAATGCCAGCTGCGCGCCCGGCGCCCCGATCTCGAGGTGCGCTTCCTGAGGGGCAACGTCAACACACGCCTGCGCAAGCTGGACGAAGGGGAGTACGACGCGATCATCCTCGCCAGTGCCGGTTTGCTGCGCCTGGAATTCGGCGAGCGTATCCGCCATCGCATGCCCCCGGAAGAGTCGCTGCCAGCCGGCGGCCAGGGCGCGGTGGGGATTGAATTGCGCAACGAGGATCACGAGGCATTGGCGATGCTGCGCACGCTGCACTGTGAAACCACAGCGGCCAGGGTGACCGCCGAGCGCGCCCTGAACCGCCGCCTCGAGGGTGGCTGCCAGGTGCCTATTGCGTGCTATGCCGAGTTCAATGCCGAAGGTGACCTGTGGTTGCGCGGCCTGGTGGGTCAGCCCGATGGGCGCCGGGTGCTGCGCGCCGAGGCGACCGCAGCGGTGGCGGATGCCGAGGCCCTCGGGGTGGGCGTGGCCGAAGCGCTCCTCGCCCAGGGAGCGGCGGAAATCCTGGCGGAGGTCTATGGCCGCTAGCGCGGTGCTGGTCACCCGTCCCGCCGGCCAGGCGGGAAATCTCTGCGCGGCGCTGGAGCAGCGTGGCCTGCGCGCGGTGCACCAGCCATTGCTGGTCCTCGAGGGGCGCGCCCACCTGCACGGCAGTGAGCGCCAGGTAGTCCAGGATCTTGACCAGTTCCAGCACGTGATTTTCATCAGCAGCAATGCGGTGCGGTTCAGCATGCCCTGGTTGGAGGACTTCTGGCCCCAGTGGCCCCTGGGCCTGCACTGGTATGCGGTTGGCGAGGGCACCGCGCGGAGCCTGCGCCGGCACGGTATCGAGGCGCTGCGCCCGGTCAGCGAGATGAACAGCGAGGGCCTCCTGCGCCTGCCCACGCTGCGGGAGCTGCATCGTCAGCGGGTGCTGCTGGTAAAAGGCGAGGGCGGGCGCGAACTGCTGCGCGATACCCTGCAGCAACGCGGCGCCACGGTGGAACAGCTGGCCTGCTACAGCCGCCGCCCGGTCACCCTGCCCGAGGGCGGGCTCGCAACCCTGCTGCATGACCAGCAGATCGATCTGGTGATGCTCAGCTCCGGCGAGGGGCTGGCCAATATGCTGGCGTTGCTTCGCCCTGGAGAAACCTCTAAGTTAAGTCGGGTGACCCTGCTGGTGCCCTCGCAACGCGTGGCGGATATGGCGCGTGACGCGGGCTGGGAAAGGGTGCGGGTCGCAGACAATGCCTCTGACGACGCCATGCTGCAGGCGCTGGATCAATGGCGGCAACACCGTGGAGACGAGTGAGTGAGCGACGACAAGGACAATAAGCGCGGCGAAGCTACAGAGCCCGAGGCGCAGGCGGCCGAGGTCGAGGATGTATCCACCAGGGTGGAAGACGCGCCCCCTGAAGCAGCACGGGAAGCGCCGCGAGAAGAGCCCCCTGCCGCCGCCCCGCCGCCGCGCCGCGCCGGTTTTTCCGCCGTCGCCTGGCTGGCCTTGTTGCTGGTGCTGGCGCTGGGCGCTGGCGCCGCCTGGTCCCTGCTGGAAGCCCAGCGTCGGGAGGCATCCCTGCTGGAGCGCCTGGCGGCGCTGGAGTCGCTGACCGAGCGCGAGGTGCTGGATGCCGCGGAGCAGCAGGCGGAGATTCGCGCCTACGGCAGAGAACTCGAGCAGGGCCTGCGCGGGGACTTGAGCCAGCAGCTGGGAAGCCTGAAACCGGAGCTGGCGCAGCAGGCGAGTCGCCTGGCCGAATTGCGTGAGCAGCTGCAGGCCATGGAGTCCCGGATCGAGGGCTACGCCGAGAAGCTCAACAGCCTGGGTACCCGGGATCGCGAGAGCTGGTTGCTGGCGGAGGTGGAGTACCTGCTGCGCCTGGCCAACCAGCGCCTGATTATGACGTCGGATGTTGCCTCGGCCCAGGCCCTGCTGAGCAGCGCCGATGGTGTGTTGCGTGAGTTGGACGACGTGGGCCTGTATCCGGTGCGCCGCGCGGTGGCGGAGGATCTGGCGGCCCTGCGCGCCGTGCCCCGCCAGGATATCGAGGGGCTGTACCTGCGGCTCTCGGCCCTGGGCGAGGCCGCCGCCGAGCTGGCGATTTTCGAGCTGCCCGAGGCCGAGGAGCGGATTGAACCCGAGCCGCCCGAGGACTGGCAGGGGCGACTGCGTCACGGCTGGGAAGCGGCCCTGGACAAACTGTCTGATTACATTATCGTGCGTCGCCGCGACGCGCCGATGCAGGCCCTGATGGACCCGCAGTGGGAGCGCCTGGTGCGCCAGAACCTGCGGATGCTGCTGGAGCAGTCGCAGGTCGCGCTGCTGTCGGGTAACGCCCTGCTGTACCGGGAAAGCCTGGAACGTGCCCGGCACTGGGTGCAGCAGTTCTTCGAGTCCGACGCCGCCGACGCCAGGGCCATTGATCGCGAGCTGGCGCAGCTGGCGGGGGCGACTATCAACGCCGAGATGCCCGATATTTCCCGCTCCCTCGAAGCCCTGAACCAGGCGACCGCGGCCGCAAACTTCCGCGGCGAGGACGGGTAGCCCATGCGCCGCGCCTTTGCCCTGGTCCTTCTGGCCCTGTTGCTGGGGCTGGGGGTGGTCGCCCTGGTGCAGACAGATCCCGGCTACGTGCTCCTGGCCTACCGCAACTACACCCTGGAAACCAGTCTCTGGGTCGGGATTCTCCTGCTCCTCCTGTTCACCCTGCTGGTCTACGCCCTGGTGCGCCTGCTGCGGCGGCTGTTCTCGGGGCAGCATTCGGTCCTCGGCTGGATGGGGGCACGCAAGGCGCGCCAGTCCGCGCGCCTGACCAATCGTGGCCTGATTAACTACATCGAGGGCAACTGGCAGAAGTCCCGCCGCCAGCTATTGCGCGGTGCCCGGCACCATGAGGCGCCGCTGCTGAATTACCTCGTGGCCGCGCGCGCCAGCTACCAGCTGGACGAGGTGGACAAGATGCGGGAGTACCTCGGAGCAGCCGAGCGCACCGACGCCGAGGCGGGCATCGCCGTGGAGCTGACCCAGGCGGAGATGAAGCTGCACGCCCGCCAGTACGAACAGGCCGCTGCCACCCTGGTGCGGGCGCGGCGCAACGCGGGTCGCCACCCCTATGTGCTGGACCTGCTGCACCGGGCCTACCGGGGGCTGGAGGACTGGGACAGCCTCGCGGAGCTGTTGCCGGACCTGCGACGCCACGATGTACTGGGTGAACAGGAACTGCAGAACCTGGAGCGCAGTATCTTCTGTGCGCGGCTCGGGGTAGCCGCCGAACGCGACGGCGCGGACGCGCTGCACCGGGCCTGGAAGAGCCTGCCGGCGGTGTGGCGCCACGAGCAGGAAGTGGAGCGGCACTATATCCGCCTGCTGCTCGCCGGGGCCGCTCACGAGGCTGCAGAGAAGGCCTGCGCGCAGGCCCTGCAACGGCACTGGGACAGCGAGCTGGTGCGGCTGTACGGCCTCGCCCGGGGCGCCGATGCCGGCAAGCAGCTGGCCGAGGCGGAGTCCTGGCTGCAGGCCCATGAACAGGATCCTGAATTACTCCTGTGCCTGGGCCGGCTGTGCGCGCGCAATTCCCTGTGGGGCAAGTCCCGCGACTACCTGGAGCGCAGTTATCGCGCCCGCCGCACGCCGGAAGTCTGCGCCGAGCTCGGCCGCCTGCTGGCGGCCCTGGGTGAGCCCGCCGTCAGTGCCCGGTATTATGGGGAGGGGCTGCTACGCGAGGTCAGGCTGCCCGAATTGCCGCTGCCCGAGGCGGCGATGCCGTTCCAGCAGCAGGATGGCTAGGACAGCCCCAGCTCATCCCACAGCGAATCCACCCGCGCCTTGACCGCCGGATCCATGACGATGGGTCGGCCCCATTCGCGCTGGGTTTCCCCCGGCCACTTGTTGGTGGCGTCGAGGCCCAGCTTGGAGCCCAGGCCGGCGACCGGTGAGGCAAAGTCCAGGTAGTCGATCGGCGAGTCATCAACAAAGGTGCAGTCCCGGCGCGGGTCCATGCGCGTGGTGATCGCCCAGATCACGTCATTCCAGTCGCGGGCGTTGACGTCCTCGTCAGTGACCACCACAAACTTGGTGTACATGAACTGGCGCAGGAAGGACCAGACGCCCAGCATGACCCGCTTGGCATGTCCCGGGTATTCCTTGCGCATGGTGACGATCGCCATCCGGTAGGAGCAGCCCTCGGCGGGCAGGTAGAAATCGCGGATTTCCGGGAACTGCTTGCGCAGGATGGGCACGAAGACCTCGTTCAGGGCGAGACCCAGGATGGCGGGTTCATCCGGCGGGCGGCCGGTGTAGGTGCTGTGGTAAATCGGGTTCTCGCGGTGGGTGATGGCCTCGACCGTGAACACCGGGAAGCGCTCCACCTCGTTGTAGTAGCCGGTGTGGTCGCCGAAGGGACCCTCGTCCGCCATGTCCCCGGGTTCCAGGTAGCCCTCGAGAATGTACTCCGCGGTGGCCGGGACCTGCAGGCCGTGCTCCCGGCACAGCGGGGTGTGGCATTCAGCCACCTCGGTCTTGGCCCCCCGCAGCAGGCCAGCGAACGCGTATTCCGACAGGCTGTCGGGCACGGGGGTGACAGCCCCCAGGGTGGTCGCCGGGTCCGCGCCCAGGGCGATGGCCACCGGGTAGCGCTTGCCCGGGTGCCTGAGCTGCCAGTCGCGAAAATCCAGGGCGCCGCCGCGGTGCGACAGCCAGCGCAGGATCAGGCGATTGCGACCGATCAACTGCATGCGGTAGATGCCCAGGTTCTGTCGCTCTTTTTCCGGCCCCCGGGTGATGACCAGTGGCCAGGTGACCAGCGGACCGGCGTCCCCGGGCCAGCAGGTCTGGATCGGTATCTGGTGCAGATCCACGGCGTCGCCGGTTTTCACGTGATACTGGCAGGGGGGATTGCGAACCACCTTGTGGCCCATGTTCATGACCTGTTTCAGCAGCGGTGCCTTGTCCCAGGCGTCGCGCACGCCCTTGGGCGGGTCGGGCTGGCGCAGGTAGGCGAGAATCTCGCCAATCTCACCGAGCGCGGAAGCGCTCTCTGCGCCCATGCCCAGGGCCACGCGCTGCTCCGTGCCGAACAGGTTTGCCAGTACAGGCGTATTGAAACCCTTGGGGTTCTCGAACAGCAGGGCGGGGCCGCGGGCGCGCAGGGTGCGGTCCGCGATCTCCGTCATTTCCAGGTTCGGGTCGACTTCGGTCGCTATGCGCTTCAGTTCGCCGCGCTTTTCCAGCTCGGCAATGAAACTGCGAAGGTCAGAGTATTTCACGGTGCCTCGGCCCCCGGGCTTAAGGAGGCTAGGACAGTAACTGCTGCAAGCCGGTCGCGCAATGGCGTGGACTGCGGACGGGTCGTTGCTTTATTTGCGCTTCATGGACAGGAAGAATTCGTCGTTGGTCTTGGTGTCCTTGAGCTTGTCCAGCAGGAACTCCACCGCGGGCAGGTCTTCCATGCCGTGCAGCAGCTTGCGCAGAATCCACATGCGCTGCAGCTCTTCTTCGCCGGTGAGCAGTTCTTCCCGCCGGGTGCCGGAGCGGCGGATATTGATCGCCGGGTAGACCCGCTTCTCCGCGATCTTGCGATCCAGGTGCAGCTCCATGTTGCCGGTGCCCTTGAATTCCTCGTAGATAACCTCGTCCATCTTGGAGCCGGTGTCGATCAGCGCGGTGGCGATGATGGACAGGCTGCCCCCTTCCTCGATGTTACGCGCGGCGCCAAAGAAGCGCTTGGGCCGCTCCAGGGCATGGGCGTCCACGCCGCCGGTGAGTACCTTGCCGGAGCTGGGCACCACCGTGTTAAAGGCGCGGGCGAGGCGGGTAATGGAGTCGAGCAGGATGACCACGTCGCGCTTGTGTTCGACCAGTCGCTTGGCTTTCTCGATCACCATGTCGGCGACCTGTACGTGGCGTGAGGGCGGCTCGTCGAAGGTGGAGGCGACCACCTCGGCACCGCGGGCGCCCACGGAGCGCTGCATTTCCGTCACTTCCTCGGGACGCTCATCGATCAGCAGGACGATGATGTAGCACTCCGGGTTATTGGTAATGATGGCCTGGGCGATGTTCTGCATCATGATGGTCTTGCCGGCCTTGGGCGGGGCCACCAGCAGGCCGCGCTGGCCCTTGCCGATGGGCGCCACCAGGTCGATCACGCGACCGGTCAGGTCCTCGGAGCTGCCGTTGCCCTTCTCGAGGGTGAGGCGCTCGTCCGGGAACAGCGGTGTCAGGTTTTCGAACAGGATTTTGTGCTTGGAGTTCTCCGGCTGGTTGAAATTGACCTCGCCGACCTTGAGCAGGGCGAAATAGCGCTCGCTGTCCTTGGGGGGGCGGATCTTGCCGGAGATGGAGTCACCGGTGCGGAGGTTGAAGCGGCGAATCTGGCTGGGTGAAACGTAGATGTCATCGGGGCCGGCGAGGTAGGAACTGTCCGCCGAGCGCAGGAAGCCGAAGCCGTCCTGCAAAATCTCCAACACCCCGTCTCCGTAGATGTCCTCGCCGCTCTTGGCGTGCCGCTTCAGGATCGCAAAGATAATGTCCTGTTTGCGGGATCGGGCCATGTTTTCGAGGCCGATCTCCTTGGCGATATCAATGAGTTCCTGGGTGGATTTGGTCTTAAGGTCAGTCAGATTCATAGGGTGTGTTGGGAGCGATAATCAGGGATGAAATAAACAGGACGCTACGAACGGTATGCCGGCCGGGGAATGCCCGCGCTCGGCGCAGTCTAAGCAGTGAAAGACGTGGGTAGCGGATTTATTATTGCGGCACGGAAGTGTGCAACGAGAAGAAAGGTAGCACGCCCCGTGGGGCTCGTCTATAGGTTTTTTGGCAGGCCACAGCCTGCCGTGTGCGGACCGCAGGCGCGCGGTTCACACACGGGGCGGGAAACTTACAGGACTTCCTTGACGAAGTCGTTGAGCTGGGACTTCGACAGGGCGCCAACCTTGGTCGCTTCCGCGTTGCCGCCCTTGAATACGATCAGGGTGGGAATGCCGCGAATGCCGAACTTCGGCGGAATGTCCGGGTTGGAATCGACGTCGACCTTGCAGACCTTGAGTTGGCCTTCAAACTCGTTGGCGATTTCAGCCAGCACCGGGGCGATCATCTTGCACGGACCGCACCACTCTGCCCAGAAGTCGACCAGCACGGGCAGGTCGGATTTCAGTACTTCCTCGTCAAACGTTGCATCGCTGACGTGTACGATGTTCTCACTCATCGTGATCTCCAGGTTGGCGGGGTCTGACCCCGCTGGGATTGAAGGCTGGTATCATACCATCGGCCGAAAGAGTCACAACCGGCGCACCTAGAGTTTTTCGGCATGCTCATAGAGCGCGCCGCTATAAGTTTTTCCCGGGGGCAGGGGTGCAGCAAACAGCCGTGCGCTGGCAAGTCTACATTCTCGAATGTGCCGACGGCAGCCTGTATACGGGCGTGGCCCGGGACCTGCAGCGGCGGCTTGCCCAGCACAACGGCACCCTTGCCGGAGGGCCGCGCTACACCCGCGGGCGCCGCCCGGTGGTCCTGCGCTGGAGTGAGGCGGCGCCGGACCGGTCTCTCGCCCAGCAGCGGGAGGCCCTGATCAAGCGCCTTTCCAGGCGGCAGAAACTGGCGCTGATCAGGTCCGCTGAGCACCACTCCCATTATTCAGAAGTGCCTTAACCGCTGAGCGCTTCCAGCGCTTCCTGCTGTTCCAGCCACTCGCTTTCCAGGGAGGCCAGCTGCTGCTGTGTCTCGCCCTCGCGCTGGGTGAGATCGGCTACCCGCTGGGTATTATCGCTGTCGTACAGTGCCGGATCCGCCAGCGCTTCCCGCAGTTCGCCGAGTTCCCGTTCCGTCCTGGCCATGGCCCGCTCGATGTCCTTGATCCGCCGGGAGATCGGCTGCAGCTGCGCCCGCGCCGCGGCTGCCTGTTGCCGCTTCTCCTTGCGAGAGGAGCTACCATTGTTGGCCGCTTTATCGCTGCGCTCCGGCGCGCTGTCGGCGTCGTAGCGGGACAGGATCCAGCGCTCGTAGGCGCGCAGGTCATCGTCGTAGGCCTCCACCCGGCCGTCGTGGACCAGCAGCAGCTCATCGCAGGTATTGCGCAGCATATGGCGGTCGTGACTGACCAGGATCATCGCGCCCTCGTAGGCCTGCAGCGCCATTTCCATGGCGTTGCGCATGTCCAGGTCCAGGTGGTTGGTGGGCTCATCCAGGACCAGCAGGTTCGGCCGCTGCCATACGATCACCGCCAGCGCCAGGCGGGCTTTCTCGCCCCCGGAGAAGGTGCTGATATCGCCGGTGGCCTGCTCGCCGCGGAAATTGAAGCCGCCGAGGAAATTGAGCATCTCCTGGTCCCGGGCCCGCGGCGTCAGCCGCTGCAGGTGCAACAGGGCGCTGGCCTTGAGGTCCAGGGCCTCCAGGGTTTGCTGGTGGAAGTAGCCGATGTAGCAGTGCTCGCCGCGCTGCTGCTCCCCCGCGAGCAGGGGGAGTTCCCCGACCAGGCTCTTGAGCAGGGTCGACTTGCCGGCGCCGTTCTGGCCGAGCAGGCCATAGCGACTCCCGGGCCGCAGCTGCAGGTCCACGCCTTCCAGTATCGGGGTGTCGCCGTAGCCGAGGCTGGCCCGGTCCAGGCGCAGCAGCGGGTCACTGCTTTTCTCCGGGGGCGGGAAGCTGAAGCTGAACAGGGAGTCGACGTGGGCGGGGGCCACCTGCTGCATGCGCTCCAGTTCCTTGAGCCGGCTCTGGGCCTGTTTTGCCTTGGTCGCCTTGTAGCGGAAGCGGCGCACGAAATCATCGATCTCGGCGATCCGCTGCTGCTGTTTGGCGTAGGTGGCCTGCTGGTTCGCCAGGCGCTCCGCGCGCTGCTGCTCGAAACTCGAGTAATCGCCCTTGTAGGCCTGCAGGCCCGCGTGCTCGATATGCAGGATGCGCTCGCAGGTGGCGTCGATGAAATCCCGGTCGTGGGAAATCATTAGCAGGGTCCCGGGATAGCTCTGCAGCCAGCGCTGTAGCCACAGGGTCGCGTCCAGGTCGAGGTGGTTGGTGGGTTCGTCCAGCAGCAGCAGGTCCGAGGGTGCCATCAGGGCCCGCGCCAGGTTGAGGCGGATACGCCAGCCGCCGGAAAAGTCGCTGACGGGGCGCTCGTGGGCACCGGCAGCGAACCCCAGCCCCTGCAGCAGCCGCTGCACCCGGCGCTCGGCGCTGTAGCCATCGATCGCCTCGAGGGCGCTGTGCAGGGGGGCTGCGGCGGCGAAGTCCTCGGCCGCCTCAAAGGCGGCAATTTCGCCGCGCAGGCGCGCCAGCTCGGCATCGCCCCGCAGCACGTATTCCCCCGCCGGCAGGTCGGTGGTGGCGACCTCCTGGGCCATGTGCGCCATTCGCAGGTCGCCCATGCCCTGGATTTCGCCGGCATCTGCACCCAGTTCCCCGAGCAGCAGGCTGAACAGGCTGCTTTTACCGCTGCCATTGGCGCCGATCAGCGCCAGGCGCTGGCCCGGCTGGATGGTCACCGAGGCCTGCTCCAGCAGCACCCGGGTGCCCCGGCGTAAGGTAATATCACGTAGTATGATCATGGGGGCGGCATTTTACGCGCTTATCCCCGCGTGCCACCAGTCAGGAGACGCATGGCAAATCCACTGTGGCAGTATTCACTCACCGCCTACCGCCGTTCGGGGGTGGAAGAGCTGTGCCTGGCCGCCCAGGACGAGCAGGGGGTGGATATCAACCTCCTGCTGTACGCCGCCTGGCTGGCGGGCAATGGCGCCGCCCTCACCCCACGGCACCTGGCCGAACAGGCGATCGCCTGCGACGCCTGGCGCGAGCAGGTGGTGCTGCCGCTGCGCGCCCTGCGCCGCAGCTGGGATGACCTGCCGACAGCGCGCCTGCTGCGCGAGCAGCTGCTGGAACTGGAACTCGCGGCAGAGCGCCAGCAACAGGACCTCCTGTACGAGGGCTACTGTCGCGGCGCGACCCTGCCGGCGGGCGGGGACCTGGCGCAGAACCTGGCTCTGGTCTGGCAGGCCGCGGCCGCCGGCAACCCGGACTTGCTGGGCAGTCTGGTGGCTGCATTGCGCCCCGCGCCGGGGCTGGCCGAACCGGGGTCACAGATAGTATGATCTCGCCCCACTGAGCAGATTCCGCCCCAGTTTCCCGATTCAGGATGCCGCCGGCGGGCGAAGGTCCATAGGATCTTCGCCATTGGCAGTGTCGGTTCTCCGGGAGGGACGGCTCGATCGACCATTCACTGACCAATAGATGGAATGACGTTATGAAGAAGTACGCATTGCCACTGGCCCTGGTGACCGCCGTGTCACTGAGCGCCTGTAACCAGCAAAACGCGACCTCCGAAGCGGAGGAAGCGGAAGCGACCGTGAGCCTGGAAACTTCCGAGCAGCGCCTGAGCTACGGCATCGCCTACGGCCTGGGTGCGCGCATGGCGGCAGACGCGGTGCCGCTGGATGTTACCGCCTTTACTGCTGGCCTGAAGGACGCCATGGAAGGTGGCGAGCCCCGCCTGACCCAGGAAGAGATCCAGGCCGAAATGCAGGCCTACCAGGAGAAGGCCCAGGCCGAGCAGCAGGCAGCCCAGGCGGCCGCCGGTGAGGCCAACATGAAGGCCTCAACCGCCTTCCTCACCGAGAACGCCACCCGCGAAGAGGTCGTCACCACGGATTCCGGGCTCCAGTACGAAGTGCTGGAAGCGGGCGATGGCCCCACCCCGGGCCCCAACGACACCGTGGAAGTGCACTATCGTGGCACCCTGGTGGATGGCACCGAGTTTGATTCCTCCTACAGCCGTGGCGAGAGCGTCAAGTTTGGCGTGGGCCAGGTGATCTCGGGCTGGACCGAGGCGCTGCAGCTGATGCCGGTGGGTTCCAAGTACAAGCTGTATATCCCCTCCGATCTCGCCTACGGTGCCGGCGGTGCGGGTCAGGTGATCGGCCCCAATTCAGCGCTGATCTTCGAGGTCGAGCTGCTGGGTATTGAAGAGCCTGCAGCCGACGATGCTGGCGCAGAAGCTGAAGCCGACGCAGGCTAGTTAGCCCGCCCCGGCCTGCCGCCCGCTCAGGGCGTCAGGCCGACCGGGCCGGCGCCGGGTTGACCAGGCGCCGGTGCCGGTTGTGCACCCCGGCGATCAGCCGGTCCTCCAGCACAAAGCGCGATTCCAGGATTTCTCCCAGGGCCGACAGGTCCCTTGCCAGGGTATCGCTGTACTCCCCCGTCCCCGTGTACTTTTCCTCGTAAGCCAGGATGACTTCCGTGGTGTCACCGATCGCAGGGATCAGCTCGGCGGCCAGCGCGCCGCTGCCGTCGCCAAAGCTCTCGGCTTCTTCGAGTAGCTTCTGGTAGATCTCGAAGTGGCCGGCGGAGACATAGTCCACCAGCAGGTCACACAGGGCCCACTGGCGTTTTTTCAGGCCTTCCGGCCCGGGCACGTCATCAATCGCCACCACCAGTGCCGTGTAGGAGGACAGCAGGGCGCGGCGCTCCTTGAGCCAGGCGGTGAGCAGGTGCTCCACGTTCTCGAACTGGGTCCGCGGATCGGGAGGGGTACTCGGCATGGATGGGCTCCGGGTCGTGCGTGGGGGACGATTTACTATAAGCCTGCCGGGCGTGGCGGGCAAGGCGCCCTCCTGCAGGCGCCCTCGTGCACGCGCCCTCGCGCAGGCGTCACCTTACAGGGGGCGGGTCCGCAGCATTTGCCAGAGGCTGATCGCGCCGAGCACCAGGAATACGGCCAGGGTTTGCTCCGGGATGCTGAGGCCAAGGAAGGTCCACTGGGTCTCTGCGCAGTTGCCATCGCCCATCAGCACCAGGTTCACGGTCTCCGCGAAGGGCAGGGTATCCAGCATGTATTCCAGGCTGGGGCCGCAGGCGGGAACCTGGTCCTCCGGTAGGTACTGCAGCCAGACATGGCGCCCCGCCACGGCAATACCGAAGCCCGCTGCCAGCACGCATCCTGCGGCGTAGGCCCGGCGCCCCCAGCCGGTCGGGTTGTGCAGGGCGCCGAGCAAAGCGAATGCCCCGAGCAGCACCATTGCTACCCGCTGGGTCATGCACAGGGGGCAGGGGGGTAGTCCCAGGTGCTGCTCCAGGTAGTAGTAGGCGAACAGCATGGCGGTCAGGGTCAGCAGCGCCAGGGCGAAAAACACCTGGCGGGTGGACAGGGACTGGAGCATGGGCGGGAGGACTCCTCGGTGGATTCTGGGCGCGTAACTTAGAGGCTTTTCTTCAGGCGTGCAATCCCGGGGGCTCCCCGGCGCTGGCCGCCAGCGCCGCGCGCCGCTCCGCGCTGAAGGCCAGCAGGTCGGGGTAGAAGGCGAGAAACGCCGATTCCATCGCCGGCCGCAGGGGCGCCAGGCTGGGGCCAATCCCGGTCAGCGGGTTGCCGCGGCGCAGGCGGCTGCCGATACGCTCGGCGCTGGCGGGAATGAGGTCCCAGTCCAGGTAACGGTTGAGCAGGTCGTGTTCCTGCATCCGCAGCCGCATGCGCTGCGCTGCGGGACTCAGGCGGGGAGCCTGCGCAGCCAGGGCCAGGTGCACCTCGCGGTTGAAGGCGGGCAGGGAAAGGTCGCTGTAACGTTGCCAGTGCCGGCTCAGGTAGTGGTCGAAACCCAGGTCGATCAGGATACCGGCATAGCGGCGCAGGTCCCGGGGAAACCGGGCGCGTAGGGCGCGCACCTCGGGATGGTCGTCGGTGAAGGCGTCCACCGCGCGGTGCAGGCGGACCCCGGCTTCAAGGTCGCGGGCCATGTGGCCGCACAGCGGACCCTTGTAGTAGTCGCCCTCCAGGCCGCCGGCGATCAGGCCCGGGTCGGGCCAGGCCAGGTGGAAGTGGGCGAGGAAGTTCACGCTGCTCCTACAGCGCTTCGTACTGCTGGTAGAACTGCGCCAGGTACTGTTCGAAGCTGAGCACGTCAGCGGCCTCGACATCAGCCTGCGCCTGCAGGGATTCCCGGGTCTCGGCCTCGAAACGGGCCAGCGTTTCCCGGTCCAGGGGTGCGGCGCGGAAGTGCTCCGCCCACTGCTGCGAGTAGTGCATGGCCAGGCGGAAGAAGGGCAGGTCGCGCTCGCCCATCTCCTGCAGGATGCGGGCGGAGGGTGTCAGCGCGGGGTCTTCAAGTTTGGCACGCTGGGCCGCGACGCTTTCCTCGTAGGCGCTGCCGCCGTGGGCCGCATCCAGTTGCGCTGCCACTGCCGCCACCTGCTCCAGCAGGTCCAGCCCCCAGCTCGCCAGCTCGCGCTTGCCCTCGGTGGTCTGCAGCTGCAGTCCGGGCTCGCGTCCCCGATTCACCACCTCCGCGAGGTTGTGGTCCATCCGCGCCTGCTCGGGCTCGTCACAGGGCGGACTGTCCTGGAGCAGGCAGTACAACAGGAAACTGTCGATGAATCTCGCCTGGCTGCCATCGATGCCCACGGGCAGGAAGGGGTTCACGTCCAGGCAGCGCACCTCGATGTACTCGATGCCGCCCCGGCACAGGGCATGCAGCGGTGTTTCCCCGGAGTAGGCAACCCGCTTGGGCCGGATGGTGCTGTAGAACTCGTTCTCGATCTGCAGCAGGCTGCTGTTGAGCTGCTGGTAATTGTCGTTCTCCCCTGCGGGGATGTCGGCGTAGTCCGGGTGCGGCTGCATAATCGCCTGGCGCAGCGTATCCACGTAGTTCTGCAGCGAGTTGTAGCACACCCGCAGGCCCCGCTGGGCGCTGCTGTTGTAGCCCAGGTCGCCCATGCGCAGCGCCGTGGCGTGGGGCAGGTACAGCGAGCGACCCTGCTCGTCAAAGGGCTGCAGGGGGTGCTTGTCGCGCCCCTTGAGAAAGCTGGCGCAGACCGCGGGCGAGGCCCCGAACAGGTAGATGAGGAGCCAGGAGAAGCGGTGGAAATTACGGATCAGGCCGAGATAGCGCTCGGTGACCCAGTCCCGCAGCTCGCCCGGCGAACCCGCGGCCTGCCACTCCTGCTCCCAGAAAGCCTGCGGCATGGAGAAGTTGTAGTGAATGCCGGCGATCGCCTGCATCGCGCGCCCATAGCGGTGGCCGAGACCGTAGCGATACACGGTTTTCATGCGCGCCACGTTGGATGAGCCGTACAGGGCCACGGGGATGCTGTCGTCCCCGGCGACCACGCAGGGCATGCTCGCGCTCCACAGCATTTCGCTGTCCAGGCAGTGGTAGACGTAGCGGTGAATGTCGGTCAGGGTCGCCAGCGTGTTATCGATGCTGGTGTCTACGGGGGTGATGAACTCCATCAGTGCTTCGGAGTAGTCGGTAGTGATCGAAGCGTGGGTCAGCGCCGAGCCCAGGCACACCGGGTGCGGTGTCTGTGCCAGCCTGCCCTCGGGGGTGATGCGCAGGCTCTCCTTTTCCAGGCCGCGCTGAATCTGACGCAGGAGTGCCTGCATGTCGGGCGCGGACATGGCCCGCAGTTGGTCGTGCAGCTTGGGTGACACAGGGTGCTCCTTGAACGGATCGCGGGACAGCGCGGCGCCGGATGCGGCTTCGGCCCCGGGCAAGTTTATCGCCCGCGGCAGGGTGAGTACAGGGAGTGCTGCGGGCAAAGCCGGACGCCATTGTGCCTGACCCCGCAATGGGGCTATCTTAGGCCGATGGGGAACTGTGTGCTTTTGCTCATCCGGCGACTGCGACTCCGGCGGGTTCGCGTCCCGGACTGCCGGGGGCTGGGCAGCTGCCTTGTGCTCGCGCTGTGGCTGCCGGGAACGGCGATGGCGGAGGAGGGTGCCTGCGAGACGGTGCCTGAGCAGGACAGTTCTGCCAGCTTTCGCTTCGAAGCTTCACCGCCCCACCGGGCCCTGGCGGAATCGCTGCCGCCCGACGCCTATGTCAGCAGCATTCGCTACCGCCGCTATGCGGTGTTCGACCTGCAGAACCCCAGGGAGAATAACGCCCTGTATCGCTGGGCCAACGGCTTTCACTCGCGGACCCGCGAATGGGTGCTCGAGGATCAGCTGCTGTTCGCTGAGGGGGGCGCCTACCAGCAGCCCCTGATCGACGAGACCGAGCGCATCCTGCGCAACATGGACTTTATCTACGACGCCGCCGTGCGGCCCTGGCGGCGCTGCGGCAATGCGGTAGACGTGGAGGTTGTTACCCGGGACATCTGGACTTTCACCCCGTCGATATCGCTGAGCCGCAGCGGCGGCGAGAACAGCTACGCCTTTGGCTTCCGCGATGCCAACTTCCTCGGCACCGGCAAGAAGATCCTGCTGGAATATGACAGTGACGAGGAGCGGGCGGGCTACACCGTGGGTTACACCGACCCCGCCATCGCCGGCAGCCGCTGGCGCATGCGCCTGACCTACACGGACAACGACGACGGCTACGTGCACTCACTGCGCCTCGACCGGCCCTTCTTTTCGGTTTACGAGACCTGGTCCGCCGGGACCAACCTGGACCAGCAGAAGCTGGAGGAGAACCTCTGGTTCCGCGGCGACGAGGTGGCGGAATTCGATCACGAAATCGAGCGCTACGAGGTCTTCGGCGGCCGCGCCATGGATACCACCCTGAAGCAGCGGGTCAACCGCTGGCTGTTTGGCTACAGCTTCGAGAGCCACGAATTCGATTTCAGCGATTCCAACATCCCCCCGCCGGAGTTGCCCGAGGACCGCGAGTACAGCTACCCCTATATCGGCTTCCAGTCGGTGGAAGACGAGTTTACCGAGATGCACAATTTCGATTATCTCGGCCGTACCGAAGATGTGTTCGTGGGCGAGCGCTATCGCTGGGCCCTGGGCTATTCCGCAGAGAGCCTGGGTGCCACCCGCGACCAGGTCTTCCTGCAGGGGAGTTACTTCAATACCCTGCTGGCAGAGACCAGCCAGCTGTGGACGATCGGCTCCAACCTCCGGGGCTTCTGGACCCTGGACGATGAATCCTTCGAGAACCTGTGGTGGCAGGTCGAGAGCCGCTACATCTACAAGCAGAGTACCCGCTGGGCGCTCTACAGCGGGCTGCGGCTGGACTATACCGATGGCCTCACGGGTGAGAACCAGGTGGTGCTGGGCGGCGACAACGGCCTGCGCGGCTACGAGCGCAATTACCAGGTCGGCAACCGCTCGGCAGTGTGGAATATCGAGCAGCGCTACTACTCCGACTGGCATCCCTTCCAGCTGTTCAATGTCGGCCTCGCCGCTTTTCTCGATGTCGGGCGCGCCTGGTATGACAACCGCGACAACGGCGACAATGGCGGTGTGCTGGCGGATGTGGGCCTGGGCCTGCGCCTGAATTCCAGCCGCGCGGAAAAGGGCAGCGTGATCCACCTGGACGTCGCGGTCCCCTTCGTCAAGGACGACGACGTCGACGGCGTGCAGATCCTGGTGACGGTCAGGGACCGGTTCTGAAGTCTGCCGCTGCCCTCAGGTAAGGTCGTCCAGGTACCTGGCGAGCATCTGGCAGACGAAGTTGTCCTCTACCTCGCTCTCCTGGCCCGACGCAAACATGATGCGCGACATGATCAGGCCGTAGCGCGTGCCCGCGTAGATCAGGTAGTAGTCATAGTGATCCGCGCGCGCCCCGGTGACCTGCTCCCACTGGGCGATGGTATCGGCGTAGCTCGGCAGGCCGGGCAGGCGTGGCATGCCCAGGCCCTCGGAGAAGGTGGCGTCCAGGTAGTTAAACCAGGCGAGGTCCTGTACCGGGTTACCCAGGACCGCCATCTCCCAGTCCAGCACCGCCTCCACCCGGTCCAGGCCCGGCGCGAACATCATGTTGCCAATGCGTGAATCCCCCCAGCACAGCGCCGTCGGCTCCTCCGGTGGCTGGTTGGCGCGCAGCCAGTCCAGGGCGCGCTGGCCAACGGCGTGCCGGCGCCCCTCCAGGCCCCAGTCGTGATAATGCTGCCAGTAGTCCAGCTGACGCTGCAGCGGGGTCGCGTCCCCGGGGCCTTCCAGGAAGTCCAGGCCCAGGTCGCGATAGTCAATCCGGTGGAACTGCCCCATGGTGTCCACGGCAGTCCGCCACAGGGTCGCGCGCTGCGCCTCGCTCGTTTCATTCAGCAGCCAGCCGTCCATGTTGTAGGGGGGCATGTCAGTGGGGACACGACCCTCGACCCGGCCCATCACATAGAACTCGACGCCGAGTACCGAGGTGTCGGTTTCCAGCCCCATGAGGGGCGGTACCGGGATGCTGCTGTGCTCCTTCAGCGCCGCCATCACCTGGTACTGGGGCGACAGGGCGTAGCTGGGAAACACCGGGCGCTCAACCTCCGGCTGCAGGCGCCCCACGCAGGGCTGCCGCCGGCTGCTGCCACCTTCCTCCCATTCGATGTCGAACAGGAGGGTGACATTGGACATGCCATTGCCCTCGGGAATGGTGAGCTCGGGAATCTGTACCGGGTGGCCATTGCGCCGGGAGAACCAGTCCGCCAGTTTTTGCCGGGTGCCCTCGACGTCTTCAATCAGGGGAGTGGGACGTTCACTTTCCATCACGCGGGTCCTTATTATTGGCTATACGCATGTATAGGATAGGGTAGCGGCCCTGCGGACACCAGCCCCGGGCGAGCGAGTCTTGTCCGCCGCCGGCAAGCTGTTACAGTAATGAGGGCGGCCCGGGGGGCCGACAACATCAGCGGCCAGGGTGCGGCAACAGCACGGATCAGGGGAGTGTGGCGTGGATCGGATTACAGAGTGGCTCAAATTTCTGGCGAGCAAGAACGGCTCGGACCTTTACCTGAGCACCGGCGCGCCACCCTGCGCCAAGTTCGAGGGCTCCCTGCGGCCGATTGGCAGCGAGATCCTGAAACCCGGTGAGATCAAGGAGATCGCCTGGGAGCTGATGGATGAAACCCAGCGCAAGGAGTTCGAGCAGGAGCTGGAAATGAACCTTGCGACCTCCATTGCCGGGCACGGGCGCTTCCGGGTCAATATATTCATGCAGCGCAACGAGGTGGGCATCGTGGCGCGGAATATCGTCGCGGACATCCCCAGCTGGGAGACCCTGCGCCTGCCGCCCATCCTCACTGATGTGGTCATGCGCAAACGGGGGCTGGTGCTGTTCGTGGGCGCTACCGGGTCCGGCAAGTCGACCTCGCTGGCGGCCCTGATCGACTATCGCAACAGCAACAGCAGCGGGCATATCGTGACGATCGAGGACCCGGTGGAGTATGTGCACAATCACAAGAAGTCGATCGTCAACCAGCGCGAGGTCGGGGTGGATACCCGCAGCTGGCACAATGCCCTGAAGAACACCCTGCGCCAGGCCCCCGATGTGATCCTGATCGGGGAAATCCGCGACCGCGAGACCATGGAGCACGCCATTGCGTTTGCCGAGACCGGGCACCTGTGTATCTCCACCCTGCACGCCAACAATGCCAACCAGGCCCTGGACCGGATTATCAACTTCTTCCCGGAGGAGCGCCGCCCGCAGTTGCTGATGGACCTGTCGCTCAATCTCCAGTCATTTGTCAGCCAGCGCCTCATCCCGACGGTCGACGGCAAGCGCTGTGCCGCGGTCGAGATACTGTTGGGCACGCCGATCGTGTGTGACCTGATCCTCAAGGGCAATATCGATGGCATCAAGGAGATCATGGAAAAGTCGGAGAACCTGGGCATGAGGACCTTCGACAGCGCCCTGTTCCAGCTCTACTGCGACGGCCTGATCTCCGAGGAAGAGGCTCTGCGCAATGCCGATTCGCCAAATAACGTGCGCCTGAAGATCAAGTTCGCCAAGGAGGGCGGCCTGATGAATGATGATGGCAGCCTGGAATTGAGCCTGGAGACCCTGGACGACGAGAGCGACGAGCCACCCAGGCCCTTCTAGCCCTGCCCGCCCGGGGCTGCCGCGCTAGTCGAGCATTTTCCAGATCACCAGCCCCAGGAACCAGCTCCAGGTCACCCCGAGCAAAATTATTCGCAGCCGGTTATTGCGCGGTACTTCCTCGCGCTTGACCGCCCCTTCCAGGACCATATCAAAAGCACCGCAGGCGGGGCATTCACCCCGAGCGCCCCCTTTTTTGCCGCGGTAGCTGCAAGCCTTGCAGATATACGCCATGTGCCCGCTCTGGTTAGCGACCTATCGATGAGGCCGGCATCCCTCGTGCGGCCGAATGAATTCGGCCCTACAGGGTGCCCCAAGCAATCCTCCATGTAGGGCCGGATTTATCCGGCCTATTTATTCATCTTCAAAAGCTGGTCGACGATGCGTTCCAGCTGTCGCAGATTATTGCATTCCGCGGCGAAATGACAGGCACTGCGGTAGCGCGGCATCTCGGAATCTCCGCTGCCCCAGGCCCGCCGTGACTCGGGATTGAGCCAGATCACCCGGCGGGCCCGCTGGTAGATGCTCTGCAGGATGTCCAGGCGGGGGTCTGCCCGGTTGTTGCGCGCATCGCCCAGGATAATCACCGTGGTGCCGCTGTTGATATCGTCCAGTGCCAGCCGGGCGAAATCCGCCAGGCTGCTGCCGTAGTCGGTAGCGCCCCCGTAGCGCCAGTTCACCAGCTCGATGGCTTTCTCCACGGGGTGGTCGCGGAACAGGTCGCTGACTTCTCCCAGGTGGCTGGAAAAGGCAAAGCTGCGCACCTTGGGTAACACATCCTGCAGGCTGTAGAGGAACAGCAGCAGAAACTTGGCGTAGGCCGCGACGGAGCCGGATACGTCGCAGATCGCCAGCAGCTGGGTCTTCTCCTTGCGCGTGCGGCGGAAATAGGTGTTAAACAGTACCCCGTCGTTGGCCACGCCGCGGCGCAGCGTGCGCCCCATATCCAGCTGCCCGCGCCGGCGGGGCCGGGGCTTGCGCGAGTGCCGGTTGGCCAGTTTGCGCGCCATCTTGCGCACCAGTTCGTGGACCTGGTGCAGGTAGCGCTGCTCCAGGTTGCTCAGGCGGGTGCGGCTGAGAATGTCGTCCATGAACTGGCGGTTGCGCCCTTCAGCCTGCAACAGGTAGCTCTGTTCGACATAGTCCCTGACCTGCTCGCGCAGGCGGTCCCGGTAGCTGCGCGCCAGGGCCAGCGCGGGGTGATCCTCCCGCTCCAGCGCCAGCACCGCGTTGCGCAGGGCCTCCTCGCCCATGGCGTCCAGCATTTTTCGCGTGTACTGGCCCTTCTGGGTAAACATCTGGATATCTCCCAGGCCCACCGCCGCGGCAGCCTGGCCCATGGCCAGGGAGAGCTCGTTGCGTTGGTCATCCAGCAGATTCTGCAGCAGGTCGGATTCCAGGGCCTCGGCCAGCTCCGGCACTTCCGCCGCGGCCGCTTCCAGCAGTTCGCGGGCGCTGTCCCCGGCAGCCGGCGGGCGCGCCTCATCCGGCCCGCGGTCCGCAGCGGGTTCATCCCCGGTATTCGGCCGGGCGTCATTGGCCGCCTCGACGAGGTCGCGCTGGAAATAGCGATCGAAGCAGCCCAGCAGGATGGCCTCTTCCTCGGGGGTCTTGGCCAGGGTCATGGCAAGGCCGTTGCGCAGCCGCTCGCGGTCGGCATAACCGAGGGTGGTGGCGACCGCCATCGCGTCCAGGGTCTCGGCAGGGGAGATCCGCAGGTCGTGGCTGCGCAGTACCTGGATAAATCGTGTCAGGGCGGCCTGCATGGGCTCAGCCCGCGGTGGGCCGCTCGCGCAGCAGGCTGTTGAGGTCGCCCTCGGCGCTCTGGATGTCCTCTTCAAACTTGAGCAGGACATTCAGGGTGCTGCGCACCAGTTCCTCCTCCAGGTGCTCGGCGTGCAGCAGCACGAGGCTGCGCGCCCAGTCGATGGTCTCGGAGATGGCCGGGGCCTTTTTCAGGTCCAGCTCCCGCAGCGAGTGCACAAACTCCACCAGCTGGTGGCGCAGCTGGTCATCGATGCCCGGCACCCGGCTGAGGACGATCCGCTCCTCCAGGTCGACCGTGGGGAAGGGGATGTACAGGTGCAGGCAGCGTCGCTTGAGGGCATCGCTGATATCGCGGGTATTGTTGCTGGTGAGGAACACCATGGGTGACACCGAGGCTTTTACCGTGCCGATCTCGGGGATGGACACCTGGTAGTCGGACAGGATCTCAAGCAGCAGGGACTCGAACTCGTAGTCGGACTTATCGACCTCGTCGATCAGCAGGATGGCACCGCGCTCCTGTTGCATGGCGCGCAGCAGCGGGCGCGGCTCCAGGAAGTCCTCGGAGTAAAAAATGTCGCCGAACTGGTGCAGGCGCTCCACCGACTCCGCCAGGCCCCGGGCACCCTGGAGCAGGTCGCCGAGCTTTTCCTTCAGTACCTGGGTATACAGCAGCTGCTTGCCGTACTTCCACTCGTACAGTGCCTTGGCCTCGTCCAGGCCCTCGTAGCACTGCAGCCGGATCAGCGGCACATCCAGCAGTTCCGCCGTGGTCTTGGCCAGCTCGGTCTTGCCCACCCCCGGCGGGCCCTCCACCAGCACCGGCTTGCGCAGCTGGAACGCCAGGTAGACCGCGGTGGCGATCTTGGGGCTGCAGATGTAACCGTGGGACTCGAAGCCCTGTTCGATACGCTCGATGGACTCGAGCTGGGGGAAATCCTGGGTGTGCACGCGGGTTCCTTGTCGGGCCAATGGCTGTGGTATCAGCCGCCGGTCATGTTCATAAAGCGGACGATGTCGGTCGCCTCTTCCTCGCCAAAATGGTGGCGCTCCGGCTTGAGGTTCATCGCCTCGACGATCGCCGCCTGCAATTGTTCGCTGTGATAGTTGGCGCCGCGCAGGATCTCCCGCAGGTCCACCGAGTGTTCGTTGCCCAGACACAGGAGCAGGCGCCCGGACACGGTGACCCGCACCCGGTTGCACAGGTGGCAGAAATTATTGCTGTGGGGCGAGATAAAGCCGACCCGGCTGGGATGGTCGGGCATTGCGTAGTAGCGCGCGGGGCCGTCCGCGGCGCCGGGTTCGCCCAGGCTGGTCAGCGGGAACCGGGTGTCGATGGTGGCCCGCAGTTCCTCGCTGCGACAGAGGCTCAGGTCCCGGTCGTGCTCGACGATATTGCCCAGGGGCATTTCCTCGATAAATGCGATATCGACGCCCTGCTCGCGGGCGAAGTGCACGAGGTCGAGAACCTCGTCCTCGTTGCGCCCCCTGAGGATCACCGCGTTGAGCTTTACCCGCTCGAAGCCCGCGGCCACCGCTGCCTCGATCCCGCGCAGGACGCGGTCCAGCTCCCCGACCCGGGTCAGCTCCCGGAAGCGGTCCGCCCGCAGGCTGTCGAGGCTGATATTGAGGTGCGTGACCCCGGCATCGCGCAGGGGCCGGGCATACTGGTCGAGCTGCGCCCCGTTGGTGGTCATCGCCAGCTGGGCCAGGCTGGGTAGCTTCCCCAGACGCTGGACCAGGCTGAGCAGGTCGCGCCGGACCAGGGGCTCGCCGCCGGTGAGGCGGATCTTGCGCACGCCGAGGCCTGTGAACACGCGCCCGACCTCGTACAGTTCCTCCAGGCTGAGTACCTCCCGTCGCGGCAGGAACTGCATCTGCTCGGTCATGCAGTACACGCAGCGGAAGTCGCAGCGGTCGGTGACCGAGAGGCGGAGGTAGTCTATGCGCCGCTGGAAGCGATCGACCAGGGTGTCGGGAAACGTTGACATAGCCAGCGAGTGTAATCTTTCTGTTGCGCTGCAACCAGTGGCGCCCGCGGAACGGGCCCACCCTTTACACCGCAGGCCGCCTGGGACAGGATGATGCCCGGTTACAGCGGAGATCAATAATGCAAAGCCCTGACCTGTCGTCGCCTGTCCTGGCGGCCCTGCTGGCTGCTTTTGTCCTGGCGCACGCGGCCGTGGCCGGCCCGCCGGCGCCCTGCGAACCGCGCGACGGCATCACTCCGGTCTGTGGCCTGGCGGCACCGGAGGATATTGTCACCCTGCCCGATGGGCGCCTGCTGTTCGGGCAGATGGCGGCACCGGGCGGCCTGCGCTGGCTGGATCCCGGGACCCTTGAGGTCGGTGAACTGGCCCAGGCACCCGCCGGGACCGATCCCGGCGCCAACTGGGGCGCCGCGGACTGCGCGGGACCGCCGGCCACGCTGTTGGCCCACGGTCTGGACCTGCGCCAGCGCGAGGATGGTCGCTGGCAGCTGCTGGTGGTCAATCACGGTGAGCGTGAGTCGGTAGAGTTTTTTGAAGTTTTTCCTGCGGGTGAGACGCCGGGAGTACGGTGGCGGGGCTGTGCGCCGGCGCCGCCCCAGGTGAGCTTCAACGACGTTGCCAGCCTAGCGGATGGCGGCTTCCTGGCGACCAATATGGCGTCGCCGGAGCGCCCTCTCTGGAGCGCGTTTCTCGGGGTATTGGGCTTCAGCACCGGCGAGGTCCATCACTGGCAACAGGGCGCCGGTTTTACCGCACTGTCGGCGACCGCCGGGCGCTTTCCCAATGGTATTCTGCTGGCCCCCGACGAGCAGAGTTTTTACGTCAACATGTACCTGGGCAACAAGGTGCAGCACTTCAGCTGGCCGGGACTGGAATTACTTGGCGAGGTGGCGGTGTCGCACCCTGACAATGCCAGCTGGGGCGCCGATGGCAGCCTTCTGGTGGCGAGTCACTACGCCAATCTGCTGCAGCTGATGGACAGCCTGGAGCAGGGGCACGCCGGCCCCAGCCTGCTGCCTTTCGGCGTGATCGCGGTGGACCCCGAGAGTCTGCAGCGGCGGGAGCTGCTGTACCACGCCGGCCTGCCCATGGGCGCGGGCACCGTGGCCGTGCAGGTCGCCGACAGCCTGTTCGTCGGCTCCTACGTGGGGGACCGGCTGGTGCGGATACCCCTGCAGGTGGACGCCGGGTCGTGAACCCCGTGCAGCAGCTGGCCCTGCCCGCGGGTCCTGTCCTGGCGCTGCTGGTTGGCGCGGTCCTGCTACAGTCGGGCTACCCCCAGGACATGGCGATTGTCGCGGTGGTGGCCTGCTGGTGCGTGGTGTGGTGGGTGTTCGAGCCGATTCCCATTCCCGTGACGTCCCTGCTGCCCCTGGCCCTGCTGCCCCTGCTGGGGGTGCTGACCCCCGCCGAGGTGGGTCAGGCCTACGGCTCGCCCCTGATCCTGCTGCTGCTCGGGGGCTTTTTGCTGTCCCGGGCGATGGAGCACTCCGGCGCCCACCGCCGCATCGCCCTGGGCATGGTCAACCTGTTTGGCGCCCACAGTGGCCGCCGCCTGGTGCTCGGCTTTATGGTGGCCGCCGCGGTTCTGAGCATGTGGATTTCCAATACCGCCACCACCCTGATGCTGCTGCCCGTGGCCCTGGCGGTGCTCGATGGCTGCAGCGTGCGCGAGCGCCTGGCGGCGCCGCTGCTGCTGGGCATGGCCTACGCCGCCAGCGTGGGCGGCCTGGGCACGCCCATCGGTACGCCGCCCAACCTGATTTTCATGCAGGTCTATGCCGAAGTCACCGGCGAGACCATCAGCTTCACCCGCTGGATGAGCTGGGGGGTGCCGGTGGTGCTGGTGATGATTCCCCTGATGGCGTTTATTCTCACCCGCGGCCTGGACACCCGGGTGCAGGTGGAGCTGCCAAGGGTGGGTGCCTGGCGCACCGAGGAAAAGCGTGTGATGCTGATTTTCGGCCTGACCGCGCTGGCCTGGATTACCCGCTCCGAGCCTTTTGGTGGCTGGAAGACCTGGCTGGACCTGCCTACCGCCAACGATGCCTCGGTGGCCCTGCTGGCAGTGGTGCTGATGTGTCTCACCCCCACCGGCCGCGGCGGGCGGCTGCTGGACTGGGGGCGGGCCAGCACCATCCCCTGGGGGGTATTGCTGCTGTTCTCCGGCGGCATCTGCCTGGCCAAGGGCTTTGTCAGTTCGGGCCTCAGCGACGAGCTGGGTCACTGGCTGGCGGGGATGACCGACCTGCCCACCTGGTCGCTGCTGGTGCTGGTCTGCCTGATGGTCACCTTTATGACCGAGGCAACCTCCAATACCGCCAGTACCACCCTGCTGATGCCGGTGCTGGCCGCGGCGGCCCTGGCGGCCGGGATCGAGCCGCTGCTGCTGATGGTGCCGGCGGCGATGAGCGCCAGCTGTGCCTTTATGCTGCCGGTGGCGACGGCGCCGAACTCGGTGGTCTACGGCAGCGGCCTGGTGAGTACCGCGCGCATGGCCCGGGAGGGCCTGCTGCTGAATTTTCTCGGTGTCGCGGTGATCAGCAGTGCCTGCTACGTGATGCTGGCCTGACGCGATTTGCCACCTCGGCTGACTGATTGTGCCATTGCTATCCCCGCGGCGGTTGCTAGGCTGGGGGGCTGAGAAGGAAACCTGAGGGAGCTGTCCCATGTCCAAACGTTATCCAATGCCAATCCCCCATGGCTGGTACGCGGTGTGTTACTCCGACGAACTGGCGGTAGGCGAATCGCGGCCGGTCCAGTATTTCAACAAGGAGCTGGTGCTGTTTCGCACGGAATCCGGACAGGCCTGCCTGCTGGATGCCTACTGCCCGCACCTGGGTGCGCACCTGGGCTACGGTATTCACGAGAACAGCGGCCGCGGCGGGCGGATCGAGGGTGAGTCCATCGTCTGCCCCTTCCACGCCTGGAAATTCAACGGTTCTGGCGAGTGCACCGAGGTGCCCTACGCGCGCAATATGCCACCCAAGATCCAGGGCAAGCAGTGCCTGAACTCCTACCCGATTACCGAGACCAACCAAGTGGTGTGGGCCTGGTACCACCCCGAGGATGAGCCCCCCCTGTGGGAGGTGGTCGAGCACGAAGAGGCCAACAGTTCAGACTGGGCGCCGCTCAAGCGCTTCGAGTGGCACCTGAACACCCACCCGCAGGAGATGGCGGAGAACGCGGCGGACCCGGCGCACTTCCTGTTTGTGCATCGCACCGCGAGCATGCCCGAGTGGGAAACCACCTACGAGGGGCCCACGTCCCGGGGCGTACAGCGGGCGAAAATGCCCACGCCGCGGGGCGAGGTGGATGGCGCGATCTACACCGGTTCCCAGGGCCCCGGCCAGGGTTTCACCCGCTTCGAGGGTATCGCCGACACCTTCCTGATGGGGCTGACCACGCCCATTGACGACGAGAACGTGGTGCTGCGCTTTGCCTTTACCCAGCCCAAGGTGGATGGCGAGGTGGTCAGCAACGGCGTCAACGATGCGATCATCGCCAATATCGTGGGCCAGCTGGAGGAAGACAAGCCGATCTGGGAGCACAAGGTGTACCGGCCCCTGCCGGTCCTCTGCGATGGAGACGGCCCGATCGCCAAGTTCCGCAAGTGGTATTCCCAGTTCTACAGCGACTTCGATCCCGCCGCGATGTAAGTGATCCGCCGGTGAGCCGCCGGCGGGTTTTCGGTATCATGCCTCCCTTTGCCCGGGAGGCTGTATGAACCCAATGCGCAAGGTACTGGCCCTGCTACTGCTGGTGGTCGCCATCGGTCTGCTGTACCCGGGCGTGACCCAGCCGGTGCTGACCCTGTCCGGCAGCATCGAGAAGTCCGAGATTGCCACCCTGGGCGTCAACCTGATCGCCGGCGAGTCGGCGGACAGCCAGACCCGGCAGATGCTCACGGCGTTTTCCCGCTTCCTGGGCCTGGACCAGATCGAAGGGCGGGTGGAGGTTTACCGGCATACCCGGTCCATCTGGAGCACCGTGGAAACCCTGGCCCGCGATGGCAACCTGCTGGTGGCCCTGCTGATCGTGTTATTCAGTGTGGTGATTCCGGTGTGCAAGCTGGCCCTGCAGGCCTGCGCCCTGCTGCCGCTGGCGCCGGTGCTGCGCTCGGCCCTGCTGGCGAGCAATGCGGCCCTGTCCAAGTGGTCCATGGCCGATGTCTTTGTCATCGCCCTGCTGGTCGCCTACATGGCGGGGGCCGCCTCGGGCCAGATGGGCGACATGCTGCTCATGCGAGCCAGCCTGGAACCCGGTTTTTACTATTTCCTGGCTTACTGCCTGTTTTCCATCGCCGCCGGCAACCTGCTGCGGCGCGCACTGACCCCGGAGACGTCCCATGCCTAAACCTCGCTTCATCCGCCTGGCCGCCCTCTGCCTCCTGTGGCTGGCGCCGCTCCTGCGGGCGGCGGAGCCCATCGAGGTGGCGGTCAGTACCGATGTGAACCTGCCGCCGCAAGCCGCCTGGAGCCGCATGAGCGATTTCTCCGTGGCGCATTTGTACGTGCCCGGCCTCACCGAGACGGAAATCGTGACCCGTGAGCGTTCGGGCGTGGGTGCCTCGCGCCGGGTGTACCAGGAAGGGGGTGACTACCTCGAGGAAACGATTACCCACTGGACTCCCGGCGAGGGCTTTGTCCTGCGCCTGCACCGGGGGGACAAGCCCATGTCGCCCTTCAAGAGCGCACAGTTTCGCTATCACATGCAGGGCCAGGGCCCGGCCAGCACACGGGTGACCCTGGCCATCGTGCTGCTGATGCCCCTGGGCAGTGTCGGGGAGTTCCTGGGTGACTGGCTGGCGCGGCCCGCCCTGGAGGATGAATTAACCGGCGTCGCTGCCGGTCTCAAGCATTATTATGAAACTGGCGAGCCGGCCACGGACGCCGACCGCGAGCGCCTGGCCGATAGCGTCCGTGTGCTGCCCCCGCCGGAGGACGGAGGCTAGCAGGCATTGCGACCTGTGTATCGCAGGCGTACGAAGATTCCTCCCAGCGCATCCTTAGCCAGGAGAGTCTGCGCGGTACGACGGTGTCTTATTTTGCTACAAAGGAATGTGGCGCAGTTACGCTTGGGTTAGTGATGGGAGCCCTCATCAAGGCGCAAACAGTGGTGCGATCCGAATAGCTTCGGTTTCTTGAGATAAGTCTCATGTGCGATTTCTACTATTATTTTTATTACAGCTTTGTGCAGTTCTATCGAGTTCAAGGGACCTTTTTTCGAGACGATCCATATGTCTGGGCCGTTATTTCAATATCAATGGTGCCGAGCGCGTTGCTATGGTCCGTGCTGCTTGCGGCCCAGTCCGCCGAGTGGAAGCTATCAGACTCTCTTAATCTAGTTGAATGCTTACCAGACTTTCTCCAATTTGGCTGGATTTACATTGCGGCGCTTGGCGCGAACTGGGTGATTTTTCTTCGTACCAAGAAGTGCATCGTAATCGACAAACGGTTCTCACGTATTCCGTTAGCGACTCGGCGGAAAGGACACTTTTTTTCTGGACTAGTGTTGCTGGTTATTGTTGCCTCTTGGTTCTATCAGATTCTAAATTTCGAGCAAGCTTAAGGCTTCCACCGGTACAGCGTGTTCTGGGCAATGCCGTGCTCGCGGGCCAGATCAACCATGGTACGGCTCGCCTTATACTGTTTGAAGATCGAGATGATCTGCTCTTATGAATAGTGCTTGCGTTTCATGTTGGGATCTCCGTTTAACTACCTTAGATGGATATCCCACATCCTGCATGGTTCGAGTTAACGGGGTACGGTCAACATTAACAGCAGATATCAGCGCTGGAGGTTTGAAACCTTCGTAGAGTCTTTTGAAAACAACTATCAGTCGATTCCACAGGAGAGAATACGATGACTCATAGGTCACTCCCTTGGATGATGGCACTCTATCTCACGGTGATGGTTGGTTGGCTGCTGCTTTCACTAGAATACAGTCGCTTCGGCCATGCGGTTTTCGCACTAAACAGTTGGGGGGACAGCCATCATAATTTCTGGTTGATATATTTGTGGGCACTCTCGTTCTTGCTTTGCGTAGTACCGGCAGGGAGTAAGATATGGGTTTTGGGGCTGGGCGGCTTAGCAGTGCCTCTGGTCGTGTCCGCTATCAAGCTAGGATGGGTATTGGTTTCCCCGGAGCTGGTAGATAGTAATCCCAATTACTATAGCTCTCATGTAGCCTCCAGCTTGGCGGCGCTATACTTCCTTATTGCTACCACCGTAGTTTTTCAGTTCCATACCGGGTAGCCTGCCGAAGCGGAATTATGGGATGTAAAAAAACAGCTAAGGTAGCTTCCACGCGTTGTGATCCCGATAACGTGAATTATCTTTCGGACCATTGAGAAGAGGCAGTGGCCGTCGCCCGGCGGGTCACGACCAACAACGCCCGGATTAAGTAGCTTCCGTTCCATCCGGTAATATCAAATTGAAATGGCACTGGTGGGCCTTGCTCTGAACGCTGTCGCTATGAGCTTTATTCCCCGAGCTTCACGCATGGCCCATGGGCCATGCGTGAAAACGGGCCTACAGCAGGTCCATCATGGTTTCCGCGGAGCTGACGTCAATGCCGCCGCCTGGCTCGACATTGAGGTGGGTCACCTTGCCGTCCTCGACCAGCATCGCGAAGCGTTGGCTGCGGGTGCCAAGCCCATGGCCGCGGCCGTCCAGTTCCAGACCCAGGGCGGCGGTGAAGTCGCCATTGCCGTCCCCCAGCATCAGGATTTCCTCGGCATTCTGTGCCTTGCCCCAGGCGTCCATGACGAAGGCGTCGTTGACCGCCATGCAGGCGATGGTGTCCACACCCTTGGCCTTGATCTTGTCCGCGTTCACCACGTAGCCGGGCAGGTGCGCCTTGCTGCAACCCGGGGTGAAGGCGCCGGGCACTGCGAACAGGAGGACCTTCTTGCCGCCGAATATGGCGTCGGTGGTGATGTCCTCGGGGCCTTCTGCGCCCATGGTCTTGAGTGTGGTGGCCGGAATGTTGTCGCCAACTTGAATTGTCATCTACAGTTACCTCTCATGGTGAATGGTGCCGGCAAGCATAGCAGATGAGCACTGAATCGTACTGCCCCCTGTGCGCCGGCGACGAGATTGAAGCCTACCACCGCGATCGCCGCCGCGCGTACCTGGGCTGCGCGCGCTGCCACCTGGTATTCGTGCCCCCGGCGTACTACCTGAGCCGGGCGCAGGAGCGGGCCGAATACGACCTGCACCAGAACCGGGTGGACGACCCCGGCTACCGCCGCTTCCTGGCGCGGCTCGCTACCCCGCTACAGGCCCTGCTTGCGCCCGGGGCGCGGGGCCTGGATTTTGGCTGCGGTCCGGCCCCGGCCCTGGCCGGGATGCTGCGGGAGGCGGGATTCGAGGTCAGCCTGTACGACAGTTTCTATAACCCCGACACGGCTCCGCTGGCAGGCGCCTATGACTTTATCACCGCCACCGAGGTGGTGGAGCACCTGCACCAGCCGGGTGCGGAGCTGGCCCGGCTGTGGGGTCTGCTGCGCCCCGGGGGCACCCTGGGGGTTATGACCAAGCGCGTGCGCGACAGGGCGGCCTTCGCCGACTGGCACTACAAGAATGACCCGACCCATGTCTGCTTTTTCAGCGCACCGACCTGGCGCTGGTGGGCGGCGCAGAATAGCGCACAACTGTCGCTACCGGCGGCTGATGTGGCTCTGCTGCAAAAACCCCGCTAGGCGGTGCCGGCGTGCGCGTCCTCGGCCGCGGCCAGCATGTCGGCGTAGATGTTCTCGCAGTCGGTATAAAAGCTGCGCTCGGCGTCGCCGAGGTAGGGCGCGATCATGGTCATCAGCTGCAGCACGCCCTGGTGGATGGTGAGCTGCGGGTCGCGCTGGCCGTGCAGGAGCTGGTCAAAATTCAGCCAGAAGGTCAGGGCCAGGGTCATGTTATCCACCAGCCCCAGCAGCTGCTGGTCCCTGGCCTCGATCACCTCCTGCTCCAGCAGCGACTGGCAGATGGCAAATAGCGCCGCGCGCTTGAGCTGGATCAGGCGCTTGAAGCCGCGATTGATGTCCGCGTAGCGCTGCAGGATGTTGTCGAGATTGTGGTAGAGAAAGCGGTACTGGTACATCTCTTCCATGACCACGTAGAGAAAATACCAGTTGGCCTCCACCTCACGGCTATTGTCACTCAGGGGCTTTTCGATCGGCGCCGCGAGCGTGCTGCCGATCGCCAGTTCGTACTGCTGGAACAGCTCTGCGATGATCTCGTCCTTGCCCTTGAAGTGGTAGTACAGGTTGCCGGGGCTGATCTCCATTTCGTTGGCGATATCAATCGTGGTGGTGTGCGCCTCGCCCTCTTCGTTGAACAGGGCGAGGCTGGCCACCAGAATGCGGTCCCGGGTTTTCAATGCCGGCCGGCCTAGCCGCGCCCGGCAGTGCGGGTTTTACGCGTCGCGGGCGCTTTTTTGGCGGCGGTCTTTTTCGCCGGTGCTTTCTTGCGCGCCGGTGCTTTCTTGCGTGTGGCGGCTTTCTTGCGCGGCCCGCCCTTGCGCGGCGTGCCCTGTTCGGCCAGCGCTGCACTGAGCGCATCGACCTTGGCGGTCAGCCGATCGATCTTTTCATGCAGGGCCATCAGGTCGTCGCCGCGACCCGGGCGCTGCAGGCTGAAGTTCTCGCGCACCCGCTGGATCCGCTCCTCCACGGAGCTGCGGGCCTCCTGGCTGGCGCCGCGGGCTTCCTCCTCCAGCGCCGCGCCGGCCTTGACCAGGTCGCGGAACAGGCGGGGGGTTTCCACCCCGGCTTTCTCCAGCCGGCCCTGGGCCTCGTCGACCGCACGGCCGTAGGCACCGACGCCCGCGAGCCAGATATTCTTGGCAATTTCACTCGCCTTGTCGCTGACCTTGTTCTTATCGTCAGTCATGGGTCGTCCCTCCTACCGCGATTGACGGGACAGCCATTAAACCAGATCGCGAAGCAAAAAAAAGGGGGCCACAAGGGCCCCCAAACCATTCCCTGTCAGCCAGGGATAACTGTGGCCTGCCTTACGCGGCAGACTTGAAGCTGACGGAACCCTTCAGCTCGTTGAAACGCTCACGCGCCTGCTCGAGCTTGGCTTCCAGCGCCTTGCGATCTGCCAGGCCTTCGAGGCGGGGCAGGTCGATGTCGTCGATGGCGCTCTTGGCGTCGGACTCGACTTTCTCACCGCGCTTGACCAGCTCGGCGTACAGGTCAGAGGCCTTGGCGCGACGGTCTTCCATCTGCTCCTGCAGGCTCTTGAACTGCTCCTGGGCCTGGTCGAAAGCACGGCCGTAGAAGCCGAGGCTGGCGAGGAATGCCTTGCGACCGGCTTCCTGGGCACGATCGGCAAACTTGCCGGCTGACTTTTCGACGTCTTTCGAGGCTTTCTTGGCCTTGCGCTCGTAGGCAGCGGCCTTGTTCTCTACACTGCGCACGTTGGAGCGCACGGTAGACTTCTTCGCTGCGGTCTTGCGCTTGGCCGGCGCCTTGCGCGCGGTGGTCTTACGCTTGGCCGGGGCCTTGCGAGCAGTGGTCTTGCGCTTCGGTGAAGCGGTGGTTTTGGCTTCGGTTGATTCGGCCATGATAACTCTCCTGTGCATTGCTATGCGTTGGCTGTAAGTGGATGTTTCCATCCAGTTGCAGCCAGATTACGTAATAAAATTAGAATAAACATACTAAAATGCTGTCCACTATTAAGGGTCTGAGTGCATCGCGGGCACGTGGTGCCTGTTTTGCCATGTCCGTGTTGGCCGCAGGCGGGTAGCTGATGCAATGAACCGGGGAAAAACACAATGAGGAAGGTCGGCCCGTGAGCCGTTTCTGGCAGAAACAGTGGCTTTTGAGCGCAGCGCTCCTGCTGCTGGGGCTGGGGCTCGCCTACGGCCTGCTGGTGGGCAAGCCCGGCCCCACCCCGGAGCCGGCCCCCGAGCCCGTGCCCCCGATCGTGGATGTGGTGCGCGCACAGCCCTCCCAGCGGGCGATTGCGGTAACCACCCAGGGCAGCGTGCAGCCCCTGCGCCAGGTGAGCGTTGTCAGCCGCGTTGCCGGACGCGTGGTCTCTGTGGCGGACAGTTTCGCCGAAGGCGGATTCTTCGCCGAGGGTGAAGATCTCGTGGTGGTGGAAGACGCCGATTATCGTTTTGCCATTACCCGGGCCGAGTCCCAGGTCGCGGCGGCAGAGCAACGCGTCGCGGAAGAGAAGGGCCGGGCCCTGCAGGCCCGGCGCGAGTGGCGGGACCTGGGCAGTGAGCAGGCCAATGCGCTGTTTCTGCGCAAGCCGCAGCTGGCTTCCGCGGAGGCGGCGCTGGCGGCCGCCAAGGCAGACCTCGAGGCGGCCCGCCTGGATCTACAGCGCACCCGTATCAGCCTGCCCTTTGACGGACGGGTCAGCCGCAAGCTGGTCGATGCGGGGCAATATGTCACCCCGGGCACGCCGGTGGCCGAGGTTTATTCCACCGAGGCAGTGCAGGTCCGTCTGCCCCTGACCGATCGCCAGGTGGCACTGCTGGATTTGCCCCTCACCTACCAGGGCGAGGCGACGCCGGCGGCGCCGGTGCCAGTGACCCTGCAGGCTCGTTTTGGTAACCGGGACTGGCAGTGGTCGGGACAGATACTGCGCACCGACGCCAGCATCGATGTCGACAGCCGCATGGTGTACGCGGTGGCCGAGGTGCGCGACCCCTTCACCCGCCCGCCGGGGAGTGAACGCCCGCCGCTGGCGCCGGGCCTGTTCGTGCAGGCCACAATTGAAGGACGCCAGATAGACGGGGTTACCCTGCTGCCGCGCTCCGCCCTGCGCAGTGACGAGAGCGTGATGCTGGTGGACCGGGAAGGGCGTACCGCCGGGCGCGAGGTCGAGGTATTGCAGGGGGATGCCCGCCAGGTGTGGGTCCAGGGCCTGGAGGCCGGAGAGCGCGTGGTGCTGGGGCAGCCGGTGGTCACGACCGCCGGGATGCAGGTCACGGTGCGTGAAGTACAGAGTGTGGCGGGGTCCGAATACTGATGCTCGGCGGGCCGATTCGCTGGTTTATCCATAACCCCATCGCCGCCAACCTGCTGATGGTGTTTCTGGTGGTGGGTGGACTCTGGGGCATCCCGGCCCTGGACAAGCAGTTTTTCCCCGAGTTTGAGGTCAACCAGGTCAGCGTGACCATGGCCTATCCCGGTGCCGGCCCGCGGGAGGTGGAAGAGCAGATCTGCATGCGCATCGAGGAGGCGGTGCACGACCTCAACGGGGTCAAGGAATTGCGCTCCACCGCTTCCGAGGGCGTGGGCACGGTGCAGGTGGAGGCGGAGCCGGGCTACGACATGCAGCGCCTGACCGCCGAGATCAAGACCCGGGTGGATGCGATCAACACCTTCCCGGTGGACGCCGAGCGGCCGGTGGTGACCGAGTTTGCCTTCCGCCATCACATGGCCATCGTGTCCCTGGCCGGGGACATCGGTGAACGGGGCCTGAAAGAGCTCGGGGAGCGGCTGCGCGACGACCTCTCCTCCCAGCCCAATGTCTCGGTGGTTGACCTGGCGACGCCGCGGCCCTACGAGGTCTCGGTGGAGGTGTCAGAACACACCCTGCGGCGCTACGGGCTGACCCTGGCGGATGTGAGCGCGGCGATTCGCGCCGAATCCCTCAACCTGCCGGCCGGCGCGATCAAGGACGAGGGCGGCGATATCCGCCTGCAGACCCGGGGCCAGGCCTATACCCGGGCCGATTTTGCCGGTATTCCCCTGCTCACCAACCGCGACGGCTCCCAGGTGCTGCTGGGCGATGTGGCCACCATCATCGATGGTTTCGAGGACGTGGATGTCCGCAACCGCTTCAACGACCAGCCCTCTCTGAACCTGCATGTCTACGTGACCTCCAGCCCCAACACCCTGGCCACCAGTGAAACGGTGCACCGCTGGGTGGAGCAGGTGCGCCCGACCCTGCCTCCCGGCGTGGAACTGTCGGTGTGGCGGGATTCCTCGGTGCCCTTCAAGGGCCGCGTGGATACCCTTCTGGGGAACGGCCTGGGCGGGCTCGCGCTGGTATTTGCGGTACTGGTGCTGTTCCTGCGCCCGCGCCTGGCCATGTGGGTCTGTGTGGGTATCGCGGTCGCGTTTATGGGCACCCTGTTCCTGCTGCAGTACACGGGCACCAGTCTCAACATGATCTCCCTGTTCGCCTTCCTGCTGATTCTCGGCATTGTGGTGGACGATGCCATTATCGTCGGCGAGGCCATCCACACCCGCCAGAGTGAGGGCGAGGGCGGCCTCAACGGCGCCCTGGCGGGCACCCGCAGCGTGATCAAGCCGGTCATGTTCGCGGTGATCAGCACCATGATTTTCTTTGTGCCCATGTTCTTCATGCCGGGAGACATGGCGCAGGCGGCTTCAGCCATTCCTACCGTGGTGGTGATCGCCCTGGCCCTGTCGCTGGTGGAGTGCCTGCTGATTCTCCCGGCTCACCTCGCCCACATGCCACCCGCGCGCCCCAGTCGCCATGCGCCGCTGCGACGCCTGGAAGTGATGCGCGAGGCCTGTGCCTCGAGCATGACCTGGTTCGCCCGGGAACGCTATCGTCCCTTCCTGGCCTGGTGCCTGCAGCGCAACGTGCTGGTCAGCGTCGCCTTCCTGTGCCTGTTGCTGGTGAGTCTCGCGCTCTACGGCGGCGGCTGGATCCGTTCCGGCTTCTTTCCCTCGGTCAATTCGGACCACGTGGATGCCGAAATCGAACTGCCCGAGGGCGGCGCCTTCACCGACACCCTGACCGTGCTGCGCCAGGTCGAGTCGGCCGCACTGGCCATCAAGGACGAGTACAACAGCGATCCCCGCTATACCGGCGCCGGCCCGGCGGTCGGGCACATCGACTCCAGGGCCAACGAGAATACGATCCGCGTGGTCATGGAGACCCTCTCCGATGACGTGGATACCGCGGGGGTGGCGCTGCGCTGGCGCGAGGCGATCGGTGACATCGGGCCGGTTGAAGACTTCAAGCTCGATTACACCATCAACGAAAAGGGTAAACCCATCCGCCTGGTGCTGGCGGCGCCCTCCCTGGATACCCTGAGCGCGATCTCCGCAGAGCTCAGGGCGGTGCTGGAAACCTACCCCGGGGTCCACAACGTCAACGACAGCCTGCAGGCGCCGCGGCAGGAAATCGAACTGTCCCTGAAACCGGCGGCGGAGAACCTGTCCATTACCCTGGCAGCCCTCGCGCGGCAGGTGCGTGAAGCCTTCTACGGCGCTGAAGCCCAGCGGATTCCGCGCACCAAGGAGGACGTGCGGGTGATGGTGCGTTACCCGGAGGACGAGCGCGTGTCAGTGGCCAATCTGCAGGATATGCGGGTCCGTTCGCCCACTGGGGTCGAAGTGCCCTTCGCCACCGTGGCCAATATCAGTTACGCCCCGGGCTACGTCACCATTGATCGCCTCAACCGCAAGCGTACCCTGGAGGTGAGCGCAGACGTGTTACCAGGGAAGGCCGACCCCCGCGCCGTGGTCGACGATATCACCTCCCGCTACCTGCCCGCCTGGCAGCAGCAGTACCCGGGCCTCAGCCTGGCCCTGGACGGCGAACTGGAGGAAGAGTCTTCATTCATGAGTGCGATGCTGCAGTACACAGCCCTGGCGATGCTGGTGATCTACGCCCTGATGGCGATTCCGTTCCGCTCGTACTTCCAGCCCCTGCTGGTGCTGACCGCGGTGCCCTTCGGGGTGATGGGCGCGATTTTCGGTCACCTGATCCTGGACTGGCAGATCAGCATGTTCTCCCTGCTCGGGGTAATTGCCTGCGCCGGGGTGGTGGTGAATGACAACCTGGTGCTGATCGACCGGATCAACCAGCTGCGCGCGGCGGGCCACGGGGTGATGGATGCCCTGCTGCAGGGCGGGCAGGACCGTTTCCGGCCGATTATCCTCACCTCCCTGACCACCTTTATCGGCCTGGTGCCGATCATGTCCGAGACCAGTGTGCAGGCCCAGTTCCTGATCCCCATGGTCACCTCCCTGGCCTTCGGCGTGCTCTTCGCCACCGGCGTCACCCTGCTGCTGGTGCCCTGCCTGTACCTGATGGGAGAGCAGGTGGCCGCGCGGCTGGCCGTCGCGACCAACCGCGGCGAGTCACAGCCTACCTGAGCGACGTCGCTCTTTCCTCGAGGGCGTCGAGCACGAGGATACAGCCCACGCGGCAAATTGCCCGGTTTCCGGGACGATCAGCAAGCATCGACAATCGCCGGCCGGCGCGCTTGAATAGCCTGGAGCGAGTCAGCCCTGGGGAGAAACCAAAGTGACCGATACCGTGCCAGACAAGTCCTCGGCCCCCGAGCCGCGCGCCGGCTTTCCTGCCGACACCCTGGGGATGTCCGAGGAGGAGATGCGACGTCTTGGCTATCGCGTGGTGGACCTCGTGGTGGATCGCTTGCGGACCCGTCATCTGCAGCCAGCCATGCTCACCGGGGATGCAGGCGAGCTGCGGGCGCTGCTGGGCGGCGCGGTGCCGGAGGCGCCGGGCGACCCGGACCAGGCGTTGGACCTGCTGGCCGCTACCGCGCTGGCGCACCAACAGCAGGGGGATCACCCGCGTTACTTCGCGCGGGTGCCCGGGCCCGCTTCCTTCGCCGCGGTGCTTGGGGAGTGGCTGGGTACCGGATTTAATACCATCTGTGCTTCCTGGGCGGGTGCCTCGGGACCGGCGACCCTGGAACTGGTGGTGCTTGACTGGCTGCGGCAGCTTCTCGGCATGCCAGCCGGTACCGAGGGGGTGCTGCTGAGCGGTGGTTCCATGGCCAGCATGACGGCCTTCTCCGCGGCGCGTGCGGTCAATGGATCCGGTGTGGTGTACATGAGTGACCAGACGCATGCCTCCCTGCCCAGGGCGCTGCGGGAGCTTGGCCTGGAGCCGCAACTGCTCCGCACCCTGCCCAGCGACCAGGATTTCCGGATGCCGCTTGAGAGGCTGCGGCAGGAGATTGCCCGAGACCGCGCGCAGGGCTTGCGCCCCGCCATGGTGATCGCCAATGCCGGTACGACCAACACCGGCAGTGTCGATCCCCTGCCGCCACTTGCGCAGCTGTGTGAGGACGAGCAACTTTGGCTGCATATCGATGCCGCCTACGGCGGGCCCGCTGCATTCACGGCGGCGGGCAAGGCGGTGCTCGATGGCCTGGAGCGTGCAGACTCCCTGGTTCTTGACCCCCATAAGTGGTTGTTCCAGCCCTACGATGTTGGCTGCCTGCTGATTCGCCCGGGCGCCCTGGAGCGCTGCTTTTCCATGAACTCGGAGTATCTGCGCGACGTGGCGGGTCAGGCTGATGAGGTCGACTTCCGCAATCGCAGCCTGGAGTTGAGCCGGCGCACCCGGGCCGCCAAGTTGTGGCTGTCGCTGCGCACCTACGGCATGGCCAGGATACGCGATGCGATCCAGCACGGGATCGACCTGGCGGAGGAAGCCGAGGCGCAGCTGCGCCGCGAACCGCAGCGCTGGGAGGTCATCACCCCGGCGCAACTGGGGATCGTCTGTTTCAGTCCCCGGGGAGTGCCAGCCGGTGAGGTGCAGCGACGCGCTCAGCGCCTGGCCGACAGCGGCTTTGCCTGTGTCTCCACGACCTGCCTCAAGGGGCGCGACGCGCTCCGGCTATGCACTATCAACCCGCTGACGACCGCACAGGATATTGCCGACACCCTGGCCCTGCTGGCGGAGGCCTAGAGCCACCGAGCGACTGCCTCCGGGTAATATTGAGCGAATCCGCCACTCCTGTGTGGTGGTTGTTGCGCGCCAGGACGTGGCAAAACCATCGATGACCGGATTGCCCAGTAAAAACGCAGTCACATAAATAAAGACCAGGGTTTGGGTAAAATCAACCTGGCGGTAAAGCGTTATCGCTGCTTTCCACAGAATTCACGCCCGGTGTGTTTTCGTCGGGTCCCGGCTGCGCAGTGCCGGAAGCCAGCGCATCGAGACTCCGCATCAGCCCCGTATTGGCTTTCGCCAACTCCCGGCAGGCCCGTCGCAGCTCGCTTGCGTATTGCTGGCAGACATCGAGGTCATGAATTTCCAGATCGCCCGCTGTGGCCTGCTGGAGCAGGCGCTCCTTGAGCGCCTCGTAGCGGACCTCGAGAGCCGGGTAATCGGGTAGCGCTTCCTGCCCGCCCTCCTGCAGGCCATCCTGCCAGGCGCGCACAAAGGACTCGGCGCGCCGGGTAAATTCCGCCAGTGGTTCACGGGTTGCGGTGGGCAGCTCCACCGCCTGTAACTGTGCCCGCAGGCGCGCCAGTTCGTCGCTCAGCGCGGCCAGCAGCAGATAGCGCTGCAGTGCCTTGACCAGCCGCGTCAGCTCATTGGCCAGCAGGGGGGGCAGGGATTGCCGGTTCAGGTCGCGGGCAAATTCACCCACAGCTTCGGCCAGCGCGCGCAATTCGTCGCCGGCTATCCGGGCGGTGCTGCCCTCGCCCCCGATGCTTTCCAGCAGGGCTCGACCACCGCGCACGGCGATGCGACGAAGCTCCAGGGCCATGCCGTTCAGCGCCGTGTAGGGTACGCCGAGGGAGCTCTTGTCCAGGTGTCGGGGCTGGGCCGGGCGCTGCTCCGCACGCTTGAAACGCCTCGCCAGCTGCCGCACCAAAACCGGGGATAGCGGCCACATCAGCAATACACCCAGCAAGTTGAACAGGGTGTGGAATACCGCCAGGGAAAGTGCCGGCGCGGGCGGTAGGGACATCCCCGCCTGCAGCGCCGCCACCAGCCACAGCATGGGCGCAAGCAGCAACAAGGCCACGGCGGCGGTTACCAGGTTGAAGCAGACGTGACTGATCGCCACGCGTTTGGCGTTAGGAGTCGCGCCAATGATGGTGAGCAGCGCGGTCGATGTGGTGCCGAGGTTGGCGCCGATCACCAGGGCCGCCGCCGCATTGATCTCTACCAGTCCGCTCTCGGCGGCACTCAGGGCAACCACCATGGCGGCGCTGGAGGACTGCATCAGGGTGGTGAGCAGGAAGCCAATACCCACGTACAACAACAGTGCATTGACTGTCAGCTGCTCGAACCCCGGCAGGCTAAAGTTGGCGGCCAGGCCCTCGAAAGCGGTTTTCAGGGTGCCGATGCCGAGGAACAGCAGCGCGAATCCGACCACGGCGAGCCCATAGGAACCCACGCGGCTGCGCGCGCCGGCCAGCTTCAGCAGCGCGCCCACGCCCACCAGCGGCAGTGCCACGGCCTCAATGTTGATCTTGAAGCCCACCAGCGCGACGATCCAGGCCGTCATCGTGGTGCCGACATTGCTGCCAAAAATCACCCAGATCGCCCGCTCCAGGCTGAGCATCCCGGCGTTGGCAAAGCCGATCGTGGCCACGGTTACCGCGCTGGAGGACTGGACCACGGCGGTAATCAGAAAGCCGGCGCCCAGTCCCCGCAGGCGGGTGTTGGTCCAGGTGGAAAGCAGGTCGCGCAGGGCACTGCCGGCGGCCAGTTTGAGGCCGTCGGTCATCAAGGACATGCCGATCAGCAGTAATCCGAGACCGCCGAGCAGCGCAGACAGGGTGTCCCACATCGCGGTACCGGTCTCCTTTGCCGGGGTAACAGAGTCCACAGTGTAGCCCAGCGCCTCCGGGCAACGGCAATCCCCGGCGGCGATGTTGCCCGTCGGTCAGTCCGGCGCACGACCGAAGCCGCCGCCTGTTCAGGTGGAATAGTTCGGCCTGCGGACTCGCAGCACGCCGATGGCAATCCCCGTGCCCAGCAGGGTCACCACCATCCCCGCGAGGACCTGGCCACTGATGGATTCGTTGAGCAGCACAACCCCCCAGGTAATCGCGCTGAGGGGGACCAGCATGGTCACCGTGGACGCCGCGGTTGCCCCGGCGCTGCCGAGAATCCTGAAGTACAAAAGGAGTGCTGCGGCGGTGCTGAAGGCACCCAGCCCTAGGGCTGCGCTCCAGGCGGATTGGCTGACCGGGGTCTGTGGCCAGAGCAATACACCGGGAACCAGCAGCACGATCGCCGCAACCATACAGCTGCTGGTGGCGAGCACCCGGCTCGGCAGGTGCGACAGGCGGGTGCGCGAATAGTTGCCGCCGAAGCCGTAACACAGGGTGGCGCCGACGGCGGCGAGGATAAACCAGCCGTCACCGCCGACGCTGAAATCCAGGCGTCCGAAGGAGAGCACCGCCATGCCGGCGAGTGCCAGGGTCAGGCCCACGGTTTGCCGGCGCAGGATCGGGGTGGCGAAAAACGCCGCGCCGATCAGGGCCGTGGCGACGGGCGTGACCGCGTTGATCAGCGAGGTGAAGCCGGCCTCCAGGCGGGTGGTTGCAAGGGCCAGCAGCGTATACGGCAGTGCTGACGTCATCAGGCCGAGCAGGAACAGCGGTCCGATATTCTCCCGCACCTGTTGCAGCAGGTCGCGCCGCGCCAGGAGCGGGGCGAGCAGCAGGGCAGCTATCAGCATGCGCAGGAAGATCAGGCTTACCGCGCCGAATTCCGGCGCGGCCACGCGCATGAAGATGAAGGAAAACCCCCAGAGCGAAGACAGCAACAGCAGGCGCAGCGTATCTGCCGGCGACATCAGGTTTACCTTTGTGAAGATTGCGCGGCGGCGGGTTGGTCCCGCACTGCCGCTGCGGGGTGTTACTGCTTACTCGGCCCGCGGGCCCGCGGCCACGATGCTGTCCGCGACCTCGAAGTTCGCGATGTTCTTCACAAACAGGCCCGCGAGGGTGCGCGCCTGTTCGTCGTAGGCCGCGACGTCGCCCCAGCTGTTGCGCGGGTTGACATATTTGGCGTCCACGCCGGGGATCGCGGTCGGGAAGTCCAGGTTGAGAATGTCCAGGTGCTCGGTGGGCGCGTTGAGCAGGGCGCCGCTCTGGGCCGCCGCGACCACCGCCCGGGTGACCGGGATGGGGAAGCGGTAGCCGGTGCCGCCGGGGGCGCCTGAGCCGCCGGTCCAGCCGGTGTTGATCAGGTATACCTGGCTGCCGAATTCATCGATACGCTTCATCAGCAATTCGGCGTAGTCGCTCGCGGGGCGCGGCATAAACGGCGCGCCGAAGCAGGTGGAGAAAGTCGGGTGGATGCCCGCTTCTGCGCCCAGTTCGGTGGAGCCCACCCGCGCGGTATAGCCACTGAGGAAATGGAACGCCGCGGCTTCCTTGCTCAGGATGGAGATGGGCGGCAGCACGCCGGAAACGTCGCAGGTGAGGAAGATGACGCAGCCGGGCTCGCCGCCGGCGTTCGACTCGGTGCGTTTTTCCACGTGCTCCAGGGGATAGCAGCAGCGGCCGTTCTCGGTGAGGCTGGTGTCGGCATAATCCGCGTGGCGGTGGTCGTCCAGGACCACGTTCTCCACGATCGCACCAAAGCGGATCGCGTCCCAGATGACCGGCTCGTTCTTGCGGCTGAGATCGATGGTCTTGGCGTAGCAGCCCCCTTCCAGGTTGAACACGGAGCCCTTGGCCCAGCCGTGCTCATCGTCGCCAATCAGGTAGCGCTCGGGGTCCGCGGACAGGGTCGTTTTGCCGGTGCCCGAGAGGCCGAAGAACAGGGTGGTGTCGCCTTCCTCGCCCACGTTCGCCGAGCAGTGCATGGACATCACATCTTTCTCGGGCAGGAGGAAGTTCTGCACCGAGAACATGGCTTTTTTCATCTCCCCGGCGTAGCGCATGCCGGCCAGGAGTACCTTGCGCCGGGCGAAGTTGATAATCACCACGCCGTCGGAATTGGTGCCGTCGCGCTCGGGATCGCAGGCAAACCCGGCCGCGTTGAGCACGGTCCACTCGGGTTTGCGGCCCACGTTGTAGTGCTCAGGCCGGATAAACATGTTGCGCCCGAACAGACCCTGCCAGGCGGTCTCGGTAACCACCTCAACCGGGAGGTAGTGGTCGTTGTGCTCGCCCACGTGCAGGTGGGAGACAAAGCGGTCACGGGTGGTCATATGGGATTCCACCCGGTCCCAGAGGGCGTCGAACTTGTCGCTGTCGAAGGGGCGATTCACCGGGCCCCAGTCGATGCTGTCCTCGGTGCTGGGCTCGCGCACGATAAAGCGGTCGGCGGGGGAGCGCCCGGTGCGGGCGCCGGTGGTTACCAGCAGGGCGCCGGAGTCGGTCAAGGTGCCTTCACCGCGCTTGAGAGCTTCCTCGATCAGTTGCGCGGTGCCCAGGTCGGTAAGGGTCCTGGTGGTCTGGGTGTCAGCGGTCATGGTGTGTCCTGTCTCTGATGCGGGCCTGTGACGGCGCGCACTGCTGCTTTAACGGGTCTGTGGGGGGCGCCAATTATGTCAGAATCGAGGGAGGTTGCGAACCGCCGGGTAAAATTACCGGGGGGCGCGCCCGGAGGCTGCAGTTTCGCTCCCGCCAGGGCTCAGTGCAGGGTCTGGCCGCGCGCCGGATCGAGCAGCTCGCCGAGGTCCTCGCGGCCGTAGATGTAGCGCTGGTTACAGAACTCACAGTCCATGGTCACGCTGCCCTGTTCCTGCAGGATGGACTCCACCTCCGCCGGCCCCAGGGCCGCCAGGGCACCGAGGGTGCGCTCGTGGGAGCAGCTGCAGCGAAACGCCACCCGCCGGGGCTCGAAGATGCGCAGGGGGTCCTCGTGGAAAAGCCGGTGCAGCAGCTGCAGCGCGGGCAGTGCCAGCAGCTCCTCGCCGGTCACGGTGGCCGCCAGGGTGGTGACGTGCTCCCACTGGCGAGCGCGCTGGGCGGGCGAGGTGACCTCCCGGGCTGGCAGCTGCTGCACCAGCATGCCCCCGGCGCGGCGCCCGTCCGAGTTCAGCCACAGGCGGGTCTGCAGCTGCTCTGACTGCTGGAAGTAGTAATCCAGGCAGGAGGCGAGGTCGGCCCCATCCAGGGGTACGACGCCCTGGTAACGTTTACCCCTGTGGGGGTCGATGGTAATTGCCAGCTGGCCCTCACCCAGCAGGCTGGCGAAGTCCGTGGCCGTGGCCTCCTCCGCGCCGCGGGCGATGCCGCGTATCGCGAGGTCGCTGCCGCACTCCACCATCAATAAAGGGATCTGACCCCGGCTGCGGGCCTGGAGGATCAGCTTGCCGTCAAATTTCAGGTTGGTGGCCAGCAGCACCGCCGCCGACAGGAACTCGCCCAGCAGCTGGCGTACGCCGGGGGCGTAGGCATGCAGCGAGAATATCTTCTCCAGGGAGCCATCGAGCTGTACCAGCTCGCCGCGAATATCGGCCTGCTCAAACAGGAAGCGCAGGGCCTGGTCAGGGCCTTGTCCGGGGGGTGTCTCACTCATCCGCGCAGTGTAATCGAAATTGCCGGCTTGCGCCCTCGTCCAGGGCCTGCTTCCCGGTCTTCAATGGGTACAGTATTTGAGGCCAGCATGGGCTAAATTCACGCTGACCATGACGCCGGCGCCAAGCGCCGCTAGAGTGTGGCCATTGAGCACGCGAGTGCTTACCCGGACAGTCCATCAGTGGGAGATTACTATGCGTTTCAGCTACCAGGTCGGGATGAGCGAGGCCGATCACTACTTGCCCCTGGCGCGCGCCGCCGAGGCTGCCGGCTTCGATGGCCTGACCATCCCGGACAGCATCTGCTACCCCCAGGAGGCCAGCTCCAAGTACCCCTACAACAAGGACGGCAGTCGCGAGTTCCTCGAGAGCGTGCCCTTCGTCGAGAGCCTGATTGCGGTTGCCCACATGGCCGCGGTCACCGAGCGCATCCGCTTCGCCACCTTTGTTTACAAGCTCGCCGTGCGCCAGGCGCCGGTGGTGGCCAAGCAGGTCCAGAGCATCCAGGTGCTCTCCAACAACCGCCTCGATTTCGGGGTGGGCATCAGCCCCTGGGAAGAGGATTTCGCGATCTGCGATGTGCCCTGGGAGAAGCGGGGCCTGCGTTTCGACGAGCAGATCGAGATCCTGCGCGGCCTGGAAACCGGTGAGTTCTTCGGCTACGAGGGCCAGATTCACCAGATGCCGGCGAACAAGATGTGCCCGGCGCCTACCGTCAAGACCCCGATCCTGATCGGCGGGCACGCGGAGCCCGCCCTCAAGCGCGCCGCGCGCACCGGGGACGGCTGGATGTGCGCGGGGGCTTCCATGGAAGAGCTGTCGGCCTACATCAAGCGCATTGAAGAACTGCGGGACGAGTACGGCACCGCGGACCGTGATTTCCGCATCTACACCACCGGCCAGGATGCCTTCACCAAAGAGGGTATCGAGCAGCTGGAGTCCATCGGGGTGACCGACGTGATCATCGGCTTCCGCAATGTCTATGAGATGGAGCCGGACAAGCCCGTGGACGAGAAAATCGCGATGCTGAACTGGTACGCGGGCGAGTTCATCAAGCCCTGATCCCGGCGGGCCTCGCGCCCGGCTGGGGCTGGGACCGGGAATACGCTACAGTGCGGCTTTTGCCGCGATTCCCGCCATGAGCAACGCCGCCCTCTATGCACTGACGGTCCTGATCTGGGGTTCCACCTGGATTGCGATCAAGTACCAGCTGGGCGAAGTGTCAGTGCTGGTGTCCATCGCCCACCGTTCCATGCTGGCGGCACTGCTGGTCCTGGGCGTACTGTGGCTGCGGCGCCAGTCCCTGCGCCTGGCGCCGCGCGAGCACTTCTTCGTCCTCGCCCAGGGCCTGCTGCTGTTCAGCGGCAACTACGTGTTTATCTACCCGGCGACGGCCCACCTGACCAGCGGCCTGGTCGCGGTGGTGTTCTCGACCATGGTGATTCTCAATATGGTCAACGCGGCCCTGTTCCTGCGCCTGCCAGTCAGCCCCATGGTCGCGGTCGGGGGCGCGGTCGGCCTGGTGGGGATGACCGCCCTGTTCCTGCCCGAACTGCAGGCCTTCAGCCTGTCCGACGACAGTTTCCGCGCCCTGCTGCTGTGCGTCGGAGGTACCTTCTGTGCCTCCCTGGGTAATATTTTTGCCGCCCGCAACACGCGTGCCGGAAACCCGGTGCTGGTGTGTAATGCCTGGGGCATGTTGTACGGCGCCTGTGCCCTGTACGCGGTGGCGCTGGTCATGGGGGAGCCAATTACCCTGTCCCTGCGTCCTTCTTACCTGTGGTCGCTGGTCTACCTGTCCGTGTTCGGGTCGGTGGTCGCGTTCTGGGCCTACGTCACCCTGATCGGCAAGATCGGACCGGACCGGGCGGCTTACAGTTCCCTGCTGTTTCCGGTGGTGGCCCTGGCGATCTCTACCGTGGTGGAAGGCTTCGAATGGAGCCTGCTGGCCCTGTCCGGCCTGGTCCTGGTGCTGTTTGGCAACTGGCTGGTCATGCGTCGGGGGGCGGCCTGACCTATACTGCGGCCCATTGTATAAGGAAGCGTGTTCATGGCGGGATTTCGCCTCACCAAGCCCTACACCATGCCCCGGGAAGAGATTCGCCGCGCCGCCGAGGGCCTCGCCGACCGCCTGCAGCGGGATCACGGGGTACGCTCCAGCTGGCAGGGGGACTCCGTGCGGATCAAGGGTGCCGGGATCGAGGGCAACCTCTCCTTTCACGATGGCGTGGTGGATGTGTCCGTGCGCATGGGCCTGCTCGCCTCCGCTTTCCAGGGGGTGATCAAGGCCGAGGTGCAGCGCTACCTCGACGAGCACGTCAGCTAAGCCTGATCCTGCCAATCCGTGTAAGCCTGTAGGGCGGAATTCATTCCATCAAGGCAATACCGTCACCCCGCGCAGGGGATCGGCGCCGGCGACCTGCTCGGCAAACTCATCTGCCAGTTCCTGCGCGCGTGCGATACAGTTTTGCCAGTACCTGACCCGGTCGCTATGGGAAAAGCGGCGGAAATCATTGCGGTCCGGAATCTTGCCATGGGGCAGCGACGCCACGAACTCGCGGCTGGGGCACAGCAGCACCAGGCGATCGAGGGTATCCGGGCTGCGCCGGCGCCAGGGCAGGAATTTGTCGAACCAGCCGGGGGTGATATCGGCGCGAAAGTGCGGGTACAGGACCAGGCCCTCGCCGCGGTACTGGGCGAGGTCAAAATGGTAGTCAATGATCCCGCCGTCCCAGTACTGTCCCCGCGGCGCTCCCGGGATATCCCGCTCCCCGGACAGGACGAAGGGAATCGCGCCGCTGGCGTGCAGGGCGCGGGGCAGGTTGTCGGGATTGAGGCGCACATAGCTGGTTTTGAAGTCCTCGAGGGAGAGCCCGGGCTTGGCGGGGCCGCTGCTGTGAAAAACCACGCGCTGGAAAGCCAGCCGCAGCAGGCGCCGGTCGACGCTGTTGCCGAGGGCGGCCGCGGCCATGGCCGAGGCCAGTACCGGGCCGGGACTGGCGCCGGCAGCGCCGCGCCCGCGGGCGGTTACAATGTGGGTGTGAATGCGCCGGTTAGTGAGCAGTTCCTTACCCCCGCTCTCCCCCAGCATATGCATGATGATGCCCCGGCTGGCCTCGCTGATCTCGGCGATGGCGGGGCGCTCGCTGCTGTATTCCTGGGCCAGGTAGGCCGCCTCCAGGCGCGCGATGGCGGCCGCGGGATCTTCCAGGGCCAGGCAGCTGTTGCGCCAGGAGCCGATCGATGAGCCCAGGGTGGAGAGCGGGTGGTCGCTCTGTTGCAGGAAGCTGCCGAACAGCACCCGGTCCAGGGGCGCGAGGATAAACCACTTGGGTCCGCCGGAAGCGCCCAGGAGCAGGCTGAACAGGGACGCGGACCAGCCGCATTCGGCCACCCGCTGCGCCGCGGCCTGCCCCATGTAGATTGTCAGCGCCCTGCCGGTCACTCCAACACCCGGCCTAGGCGTGGTCGCCGGCGCGAACCGCCCGGGGCGCCCGGCCGGTCCATTTCTGGTAGGCCCGGCGGAAGTTGGAGGCGTCGTTGAAGCCCACCAGGTAGGCGATGGTGGACAGCGGCAGGCGCGTGTTCTGCAGGTAGCGCGTCGCGTGCTCGGCGCGCACCTGGTCCAGCAGCTGCTGGTAGGAGCACTGCTCCTGCTCCAGGCGGCGGCGGAAAGTGCGCGGGCTGAAGTTCAGCATCTTGGCGATCTGCGGCATTTGCGGGTACTGGCCCTCGAGTTTGCGCAGCAGGCGCAGGGTCTGCTCCGCCACCGAGTCCTCTTCCTCCAGGTCCGCCAGCAGGCGCGCGCACTCCTCCTCGTACAGGGCGCGCAGGGCCGGGTTGGACGAGGGCAGCGGGGTATCCAGCAGGCTCACGTCGAAGGAGATGCGCCCCCGCACCTGGTCGAACTGGACCTGCTCGCCGAAGACCTCGAAATAGCGCGCGGCGTGGGCCGGGGCCGGGTAGGGAAATTGCACGGCGATTTCCAGCTCGGGCCGGTTGAGCAGGCCGCGCAGGGTATTGAGGGTGGCCGCGTACATCATTTCGTAGGCGAAGAAGATCGGATTCTCCGGCGGGGTACTGACCGTGGTCAGGATGCAGCGGCCATCGCGCATCTCGAACTCCAGGTACAGCGCCGGGGATAGCAGGTGGTAGTACTTGAGGAACAGGTCCATGACCTGGCGCAGGTCGCGGCAGGTCATGAAGGCCTGGCCCAGCACCGCGTGGGCACTCAGGTTCAGGCGCAGGCCCAGGTTGAGCCCCAGCGCCGGGTCGCCGGTGAGGGCGAAGGCATTGTTGACCAGCCGCGCAAAATCCTCCTCGCTGACCCGGGCGCCAATGCCATGGATGCCGGCCTCGGCCAGGCTGGTGCCCGCGAGCAGCTGCGCGCGGTCAAACCCCTGCTCCTCGACCATGTCGATCAGGATCAGGATGTACTGGGCGGGCGTACTGGTCTTGGGCATGCCCCATTTGGCCATAAATGACCAGATAATGACAAGACTTTACCTTGTTGCCCTGGCGACCTTCTCGCATAGTGGCCACAGTCATAAAAACCGAGGAGTGCCGCCATGAAAGTCGAGTGGAAAGACCAGAGCCCGCGCAAGATCCAGAAATTCGCCGGTGCGGATTACCCCAGCGAAAATCCCGACCTTGAGGATCTGCTGACCAGTGAGGACGTGGATTATATCGCCGAGATTTTCCAGACCCCCCTGACCGGCTCCTACAACTGGGACTACAAGGTCCAGGACGACCGGATCAAGAAGCTCTACGACCTGGGCAAGCAGCTCAACTGGGACCCGGAGGTCGATATCGACTGGGATCGTCCCTGGCCGGAAGAAGAGCGCATGCCGGAGCTGATGAACCTGCACACCTACCAGCCCTACCTCGACCTCGACGACAAGGGCCGCAAAGAGTTCTGGCTGCACATGAATGCCTGGAGCCTGTCCCAGTTCCTGCACGGCGAGCAGGGTGCGCTGCTGGTGGCGTCGCAGCTGTGTTCCTGCGCCCCGACCCTGAACGCCAAGCTTTATGCCGGGTCGCAGACTTTCGACGAGGCGCGGCACGTGGAGGTATTCAACAAGTACCTGCAGCAGCGTATCGGCCTGATGTACCCCATCAACACCCACCTGAAAAGCATCATCGACAAGATTCTCACGGATGCCCGCTGGGATATGAAGTTCATCGGGATGCAGATCGTGATCGAGGGCCTGGCCCTGTCGGCCTTCAATACGACCCGCGAAACCACGCCCGACCCGGTACTCAAGGACGTGGTCTACCTGGTTACCCGGGACGAGGCCCGGCACGTCACCTTCGGCGTCAACTACCTGGAGGAGTTCGTGAAGACGCTCAGCGACGAGGAGCGCGAGGAGCGCGCCCAGTTCGCCTACGAGGCCTGCGTCGTCAGTCGTGAGCGCCTGGTGGCTACCGACGTGTTCCGCCACTTCGGCTGGGACGTGGAGGCCACCCGCAAGCAGGTGCTGGAGGGCTTCGTGATGTCGACCTTCCGCAATCTGCTGTTCCAGCGCGTGATCCCCAACCTCAAGCGCATCGGCCTGCTCACCGACCGGATCCGGCCCAAGTTCGAGGAACTGGGCATCCTGGAGTTCGAGAACGCGGCCACCGATGGTGATATTGACTGGGCGTCCCTGGAACGGCCGCTGGATACGGAAGAGGCGCAGAACTACGAGCAGAGCATGCTCGAGGAGTTCCACAAGATGAACGACGAAGCTGCCCTCAAGGCCAGTTAGCCGCCGTCCTGGCGCCAATGGCCAGACACAAAAAAGCCGGCGTTGAGCCGGCTTTTTTGTGTCTGCGGGAAAGGTCCGCGGATCAGGCAGCCAGGGCTTTCACCTTGGCGTTCAGGCGGCTCTTATGCCGCGCGGCCTTGTTCTTGTGGATAATGCCCTTGTCCGCCATGCGGTCGATGACCGGGATCGCAGACTCGTAGGCCGCTTTCGCGGTCTGGGCGTCGCCGCTGTCGATCGCAGCGACCACTTTCTTGATCTGGGTGCGCACCAGGGAACGCAGGCTGGCGTTGTGGTTGCGGCGCTTCTCCGCCTGGCGGGCGCGCTTGCGGGCTTGCGGTGAGTTAGCCACGGTGAATTCCTCTAAAGCTCGATTTTTGAAGAGGCGCGATTATTCACATTCGGGGCCTGCTTGTCAACACGCTGGGCCGGCATCCCGCGGCGTGTGCGTCGGGACCCCTGGATGGCGTATACTAACGCGTATTAGTTTGCCTCTGGACGAAGCCGCATACATGCCACAGCCCGCCGCTACACTCAGTCCGGTGCCCGCCAGCCCGGCGCCCGGCTCTACCGCGGAGCGCATCCTCGATGCGGCCGAGGACCTGTTTGCCCAGCGTGGCTACAGCGCGACCTCCCTGGGGGATGTCGCCGACCGGGTCGGCATTCGTTCGCCCAGTCTTTATAATCACTACCGCAACAAGGAAGCGCTTTATCGGGCGGTGCTGGAGCGCCTGCTGAATGACTTCGCGAGTCCCATCGAGGCCCTGCGCAGCGGCCCCATCACCCACCAGCGGGTGCTGGAGTGGTTGCAGGCGATTGTTCGCAAGCACCACGCCAACCCCAATCTGGCGCGCCTGTTGCAGCACGCGGCCCTGTCCGGGGGGCCGGGGACCGCTGACCTGGTGGACCGGTTCTTCCGGCCCATGTTCGACAGCGATTCGGGCATCGAGGACGAGCCCCTGCCCCTGCTGGGGGACGCCGGCCTGCAGCCGTGGGCGGTCATGGCCTTCAACAACCTGGTCATGTCCTACGTGACCATGGCGCCGATGTATCGGGATCTGCTGGGCCAGGATCCCTTCAGTGAGTCGGCCCTGGACAACCAGTTGCGACTGGTGAGCACGGTGCTGGAAGCCGTGTTCGAATACAGCGCCCATGCGACAGCACCCTCTCCGGGGGATGCTGGCTAAGCAATCAGCAACAACGGATCAAAGTATGTTACTACCCGATGCAGTGCACATCTGGCGCGCCCCCGAGGGCGATTATCACATTGAGTGGGAAGCGAGTACGCCCCAGACCCGGGTGACCGTAGAGGCCGTGGCCGACGGGGTCAGCACTGAAGCACACTACGCTGAGTCCCACGAACCCCGTGCCCGGATCAGTGGCCTGCCGCCCGCGCGACGACACTTCTTTCGCCTGCGCGATGAGCACGGCAATGAGGTGCTGGCTCCGGAGCGGCGCCTGGGCCTGCAGGGGTCGCCCAATTTCCGCGATTTTGGTGGCTACCGGACGGCGCAGGGACAGCAGGTGAAGTGGGGCTACCTGTTTCGCTCGGGGCACCTCGCCGGCCTCACCGACGCAGACCTGGAATTGCTTGCCTCCCTGGAGCTCGACCTCGTGTTCGATTTTCGCCAGGAGAGTGAGCAACAGAGCGAGCCCTCGCGCCTGCCGCCCCTGCGACCGCCTGAGATTCGCAGCCTGCCGATCCAGCCCGGGAACAATTCGGGCTTCCTGCGGGAAATGAGCGGCCCGATTCCCGGGCCGGAAGCGATGTTTGACTTTATGGTCGCCGTCAACCGTGAGCTGGCGCGGGAAGAGGCAGGTGTCTACCGGCGCATGTTCGCGGAAATCCTGGAGCGGGACAATGCCCGTTATCTGGTGCACTGCGCGGCGGGCAAGGACCGCACGGGCTTCGCCGCGGCATTGATCCTGCTGGCGCTCGGAGTACCCGAGGATGTGGTGCTGCGAGACTATCTGCTGAGCGGGCGGTTCTACAATCCCGAAGCCGAGGTTGAGCGGATTCGGGTCAAATACCAGCTAGCCAACTCGGCAACCGATGCCATTTTACCGATGCTGCGGGTCGACGAGGCCTACCTGCGGGCAGCCCTCGGCGTCATTCACGCCGATCACGGCGATGTCCCCACCTACCTGGAAACGGTCATGGGTCTGGGCGCGGCGGAGATTGCTGAGCTGAAGCGTCGCTACCTGGTAGCGGCGGACTGAGCCGGAGATGTGATGCGGGGAAGTACGGGCCGCCGGGTCCGTGACCCGGCGACCGCAACTGTTCAGGCGTTGTCGCAGGCGGCCTTGGCGGCCTTGATTTGCTTGCGTTCGCAGTTTTCGCTGCTGGATTCGCCCACGCACCACTTGCGGCGCTTGTCCCATGCGGTCAGGGAGACTTCCTTGCCGTTGGAGCATTTCACCATGTAGGCGGCGAAAGGCGTGCCTTCACCGGTCTCGCTGTCGCCCTGGAAGACGATGCTGGTGGGTTTCGCGGCGAAGGCGCCGGCGGACAGGGTCAGCAGGGCGCATGCGGTCAGGGTTTTCAGTTTCATGTCGGTTCCTCGTCAGGTTGGCGGACGACGTGCGTCGTGCCGGGTTATTGCCGAATAGTCTATGGCAATTACGAGGACCGTAGTGTTACGGATTTGTAACCCCGATGAGAAAAATAGTAACAACGGGGGTGTTCTCGCGAGCGTATTTTGTAAGTCTTTGTTTTATATGCAAAATTAGCGTTCGTGAGAGGGAGGGGTGGGCGATTACAATTTGTTAACCCGCAGCAGGCGGCGTCTGACTGCGGCCGGGCCTGGCCGCAGTGGCCGGGCCCGGCGCGGATTCAGGCGAGGGCGATCAGCACCAGGCCGCCGACCGCCAGCAGCAGGGGCTGGCCGGCCTTGTCCAGGCGGGAAAGGCCGTAGAGATAGGACAGCGGCGGCAACAGCAGGGTAAAGAGGCCCCAGGTGAAGTCCTCCTTCCAGGCAACAATCAACAGCAGTACCCAGCTGGCGAGCAGCAGGGCAAGGCCAAAGGTAAGCAACGAGGCTGAGCCAGCGTCCATGGTTCCTCCAGTAACTAGTTCGACAGGCGGCGCAAGATTAGCAGAAGCGCCCCGGCTGGTCACCTTGGGCGGATGACTCCCCAGGGCTTTTTGGGTAAGGTGAGCCCGCTTTCCCTGACGAGGACAACTTTTGAACGACCCCTTTGCCGATATCCGCCCCTACCGCGACGGAGAGGTGCGTGCGGTGCTGGATCAATTACTGCAGGACCCCGGTCTGCTGGGCGCCCTTGCGAGGCTGCGTTTTGGCGTCTGGGCAGGCTGGCTGCCGGGCCCCGCGCGCGCCGCGGTGCGGCTGTATCTCGCGCGACAGCTGCGTGAGGTCAACGACGTGCACGCCATGCAGATGGTCATCAAGTCCTACATGGATCGCATGATTCGGGATACCACCGGCGGCTTCAGCGTCGCCGGCCTGGAGCATCTGGACCCACAGCGTCCCTACCTCTTCATGAGCAACCATCGCGATATTGCCATGGATCCCGCGTTTACCAATTACGCCCTGAATCGCGGCGGTCACGATACGGTGCGCATCGCCATTGGCGACAACCTGCTCACCCAGCCCTGGGTGTCGGACCTGATGCGGCTGAACAAGAGTTTTATCGTCAAGCGCTCGGTGAGTGGCCCGCGGGAGTTGCTCGCCGCGTCCCGTCACCTGGCGGAGTATATCCGCCACAGCCTGGTGCAGGAGCAGGCGCCGGTGTGGATCGCACAGCGGGAAGGGCGTGCCAAGAACGGCCTCGACCGCACCGAGCCCGCGGTGATCAAAATGCTGGCCATGGGCCGGGACAAGCGCGAGGTCAGCCTGGCCCAGCACATCCGCGAACTGCGCATCGTACCGGTGTCGATTTCCTACGAGCTGGACCCCTGCGACGAGATGAAGGCCCGTGAACTGTATCAGCTGGCCACCGAGGGCAGTTACAAGAAGGCGGAGCAGGAGGACATCGAGTCCATCGGCCGCGGCATTACCGGGCAGAAAGGCCAGGTCCACGTCACCTTCGGTAGTCCGCTGGATGCGGAATTCCAGCACGCCGACGAGGTGGCGCGGGCGGTGGATGAGCAGATTATTGCCGGCTACTGCCTGCACCCGACCAACATCTACGCCTACCGCATGCTGCACGGGGAGCACGCCCCCCTGCCGGAGCAGGTCTACCAGGAGCCCGGTGACGTGTCCCGGGAAGCCTTCGTGGCCCGTATCGAGGCCCTCCCCGAGGCCCACCGGCCCCATGCCCTGGGTATTTACGCGAATGCCGTGGTGAGCAAGCTGGCCCTCGCCCAGGGTCGCCACGACCCTTGCTGAACGACGAGCTCAAGGCGCGCATCCGCGAGGCCTACGCGTCGGTGGTGGAACAGAAGGGGCTGACTCCGCGCTGGGGGCAGCGGCAGATGATTGCCGAGATCGCCAATACCCTGGGCCGGATTCCCGCACCCGGGGAAACCGCCACCGAGGGCCCTGCGGTGTGCGTGATTGAGGCCGGCACCGGTACCGGCAAGACCATTGCCTACGCGGTCACCGCGATTCCCATGGCCCAGGCCCTGGGCAAGCGCCTGGTGGTCGCGACCGCGACCGTCGCCCTGCAGGAGCAGTTCGTCAACAAGGACCTGCCCGATATCAAGCGCCATTCCGGCCTGGAGTTCAGCTACACCCTGGCCAAGGGACGCCGCCGCTATGTCTGCCTGTCCAAGCTGGACCGGCTGTTGGCCGAGGGGCAGGGGGAGAGCGGCGTGCTGCCGCTCTACCCCGACGAGTTCGATCAGGCCCAGGCGAGCGACGCCATGCCCGTGTACCACGCCATGATCGATGCCCTGGGTCGCGGGCAGTGGGACGGTGACCGGGATAACTGGCCCGAGGCCATCGCCGAGCAGGTGTGGTTCGGCGCCACCACCGACCACAGCCAGTGCAGCGGCCGGCGCTGCCCGAACATCAACCAGTGTGCCTTCTACCGCGCCCGCGAATCCCTCACCCACGCCGACGTGATCGTCGCCAACCACGACCTGGTGCTGTCGGACCTGGCCCTGGGGGGCGGGGCGATCCTGCCGGACCCGGAAGACAGCATCTACGTGTTCGATGAGGGCCACCACCTGCCGGACAAGGCCCTGTCGCACTTCGCCAGCTTCTGCCGCATCCACTCGACCCTGGCCTGGCTGGAGGACGCCGCGAAATCCCTGGCCCAGGGCGCCGCCGCCCTGGCGTCGCTGCACGGGGTGTCCCGGTACCTGGAGCGCCTGCCGGAGCAGATGACCGCGGCCGCGGAAGGTTTGCGCGTGGCCGAGCAAACCGTGGCCGGGCTGTTCGATGAGGTTCCGGCCGGGGGGCGGGATGATACCCGCCTGCGTTTTGCCCACGGTCGGGTACCGGAGAACCTGATACCGGTGGCGGCCGGCCTCGCCGGCCAGTTCCGCACCCTGGCCAGCAGCCTGTCGCGGATCGAGGCCATTGTGGAAGATGCCCTGGAAGACGAGGATGCCGGCGTCGACACGGCCGAGCTGGAGACCTGGCACCTCAATATCGGCGGCATGCTGGGACGCGCGGAATCCACCCTGGCCCTGTGGGAGGCTTTCGCGGTCAGCGGCGAGGGCGAGCAGCCGCCGATGGCGCGGTGGATTACCCTGCTGGACAGCAACGGCCAGCACGGCTTCGAGCTGCGCTGCAGCCCGATCCTGGCGGCGGATATCCTGGCGGAATACCTGTGGCCGCGCGCCGCGGGCGTGATTATCACCTCCGCCACGATCACCGCGCTGAACTCCTTTGAGCGCTTTATCCTGCACTCGGGCGTGTCCCGGGAGGCCCGCTTCAAGATGGTGGCGAGCCCCTTCGACTACAGTCGCGCGACCCTGCGGGTGCCGGCCATGGACTGTGACCCCGGCGATGCCGAGCGCCACACGGCGGCTATTGTCGAGCTGCTGCCACGGGAGCTGGACAGGGACGAGGCCAGCCTGGTGCTGTTCTCGTCCCGGCGGCAGATGCAGGACGTATTCCAGGGCCTGGAGGACAGCTGGCGGGACCGGGTGCTGTTACAGGGCGATGCCAGCAAGCAGGAAATCCTGCGCCGCCACAGGGAGCGGGTGGATGCGGGCGAGGGCAGCGTGATCTTTGGCCTCGCCAGCTTTGCCGAGGGCGTGGATTTGCCGGGTGTCTACTGCCGCCATGTGGTGATCGCCAAGATTCCCTTCGCGGTGCCGGACAGCCCCATTGAGGCCTCCCTGGCGGAGTGGGTAGAGGCCCGCGGCGGTAATGCCTTTATGGAGATCAGCGTCCCCGACGCCGCCTTGCGGCTGGTGCAGGCCAGTGGCAGGCTGTTGCGCAGCGAGCAGGACAGCGGCCGCGTGACCCTGATGGATCGCCGCATCCTCACCCGGCGCTACGGCCGCGCGATTCTCGATTCACTGCCGCCCTTCCAACGCGACCTGGCCTGAGGAGGCGAACTGTGCGCACCGACATCGCCGAAGTGTTGATTGATATCGAGGCGCAGCTGCGCCAGCTGGGTCTGTGGGACAAGATACCGCCCTCCGCCGAGGCCCTGGCTTCCACCCAGCCCTTCTGCATCGACACCCTGAGCTTTCCCCAGTGGCTGCAGTTCGTATTCCTGCCGACGATCTACGGCATGCTGGAGAGGGGGGAGGCGCTGCCGGAGCGCTGCGCCATTGCGCCCATGGCGGACGAGTACTTTCGCGGCGCATCGCTGCCGGCGGAGCCCCTGATCGTTGCCCTGGAGCGGGTCGACGCCCTGATCACCGGCGAGGATTTGCCCCCCTGAGGGTGGCTACTGCTCGCCGGTGGCCTGTTGCGCCTGTTCCAGGCCGCCGAGGTTGGTCACCTGGCTGAAGCCCCGGTTTTCCAGGTCCTGTTTCGCCTTCTCGGCGCGACGTCCGGAACCGCAGTAGAGGTAGACCGGCGCATCCTTGTCCAGCTCCAGGGCGGCGATGCCGGTGGCAATCCCGTCGAAGGGGATGAGGTGCGCGCCCTCGACGTGGCCCTCGGCGTATTCCGCCGGCGTACGGACATCGATCAGGACCGCCTCTGCGGGCAAATTGGCACTGGCCTGCTGGGCCAGGAAGGCGCCCAGCAGGGTAAGGGTGAGTCGGCATCTGCGCAGCATCGGCTACACCCGCTCGATCACGGTGGTGATGCCCTGCCCGAGGCCGATGCACATGGTGGACACGCCGAGGGTCAGATCCCGGTCCTGCATCACGGTCAGCAGGGAGCCGGTGATGCGGGTGCCGGAGCAGCCGAAGGGGTGTCCCAGGGCGATCGCGCCGCCGTGCACATTGACCTTCTCGTCCATGTCGTCCAGCAGTTCCAGGTCCTTGAGTACTGGTAGCGCCTGGGCAGCGAAGGCCTCGTTGAGTTCGACCATCTCGATGTCCTTGATCCCGAGGCCCAGCTTCTTCAGTGCCTTCTGGGTCGAGGGCACCGGCCCGTAACCCATGATGGAGGGGTCGACTCCCGCCAGGGCCATGCCCTTGACCCGGGCGATCGGGGTCAGGCCCAGGGCCTGGGCTTTTTCCGCCGACATCATCAGCATCGCCGAGGCACCGTCGGTAATCTGCGAAGACGTGCCCGCGGTGACCGTGCCGCCCTGTGGATTGAACGACGGTTTCAGATCCGCCAGACCCTCGAGGGTCGTCTCGGGGCGAATGGTCTCGTCCCGCTTCACCAGGGTCAGGGCGCCCTGCTCGTCGTGGCCCTCGACGGGGATGATTTCGCGGTCGAACTTGCCCGCCTCGGTCGCCTGGTGTGCGAGCTGGTGGGAGCGCAGGCCCAGCTTGTCCTGTTCTTCCCTGCCCACGCCGTGCAGCAGGGCGAGATACTCGGCGGTCATGCCCATCATGCCGGCGGCTTTGGCCACGTTCAGGCCCAGTTTCGGGTTGACGTCCACGTCGCCCATCATCGGGATATGGCCCATGTGCTCCACCCCGCCGACGAGGTAGACATCGCCCACGCCCGCCTGGATATTGGCGGCGGCGGTCTGCAGCGCGCTCATGGAGGAGCCGCACAGGCGATTGACCGTCTGCGCGGGGATGGTGAAGGGCAGGTTGGCGCGCAGCACAAGCAGGCGCGCGAGGTTCATGCCCTGCTCGCCACGCTGCAGCACGCAGCCCCAGATCAGGTCGTCGATCTCTGCCGGATCCAGTTTTTCATTGCGGCCCAGCAGGCCCTTGATCACGGCAACGGACAGGTCGTCGGCGCGTACGTTACGGAAGCACCCGTTCTTGGAACGGCCCATGGGGCTGCGGGCGTAGTCGACGATAACGGCGTCTCTAGCATTCAGACTCACAGTCATTCTCCTTGCCGAATTAGTAGTAGGTCTCGCCGGCGGCGAGTTTGGCTTGCATGCCGTCGGTCAACTCATAGGTCTTGCCGAGGTGGGCGAATTTTTTCGAGGCCTCGGCGATGTAGTCCAGGCCCACGGCGTCCAGCCAGCGGAAGATGCCGCCGCGGAAGGGCGGGAAACCAAGGCCGTACAGCAGGGCCAGGTCGGCCTCCGCCGGCGTCTCGACGATGCCGTCTTCCAGGCAGCGTGCCATTTCCGTGGCCATCGGCAGCATCATGCGCGCGATTATGTCTTCCTTGTCGAACTCGGCGCGCTCACCGACGTGGGGCGCCAGCAGCTCGTAAGTACTCTCGGTGACGGTTTTCTGCGGCTTGCCCCGCTTGTCCTCCTCGTAGGCGTAGAAGCCGATGTCGTTCTTCTGGCCGTAGCGTTCGTTCTCGAACATGATCTGCGGCGCCGACTTGAATTCAATCTGCATGCGATCCGGGAAACCCTCGGCCATGACCTCGGCCGCGTGTACGCCGGTGTCGATGCCCACCACGTCCATCAGGTAGGCGGGCCCCATGGGCCAGCCCCAGCGCTCCATGACCTTGTCCACGGCCTGGAAGTCCGCGCCGTCCCGCAGGAGCTTGGAAAAGCCGTCGAAATAGGGAAACAGCACGCGGTTGACCAGGAAGCCGGGGCAGTCCTTGACCACCACCGCCTTCTTGCCCATGCGGTTGGCGTAGGCCACGGTGCGGGCGACCGCCTTGTCCGAGGTTTTCTCGCCGCGGATCACCTCCACCAGCGGCATCGCATGCACCGGGTTGAAGAAGTGCATGCCGCAGAAGTTCTCCGGGCGCTTGAGGGCCTCGGCCAGGCGGGTAATGGAAATCGTCGAGGTATTCGAGGCCAGGATCGCATCCTCGCCGATCTGCGCTTCCGTTTCCGCGAGCACCGAGTGCTTGACCTTGATATTCTCGACCACGGCCTCTACCACGATATCGACATCCTCGAAGCCCACGTAGCTGAGGGTCGGGTCGATGCTGTTCAGCACCTCGCCCATCTGCGCCGGGGTCATGCGCCCGCGGTCCACGCGCTTGGCCAGGAGCTTGTTGGCTTCCTTCAGGCCCAGGTCCAGGCCTTTCTGGTCGATGTCCTTCATCTTGATAGGAATGCCCTTGTAGGCGCTCTGGTAGGCGATGCCGCCACCCATGATGCCCGCGCCCAGGACCGCCGCCTGCTCGATCTTGCGGTCGGCCTTCTTCTCCCAGTCCCTGGCCTTCTTGCCCAGCAACTGGTCGTTGAGGAAGACCCCCACCAGGGACGCCGCGACCTGGGTGACTGCCAGTTCGGCAAATCCCGAAGCCTCGACTTCCAGGGCATCCTCCAGACCCATGCCCCGGGCCTGCTCGATCACTTCGACCGCTTTCACCGGTGCGGGGTAATTGCGTCCGGCCTGCTGCTGAACCATCTGCTTCATGGTAAAGAAGGCCATCATCGCCTCGGTGTCATTCAGCGGCAGGGGGCTGCTCTTGGCGTGGCGCCGGCTGGCGTAGTCCAGGTCACCGCTGATCGCGTTGCCGAGGGTGGCCAGGGCGATGTCGCGCAGGTTATCCGGCTCCGCCACGGCGTCGACCGCGCCCGCCTTCAGGGCGGCGTCGGGTCGATGCTCGCCGGCGGCGGCGATCCAGGTCGCGGCCTCGTCGACACCGATAATTCGCGGCAGGCGGACCGTGCCGCCCCAGCCCGGCAGAATGCCCAGCTTGGTTTCCGGCAGGCCGATCTTGGCAGCGCTGCTCATTACCCGGAAATCACAGGCCAGGCAGATTTCCAGGCCGCCGCCCAGGGCGTAGCCGTTGATCGCCGCGCAGCTGGGGAATGGCAGGTTCTGGAGGCGATTGAAGTTGGCGTTGTTGGCCCCGGTAAAGCCCTTGATCTCGTCGGCGCCAGCGCCGAACAGGCTGGTGAATTCGGTGATATCCGCGCCCACAATAAAAACCGGCTTGGCGCTGGTGACCAGCAGGCCCTTGAGGCCTGACTCCGCCTCGATGGCGTCCAGGGCGGCCTTGAGGTGTTCCACGGTAGCCTGGTCGAATTTGTTGACCGACTCGCCCTGGCGGTCGAACCGCAGCTCGGCGATATCGTCTGCTAGGCGCTCGACGGTGAGAGCATCACTCTGATAAATCATGTCGCTTTCCTGTTTGGGTATGTCTGGCGTGGCCGGGTGGCTGCGGCAGCCGTCGCTGGGGCTATCAATGCTACGACAGCTACAGCTGTTTTCCGCCCTGACCGGCGACCGGCGGGGCCGATATTGTAGCGGGGGCGAGGCGCCACGTGAACCAGCAATGTTGACAGTGATTACACGGGCGCGCAAGTGGGGGTGTCGCACCCGGGGTGCGAACGGCAGTACTGACGCTGTGTGGCGACTACTTCTTGATCTGCGATGCCAGCATCTTGGCGATTTTTTCCCCGTAGGGCGGCAGGGTGCCGGCGAGCTTGGCCATGTTGACCCAGCCTTCCTCGTACACCGCCCGGGCCTGGCTGAAGGTGCGGAAACCGTCGCGGCCCCGGTAACTGCCCATCCCGCTCATGCCCGTGCCGCCGAAGGGCAGGTCATCGCAGCCCACGTGCATGGCCACGCTGTTGATGCAGGCACCACCGGAACTGGTACGGCGGAATACCTCTTCCCGCTCCTTGCGATCATCTCCGAAGTAGTACATCGCCAGGGGCTTGTCGCGCGCATTGATGTAGTCCAGGACCTCGTCCAGCTCGCGATAGGTCTTGATGCACAGCAGCGGGCCGAATATCTCCTCCTGCATGCAGGCGAGGGAGTCGTCCGGGTTGATCAGCAGGTGCAGGGCGATGGTGTGTGCCTCGGGCTCTGAGCGGGCCTCCCCCGGCGGGCACAGGGGCTCGATCCGGGTGCCCGCGGCCTCTGCCTCGTCGAGGTAGCCGGCGACCCGCTGGAAGTGCCGCTCATTGACGCTGGCGACGTAATCCGGATTGCCCTGGATCCGCGGGAAGTGGGTGGCAATCACGCTCTGGCAGTGACGCACGAAGGCCTCCAACTGGTGCTCCGGCAGGAAGCAGTAGTCGGGGCTGATACACAGCTGGCCACCGTTCATGGCCTTGCCCATGATCAGGGTCTCCGCCACCTTGTAGACGTCACTGCCCTGGGACACGATGACCGGCGACTTGCCCCCCAGCTCCAGGGTCACCGGGACCAGGTTCTCGGCCGCGGCGCGCATCACATGGCGCCCGACGCCGGTGGCGCCGGTGAATATCAGGTGGTCAAAGGCCTGGGCGCTGAAGGCCGCGCCGACTTCCGGCCCCCCCGTGACCACGGTGATCTCCGAGGGCTCGAAGTAGCGCCCGATCAGCATCTGCAGGCACTCCGCCGTGCGCGGGGTGTGCTCGCTGGGCTTGACCATGGCCCGGTTGCCGGCGCCGAGTACGTCCGCGAGGGGGCTGAAGACCATATTGATGGGGACATTCCAGGGCGCCATGATGCCCACCACGCCCTTGGGCTGATACTCCACCCGCGCCTTGGCGCCGAGAAAGTTCATCGGCATCATCGGGCTGCGACGCTCCGGCTTCATCCAGCGCTTGAGGTTCTTGCGCACGAACTTCAGGCTGCCGATGGAGTTCATGATGTCCATCATCTGGGTGACGTAGGGCGAGCGGCAGCCGAAGTCGGCGTTCACTGCCTCGCAGAGCTGGGCCTGGTTGTCGACCAGCAGCGCAATGCAGCGATCGAGGCGGTCACGGCGGGTGGCAATATCCACGGGACCCTCCGCGCGGAAGGCGCTGCGCTGGTTGTGCAACATGGCGGCGAGTTGCTGCTCGATCGTGCCGTGTTCGGCGGGGGCGTTCATGATGTGTGCTCCTTGTCGCTCTTTTTGCGGGTCGCGCTTTTGCTTTTGTGCGGTGTGCGGCGTCGGCTTGCGGGTTCACCTGCGGCCACGGCAGGCGGCCGGGCAAATCCGCCCGCCACGGGGACGCCTGCGTCCTCCAGCAGCATGTCGGCGCATTTTTCCGCGATCATGATGGCCGGGGCGTTGGTGTTACCCGAGACAATGGTTGGCATCACCGAGGCGTCCGCCACCCGCAGTCCAGCCACGCCGCGCACCCGCAGACGCTCGTCGACCACCGACTCCGGATCGCTGCCCATGCGGCAGGTGCCCACCGGGTGGTACACGGATTCGGCTTCCCGGCGGATGTAAGCGAGTATTGCCTCGTCCGACTCGCAGGCGCTGCCGGGGAGAAACTCCTTGCCGCGGTAGCGGTCCAGGGCCGGTGCCGCGAAAAACTCGCGCACCCGGCGCACGGCGTTGACCAGCATCTGCGCATCGGCCTCCTCGGCCAGGTAATTGGCCTGGATGCTGGGGGCGATATTGGGATCGGTGCAGCGGATATGCAGGCGACCGCGGCTCAGGGGGCGCAGGTTGCACACGGTGGCGGTGGTGCCCGGGCAGGTTTTCATATTGCCGGCGCTGTCGGTTTCACTGGCCGCCGGGGCGAAGTGAATCTGCGCATCCGGCCGCGAGACATCCTCGGAACTGCGGAAAAACACGCCGACCTGGGCCGCCGGGTGTGCCAGCAGTCCGCCGCCGCGGGTGGCGTAGCGGGCGAGGTTGTCCAGCATAGCCAGGGGGCGGCTCTCCTCGTAAAAGGTCGGTAGCCCCTGCAGGCCCTGGATCACGTTGACCGTCAGGTGGTCCTGCAGGTTTTCACCGACCGCGGGTGCGTCCTGCACCACGTCGATATTCAGCGCCGACAGGCGCTCGCCGTCACCAATACCCGACAGTTCCAGCAGCTGCGGTGAATTGATCACCCCGCCGCAGAGGATAATCTCCTGTCGGGCGCTGGCCCGCCGTGGCGGGCCCGCCGGGGTCTTTTGCTGGCGAAACTCCACCGCAGTGGCGCGACCGTCGCGGGTCAGGATGCGGCTGGCGAGGGCCCCGGTCAGGACCGTGAGGTTGGGGCGTGCGCGGCACAGGTCCAGGTAACAGCGCTTGGTGCTCTGGCGACGTCCGCGGCGAATGTTTTTCTGGTAGTAGCCCGCACCCTCCTGGCTGGCACCGTTGAAATCGGCGTTGTAGGGCAGCCCGGCCTCCATGCAGGCCTGGATAAACACGTCGGCGAGGGCGAGTCGCTCATCGGGGCTGAATTCCTCGACCCACAGGGGGCCGCCCCGGCCGTGCCAGGCATTCTCGCCCTCGGCCTTGTGCTCTGCCCGCTTGAAATAGGGCAGCACGCTGTCGTAGTCCCAGCCCTCACAGCCCAGGTCCGCCCAGTGGTCGTAGTCTTCCCGCTGGCCGCGGATGTAGACCATGCCGTTGATTGCGCTGGTGCCGCCCAGCACCTTGCCCCGCGGCCACTTGATCCGGCGCCCCGCGAGACCGGCCTCGGGCTCGGTGTGGTAACCCCAGTTCAGGGTTTTGTGGTTCATGAGGAAGGCAAAGCCCAGGGGGATGTGAATCATGGGGTTGCGGTCTTCGCCGCCCGCCTCCAGCAGCAGCACCCGGCGGCTGGCCTCCCGCGACAGTCGGTAGGCCAGGGCGCAGCCGGCGGAGCCGCCGCCGACGACGATGTAGTCGAAGCTGCCTGCGTCGAGTTCGGACATATTCAGCCTCCGGTGCCGGTGCGTTGGGCGGGCTCGGGATCAAATGCGATGTGCATGTCCTTGACCGCGTTGACAAAAAATGACTTCACGTAGCGCGGTGGCTGCAGGAAGCGTGGGTTGCGCAGGCGCGGAATGATCTCTTCCATCATGATGCGCAACTCCAGGCGCGCCAGGTGCGAGCCGATGCAGAAATGCTGGCCAATGCCGAAGGAGCGCAGCTGGTTGCCGAGGTCCGGCTGGCGTTCCGCCCGGCGCACGTCGAAGGCGATCGCGTCATCACCGAACACCTGCTCGTCGTGATTGATCGTGTGATAGTGCAGCACAACCTTGTCCCCGGCGCGCAGTTGCTGGCCGCCCAGTTCAACGTCTTGTGTGGCGGTGCGGCGCATGGCAATAAAGGCGGTGTTGTAGCGCAGGATTTCCTCGCAGGCTGCCGGTATCCGCTCCGGGTGTTCCACCAGGTATTGCAGCTGGTCCGGATGCTCGATCAGCAGGCGCATGCCGTGGGCGATCACTGTGCGCGTGGATTCATTGCCGCCAACCAGGATCAGGATGAACATCCAGCCGAATTCTTCCTCGGTAATCTTGCGGCCCTTGACCTCACCCTCCAGGAGTGCCTCCAGCAGACCGGGGCGCGGGTCGCGGCGGTGTGCCTCCGCCAGGCGCATGGCATAGCTGATGACCTCCGCCGAGGCCAGCTGCCCCGCCTCCTCGGAAACCGACATATCGGGGTCGTCGGCGAAGATCATGGTGTTGGTCCAGTCGAAGAACTGTTTGCGGTCCTCGATGGGCACCCCCAGCAGCTCGAGGATGGCGATCAGCGGTAATTCTGCGGCCACCTCCTCGACAAACTCGCACTCTCCCCGGCTCGCCACGGCATCCACGATGCGCCGCGCGTGGGCCCGCAGGTCGGGCTCGAAAGCCTCCACGCTTTTCGGGGTGAAGGCGCTGCGCACGATTCGCCGTACGATCTGGTGCTCCGGTGGATCCATGCCAATGATCGTGCGCTGGTGAATCTCGGTGACCATCCAGTCCTCGTACTCGGTGGGGAAGGGCGAGCGCCTGGCCGAGGAAAACAGCTGCGGATTCTTGCTGATGTAGTCCAGCTCCGCCTGTCGTGTCACCAGCCAGTAGGGCACGCCGCTGAGCGGGTCCTCCATGCGCACCACCGGGCCCGCTGCCCGCAACCTGGCCAGCTCAGCGTAGGGCATGCCCCCCGCGTAGGTCTGCGGATCCAGCAAATTGGTAAATGGACACTGACTCATTCTTGGCTCCTCTGGGCCCCGGCCTGCAACGCCCGGAAATGGGGCGCAACAACCCCTGCCGGCGCGGGGCGACAATCACTGCACAATTGTATAGTCCAGAACGGAGGCGCAGGGCAAGGGCTAGATGGATTACATCCTGCGGGGCGCGCGTGGTTTACCAGGCCAGACCGGGGGCTGCCTCTCAGGGTAGCCGGCAGTCGCCTTCGGCGCCCGCCGCAGCAATCTCCCGGCCCGTGGCGCTGATGGCCCGGCCCAGTGGGCCCGGGTCTCCCGCGGTCGCCGCCCGGGCGGGCGCCAGGATCGTGTCAGCGCGGACGGGACAGCCGGCGGCGAGGAGCAGGTCCGCATAGTTGTTGCGCGCGGCGAGGTGCCCGGTGTCGCGCCCGAGCAGGCGCTGGAACAGGCGGGCCGCGCGAAGGTCTTCCCCCGCCCGCCGGTTGGCGTTGGCGGTGGCGAACAGCAGCCGGTTGTCCTGCGGCCAGCGCTGCAATGCTGCCTCCCAGCTGGCGAGGGCGGCCGCCGCGGGCAGGCGGCTTTCACTGGCGGCCAGGCTGGAGAGCACCTCACCGGCCCCGGCCGAGGCCGGCAGTTCCCCGGGGCGCGTCACCACCCGCGCCCAGAAGCCCGACTTGCCCCAGCTGCGCATAAACGCGGCGTGCGCCTCGCGCCGTCGCTGCTCGGTACCTGAGCGCAGCAGCCAGGCGCCGTCGGCATAGCCCACGACCACCGCGTAGTGCCAGCGCGGCAGTGCATCTATACCCAGGTTTTGCAGCACCAGCACCGGATTGCCGGCGCGCAGCTCGCGTAGCAATGCGCCGGCGTCACCGGGGATGGGCAGGGGTATCCGGCCCTGCTGGCGCGCCGCCGCGACGAGTTCGGCCTGCAGGCTGCCCTCGCGCCCGGGGATGAAGGTCGCGTCGGTCAGGGCTTCGGGGGAGGTGGTGACGCCGCTGTGGACCAGCACCGTGGCCAGGGCGGCGGGGCCGCACTGATAGGCCTGCTGGGGGAAAAAGGGCACCTGTGTCAGCTCCACCCCGGGGCCGGAGGGCGCTGGCGCCGTGCTGGCACAGCCTGCCAGCAGGCAGGCCACCAGCACCAGGGCAGTTCTCACGCCTCCCTGTGCCCGGCTGAAGACGCCCGTGGTTAGACGCCGGTAAAGACGTCAGTGACGCCGACCAGCTCCAGGATGAGGAGGACCACGAATACCGCACCCACCAGGCCCAGCAGGCTGCCGCCGGCGGGGAGCTCGTCAAGGCGCTGGGACAGGGTCTGCAGTTCCGCGGGGGTGAGTGCCGCGACCCGTGCCATGGCATCCGCGTGGCTGACGCCCAGCTCTTCCAGCTGGGCCTGTACCGCATCGCCCGCGAGTACCGCATCCACCTGGGCCAGCTGCGCCTGGCGCTGGCCGGATTCGAGGTAGGTAGCCGTGGAGACGGTCGCCGCCTGGGCAGGCGCCAGGGCGGTGGCGAACAGTAGGGTAATGATTTGCAGGGCAATAACGAAGGGGGCCTTGAACATGGCGTGATCCTTGGGGGCGCGTCGAATGCTGCACGCTAAGCCAGGGCGGTGGTCGGGTCAAGTATTGCCGGTGCCAGGTCAGGAATCCCCGGCATCGCGCCTCGCGGCCGATCGAGGGCGGTTTTTACCTGTCGGGATGTGTCGCTGCGCTTGTATAATGAACATGGATGGATACGTGACCAGGGGAGCGCCATGGCGGCCAGCGGACTGCGCCCAATACGCCTGGGGATCGATACCTACGAGGAGCCCGTGGTATACGTGCGCGCAGATAGTGCTGTGTGTCGCGCGGAGGGCTTCAATGCCCGGTCCCGGGTGCGGGTGAGCTGCGGCGAGCGTGCGATCATCGCCACCCTGAATATCCTGCACAACGGCGTTGTTGCTTCCGGCGAGGTGGGACTGTCGGAGGCCGCCTGGAATCTGCTGCACCCGGCGCCAGCGGACCACCTGTGGCTGAGTCACCCGCGCCCGGTGGAGTCGATGAGCGATGTGCGTGGCAAACTCTACGGGCATCCGCTGGACGCCGCCGCCGCGCAGCGCATCGTGCGCGACATTCGCGAGGGACGCTATTCTGATATCGAGCTCGCGGCCTACGTCGCGGCCTGTTCCGGTAGTCGCCTGGATATCGACGAAATCATTGTTCTGACCCGGGCGATGGTCGATGTGGGTGCGCGCCTGGATTGGGCGCAGCCGCTGGTGATGGACAAGCACTGCGTGGGTGGCCTCCCGGGCAACCGCACCACCCCGATCGTGGTGGCGATCGTGGCCGCTGCGGGGCTGCTGATGCCCAAAACCTCCTCCCGCGCGATCACCTCGCCCGCAGGCACTGCGGATACCATGGAGACACTCGCCCCGGTGGATCTCAGCCTGACCGCCATGCGGCGCGTGGTCGAGCAGGAGGGAGGCTGCGTGGTCTGGGGCGGCTCCGTCAGCCTGAGCCCGGTGGACGACACCGTGATCCGGGTGGAGCGTGCCCTGGACCTGGACAGCGAGGGCCAGTTGGTGGCTTCGGTAATCAGTAAAAAGGTCGCCGCCGGTTCCAACCGGGTGTTGATCGATATGCCCGTGGGCCCCACCGCCAAGGTGCGCAACGAGGCGATGGCGGAGCGGCTCACCGGCCACCTGCTGGCAACCGGCCGGGCGCTGGGTATCGAGCTCAAGGTGCATATCAGCAACGGCAGCCAGCCCGTCGGGCACGGGATCGGTCCGGCACTGGAGGCGCGGGACATCCTTGCGGTCCTGCAGGGCCAGCCCGGGGCGCCGGCCGACCTGCGCCAGCGCGCCCTGGCGCTGGCGGGTGACGTGCTTGAGTTCGGGGAGCGGGTCGGCGCCGGCGAGGGCTATCAATTGGCCCGGTCGATCCTGGATTCCGGTCGCGCCTGGAGTAAGTTCCAGGCGATCTGCGAGGCCCAGGGTGGCCTGCGAGAACCCCCGGTAGCCCGTTACAGTCACACGGTGGTCGCCGAGCGCCACGGGCTGGTCGCGCATATGAACACCCGTTGTATCGCCAAACTCGCCAAGCTCGCGGGGGCGCCGGCAGATGCCGCCGCAGGGCTGTATTTACAGGTGCGCCTGGGTGACCGGGTAGAGCCGGGCGAGACGCTGTTTACGGTGCACGCCGAGTCCCGGGGGGCGCTGCGCTACGCCCTGGACTTTCTCGCCGCGCACCCCGAGACCGTCTCGGTGGAAGAGTCCCTGATATGAGCGTATCCCTGCCGCTGCTGTTCAGTGCAGCGATGGGGCTGGTGCTGTTCCTGTTTGGCATGCGGTCGCTGGAGCAGGGTATCCGGGCCCTCGGTCACCGCACCTTCCAGCGCTGGCTGTCCCGGTCCACGGCTTCCGCGGCGGGCAGTATCGGGGTCGGGGTCGCGGTCACCGCGATCATGCAGAGCAGCTCCCTGGTCAGCCTGCTGGTGCTCGCCTTCGCCAGCGCCGCAGTGCTGCCGCTGTACAACGCGGTGGGAGTACTGCTCGGGGCCAACCTCGGGACGACGGTCACCGGCTGGATGGTGGCTACCCTGGGGTTCAAGCTTTCCCTGCAGGAGTTTGCCCTGCCGGCGATGGCCCTGGGCGGTTTTCTACAGCTCCTGCCAATGCGCCGCAGCCACTGGGCGGCCCTGGGTGCCGCACTGTTCGGCATTGGCCTGATACTGCTGGGCCTGGATCTGATGAAGGAGGCCATGGGCCAGGTGGCCCAGCGCTGGGATATCGGCTTGCTGCAGGGGCAGTCCACGCTGGTGTATTTCCTGGCGGGGGTTTTTCTGGCTGCCCTGATCCAGTCCAGCTCTGCGGTGATGATGCTTACCCTGGCGGCCCTGCACGGTGGACTACTGGACCTGGGGGCAGCCGCGGCGCTGGTGGTCGGTGCGGACCTGGGTACGACCAGTACCACCGTGATTGGCAGCATCGGCGGCAGTGTGATCAAGCGACAGTTGGCCCTGGCGCACTTTTCCTACAACGTGGTGGTGGATACCTTCGCCCTGCTGGTAATGCTGCCGCTGTTGCCCTGGATCCAGGGGCTGCTGTCCCTGGAGGATCCCCTGTACACCCTGGTCGCCTTCCACAGCCTGTTTAACCTGGTGGGTCTGCTGTTGTTCGTGCCCCTTCTCAAACCCTGGTCGGCATGGCTGGGGCGACGCTTCAGTTCGCACGAGGGTGCCACCCTGAGCCTGCAGGGTGTGCCCACGGCAGTGCCCGAGGCGGCACTGGCGGCAATGACCCGGGTATTGCAGGCGATGCGCCTGGATGCCATCGCCCTGGCACTTCAGGGTTTTCGTCTCCAGGTGGCAGACCTGGACCTGCCCGCGCCCCTCGCGACGGACCTGCGCGACAGTGTCAGACAGGCGATTTCGGAGGAGCAGCGCTACGGCCTGATCAAGGAGCGGGAATCGGAGCTGCTGGCATTTGCCGCCGATGTACAGGCGGAGCCGCTGCAATTGACCCAGGCATCGCAGCTGGATCGCCTGACCCGGGAGGCGCGGGCTCTGGCCTACAGCAGCAAGACTCTCAAGGATATCCGCGAACACCTGCTGACCCAGCAGCACAGTGAGCAGTCGCCGGTGCAGGCGCTGTACCGGGAGCATCGAGACTTTGTGGCGGCCGCGATCGGGGCCTACCTGCGTATCTCCGCGGACCTGGAGCGCGCGGCGGCGGGCGAGCTTGTCGGGGAGTGGCTGGCGCGCAATGACCAGCATCACGACCGAGGCAACCGCAGCGTGGGTGACATGGCGGCCAGCGACAGCGTCACGGGCGCGGCCCTGACCAACATGCTCAACGTGAATCGCGATGTGCACCACGGGATCAAGGATCTGCTGCTGTCATTGCAGCCTGCGGCGGGTGGATCCAGCGCATGAGCGTTGGCCATGACCCCTGTCGCGACAGGCCTCCACCTGGCGTTGGCGAAAGCCCTGTAGCCGGCAGTGAGTTCCGCCACGGTACTGGTTGAGCTGTCCGGTCCGCTGGTCTCATCCCGGGTGTTGGTGCGGCGCAATCTGTGAGCAGAACGCCGCGGGGTTTGTATTTAATTCAAGCTAATGATATATAGTTAAGTCAATAGAGAAATATGGGGCTGGCGTGCGCAGCCGTATGCCCCGGGAGGCTGCTTTTGGATCTTGACCGTCGGGCGCAGCAACTGGGCCAGCGGCCTGCGTTGATTGTGGTGGATGTGGTGCGAGGCTTCACCGATCCCGCCTGTCCTCTGGGCGTGGATTGCCCCGAGGTGGTCGCCGCGGTGGGCCGGCTGATGGATGCCTGGCACCAGCAGCAACTGCCGGTGGTGTTGACCACGGTGGTCTATCACTCGCCCGCCGAGGCCAGTGTGTTTCGCGACCGGCTGCCGGCACTTAACGTGCTGACCCCGGACTCGGCCTGGGTGGAGATTGATCCCCGTCTGCCGAGAGAGAAGGCGGACCTTCTGTTGGAGAAGCGCTGGGCCAGCGCATTTTTTGACACCACCCTGAAGGCTGACCTGGCGCGGGACGGGGTGGACTCCCTGGCAGTCGTGGGCCTTACGACCAGTGGCTGCGTTCGCGCCACCGTGGTGGATGGCCTGCAGCACAACTACCCGGTGCTCGTGCCGCGGGAAGCGGTGGGAGACCGGAACCGTGAGGCGCACGCCGCCAATCTCGCTGACATGCACGCGAAGTATGCGGAAGTGGTCACGGTGGACGAGGTGATCGCCGCGTTGGCGGCGCGCACGGCCGCCTGACCGTCAGGAGCACCAGGGCCGGCGATAAACCGCCTGCTGCCTGAATCCGATCGCGGTCAGCGACAGTATCAACGGGAACGCGGTACGCGCTGCCCTCACGGGCAGTACTGCGAAAAACAGAAAGTCCGGGGGCTGGTTTGCTCGGAAACGATTCGTGACGTCGAGTAGGGAGAGGTAGGGATGAAAATAACACGCAAGCTGTTGGCACTGTCCGTGGCAACCGCATCCTCGGTGTATGCCCAGGGTGGCATGGCTCAGCAATCCACTGCGGTAGCGATAGAAGAAGTGGTGGTGACCGCGCGTAAACGCTCGGAAAACCTGCAGGAAGTGCCGATCTCCATTACCGCGATTGACGAGCAGACCCTGCAGCGCGCCGGCGTTGAACGCGCGGATGATTACGTGGGTCTGGTACCCAATGTGACCCTGGTAAACACGGCCAACGTCGGTGACACACAGCTGAGTATCCGCGGCATCGTCTCCACCCGCGACGCTGAATCCACCTTCGCTTACGTGGTGGACGGCATCCTCAGCACCAACCCCAACAGCTTTAACGAGGAGCTGTTCGACGTACAGCAGATCGAGGTGCTGAAAGGCCCGCAGGGCGCGCTTTACGGCCGCAACGCCGTGGCCGGGGCCATCCTGGTGACCACCAAGCAGCCCAGCAACGAGGTCGAGGCCAAGGTCGGTGGCGGCATCGGCAACGAGGACAGCTACAAGGTGAACGGGACGATCAGTGGACCGATTATCGAGGACGTCCTGCTCGGCCGCCTTTCCTTCGCCACGCGCGAGACCAACGGTTCTTACGAGAATATTTTTACCGGTGAAGATGACGCCGTGGATTACCTGGAGGACCGCAGCGGTCGCGGTCGCCTGATCTGGAATGTCAACGAAGACCTTACCCTGGACTTCCGCGGTGGCTACTCCAAGGTGGAGGGCGGCGCGATCAACTTCAATGCCACCTTTGCCATTCCCCAGTTCGAGGCCGTGTTTGGCAGCCCGACGTTTTTCCAGGACGTCAACGAAGCGGACCTGAATTTCACCTTTAACGTGCCCGGTGAAAATGAGCAGGAAACCATGGATCTTGCGCTCAAGGCCGACTGGAACCTGGGCTTCGCCGATCTGGTGGCCAGCGTCGCCTACAACGACCTGGACGAGTACCTTCTCTCCGACGGCACCAGCGCGACGTTTTATGGCTATGAGGTAACGCCCTCCTGCCAGAACGACCGCGCCACACTGAACAGTTTCACCCGTCCGGACCTGTTTGGTCCCGCCTTCCAGCCATTCGGTGTGCTGCCCCCCGGTCCGGAGAATGATTTCCAGGGCGTGTACGGTCCTTACACCGCGACCAGCTGTGACGGTTACCAGTACCAGGAGCGCAACCAGAAGGATCTCAGCTTCGACGCGCGTCTGGTGTCGCCGTCGGACCAGTCCATGCGCTGGATTGCCGGGGTCTACTTTGCCGAGATCGAGCGTGAGGTAGTGGTTGCCTACGGCGCCGACCAGGGCCTGGGCTTCTCGCGCCAGCCCTACGTTGCACCGACCGGTCCGAACCCTACTGACCTGCTGTTCTGGGACGATTTTGATACCAGCGTGCAGGCAATCTATGGCCAGCTGGAATTTGACCTGGGTGATCGCACCGAGCTTGCCGTGGCGCTGCGCTACGACCGCGAGGAGCGTGAGGTCAGTAACCAGGTGCCCAACGTCAACGCCTCCGGCCTGAACGTCAATCTTCCGGGCAAGATCAACCCGGCCCTGGACAACAACCCGAACGGCATCGCGGATCGTGACCGCAGCTTCAGCCAGCTGCAGCCGAAGGTGACCCTGAGCTACCAGGCGACCGACACCATCAACCTGTTCGCTAGCTACGGCGTGGGCTTCCGCAGTGGCGGCTTTAACTCCGTGGGCACCCAGGACTTGCTCGGGTTCTGGTTCAACGCCGGCCAGGGTGGCCCGGGTGAAGCGGTCAACGCCAATCTGCGGGTACCGGATGACTACGACAAAGAGGTCTCCACCAACCTCGAGTTCGGGCTCAAGTCCGAGTGGTGGGATCGCCGCCTGCGCCTGAACGCGGCAGTATTCCGCACCGAGGTGGAAGACAACCAGTTCTTCGAGTTCTTTGCCGGACCCTTCGGCCTGCTGCGGGCCGTGACCACGATCGAGGAAATGTACATCCAGGGTATGGAGGCGGATTTCAGCCTGCTGCTGACGGATAACCTGAGCTTCTACGGCGGCGTGGGTCTGCTGGACTCCGAGATCGAGGAGAACCGCAATCGTCCTGCCTCCGAGGGCAATGAGGTGCCGCAGGCGCCGGAAGTCACCGGCAACCTGGGCGCCCAGCTGGTGTACCCGGTGAGCGGCGCGATGGACCTGGTGGCGCGCCTGGACTGGCAGTATGTGGGTGACACCTGGTTCCACACCCTGCAGGGTGAGCAGACCCCAACGATCTGGAATGCCTTCTTCGGCCCCGGCTTCAACCAGGACTTTTCCCGGTCCCAGCGCGATGCCTATGACACTCTGAACCTGCGGGTGGGGCTGGAAGGTGCATCCTGGACGATCACCGCCTGGGGTCGCAACATCACCGATGAAGAGTACCTGCAGGAGGTGATTCCGGCGCCGGAGTTCGGTGGTAGCTTCAATCACCCGTCGGCGCTGCGCACCTACGGCGTGGATGTGCAGTACAGCTTCTGATAGTGCCGGCAGGCCCTGCCCCCGCTCTGGGGCAGGGTTGTGCCAATGGAAGAGGGGGCTCAGTCGATGCTGAGGTCCATCTGGTACTGGAACAGCTCGGGATTGTAGAGAACGTTGAGATAGTCGCGTAACTGCCGCTGACTGCCTTCCTGGTCGTAACAGCGCCGGGTCAGGCTCAGCAGGGGACTGCCTTCCTTGATCGACAGGGCATCCGCGACCTCGGGTGTTGCGGCCACGGCGGTGATGACCTGGGTGGCGTAGCTGACCTCAAGGCCCTGTTGTTTGAAGTAGGTGAGGCGCGGGGTTTTTACAAACACGGACGGTCGTTTGGGAAGCGCCACTCCCTTGGTCCAGCTGGCGTAGTAACCGAAAGTCAGCCCTTTGCGCTGGCGGGTGCGAATCAGGCGCAGTGCAGTCTCGTCTGCCTGCAGACCCAGCTCCTCGCGAATGTGTGCCGGGGGCTTGAGCATCTCACAGGTCAGTACCCTGGCGGTGGAACTGCGCACCAGGGATTCGATTTCCTGCAGCATGCCGACCAGGGGCTCCTGTACCGGCGGCGGCTTGTAATCGAAGATGACGTGGGTGCCCTTGCCGCGCTGTCTCTTGACCAGCTTGGCCGCGGCCAGCTCGTCCATGGCGCGCTTGGCGGTAATCCGCGACACATCAAAGGCCCGCGCCAGCTGTTCATCCGAGGGCATGCGATCGTCGCGGGACAGCGTGCCGTCAAGGATCATGCTGCGCAGCAGATCAAAGAGTTGGTGATACAGGGGGGTGGGCGAGTCCTTGGACAGGCCCTCCTTGACCCGGGAACTGAACAGCGAATCGATGGGCGTCATTCAACAATTATCCTGTTGGCCTGGGGTGGCGGATTTGGCCGCCGGGGCCGTCCGTCGCCGAAATGATCCATTCACATAATGATAATGGATTAAGGCACTTCTGAATACAGGCGTATTCCGCAGGGGCGCCCTTGCGCCCGGGACGAAGCAGCCTGTCATGGATGGTGATCCGTGTCAGCTTTCGCAGTTGTGTTTATATTGATATATATACATAACAATAGTATAACTTATGGATCGAGTCTAATACTGAGTGACGCGTCTTTGTCAGGGGTGCAGACCCCGGGCGGCGCCAGAAAGGTTGCAAGCATCATGAACAAGACATTAAGCGGCGTGCGCATACTGGACCTGACCCACATGCTGTCAGGCCCCTATGGCGGGATGATTCTCGCGGACCTCGGTGCGGAGACGATCAAGGTCGAGCCCCTGCACGGTGAGGGCACGCGCAAGCTGCTGGCCACGGACCCGGACAACTCCCTGGAGGGAATGGGCGCCTACTTTATCACCCTGAACCGCAACAAGAAGAGCGTCGCCATCGATCTCAAAAGCGAGGCGGGGAAGGCAGAGTTCTACAAGCTGGTAGAGAAATCCGATGTGGTGCTCAGTAATTTCGGGGCTGGCGTGGCCGAGCGCCTGGGCATTGACTTCGACACCCTGAGTCAGCATAACCCGCGCATCATCACCTGTACGGTGACCGGCTTCGGCTCTGACGGCCCGGGGCACAACCGGCCGGCCTTCGATCAGGTGGCCCAGGCCACCGGCGGCGGCATGTCCATCACCGGCACCGATCCCGAACACCCGGTGCGGGCGGGCATCCCGATTGGGGATCTCGGCGGCGGCATGTTCGGCGTGATGGGCATCCTCTCCGCCCTCTTTGAGCGCGAGCGCAGCGGCGTGGGCCAGCACGTGGACATCTCGATGCTGGATTGCCAGATATCCCTGCTCAACTATATGGCGACCATGTACTTCCTGTCGGGAGAGGACCCCCACCCGATAGGCAACTCCCACTTTGTACACGTGCCCTACAACACTTTCCGCTGTGCCGACGGTTTTATCGTGATCGCGGTGATTACCGATAACTTCTGGCAGAACCTCAAGCAGGTGGTGGAGTGTCCGGAATTCGATGATCCGGTCCTGGACGGGCAGCCTGGTCGCTGGGCAGCGCGCGACATGATCAACAGCCGCCTGGAGGAAATCCTGGGCACCAACACCTGCGACCACTGGCTGGCGCAGCTCGAGGCCAAGCGCATCCCCTGCGCCCCGGTCAACAAGTTCAGCCAGGCCCTGTCGGATCCCCAGGTCCTGCACCGCAACATGGTGATTGACCTGAAGCATCCCGGCGGCGCCAGCACCCGGGGGCCGGGCAACCCGATCAAGCTGTCCCGTTCCGGCGCCGAGGAATTCACCCCGGCACCGTTGCTGGGCCAGCATACCGATGAGGTATTCAACCAGGTGCTGGGCTACAGTGAGGCAGAGGTCGCCAGCCTGCGTGAGAAGGGAGTGATCGCCTGATGCAAGACAGGGTTATCGTCAATGATGTGGGGCCGCGGGACGGTCTGCAGAACCAGGCCCGGATCCTGGAAGTGACGGAACGCGCCAGCCTGGTGCGTGCGCTGGTCGATGCCGGTATGACCCACATTGAGGCGGGTGCTTTCGTGTCGCCGCGCGCGGTCCCCGCGATGGCGGGCTCCGCCGAGGTGCTGGCAGCACTCGAGGATATCGATGAAGTGGCGCTCAGCGCCCTCATTCCCAATGCCCGCGGTTACGAGCTGGCACTGGAAGCCGGGGTGAATACGGTGGCCATGGTCCTGTATGCCAGCGAGGGCATGGCGCAGCGCAATGTGAAAATGAGCATGCTGCAGGCCGAGGAGGACACCGCCCGCATCATCCAGCGCGCGCGGGAAGACGGGGTGCAGGTGATCGCCACGGTGTCCGTGGCCTTTGCGTGCCCCTTCGACGGCGACACCGACCCGGCGCTGGTGCGGGATATCGCGCAGAAGTTCGCCGACCTGGGCGCCGACCGGGTTGTGATAGCCGACACCATTGGCGCCGGGAACCCGCAACAGGTGCGCCAGCTGATGGACCCGCTGGTGGCCGCCGTCGGCGCCGGGCGCCTGGGCTGTCATTTCCACGATACCCGGGCCATGGGCATGGCCAATGTGTTTGCCGCGCTGGAGTCGGGCGTACGTTACTTCGATGCCTCGATTGCCGGTCTCGGCGGCTGTCCCTTCGCCCCCGGTGCCAGCGGCAATGTCGCCACCGAAGACGTGGTGATGATGCTGGAGCAGATGGGTTACGGCACGGGAATTGACCTGGATGCGCTGATGCGCGCTTCCGACCTGGCAGAAAAACTGACCGGCACCGCACCGGGCGGGCGTGCCAAGGCCTGGCTGCAGCCCTGGCTGACCAGGCGCGCGGCACAGGCGTGTGCCTGACAAACCCAACCATCCCGACAGGGGGAGAACACTATGAGTTATCGCCTGGGAGTCGATGTAGGTGGCACCTTCACCGACTTGCTGCTGATCAATGAAGAGACCGGTGAAACACACACCGCCAAGGTTCCCTCGACGCCCGAGGATTCGTCTATCGGGGTGCTCAACGGCATCGCCCGTATCTGTGAGGAGAGCGGGGTGGAGCCGGGCGGTATCAACCGGGTGATGCACGGCACCACCGTAGCGACCAACGCGGTGCTTACCGGCCGCGGCGCCACCGTGGGTCTGGTGACGACGGCGGGCTACGAAGACACCCTGCAGGTCGCGCGTTCCTACTGCCCCGGCGGCCTGGGTGGCTGGGTGAGCTACGTCAAGAGCCCCCTGCTGGCGCCGCTGGAACTGACCATTGGTGCCCTCGAGCGCCTGGCTGCCGACGGCAGCGTGGTCACCCCGCTGGACGAGGATGCCCTGCGAGCCTCCCTGCAGGAACTGCACGCCACCGGGCAGGTGGAGGCCCTCACCATCTGCTTTATCAACGCCTTCATCAACAGCGAGCACGAGCGTCGCGCGCGGGAGATTGCCGCGGAAATCTTCACTGACACGCCGATTTCGATTTCCAGTGACGTGGTCCCGGAGATGCAGGAGTACGAGCGTACCGAAACCACCGTCGTGAACTCCTACGTGCGCCCGGAGGTGTCTGCCTATGTGCGCAACCTGCAGGCGGCGCTGGAAGAGCGCATGGGCAACACCCAGCTGTCGATCCTGCGCTCCGACGGCGGCCTCGCCTCGGCCCGGGCCGCCGAGGAAAGCCCCGTCAACCTGCTGATGTCCGGACCGGCGGGCGGAGTGGCCGGGGCAGCGTTTTTCTGCAGCCGTGCCGGCTTTGACAATATCCTGACCTTTGACATGGGGGGCACCTCCACCGACGTGGCCCTGATCCAGAATGCCCGCGCCCGGGTGCGCCGGGAAACCTACGTGGGCGATGTGCGCGTGCGCGCGCCCTCGGTGGACGTGCGTACCGTGGGTGCCGGTGGGGGCTCGATTGCCTTCGTACCCGAGCTGACCGGTGCCCTGCGGGTGGGGCCGGAGTCCGCCGGTGCGGTGCCGGGACCCGCCTGTTACATGAAGGGCGGTGAGGAACCGACGGTCTGCGACGCCAACGTGGTCCTGGGCTACCTGCCGGCGGACGTGCAACTCGGCGGCAAGATGGAAATCAATCGCGACGCCTCCGAGGCGGCGGTGAAGAAAGTCGCCGATGCCATGGGCATCAGCGTGATGGAGGCCGCCGAGGGCATCGTGCGCATCGTCAACGAGTCCATGTTCGGCGCCCTGCGGCTGGTGTCCGTGGAGCAGGGTTACGACCCACGGGATTTCGCCCTGGTGGGCTTCGGCGGTGCGGGTCCCCTGCACGCCAATGCCCTGGGTATCCTGACCAATGCCTGGCCGGTGATCGTACCCCCGGGTCCCGGGGTACTCTGTGCCTATGGCGATGCCACCACCCAGGTCCAGGACGAGGCGGCGCGCACCTACCTGATGATGGCCAGCGAACTGAGCGATGAAAAACTGCTGGCGGACCTGCTGGATCTACAGAGCCGTGCCGGCGAAGCCCTGGTGGCAGACGGCATTCCCGCCGAGAGTCACGAGGTGACCTTCCAGGCAGACCTCCGCTATGCCGGGCAGGCCTTCGAGATTACCGTGGATTTTACCCGCGAAGAGCTGGAGCAGAAGGGCGTCAGCCTGCTGACCGACCAGTTCGATACGGAGCACGAGCAGCTGTTTACCTTCAAGCTGGGCGATGGCCACGAGGTGTTGATGATCCGCGCCGTGGCCAAGGCCCGGACCCGCGAGTTTGCCCAGCAGACCGTGGGGGATACCGGTGCGGCCCTGGCCGACTGCAAAATCCACGACAGCCGCTTCTACTATCGCGGTGAGTGGCACGACGCCCCGATCTATGATCGCCAGAAATTGCACGAGGGTCTGGAGGTGCCGGGCCCCTGCATCGTCGGCGAAATGGACTCGACCACGGTGATCCTGCCCGGTCACGCGGCGACCGTCGACGCGGTGGGTAACCTGCTGATCAACCCGGTAGCCTGAGGAGCCAGACCATGACTGCACGACTTCTGCAAAGCAACGACACGCCCCTCAATACCGTCGACGTCGACGGCGTGACCGTGGACCTGATCGAGAACGGCCTGCGCAACGCCCGCGAGGAGATGGACGCGGTGCTGTTCCGCACGGCCATGTCCCCCGGGATCCGCGAGCAGGGTGACTGTTTCCCGATGATCGCCAACCGCGAGGGCAAGATGGTGGTGGGCCAGTTTGGCTCCTTTATCGGTCCCTTCCTCTCGGTCTACGACGCGGACATCGAGGAAGGGGATGTGATCCTCACCAACGACCCCTACATGTGCAACGCCGCGGTGTCGCACCTGCCGGACTGGGTGGTACTGGTGCCGGTCTTCAAGGACGGGCGGCATATTGCCTGGTCGGCAATGTTCGGCCACATGTCCGACAACGGCGGCATGGTACCCGGCTCGATCCCGATTGAGGCGACCTCGATTTTCCAGGAAGGCATTCGCATCCCGCCGATCAAGCTGTACAAGAAGGGCGAGCTGCAGAGCGACATGCTGGAGCTGATCCTGCACAACGTGCGCACACCCCAGTGGAACCGCTTTGACCTCAATGCCCTGGTGGCTGCCTGCAACACCGCGGCCCGGCGCTGCGTGGAACTGGCGGAGCGCTTCGGCGACGAGGTGCTGGTATCGACCATGGAAGTGATGCTGCAGCGCAACCACGACGCGATGAAGCACATCATCGAAAACTTTATTCCCGAGGAGCCCCGCGAGTTCGAGGACTATCTCTGTGACGACGGCATGGGCATGGGCCCCTACCGTATCAAGTGCCGCATGTGGCGAGAGGGCTCCAGGGCAATCTTCGACTTCGAAGGCACTGATCCCCAGGCCCAGAGCTCGGTGAACTTCTTCCTCAACGAGGACATGTTCAAGATGTTCTTCGGCTCCTTCACCATCAACGTGGTGGACCCGCAGATTGTATTCAACGACGGTTTTTACGACCTGGTCGATGTGCGTATCCCCGAGGGCACCCTGCTCAAGCCGAAGTTTCCCGCGGCCCTGTCGGGGCGCACCCACGCCCTGGGTCGCATCTTCGACCTGCTGGGCGCGCTGCTGGGGATGGGCGCGCCGGAGCAGATGCTCAATGCCGCCGGCTTCTCCGATTCCCCGCACCTGTTCTACTCCGGCTACCGCGACACCGGCGAGTGGTTCCAGCTCTTCCAGATCGGTTTCGGTGGGATTCCCGGCCGCCCGGTGGGCGACGGGCCCGACGGCCACTCCCTGTGGCCGGGCTTCACCAATGTGCCCAACGAGTTTATCGAGTCCTACTTCCCCCTGCGTATCGAGAAGTATGCGACCATCCCCGATTCCGGCGGCGCGGGCCTGCACCGGGGCGGCAACGGCCTCAGCGTGGCCTACCGCTTCCTCGCGGAGGGTGAAATCGGGATTCACGACGAACGCTGGCTGACCTACCCCTGGGGCGTGCTGGGCGGCGAGACGGGTATGCGCTCGACCAAGCGCCTGGTGCGGGCCGATGGCAGCGAGCAGTGGTTACCCGCCAAGGTCGAGGGCATCAAGGTCAGGCAGGGCGACCTGCTGTACTTCAATACCTGGGGTGGCGGCGGCTGGGGCGATCCCTACAAGCGTGACCCCGAACTGGTGCGGCAGGACGTGGCGCGCCGCCTGGTGACCCGCGACGGCGCCCGTCGCTACGGCGTGGTCATCGATGCAGACGGCCAGGTCGACGCCGCGGCCACCGAGGCCCTGCGCGCCGAGCGCATTGCCGAGCGCGGCGATGACCTGCCGCTGTTCAATCGCGGCGGGGACATCGAGGAACTGCGGGCCCGCTGTGAGGCGGAGACCCACCTGCCGGCGCCGGTCAGCCCCAGCTTCCGCTAGCTGCGACCGGGCGCGCCGGAGGGCGTGCCCGGTGGTTAAATCGCTGAGGTTAGAAATCTGGCGGGTGGCGACTGCCTCCCGGTGGGGGTGATACAGGCACCCCGGCAATGCGGGGCGCTAACGGTGCCCTTGCGGGCGCCTAGTGCAGGATACGGTCGGGCCGCATTTCCTCCTGCAGGTCTGGCTGGCGCGTGGTGCTTGCGGCTTCCTCCTGGACGAAGGTGCGCAGGCGGCCCACGACGCTGGTCATCACGTCAATCGTCTGGCTGATCTGGTCCAGTGCCATCAGGACCGTCTCGGTATCCTTGGGCGATTTATCACGATTATCCATTGCTGGTTCCCCGTTGTTGCCTGTTGCTGGATACGTCTGTTTCACTCCGGTGGTGCTGCGCCGGGATTGCCACCGGCGGTATTGCCTGGCAATCGCCCTAATCCCAACTCAGGGCGCCGCCAGTCTGGTACTCAATCACCCGGGTCTCGAAGAAGTTCTTCTCCTTGCGCAGATCCATGATCTCGCTCATCCAGGGGAAGGGGTTGGCGGCGCCGGGGAACTGCTCCGGCAGGCCCAGCTGTGACAGGCGACGGTTGGCGATGAAGTGCAGGTACTCCTCCATCATCGCCGCGTTCATGCCCAGCACCCCGCGCGGCATGGTGTCGCGCGCGTAATCGATTTCCAGCTGGGTGCCCTCGAGGATCATCTGGATCACTTCCTGCTTGAACTCCTCGGTCCACAGGTGCGGATTCTCCAGCTTGATCTGGTTGATCACGTCGATGCCGAAGTTCAGGTGCATGGACTCATCCCGCAGGATGTACTGGAACTGCTCGGCGACGCCCGTCATCTTGTTGCGGCGGCCCATGGACAGGATCTGGGTAAAGCCGCAGTAGAAGAAGATCCCCTCGGTGACCGCGTAGAAGCCAATCAGGTTGCGCAGCAGGGTCTGGTCCGCCTCCGGGGTGCCGGTCTTGAAGTTGGGGTCCGACAGGTGATGGGTGTGGCCCAGGCTCCAGGTCGCTTTCTTGGCGACCGAGGGCACCTCGCGGTACATGTTGAAGACCTCGCCCTCATCCATGCCCAGGGACTCGATGCAGTACTGGTAGGCGTGGGTGTGGATGGCCTCCTCGAAAGCCTGGCGCAGCAGGTACTGGCGGCACTCCGGGTTGGTGATCAGGCGATAGATACCCAGCACCAGGTTGTTGGCCACCAGGGAGTCGGCGGTGGAGAAGTAACCCAGGCTGCGCTTGACGATCCGGCGCTCGTCCTCGGTCAGGCCATCGGCGCTTTTCCAGGTGGAGACGTCCGCGGTCATGTTAACTTCCTGCGGCATCCAGTGGTTGGCGCAGCCGTCGATGTACTTCTGCCAGGCCCAGTCGTACTTGAAGGGCACCAGCTGGTTGAGGTCGGCGCGGCAGTTGATCATCGCCTTCTCGTCCACTGAGACCCGCGCGGCGCCCATTTCCAGCTCTTCCAGGCCGGGGGCCACGTCCAGGCTCTCTACTGCGCGCTGGGCCTCGGCCACGTTGCCCGCAAGCACTTCCGGCGGCAGCTCCTGCTTGGCTGCGGCCGGCTGAGGTGCGGCCGGCTGAGGTGTGGCCGGCTCAGGTGTGGCCGGCTGAGGTGCGGCCGGCTGAGGCGGCGCCTGGGTGACCGGGCTGGCGCTGGTGGTGTCTTCCTGGTGGTAGTCGTCCCAATTCAACATGTCGCTTTATCCCTTGACGTCTGTCTGTGCATTCTGCCTGTGCTCGTGCCGGGCCTGCCTACTGGCAGGCCTCACAATCCGGGTCGTCCAGCGAGCAGGCCGCCGGTACCGGGGCGGGACCCGCCGCGGCGGCGCCCGACTGCTCCCCCGAAGACACCGCATTCAGGTTGCCGGTGCTGATGGTGGATTTCTCGGTTCCCGTGGCCGCCAGCGAGCGCAGGTAATAGGTGGTCTTCAGGCCGCTGAACCAGGCCATGCGGTAGGTGATATCCAGTTTCTTGCCGCTGGCGTTGTTGATGTACAGGTTCAGTGACTGGGCCTGGTCGATCCACTTCTGGCGCCGGCTGGCGGCGTCGACCAGCCAGCGGGGCTCCACCTCGAAGGCGGTCGCGTAGATGGCCTTCAGGTCAGCCGGGACGCGGTCGATCTGCTGTACGCTGCCATCGTAGTACTTGAGGTCGTTGACCATCACCCCATCCCACAGGTTGCGGGCCTTGAGGTCGTTGACCAGGTAGGGGTTGACCACGGTGAACTCGCCCGACAGGTTCGATTTCACGTACAGGTTCTGGTATGTGGGCTCGATCGACTGGGACACGCCGGTAATGTTGGCAATCGTCGCCGTCGGTGCGATCGCCATCACGTTGGAGTTGCGCATGCCCCGCTGCTTCACTTTCTCGCGCAGGCTGGGCCAGTCCAGGGTCTGGGTCTTGTCGACCTTGATGTAGTCGGCGCCGCGCTCGCGCTCGAGGATATCCAGGGAGTCGATCGGGAAGATACCCTGGCTCCACAGGGAACCCTCGTAGCTGGAGTAGGCCCCGCGCTCGCCGGACAGTTCGCTGGAGGCGTCGATCGCGTAGTAGCTGATGGCCTCCATGGAGCGATCGGCAAATTCCACCGCCTGCTCGGAGCCGTAGGCGATGTGCTGCCGGTACAGCGCATCCTGGAAGCCCATCAGGCCCAGGCCCACGGGCCGGTGCTTGAAGTTGGAGTTCTCCGCGCTGCCCACCGAGTAGTAGTTGATGTCGATCACGTTATCCAGCATGCGCACCGCGGTACGCACGGTCTTCTGCAGCTTCTCCAGGTTGAGGCCGTTCTCGTCGATGTGCTGGGGCAGGTTGACCGAGCCCAGGTTGCACACCGCGATCTCCTCGTTGGCCTTGGTGTTGAGAGTGATCTCGGTACACAGGTTCGAGGAGTGCACCACGCCCACGTGCTGCTGCGGCGAACGCAGGTTGCAGGGGTCCTTGAAGGTCATCCAGGGGTGACCAGTCTCGAACAGCATGCCCAGCATCTTGCGCCACAGGTTCTGTGCGCGCACGGTCTTGTGCAGCTTGAGTTTGCCGGTTCTCGCCTGCTCCTCGTACCAGGTGTAGCGCTCCTCGAAGGCATTGCCGTAGAGGTCGTGCAGGTCCGGGACGTCATTGGGGGAGAACAGGGTCCACTCGCCGTCGTCGAAGACCCGCTTCATAAACAGGTCCGGGATCCAGTTGGCGGTGTTCATGTCGTGGGTGCGGCGGCGATCGTCGCCGGTGTTCTTGCGCAGCTCCACGAATTCCTCGATGTCCAGGTGCCAGGTTTCGAGGTAGGCGCAGACCGCCCCCTTGCGCTTGCCGCCCTGGTTGACGGCCACCGCGGTGTCGTTGACCACCTTGAGGAAGGGGACCACACCCTGGGATTTACCGTTGGTGCCCTTGATGTAGCTGCCCAGGGCTCGCACCGGGGTCCAGTCGTTGCCCAGGCCGCCGGCAAACTTGCTCAGCATCGCGTTGTCCTGGATCGCGCCGTAGATACCGCGCAGGTCGTCCGGCACCGTGGTCAGGTAGCAGGAGGAGAGCTGCGGCCGCAGGGTGCCGGCGTTGAACAGGGTCGGGGTCGAGCTCATGTAGTCGAAGGAGGACAGCAGTTCGTAGAACTCGATCGCGCGCGCGTTGGGGTCGTCCTCACGTGCGGCCAGGCCCATCGCCACCCGCATGAAGAAAATCTGCGGCAGCTCGAAGCGCACCTCGTCGCTGTGGATGAAGTAGCGGTCGTACAGGGTTTGCAGGCCGAGATAGGTGAACTGCAGGTCGCGCTCGGGCAGCAGGGCCTGACCAAGGCGCGCCAGGTCGAAATCCTTCAGCTCGGGGGATACCAGTTCCAGGGCCACGCCGCGCTCGACGTAGGCGGGCAGGGCCTCGGCATAGAGGTGGCCCATATCGGCCTGGGTGGCGCTGTCCGCCACGCCGAGGAAGCTCAGGGCCTCTGCGCGCAGGTTGTCGCACAGCAGGCGCGCGGCCACGTAGCTGTAGTTCGGTTCTTTTTCGATCAGGGTGCGCGCAGTAATGACCAGCGACGTGGACAGCTCGCGCGCGGTCACGCCGTCGTACAGGTTGCGCAGGGCCTCGTCGAGAATCTGTGCCTCACTGACATCGGACAGGTCGGCGCAGGCCTCGGAGACGATGGTGTGCAGGCGTTCGATATCCAGCGGCGCCCGGCTGCCGTCCAGCTGGACCACGGTAATGTTGCCCGCGGCTTCCTGGGTGGCGGGGGACAGGGCCTGGCGCGCGGCGCGCTTGCGCGACTGTTCTTCGCGGTAAATCACGTAGTCCCGGGCAATCTTGTGCTCGCCGGCGCGCATCAGCGCCAGTTCGACCTGGTCCTGGATGTCCTCGATATGTACGGTGCCACCGGAGGGCATGCGCCGCTCGAAGGTACCGGTGACCTGCTCGGTGAGCTTGGCCACGGTCTCGTGAATGCGACTGGAGGCGGCCGCCGTGCCGCCCTCCACCGCCAGGAAAGCCTTGGTGATCGCGACCGAAATCTTGCTCGCCTCGAAGGTGACCACGGTGCCATTGCGCTTGATCACACGCAGCTGGCCGGGGGCCGTGGCGGCGATATTGGCGCTGACCGGGGTTTCGCTGGCCGCTGTCGCGGGAGCCTGGGAAGAGGTGCCTGCCGGGTTGCTCTCTGTATACATAGCTTGTGTTGCTCCGATATCGGTGGCTTTGAGCCTTATTGTTGTCGGTTACCGCTTCGGGGGCGCCGGGCGCACCCCTTGCTGCTCCGAATGCCGCTGCCCCTGACGGACGCGCGGCGCGAATTCGGGGGGATAGGGGTCGGTGTTGGCTGTCCAGGCTGCTGCTGTGGCCCGCGATACCGCTCCGGACGATGCCGGATTCACTCTGCTCCCCTGTACGCCGCTGGTCTGGTACGGCGCTTTTCGTCTCTCCCGTGAGTCCCCGGGAGATTCCCCTGGGGCTTGCGCTCCCGTCACCCTGGTCGGGGGTGTGAAACGCTGGCCCGTCACTCCATTTGCTGGTGGGCAGGTGTGCTGGGACGACCCGGGAGAGCGGGTGGGCTGCTTGCCCGGTACCCCTGTTTTCCCTATGGCCTTTTCGTGACCCTTTTTCCCTGCTATACCCCATATATTGGGGTTTCCTGCCGCATTGCCTACAAGATAATGCGAGCAGGGGCGCAATGCAAGGGTATGAGATTGGGTTTATTCTGTGGATAAGGTGTGCGCGAACCGCGATGTCGGCGCCCACTAACCCGGCAGGCCGCAGTGCAGTTGAGCTACCGCTGGCAGCGCCCGGAAAAGGTGGAGGATTACCGCAAGGACCGATTATTTATAAGCAGTAATCGCTATATTCGAGGGAGTTATTTACTCGCCCGGTGCGCCCGCCGTGAGCAGGAATTCCATCAGCGCTTTCTGCGCATGCAGGCGGTTTTCGGCCTCGTCCCAGATCACCGTATCCCCGGCGTCCATCAGTTCGGCGCTGATTTCCTCGCCGCGATGGGCTGGCAGGCAGTGCATGTAGAGGGCGCCGGGGGCCGTCAGGGCCATCAATTCCCGGTTGACCTGGTAGGGGGCGAAGGCCTGTGCGCGCGCTCGCTGCTCTTCTTCCTGGCCCATCGAAGCCCACACATCGGTGACCACGAGGTCGGCACCGTCCGCCGCTTCCCGCGGGTCCTGGGTAATGACCACCCTGTCGCTGTTGGCGGCCAGCAGCTTGCGGTCGGGCTCAAAGCCGGGTGGGCAGGCGATGCGCAGTTGGAAATCGAACTGCCGCGCGGCATTGATGTAGGACTGGCACATGTTGTTGCCATCGCCAACCCAGCACACGGTCCTGCCGCGGATGCTGCCGCGGTGCTCCAGGTAGGTCTGCATATCCGCCAGCAGCTGGCAGGGGTGAAAGTCGTCAGTCAGGGCATTGATCACCGGGACCGAGGAGTAGGCGGCGAAGCGCTCGACGATATCGTGCCCAAAAGTGCGGATCATCACGATGTCCACCATGGATGAGATCACCCGGGCGCTGTCCTCTACCGGTTCCCCGCGCCCCAGCTGGGTGTCCTGGGGCGACAGGAACATGGCATGGCCGCCGAGCTGGGCCATGCCGGCCTCGAAAGATACCCGGGTGCGGGTGGACGATTTGGCGAAGATCATGCCCAGCACCGCACCCGGGAAGCGGCGCTGGTCGCGCCCCTCCCGGTGCTCGATTTTCAGTGCGCTGGCGCGCCGGAGGAGGGCGTCCAGCTCTTCCGGGCTCAGGTCCTGCAGGGTAAGAAAGTGCCGAGGTTGGGCCATGTCGTCGGTTCCGGGGTGTCTCAATCCATGGCGCGGACCAGCTCGGCCACGCCCCTGACTAGCTCGCCTGCCTGTGCATCGCTGATGATCAGCGGCGGCAGCAGGCGAATCGTGTTGCCGGCGGTCACGTTGATCAGCAGGCCGCGGGCCAGCGCCGCGGCGACCAGTTCCGGGCAGTCCCGGTCCAGTTGCACGCCGATCATCAGGCCGCGCCCACGCACTTCTACCAGGCGCGGGTGACCCTCCAGGGCCGCGCGCAGCTCCTCCCGGATGCGCTCACCCAGGGTCGCTGCCCGGGGCGCCAGCGCCTCGCCGATGATGGTTTCCACCACCGCGTTGGCTGCGGCGCAGGCGAGCGGGTTGCCGCCGTAGGTGGAGCCGTGGTGGCCGGGTTCGAACAGGGCCGCTGCGGCGCCCTGGGCCAGGCAGGCACCGATCGGTACCCCGTTGCCCAGGCCCTTGGCGGTGGTGACCACGTCGGGGAGAATATTCGCCAGCTGGTAGGCGAAGTAGGCGCCCGAGCGGCCATTGCCGCATTGCACCTCGTCCAGCATCAGCAGCCATTCCTGCTCCCGGCACAGGGCATGCAATTCGCGCAGGTAGTCATCGCTCGCCGGGCGCACGCCGCCCTCGCCCTGGATCGGCTCCATCAGGACCGCTACCACTTCCTGATTGCTGGCCGCTATCTGGCGCAGGGCCCCGATATCGTTGCACGGGGCGCGCACGAAGCCGCTCACCAGGGGCTCGAAGCCCGCCTGGATCTTGCGATTGCCGGTGGCGCTGAGGGTGGCCAGGGTGCGCCCGTGGAAGGCCTGTTCCAGGACCACGATCGCCGGGCGCTCGATCCCCCGGCGGTGGCCGTGGAGGCGGGCCAGCTTGATCGCGGCCTCATTGGCCTCGGCCCCCGAGTTGCCAAAGAAGCAGCGGGACATGCCGGAGACGTCGCACAGTGCCCGTCCCAGGCGCTCCTGCTGTTCAATATGGTAGAGGTTGGAGGTATGCAGCAGCTCCCCGGCCTGGGCCTGGATTGCCCGGGTCACCGCCGGATGGCCGTGGCCCAGGGCATTGACCCCGATGCCGGCGATGGCATCCAGGTATTTGCGTCCTGCATCGTCATAGAGGTATACGCCCTCGCCGCGATGAAAAGTCACCGGCAGCCTGGCGTAGGTGGGCATCAGCGCGGAGGTGGTCTGTGTGGGCGCCACGGGGTTTCCTTCCTGAAACGAAAAAAGGCAGCGTGTCGCTGCCTCCCAGAACCCCTAACTATAGCTCTCCGGGGGCTTGCTGGCAACGTCCCCTGCGGACTGCGGCTGCGGAACGCGGTACTCACAGTGGGGTCAGAATAGGTTAGAATAGACGCTCGATTTATTCATCATTCACACACAGGTATGGCGGCAACCAGAGTCCGCAGGGTAGGTATCACATGGACATAATGGAAACGATCAAAGAGCAGACCGAAAACAACGACATCCTGCTTTACATGAAGGGCTCGCCCAACCAGCCCCAGTGCGGGTTCTCGGCGCAGACGGTGCAGGCGCTGATGGCCTGTGGCGAACGATTCGCCTACGTGGACGTGCTCAGCAACCCCGACATTCGCTCCAATCTGCCCAAGTACGCCAACTGGCCCACCTTCCCCCAGCTGTGGGTAAAAGGTGAACTGATCGGCGGTTGCGATATCGTGATGGAGATGGCGGAGAGCGGCGAACTGCAAACCCTGGTCAAGGGGGCTGCAGCCAGCCAGGTATCCTGAAGCCCTCGCCGCGAGCCGCGGCGAGGTGGCGGGCTTGCCTAGGCAGGCTTGACCGTGTGCATGGCGGTCTGCAGGTAGTTTTGCAGGCCGACCTTGTCGATCAGCGACAGCTGGGTCTCCAGCCAGTCGATGTGATCTTCTTCCGCTTCCATGATCGACACGAACAGATCCCGCGACACGTAGTCTCCCACTGACTCGCTGTAGGCCACCGCAGCCTTCAGGTCCTTGTGGGCGATATGTTCCAGCTTGAGGTCGCACTCCAGCATTTCCTGGACGTTCTCGCCGATCAGGAGCTTGCCCAGGTCCTGCAGGTTGGGCAGGCCCTCCAGGAACAGGATGCGCTCGATCAGCTGATCGGCGTGTTTCATCTCGTCGATGGACTCGTGGTATTCGTGGTCGCCCAGCTCCTGCAGGCCCCAGTCCTTGTACATGCGCGCGTGCAGGAAATACTGGTTGATGGCCACCAGTTCGTTGCCCAGGATTTTGTTCAGATGGCCGATAACCTTCGGATCGCCTTTCATGGCGCTAGCCTCCGTTGCTGTTAATGGATCACGGGAGGATGACCATGACGTCGTCAGATGTCAAGTAAGTGTTTGATTTTATTGGTTATTTCTAATGATAATCAGAGTGATTATCAACCGGATTCAGGAGGCCGCTCGCTGCACTAGCCGACCGCGTCTAGCCGACCGCGTCTAGCCGACCGCGTCTAGCCGACCGCGTCTAGCCGACCGCGTAGAACAACGCCTCGTCGTTCCCGGAAAGGTTGACCAGGGACTCGCGCACGATGTCCCGCGCGAGGACGCCGCACTTGCCACACTGGCTGGCCACGCCGAGATGGTTGCGCACTTCGCGAATACTGCGCGCCCCGTCCTGCACTGCGGCGCGGATCTGGGTATCGGTAATTCCCTTGCAAATGCAGACAAACATGCGCTTGTGTCACCTCGGTCCATGACTCGAGTCTGTAAGTTAATGCTAATGAGAATGATTGTCAACGGTATCTGGTGTGCATTTGCATACCGGACTCATGCCCGCCTGGGTCGGCCGTGAGGACCCCCATGCACCGCGACCGGGTGCTTTCCCGGGGTGAGGCATCCGCGGCCCTTTGCGGGGCTGAACTTGCCGACAAGGCCGTATGCCATCGGGTATAATCGCCGGCTCTGGAAGACAGCGGGTGTTGAGCAACCAATGGGCGTAGAGCAATACATGCAGCGAGTGGGGCAGGCGGCGCGGGAAGCCTCAAAGCGGGTCGCGGCGTCGCCCACGGCGGTGCGCAATGCCGCGCTGCTGGCCGCCAGGGAAGCCCTCGACGGTGCCCGCAACCACCTTGCGGAAGCCAATGCCCGGGACCTGCAGCGCGCTCGCGAGCGCGAGATCGCACCGGCCCTGCTGGATCGGCTGGAACTGACGCCGGCGCGGATCGACAGCATGCTGGCGGGGCTCGCCCAGGTCGCGTCCCTGCCGGATCCGGTGGGCAGCATCAGCGACATGAATGTCCTGCCCAGCGGCATCCAGGTGGGACGCATGCGGGTACCCCTGGGGGTCATTGGCATCATTTACGAGGCGCGCCCCAATGTGACTGCCGAGGCCGCCAGCCTGTGTCTCAAGGCCGGCAATGCCGCGATCCTGCGCGGCGGCTCGGAAGCCCTGGCCTCGAACGCAGCCATCGCCGGTTGCCTGGCCGAGGGGCTGCGCAGCGCGGGTCTGCCGGAAGCCGCGGTGCAGGTGCTGGATACCGCGGACCGGGAGGCCGTCGGCCACCTGATCACCATGCCCGAGTACGTGGATGTGATCGTGCCTCGCGGCGGCAAGGGACTGATCGAGCGCATCAGCCGCGACGCCCGGGTGCCGGTCATCAAGCACCTGGACGGGGTCTGTCACGTGTATATAGATGCCGGCGCCGATCCCGAGATGGCCCTGGCGATTGCGCTTAACGCCAAGACCCAGCGCTACGGCACCTGCAATACCATGGAGACTCTGCTGATTGACGCCGCCGAGGCCCCCGTCCTGCTGCCCCGGCTGGCGGCGGCCTACCGCGAGGCCGGCGTCACCCTGCGCGGCTGCGGGCAGTGCCGGGATCTCGTGCCCGAGATGGAAGCCGCCAGTGAGCAGGACTGGTACGAGGAGTACCTCGCCCCGGTGCTGGCGATCAAGGTGGTTGCGGGACTGGACGCCGCCATCGCGCACATCAACCACTATGGCTCCCGGCACACGGACAGCATCGTCACCCGCGATCACGGGCGCGCCATGCGTTTCCTGCGGGAAGTGGATTCCAGCTCAGTCATGATTAACGCCTCCACCCGCTTTGCCGATGGCTTCGAGTACGGCCTCGGCGCGGAGATCGGGATTTCCACCGACAAGCTGCACGCCCGGGGCCCGGTTGGGCTGGAGGGCCTGACCTCGCAGAAATACGTGGTCTTCGGTGAGGGGCAGGTTCGCTCTTGAGCCGCGGTCCCCTGCCTGCACCTGTCGGCGTGATGGGTGGCACCTTCAACCCGGTACACTTCGGCCACCTGCGTTCAGCCGTCGAGCTGGTGGACGAGCTGTCCCTGGAGTGTGTGCACCTGATGCCCTGCGCAGTACCGCCACATCGCGAGGCCCCCACCTGCCGGGCCGAGGACCGCGCGGCGATGGTCGCCCTGGCGGTGCAACACGTGCCGCAACTGATCTGTGATCGCCGCGAGCTGTACCGCGAGGGACCTTCCTATACCGTGGACTCCCTGGCGGAGTTGCGCGGCGAGTATGGTGCCCGCCGGCCCCTGTGCCTGGTGATCGGCGACGATGCCTTCCTCGGCCTGCAGAGCTGGCACCGCTGGGAATCCCTGCTCGAGTTTGCGCACCTGGTGGTGATCGGCCGGCCGGGCTGGGAGCTGCCCCGCGGTGGCGACCTGATGCACTGGCTCGAGCAGCATCGGGCGCGGGGTGTCGAGGCGCTGCAGGCGGCACCGGCGGGGTCGGTGCTGGTCAAGTCCCTGCGCCAGCTGGACATCGCCTCGACCGACATCCGCCAGTTGCTGGCCGCCGGGCGATCCGCCCGCTTCCTGCTCCCGGGGCCGGTGCTGGACTATATTGAAGAAAACCAACTGTATGCTGCACGAGAGGAAACTGCGTGACATTACCTGCAAACGACGTTCGGGCCGGGCTTGGCCCGCGCCGCCAACCCTTCATCCGCCGGATGGCCGCCCATGGAAGCTGAGGAACTCAAACAGGTGGTCGTAGACGCCCTGGACGACCTGAAAGCGGTCAATCCCGTGACCCTGGACGTCACCGGCCTCACGGACGTCATGGATTACCTGGTGATCGCCAGTGGCACCTCGAACCGGCATGTGAAATCCCTCGCCGACAACGTCTGCATGGAGGCCAAGAAGCAGGGTGAACGGCCGATTGGCGTTGAGGGCGAGGACGCCGGCGAGTGGGTGCTGGTGGATTTCGGCGATGTGGTGGTGCATGTCATGCTGCCGGCCACCCGCGATTTTTATGACCTTGAGCGACTGTGGGTGAAGCCCGAGGTCACTGCCTGATGCGACTTACCATCGTCGCCGTGGGTGGGCGCATGCCCGCCTGGGTGGACGAGGGCGTTGCGGACTACGGCAAGCGCCTGCCCCGGGAGCTGCGGCTGCAGTGGCGCGAAATCCCCCTGGCCCGTCGCGGCAGGGACAGCAAGCCCGAGCAGCTGCGGGAAGCCGAGGGCGAACAGATACTGCGCGCCGTCCCCGATGGCGACCGGGTCCTGGCCCTGGATGTGGCGGGCAAGGCCTGGAGCACCTTGCAGCTGGCCGACCAGCTCAGCGCCTGGCAAATGTCGGGGGATAACTACAGCCTCCTGATCGGCGGCCCCGATGGGCTCTCCAGCGGGTGCCTGGAGCGGGCCGAACGGCGCTGGTCCCTGAGTGCCCTGACCCTGCCGCACCCGCTGGTGCGGGTGCTCCTGGTGGAGCAGCTGTATCGCGCTTGGACAATTACCGTGAACCACCCGTATCATCGCGACTAACTCACCGCCAGCAGTACGGGTCAGGCCCTCCGCTTAATGCCGCAGCATATTGCCCTCAAGGATCCTCACCGGGAAGCCAGGATTTACAGTGCGCGCACCATCGCCGCCATGCTCATCGTCCTGGGCCTGCTCGCCGTGCTGGCGGTGCGCTACCACGATCTGCAGATCAACCAATACGAGACCTACCGCACCCAGTCCGAGCGCAACCGGGTACAGCTGCAGCCGCTGCCGCCCAAGCGCGGATTGATCTACGACCGCAACGGCGTGCTGATCGCCGACAATCGCCCCAGTCACCTGCTGTCGCTGGTGGTAGAGCGGGTACCGGATCTGGAGGAGACCCTGGCCCGGCTGCAGGAGCTGGTGCCGATCTCCGCTGCCGACCTGGAAAACTTCTACACCAAGATGGCCCGTCGGCGACCCTACGAGGCGGTGCCCCTGCGTTTTCGCCTGAGCGAGCGGGAGCGGGCGCAGCTCGCGGTGCACCGTCACCGGCTGCCCGGGGTGACCGTTGACGCCCAGTTGCTGCGCCACTACCCCCACGGCGAACTGTTCTCCCACGCCATCGGCTACGTCGGCCGGATCAACGAGCGCGAGGCCTTCGAGCTGGATTCCTCGGATTACCGCGGTACTTTCCATATCGGCAAGGTCGGGGTGGAGAAGTACTACGAGGACCTGCTGCACGGTGATGTGGGCTACCAGAACGTGGAGACCAATGCCCACGGGCGCGTACTGCGGGTACTGGAGCGCTTCGACCCCACGCCCGGTGCCGACATTACCCTGCACCTTGATATCGAGTTGCAGCGCACGGCGCATGCCGCCCTCGGCGACCAGCGCGGTGCGGTGGTCGCGATGGACCCGAATACCGGCGGGGTACTCGCCCTGGTCTCGACTCCGGGCTTCGACAGCAATCTGTTCGTCAACGGCATCAGTGCCAGCGAATACGGCGCGCTGCGTGACTCTCCCGACGTGCCCCTGTTCAATCGCGCGGTGCAGGGCCAGTACCCGCCGGGCTCTACCATCAAGCCGATGATGGCGCTGGCGGGACTGGAGTCCGGGCTGGTCACCCCGGACTACACCGTGGCCGACCCGGGCTGGTATCGTCTGCCCGGCGACTCCCGCCGTTATCGCGACTGGATTCTCAAGATTCGCGGCACCGGCCACGCGCCGCGGGTAGCCCTGGAGATGGCGGTGGCGGAATCCTGCGACGTCTACTTCTATGATCTCGCGCGCCGCCTGACCATCGACGGCATGTACGAGTACCTGCACCCCTTCGGCCTCGGCGAGCGCACCGAAATCGACACCACCAACGAGCGTCGCGGGGTGCTGCCCTCCACGCGCTGGAAGCGCGACCAGATGAACCAGGCCTGGTACCCGGGGGAGACCCTGAGTGCGGGCATTGGCCAGGGCTATATGCTGGCGACCCCGGTGCAGCTGGCAGTGGCCACCACGGCCCTGGCCACCGGCGGCCGGCACTGGTCGCCGCGCCTGGTGCGGTCAGTTGACGGCGAGCCGCTGAGCGCGCCGCAGGCGGAACCGGTGCCGGCCAGCGAGGCCAACTGGCTGGTGGTGCAACAGGCCATGCGCGAGGTCGTGCACGGCGCCCGGGGCTCGGCGCGCAAGATCAGCCAGGGCATCCAGTACGAGATGGCGGGCAAGACCGGGACCGCCCAGGTGATCGGTATCGCCCAGGGGGAAATCTACCGCGAGGAGGAGGTCGCAGAGAGACACCGCAATCACGGCCTGTTCATCGCGTATGCGCCCTTCGAGGCGCCCACGATCGCGGTGGCGGTGATTGTCGAGAACGGCGGCGGCAGCAGCGCCGCCTACCCCATTGCCCGCGAGGTGATCGATAACTGGTTGCTGGGCGAAACCATCACCACCGAGCTTGCCGCCGCTGACACCCGGGATACAGCCGATGAGTGATTACCTTCGCCAGCTGCCCGGCAGCTCCTCCGAGCTGGCGCGCAAACCCGGGGCAGCCCAGCGCTTGCATATCGACATTCCCCTGCTGTTGCTGCTCATGGTACTCACGGGCTTCGGCCTGTTCGTGCTCTACAGCGCCTCGGGCCAGGACACCGCCGCCGTGGTGCGCCAGGGGCAGTACTTCCTGGTCGCCTATGTGGTCATGATCCTTGCCGCGCAAATAGGGCTGCCACGCTACCAGCGCTGGAGTCCCTGGTTTTACCTGGGGGGTATCGGGCTGCTGGTGGCCGTGGTGTTCGTGGGCGTAGGCGCCAAGGGCGCCCAGCGCTGGCTGTCGCTGGGGGGCTTTCGCTTCCAGCCCTCGGAGGTGATGAAGCTGGTGGTGCCGATGACCGTGGCCTGGTTCCTGGCCGAGCGGACCCTGCCACCCCGGTTTCACCATATCCTGGTATGCCTGGTGATTATCGTGATCCCCTCGGCGCTGATCCTGGTGCAGCCGGACCTGGGCACGGCCCTGCTGATTGCCGCCAGCGGCCTGTTCGTGGTGTTTATGGCGGGCATTGGCTGGCGCTACATCGTCGGCGCCCTGTTCCTGGCTATCGCTTCTGCCTGGCCGGTGTGGACCTACGGGCTCAAGGAGTATCAGCAGCAGCGCATCCTGACCCTGCTCAACCCGGAGAGTGACAAGCTCGGCGCGGGCTGGAACATCATCCAGTCCAAGACCGCGATCGGCTCCGGCGGCTGGGACGGCAAGGGCTGGCTCAAGGGCACCCAGTCGCAGCTGGATTTCCTGCCCGAAAGCCACACTGACTTTATTATTGCGGTACTGGCTGAGGAATTTGGCCTGCGCGGCGTAATCCTGCTGCTGGGCATCTATTTGCTGATCCTGTTGCGGGGCTTCTGGATTGGCCTGCATGCCCAGAGCAGTTACGGACGCATGATGGCGGGCAGCCTGACCCTGACGTTTTTCGTTTATATCTTTGTTAATATGGGTATGGTCGCGGGCCTCCTGCCGGTCGTGGGGGTGCCCCTGCCGCTGGTCAGTGCCGGCGGTACCTCGGTGGTGACGCTGATGGCGGGCTTTGGCCTGCTGATGGCGATCAGCACGGAACAGCGCGTGGTTGCGCGATGAACGGGCCTGCCCCGTCCAGTCGGAGAGACACCTTCATGGCAAGATTCCTGAGCATCGCCCTCCTGGCCCTGGCGTGGCCCCTCGTTGGTCACGCCCAGTCCTATGGCGGGAGCAGCGCCGCCGAGGAATTTATCGACGAAATGGTGGCGGAGGAGGGCTTTAGCCGGGTCGAGCTGGACAAGGTCTTTGCCAGCGCCGCACGCCAGGACGGCATTCTCGAGGCCATCGCGCGCCCCGCAGAGAAGACCAAGCCCTGGCACGAGTACCGGCAGATTTTCCTGACCGAGAAGCGCGAGCGACAGGGCCGGGAATTTCTCCAGCAGCACCGCGAAACCCTGGCCCGGGCCGAGGCGGAAACCGGCGTGCCCGCGGAGGTTATCGTCGCGGTCATCGGGGTCGAGACCTACTACGGCCGGATTACCGGCAGCTATCGGGTGATTGACGCCCTCTCGACCCTCGCTTTTGATTATCCGCGCCGTTCTGCCTTCTTTACCAAGGAGCTCAAGAACTACCTCCTGCTGACCCGGGAGCAGGGCCTGGACCCATTGGCGATGCAGGGCTCCTACGCCGGCGCCATGGGCTACGGCCAGTTCATGCCCAGCAGCTATCGCAGCTACGCCGTGGATTTCGACGGCGATGGACTCACCGATATCTGGAACAACCCGGTGGATGCGATCGGCAGCGTGGCCAACTACTTCAAGCGCCACGGCTGGCGAGCCGGGGAGACGGTGGTCAGCGCGGCAACCCTGGAGGGTGAACTGCCCGAGGGCTGGTTCAACGCGGGCCTCAAGCCCGAGCGCAGCGTGGCCGAGTTCGTTGCCGCGGGGCTGAAGCCGCGGCAGGTCCTGGACCCGGAAGCGCTGGCAACGGCGATGGATTTCGAGGGCGAGGATGGGCCGCTGTATTTTCTGGGCCTGCACAATTTTTACGTGATCACCCGCTATAACCACAGCGCCATGTACGCGATGAGCGTGTACCAGCTCAGCCAGCGGATCGGCGCGGGAGAGACGCAATGATGCGCCTGCGGCTGCTGGCGCTGCTGCTCGGGGGCACCCTGATCGTGGTCGGCTGTGCCACCGGTCCGCGCACCCCGGCGCCGCCGGATGTGGCCGACGGCGCGCCGCTGCGCAGTATCTCACCGGAGGATGTCGCCGACGCCCGGCTGCGCCCGGACCCGATCCTGGCGGTGGGAAACCAGAGCCCCTACACCGTAAACGGGGTGACTTATCATATCCTCGATGACTACCAGCAGTACCGCGAGCGGGGTGTCGCCTCCTGGTACGGGACCAAGTTCAACGGCCGCAAGACCTCCAACGGCGAGATATTCGATCTCTACGCGGCGACGGCGGCGCACAAGACCCTGCCGATTCCCAGTTACGTGCGGGTGACCAACCTGGACAATGGGCGCAGCATGATCGTCCGGGTGAATGACCGCGGTCCCTTTCACGCTGACCGGGTCATCGACCTGTCCTACGGCGCCGCGGTCAAGCTCGGTTTCATGGCCGATGGCACTGCCCCGGTCGAGGTGGAGGTGCTGAATCTCGCCGGCGTCGACGATCGGCGCAACACGCCCCTGGGCAGCTACCGCTTCCTGCAGCTGGGTGCCTTCGGCTCCGAGGCCTCCGCCCAGCGCCTGCGCAACGAACTCGCGGCGCAGGTGAGTGCTCCGGTGTTCGTCGACCCTGTAGATACCGGGGGCAATCTGCTCTACCGCGTACGTATCGGCCCGGTAGACGATAACGGGGCCCTGCAGGCGTTGCAGGAGCAGCTGCTCGCGAGCGGCTACCAGGGCGGCCAGCTGCTGCCCTGAGCCGGCGTTTTCTTTCGTCGCTCCTGCCCATGCGGTAGACTGCAGTCCCGCTGGTTATGATCAGGATTGTTCTCCCTATGAAGCGCGTCTCACTGCTCTTCCTGCTGCTGTTGCTGCCCCTGGGCGCCCACGCCCAATCCATCGTTCCCTCGCCGCCACAGGTCGCCGCCGAGGCCTATATCCTGATGGACGCCAACAGCGGTGCGGTGCTGGTGGAGCACAATGCCGACGTGCCCCTGCCGCCCGCCAGCCTGACCAAGATGATGACCGCCTACGTGCTGGCCGGTGAAATCGAGGCCGGTCGCGTGAAGAAGGACGACATGGTGGCGGTGAGCGAGAACGCCTGGTCCCAGAATCCCGTGTTCGAGGGCTCGTCCCTGATGTGGATCGAGCCGGGCAAGGACGTCTCCGTCGAGGATCTCGAGCGGGGCATCATTATCTCCTCGGGGAACGATGCCACGGTGGCGGTGGCGGAACACGTGGCGGGCAGCGAGGCGGCCTTCGCCGAGCTGATGAACAGCCACGCGGAAGCCCTGGGCATGACCGGGTCCTACTTTGCCAATTCCCACGGCCTGCCGCACCCGGACCAGGTCGTCACCGCCCGCGACCTGGCGCTTCTCGCCCGCGCCATGATCCGGGACTTCCCGGAGCATTATGCGATGTATAAAGAGCGGGAATTCACCTACAACGGGATCAAACAGTACAACCGCAACAGCCTGCTGGCAGAAGACCCCAGTGTCGATGGCCTGAAGACGGGCTACACCAAGGCGGCGGGTTACGGCCTGGTGGCCTCGGCCGAGCGCCGCGACATGCGGCTGGTCTCGGTGGTCATGGGCACCGCCAGCCCCAATGCGCGCAAAAGCCAGAGCCGCAGCCTGCTCAATTACGGTTTCCGCTTCTACGAGACCGTGGAGCTGTTTGCCGCCGGCCAGGAACTGGATCAGCCGCGCATCTGGAAAGGCGCCGAGGACTACTTCTCGGTGGGCTTGCTGGAGGGCGCCCTGGCGACCCTGCCCCGCGGGCAGCAGGACCAGATCAGTCGCGAGCTGGTGCTGGACGAGCCCCTGCTGGCCCCGGTCGCCCGCGGCGACCGGGTGGGTACCGTGCGCCTGACCCTGGGAGAAGAGACCGTGTTCGATGCCCCGGTGGTTGCCCTGCAGGCGGTGGAACAGGGCGGTTTCTTTTCGCGGATATGGGATACGATCCTGATGTGGGTCAGCTCCCTGTTCAGCACGAGCTAGCGCGGGGCGGTGAGCGTGGCGGACCAGGAACCCCCCAGGATTGAGTTCCCCTGTGATTACCCGATCAAGGTACTGGGGCGGGAGACCGCGGATTTTCGCGAGGTGGTGATCGCTGTGTTCGAGCGGCACGCGCCGGGTTTCGACAGCCAGACTATTGCGGTCAAGGCCAGCAGCAAGGGTACCTTTACCTCCCTGACCATCACGATTACCGCGACCGGGCCGGAGCAGCTCGAGGCCCTGCACCAGGACCTGATGGCGACCGGCCTGGTGCAGATGGTGATTTGAACACGCCCCCGCTGGCCCTGCGGCGCCTGGGCGAGGTGGCCTACCTGCCCACGCTGGATGCCATGCGATCCTTTACCGACGGGCGGGGTCCCGAAACGCCCGATGAATTGTGGCTGTTGCAGCACCCCCGCGTCTTTACCCAGGGTCAGGCGGGCCGCGCCGAGCATGTGCTGGCGCCGGGGGATATTCCGGTGGTGCAGGTGGACCGCGGCGGCCAGGTGACCTATCACGGGCCGGGCCAGTGGGTGGTGTATCTGCTGGTGGACTTGCGGCGCCGGGGCCTCGGGGTGCGTGCCCTGGTTGATGTGATCGAGCGAGCGATCGTGGCCCTGCTCGCCGCCCATGGCATCGACGCGGCGCCGCGGCGGGAAGCACCGGGGGTGTATGCGGGCGCCGACAAGATCGCCGCGCTGGGCCTGCGGGTGCGCCGTGGCTGCAGCTACCACGGCCTGGCTCTCAACGTGGATATGGACCTGGAGCCCTTCCGGCGCATCAATCCCTGCGGCTACCAGGGGTTGGAGGTGACCTCGATGGCGGCCTGCCTGCCCGGTGTAAGCCTGGACTTTGACGCCATCGGCGAGGCCCTGCTGGCGGCGGTGGCAGCGGAACTGGAAACCGCGTCTCACGCCTGACCCCGGCCGCCGCACGCGCACTGCGTATCCCGTACAAAGGGCGTATAATCCGCGGCTTTTGGATTCCCGGTTATCTGCATGTCCGACCTGAACAAAGCCATCGCCTCGCGCCGCACCTTCGCCATTATTTCGCACCCGGATGCGGGCAAGACCACCATCACCGAAAAACTGCTGCTGCTGGGTCAGGCGATCCAGGTAGCGGGTAGCGTGAAGGGCAAACGCGGCCCTCACGCGACCTCGGACTGGATGAGCATGGAGCAGGAGCGGGGCATCTCGGTGACCTCCTCGGTGATGCAGTTTCCCTACCGCGACCGGGTGGTCAATCTGCTGGATACCCCGGGCCACGAGGATTTCTCGGAGGATACCTACCGCACGCTGACCGCAGTGGACTCGGCGCTGATGGTGATTGACGGCGCCAAGGGGGTTGAGGACCGCACCATCAAGCTGATGAACGTGTGCCGGCTGCGGGACACGCCGATCTTCAGTTTCGTCAACAAGATGGACCGGGACATTCGCGACCCGATCGAGCTGCTGGATGAAATCGAGGAAGTGCTGGCCATCCAGGGTGCGCCGATTAACTGGCCGATTGGCATGGGCAGCCAGTTCAAGGGAGTCTACAACCTCTACAACGACGTGATTCACTGCTACGTCCCCGGCCAGGGCAGCGTGCTCCCGGGCGACGAGCGAATCGAGGGTCTCGACTCGGATGCCGCCAGGGAGCTGCTGGGCGATGAATACGACGATTTCGTCGAGGAAGTGGAACTGGTGCGCGGCGCCAGCCACGCCTTTGACGCCGAGGCGTTTCTCGCGGGCAAGCTGAGCCCGGTGTTTTTCGGCACTGCGCTGGGCAACTTCGGCGTGCGCGAGATGCTGGACGACTTCGTGCAGTGGGCACCGGCGCCCCTGGACCGGGAGGCCACCCAGCGCCTGGTGGCGGCGGGGGAGCCGGCCTTCACCGGCTTCGTGTTCAAGATCCAGGCCAATATGGATCCGCGCCACCGGGACCGGATCGCCTTCCTGCGGGTGTGCTCCGGGCGTTACGGCAAAGGCATGAAGATGCGTCACACCCGCATTGCCAAGGACGTGAAGATCGCCGATGCGGTTACCTTCAAGGCCGGTGAGCGGGTGCTGGTGGAGGATGCGGTTTCCGGGGACATCATCGGTTTGCACAACCACGGCACCATCCAGATCGGCGACACTTTCACCGAGGGCGAGGATCTGCAGTTCACCGGCATCCCGCATTTTGCGCCCGAGCTGTTCCGCCGTATCCGGCTGCGTGACCCGATGAAATCGAAGCAGCTACAGAAGGGCCTGCAGCAGTTGTCGGAAGAGGGTTCCACCCAGGTGTTTGCGCCGCTGAATTCCTCCGACCTGGTGGTGGGCGCCGTGGGCCAGTTGCAGTTCGACGTGGTGTCCTATCGCCTGCAGGATGAGTACAAGGTCGAAGCCCTGTACGAACCGGTGAACGTGTATACCGCGCGCTGGGTGCACTGTGATGATCCGCGCAAGCTGGAGGAGTTTCGCAAGAAGGCCGCGGACCAGCTGTCGATCGACGGCGGCGGCCACCTGACCTACCTCGCCCCCACCCGGGTGAACCTGGCGCTGATGGAAGAGCGCTGGCCGGACATCCAGTTTCTGGCCACGCGCGAGCACTAGCGCGAGCCCTGGAATGGCGTCAGTCGAGCAGCGCCTCGATATCCGCGGCAATCTCCTCGGGCTTGGTCATCGGCGCGTAGCGCTTGCGCACCTTGCCCTCGGCGTCAATCAGGAACTTGGTGAAGTTCCACTTGATTCGCTGTGAGCCCAGGGCGCCGGGGGCGGCCTGCTTCAGGTGCTGGAACAGGGGGTCGGCAGTGCTGCCATTGACGTCGATCTTGCCGAACATGGGAAAACTGACCCCGTAGTTCAGCTGGCAGAACTCCATGATTTCATCGTTGCTGCCCGGATCCTGCTTGCCGAACTGGTTGCAGGGAAAGCCAAGAATCGCCAGGCCGCGATCGCTGTACTGCTTGTGCAGCGCCTCCAGGCCTTCGAACTGCGGGGTAAAGCCGCACTTGGAGGCCGTGTTCACCACCAGCAGCACCTTGCCGCGATAGTCCTCGAGTGACTGGGTCTCGCCCTTGCTGGTGGTGCAGGTGAAGTCGTAGACGGTCTCGGTCATGGCGGTATCTCCGGGGTTGGGCGGGCTGCGGTCAGTCGGGCTGCGCTCAGCCGGGCTGCGCTCAGTCGGGCTGCGATCAGCCGGGCCTGTGCTCAGGCAGCCTGCAGTTGCGTCTGCTGCATCAGCATCGCCAGCCGCTTGCGCTGCATTTTCAGCGAGTATTCCAGTTCTTTCAGCTTGGTGCGCAGGGCCGCTCGCTCCCACTTGCCGAGCAGGGCAGCGCGTCGCTCCTCGATAGCACCTTCAAGCTCCGCCACTTTGCGCTCATAGCGCTCCGCCTGCAACGCCTTCCACTGGTTCACCGAGGCACTGAAAAGCTGGTATTCGCGCTCCAGGGTGGCCAGCAGTGGCTCGCTGTTCTCGGCCTGCTCCAGGCGCCGGCGGGCGCGCTGGAACTGGGTGTCGAGAATCGCGCGCTGGATCTTGAAGTTGGGTACCCGCGACAGGTTGCGCGCCAGGCCAACCCGGGAACACAGGTTGATCATCCACTTGGTCGGGTCCCACTGCCACCAGCGAATCCCGTTGCGGTAGTCGGTTTGGAAAATGTGGTGGTAGTTGTGGTAGCCCTCGCCATAGGTCAGGAAGGCCAGGAAGCCATTGTCGCGGGCGCTGTTGGCGTCGGTGTAGGGCCGGCTGCCCCAGAAGTGGGCCAGGGAATTGATGAAAAACGTGACGTGGTGGTTGATCACCAGGCGCAACAGGCCGACCAGCAGGACAGTGCCGATGATATCCCCGTGCCACCAGCCCAGCAGCAGCGGCAGGCCCAGGTTCATGAAGGTGGTCAGGGGAACGTAGTGCCTGTGCTGCCACATGACCACCGGGTCGCGCTCGAGGTCGCGGGCATTGCTGTAGTCCGGCTCGTTGGTGTTGTAGTGACGCAGCATCCAGCCCATGTGGCTGAACCACAGGCCGCGACTGGCGGCGTAGGGGTCCTGGTCCGCGTCGTCCACGTGGCGGTGATGACGGCGGTGATCCGAGGCCCAGATCAGGATGCTGTTCTGCAGTGCACCGGCCCCCCAGAAAGCAAAAAACCACTTCAGCGCGGGATGTGCCTCATAGGCCTTGTGCGCCCACAGGCGATGGTAGCCCCCGGTGATGGACAGGCCGTTGAGGTACAGGAACGCCAGCGCCCACAGCCACTGAAAGCTGTCGTAGCCGGCATGGACACCCCAGGCGGGCACCAGTAACAGTGCGGCCAGCGGAAAACCGACAAAAATAATCACGTTAACCGGGTTGAGCGGCGGCTTGGAGGTGGTGGTAGTCATGAACGGGAAGCATCTGGGTCAAATTGAGGGCGAATGATAGCGGGTTTCCCGGCCGAAGTCTCGACACCCAGCCTGCTGCAGTCCGGCAAAGGGCCCCCGCAAGTGGGTGGCAAATGCAGTATCATGCCGGGCTTTTGATCGGGCGCCGCCGGCGGGCAGCGGCAGCCCGTGCGCGCAAGCCAAGGAGACTGGATGGCCCAGGCCATATTCACCCGAGACTCGACCCTGCGGCATGTGCTGGTGATGACCGGCGCCAGTGCCACCGGGCTGCTTGCCATGTTCGGCGTGGACCTGGTGGATATGTACTTCCTGACCCTGCTGGACGACCCCTCGCTGGTTGCCGCGGTGGGTTACATCGGGACCCTGATCTATTTCCTGGTCTCCGCGAGTATCGGCCTGCAGATTGGCCTCGGTGCCCTGGTGGCGAGGGCTGAGGGCTCACAGCAGCGTGCGCTGGCAGGACGCTACTGCGCCAATGGCCTGATCTTCAATGTCGCGGTGACGGCGGCGATTTCCCTCCTGGGCTTCATCTTCCTGCGCGACCTTCTGTTGCTGCTGGGTGCCAGTGGCGACGCGCTGGAGCACGCGGTCAGCTACGGCCGCATCATGCTGCCCAACGTGCCGGTGCTGGTCCTGGGAATGAGTGCCGCCGCAGGCGTGCGCGCCATTGGCGATGCACGCCGTTCCATGTGGGCCACCCTGGTTGGATCGGCGGTCAATGCCGGCCTGGATCCGCTGTTCATTTTCACTTTCGGCTGGGGCCTGGAAGGCGCCGCCTGGGCCTCGGTGGCCTCGCGCTGGGCGGTGCTGATCGTTGCCTGGTGGGCCGTGCACCACGTGCACAGGTTGCCGCGGCGCAGCAGCGTGGCGGAATTCCGCGCCGACCTCGGCCCTCTGCTGGCGATCGCCGGCCCCGCGGTGCTGACCAACCTGGCCACGCCGATCGGCAATGGTTTTATCCTCCGCACCATGTCCCAGTTCGGCGACGAGGCGGTGGCGGGTGCGGCGATCCTCGGGCGGATTACGCCGGTGGCTTTTGCCGTGGTGTTCGCCCTGTCCGGAGCGGTGGGGCCGATCATCGGCCAGAATGCCGGCGCCGGGCTGTATCACCGGGTGCGCGCTACCCTGCGTGATGCGATGCTGTGCAACGCGGCCTACGTGCTGCTGATCTGGGGCGTGCTATGGCTGGGCAGCGGCTGGATTGTGCGCGTCTTCTCCGCCGAGCCGGCGGCGGCTGAACTGATCCTGTTCTATTGCCACGCGCTGGTCTGGGCCTTCTTTTTCAACGGCGGCCTGTTCGTGGCCAACGCCAGCTTCAACAACCTGCATCATCCCCGCTGGGCCACCGCCTTCAACTTCGCCAAGGTGCTGCTGGGGGTCGTCCCCTGCGCCTTCCTCGGCGCGCACTGGTACGGTGCCCGCGGCGTGCTGGCGGGAGAGGCAGTCGGCACCGTTGTATTCGGTCTGCTGGGCATCCTGGCGGCCTTCGCTTTGACCCACCGGCTGGAGCGGGATTACCGGCCGCTGTCTTCGGTGCCCGCGGGGTAGCGCTCGGCTGAGAGGCGCTCGGCTGAGAGGCGCTCGGCTTAGAGGCGCTCGAGGTAGGACTGGTACTCCAGCGGTGTCACCCGGCGGCGAAATTCCTCGATTTCCTGGGTCTTGGTGAGGTTGAAGATGCGCTGCAGCTCGCCGCCGAGCGCCGCGCGAATGAAATCGGACTGGCTGAATACCTGCATGGCCTCGTGCATGTAGATCGGCAGTTCGGGCACGCCCTGCACCGAGTAGCCGTCGCCCGTGGTGGGCTTGGGGACGGCGAGTTGCTGCTCCATGCCCTCGAGCATGGCACCGAGGATAACCGCGAACAGCAGGTAGGGATTGGCGTCGGCCCCGGCCACCCGATGTTCCAGGCGTCGCGCAGCGTGGCTGCCGGCGGGGACGCGTACCGCCACGGTCCGGTTCTCGTAGCCCCAGGTCGCATAAACCGGCGCATGCGAGCCGCTCTGGAAGCGCCGGTAGGCGTTATAGCTCGGGGCAAAGATGGCCATGGAATCCGGCATATAGCGCAGGCAGCCGGCAATCGCGTGATGCAGCAGGGGCGTGCCGCGTTCGCTGCCGTCATCGAATACGTTGACGCCCTGCTCGTTCAGCAGGCTGCAGTGCACGTGCATGCCGTTGCCCGCCTCTTGCTCGAAGGGTTTGGCCATGAAGCTGGCGATCAGGCCGTGCTTGGTGGCCACGCCCTTGATCAGGCGCTTCATCATCATGATCTGTTTTGCCGCCAGCACCGGGTTGTCCACGTGCTGCATGTTGATCTCGTACTGGGAGGGGGCCGACTCCTTGACCACCCCGTCGAAGGGCAGGTCCTGTAGCTCGCAGGCCAGGCGCAGGTCTTCCATCATCTCCTGGTGCTGGTTGAGGACATCCAGGCCGTACATGTTGCCCCCCACCGGAGAAGCGCCGGCGGGGGCGGGACAGCTGTGCTGGGGATTGCCGGCGTCCATTGTGACCAGGCTGAATTCCAGCTCTGCGGCGACCACCGGGGTCCAGCCCGCTTCCTGGTAGCGGGCCACGACCTGCTTGAGTACGTGCCGGGGGTCTCCCAGGTACGGGGTGCCGTCCGCTTCGAACATGGACAGCATAATTTGCCCGTGCTGGCCACCGGCGGCCCAGGGAGTGGGCAGGAGTGAGCCTTCCACGGGGCGGCAGATACCGTCGGCGTCGCCGGAGGCAAAAACGAGTTCTTCCACGTCGCGGCCCCAGATATCCAGACTGAGCGCGGTCTTGGGTAGTTTCAGTTCGCCGTCAAAGATTTTGCCCAGCTTATGCCGCGGCAGCCACTTGCCCCGCATCACGCCGTTACAGTCCGGCAGAAGGGCCTCTATTGTGGTTATCTCTGGATGCGCCCGTAAAAACCAGTCGGCTTCCAGTGACATCGGGGCTCCGGTAAAAGATGGTTAGCGCGCACTATCGTTCCTTCCGCAATACAGCTCAATGCCCCGGATTGGGCAGTGGGCCCGCAGACCTTCAGCGGGGTGCCATATAAATGCTGAGCGGGTCCTCGCCGCCCGCCTCGCCGAGGCAACTCATGGCATTGATAAAGAGGGAGAACAGGTCGGTCTGGGAGCTGACATCCAGCTTGCGGTAGATGCTTTTACGGTGGCGGCGCACCGTCTCCAGGGCAATGTCCAGCTTCTTTGCCGAGATGTCGGTGCCGTAGCCCCGCAGCATCATCTCCAGCACATCCTTCTCCCGCGGCGACAGCAGTGAGGCGCCGAAGGTGCGAAAAGCCAGGTCAATCTGATGATTGATTCCCGGCTGGATCAGGTTGCTGACCGCGAATTCGTTGTGCTCGCTGTGTCGCTTCAGCAGTTCGGATACCGGCTCCGCCAGCAGGTAGAGGGTTTCGTATTCCTCGTCGCTGAAGGGGCCGTGCTCGGGCAGGCGCATCATGCTCAGGTTGATCACGTTGCCTGCCTGCAGCCGGGCGAGGTAAACAGCCTCATCCACCGTGCCGGTATCGGCATAGTATTCCTGGTAGTAGGGCGACTCGTGCAGCTTGTTGTGAGTCACCCGGTCAAGACGATAGATCTTGGACTTGGGGCTGTTCATCGACGCCCGGTAGAACGGATCTTCGCTGTAGGGGCCTTCGAGGTAATCGTCGATCTGCGCCGCGACCGCGGGGGCCGGGATTTCGTGGTAGAGCACCCGCGGGGGCAGGTCGCGATGGTAGAGCCAGATCTGGGGATAGTCGATACGGACCTGACCCCGCACCGCGGCGATCAGGGACGGGAAGAAATCGTCGCTGCCAAGGGCACCGATAGCCCGGGAAATTTCCCGGTTCCACTGGCTGAGTTGGTTGATATCCGTCATCTATTGTTATCGCGCGCCGCCCCGGGACAGTGTGCGGAGCGCCCGGGATGATGTCAAATAGCTTGGCGTGACGGGAGGCGGGGTAAACCTGCCGGCGGTTCAACTAGCTGGATAGGCGCTCGCGGCATGCCCGTTATACTTGGGCATTGGCAGCTACGGGAGGTGTTGTGGGCATGCGGCGGGGTCGACAGGAGCGGGCGGATCAGGTGCCGGAGAGCTTTATTGCGGCGCTGCTGGTCCAGGCGCAGGCCGCGGGGCACAGCCCCGGGGCGCTGCTCGCGGCAGCGCGCTTCCCCCACGACCCACTCCGTGATGCCACGGTTGCCAGCACCACCTCTCCCCGGCTGTACAGTCGCCTGGCGGGGCAGGTGTTTCGCGCCCTGGATGACGAATCTGGCGGCAGCATGCCGGATGCCCCCACACCCTGCGGCAGCACCCGGCTGATGGCCTACAGCATGCAGGGCAGCCCCCATCTCGCTGCGGCACTGCGGCGTGCTATCGAGTTCAATCGCTGCTGCCGCTTGCCCCGGGGCGTGGCCGTGGACAATCAGCTGTTGGTCGACGCCGACGCACGCACGGCAAACCTGACCTACCACCTGCCCGGGGACAACCATGCGCAGCAGCGCATGCTTTGCGGGCTGGCGATCTGGCTGCGCTTCTGCGGCTGGCTGATCGGGCAGCATATCGATATTACTGCCGCCGCCTGCGCGGCCGAGCGACCACTGCCCGCGCGGGAATTGCGTCACTTCTTTCCCTGCCCGGTGACTTTCGGCGAGGCGACCAATCGGGTGACCTTCAGCGCGCGCCACCTGGAGGCGGAGCTGCTGCGAGACGAACAGGCGCTGGATCGATTTCTGGCGCATGCGCCCTACCATCTCGTGGTGGCGCCGAAGGCGAGCGTCCTGAGTATTACCCACCGCATTCGCGAGCTGCTGGGCGATGATTTTCGCGAGGAACTGCCGAGCTTCGAGGCGCTGACGGGACTGCTCAACATGTCGGCCCGGACCCTGCGCCGGCGCCTGGAGCGAGAGGGTACCTCCTACCAGCGCATCAAGGACAACGCCCGGCGCGATGCGGCTATTTCCCTGCTGCGCGGCGATGGCCTGACCGTCAGTGAGGTCGCCGAGCGGGTGGGCTTCAGCGATCCCAGTGCTTTCCACCGTTCGTTCAAGAAATGGACCGGGCTCTCCCCGGGCAGTTTTCGCGAGCGCGGCTGAACGCACTCAGGGCGCCCAGTAAAGGGGCTCCGTGCGCCAGTGGTTGCGCCAGGCGCGCTTGACCTTGTCACTGTAGCGGCGGCTGCCGCTGCTGCCGTTGTAGGCCGCCAGTGCCCGGTGCAGGTGCTGGTCTTCCCGCTCCAGGTAGAACTGCAGGATGCGGCAGCCATACTCGAGGTTGGTGGCGTTGTCCGTGAGATTGTCCTCGGGCCGTCCGATCTCATCCTTCCAGAAAGGCATCACCTGCATCATGCCCTGGGCGCCCACCCGGGACACGGCGAAGCGGTCGAAGTGACTCTCTACCTCGATCACCGCCAGGACCAGTTCCGGGGGCAGGTCCGCCCGCGATGCCGCGGCGTGGATCTGGCGCAGGAGCTTCAGGCGGGCGTCGGCGGCCGGGACGAAGCGCGCGAGCCGGGCGGACATATCCACCAGCCAGACTTCGGCATCGTAACGATCCTCAAAGCTGTGCGCCGCGCTGATGGTGCGCTCCAGAAAGTCACGCAGGGCTGCGCGCTCCGCGGCATCCGCGGGCTGCGCGGCGACCGGGAAGGCGCCCGCACAGAGCAGGGCCGCCAGGGCCATGTGCATGATGGCAAGGCGGCGGAGCATGAATTCAGCGGCCCAGCCTTTGCAGAACGCTTGCCACGGTCGTATCGCGATCCAGTAACTCGGCTTCCCCGTCGCAACGGCCCTTGTACTCGAGTTTGTTCTCCGCCAGGGCGCGGTCGCCAACCACCAGGCGGTGGGGGATGCCCAGCAGTTCCATATCCGCAAATTTGACCCCGGGGCGCTCGTTGCGGTCATCCAGCAGCACGTCGACGCCGGCGTCGCGGAACTGCTGGTACAGGGCCAGGGCGCAATCGGCCACGGCCTCGGATTTGTGCATGTTCAGGGGCACGATGACCAGCTCAAAGGGTGCCATGGCGGCGGGCCAGATAATGCCGTTGTCGTCGTGGTTCTGTTCGATCGCCGCGGCGACGATGCGGCTGACGCCGATGCCATAGCAGCCCATGGCCATGTTGACGCTCTTGCCGCCCTCGTCCAGCACCGAGGCGTGCATGGCCTCGCTGTACTTGGTGCCGAGCTGGAAGATGTGCCCGACCTCGATCCCGCGTTTGATCAGGAGCCTGCCCTCGCCGTCCGGGCTGGGGTCGCCCGGGAGCACGGTGCGCAGGTCCTCGACCCGGGACGGGGTGCAATCCCGGTCCCAGTTGACCCCGGTGAAGTGGTACTCCTGGCGGTTGGCGCCGCAGACGAAGTCCGCAAGATGCGCGGCCGCGCGATCTGCGATGACCGGGATGTTAAGGCCCACCGGGCCGAGGGAGCCGAAGCCGGCGCCGCAGGCGGCGCGCACGCTCTCCTCCTCCGCCATTTCCAGGGGACTGGCAATGCCGGGCAGTTTCTCCGCCTTGATCGCGTTGAGCTGGTGGTCGCCCCGCAGGACCAGCGCCACCAGCGGCTGTGCCGGGTCATCACCCGCGACAATCAGGGTCTTGACCGTGGTCGATATATCCACGGACAGGTGCGTGGCGAGGTCCTCAATGGTGCGCACCCCCGGGGTCTCGATCTCGGCCAGCGCCGCCTCGGGCGCGGGTCGCTCTCCACTGGGTGCCAGGGCCTCGGCCATCTCCACGTTGGCGGCGTAATCGCTGCTGTCACTGAAGGCGATGTCGTCCTCGCCGGAGTTGGCGAGCACGTGGAACTCGTGGGAGGTGCTGCCGCCGATGCTGCCCGTATCCGCGATAACCGGCCGGAACTCCAAGCCCAGGCGGGTAAAGATCGCGCTGTAGGCACGGTGCATGACGCGGTAGGTTTGGGCCAGGGACTCGTGGTCGATATGGAAGGAGTAGGCGTCCTTCATCAGGAATTCCCGCGAGCGCATGATCCCGAACCGCGGCCGAATCTCGTCGCGCACCTTGGTCTGGATCTGGTACAGGTTAAGGGGTAGCTGCTTGTAGCTTTTGATCTCGTTGCGCACCAGGTCGGTGATTACTTCTTCATGGGTCGGACCCAGGCAGAAGTCACGCTGGTGCCGGTCCTGGATCCGCAGCAGTTCAGGCCCGTACTCTTCCCAGCGGCCCGATTCCTGCCACAGCTCAGCGGGCTGCACCACCGGCATGCTCATTTCCAGTGCCCCGGCGGCGTCCATTTCCTCGCGCACCACTCGCTCCACCTTGCGCAATACGCGCAGGCCAAGGGGCAACCAGGTGTACAGCCCGGAGGCCAGTTTGCGGATCAGTCCAGCGCGCAGCATCAGCTGGTGGCTGATGACTTCGGCATCGGCCGGAGTTTCTTTCTGGGTGGTGATCAGGTACTCGGTGGTGCGCATGATAATTCCAGTTTGCAGCTAGCAGGCGAACCGCCAAGTTTACGTCTGATCATTACCCCGGTACAGCATCAAGACCTCGCTTCGCCGCGCGCGACGGAAGTGGCGCGCCAATTCTGTGCAAATCGCCCCGGGTACTTAAAAAATAGGGGTTTATTTCCCAGATCGGGCGCAAAACACTTGTATTACAGCGTTTCATGATTTATATGTGGTCGTGAGCCTGGCGTCGGCACTGATTTCCGCGGTATGGGGAGCGGGCAGTCAGGGTCTCGAGCATGTCCCTTTCACTAGAAATGAAGGTTGAAAACAACATGGCTATCAAGAAAGCAGCAGCTAAGAAGAAGGCTCCAGCCAAGAAAGCAGCAGCGAAGAAGAAGGCTCCGGCAAAGAAAGCGCCAGCCAAAAAGGCAGCCGCCAAGAAGGCCGCTCCGGCCAAAAAGGCAACTGCGCTCAAGACCAAGCTGACCAAGTCGCAGATGGTGGCAGAGATCGCCGAGAGCACCGAGCTGAGCAAGAAGCAGGTCGGTGATGTTCTGGGTGAACTGGAGTCGCTGATTGAGCGCAGCATCAAGAAGCGCTCTGTCGGTGAGTTCACGCTGCCTGGCCTGATGAAGATCACTACCGTGAAGAAGCCCGCACGCAAGGCGCGCAAGGGCATCAATCCCTTCACTGGTGAGGAAACGATGTTCAAGGCCAAGCCGGCCAGCGTGGCGGTCAAGGTACGCCCGCTGAAGAAAATGAAGGAGTTTGCCGACTCCTGAGGCGCTAAGGCGCGCGCCACGTCCCCGGGATTAGCCCCGGTGGCGTGGCTGTCACTCCCCGCATCGTGCCCGGCCGGGCGCGACAGGTTCCTGCCCCCCTCCATTTGGTAGTATCGCGCTTCCTCTGCGTAGCCGCATGGGTTAAAATCCGCGCCTCGTTTTTTGCTCTGCTGCCCCCTTTTTAACCGGTGAGACACGTTCATGCCGATTTACGAGTATCAATGTCAGGCCTGCGGTGAGTTGTTAGAAAAACTGCAGAAGATCAGCGACGCCCCCCTGGTGGATTGCCCCGCCTGTGGCAAGGCCGAGCTCAAGAAGAAAATCTCTGCTGCCGCGTTCCGCCTCAAGGGCGGCGGGTGGTACGAGACGGATTTCAAGACCGGGGACAAGAAGAAGAACCTTGCGGGTGACGCGGCGACCGCCGATTCAGCATCGAAGGAAGCCCCGGCGAAGGAAGCTGCACCCAAGAGTGAGCCCGCCAAGGCCGGTGCCGCCAAAGCGGATGCGGCGCAGACACAAACGGCCAAGAAGTCCGGCGGCAAGAGCGGCAGCCCCGACTGAATTCCGGCCCCGGACCGGGCCCTACCTGAACGGATGGAAACAACCCTATGCGCAGTCATTATTGCGGCGCCCTGAGAACCGCCAACATCGACGACACGGTCACCCTCTGTGGCTGGGTTGACCGGCGCCGTGACCACGGGGGTGTTATCTTCCTCGATCTGCGCGACCGGGAGGGCATTGTGCAGGTGGTGTTCGATCCCGATACCGAGGAGCACTTCCAGCGCGCCGACCGCGTGCGCAGCGAATACGTGCTCAAGGTGACCGGGCGGGTGCGGGCCCGCTCGGATGCCACCATCAACCCGGCCATGGCCACCGGTGAAATCGAGGTTCTCGGCAAGGAGCTGGAAATCCTCAACGTGGCGGCCACACCGCCCTTCCAGCTGGACGAGCACACCGCGGTGGGCGAGGAAGTGCGCCTCAAGTACCGCTATATGGACCTGCGGCGCCCGGAGATGCAGGGGCGGCTGATCCTGCGGGCCCGGATTACCTCGGCGGTGCGCCAGTTTCTCGACCGTGAGGGCTTCCTCGATATCGAGACGCCAATCCTGACCCGGGCGACCCCAGAGGGCGCGCGTGACTACCTGGTGCCCAGCCGCACCCACCCCGGACAGTTCTTTGCCCTCCCGCAGTCGCCCCAGCTGTTCAAGCAGCTGCTGATGGTGTCTGGCTTCGACCGCTACTACCAGGTTGCCAAGTGCTTCCGCGACGAGGACCTGCGCGCGGATCGGCAGCCCGAATTTACCCAGATCGATATCGAGACGGCCTTCCTCGACGAGGCCGGTATCATGGATATCACCGAGCGCATGGTGAAGGAGCTGTTCCTGTCGGTGCTCGGCGTGGAGCTGGGTGAGTTTCCCCACATGAGCTACGCCGATGCCATGCTGCGCTACGGCTCCGACAAGCCCGACCTGCGCATTCCCCTTGAACTGGTGTCGCTGGACGACCTGATGCAGCAGGTGGATTTCAAGGTATTCCGCGGTCCCGCGGACGATCCTGCGGGGCGCGTGGCGGCGCTGAAAGTGCCCGGTGGCGCCAGCATCAGTCGCAAGGAAATCGACGACTACACCCGTTATGTGAGTATTTTCGGCGCCCGCGGCCTGGCCTGGATCAAGGTCAATGACCTGGCCGCCGGGGTCGAGGGTCTGCAGTCACCCATTCTGAAATTCATGCCGGAGGCGGTGGTCGAGCAGATGATGCAGCGCCTGGAAGCCGCCGACGGGGATATCATCTTCTTCGGCGCCGACCGCGCCGCGGTGGTGAACGAATCGCTGGGCGCGCTGCGGGTCAAGGTGGCCGAGGATCTCGGCCTGGTGGGCGAGGGCTGGGCGCCCCTGTGGGTGGTCGACTTCCCCATGTTCGAGGAAGACGGCCAGGGCGGCTGGAGTCCGCTGCACCACCCGTTTACGGCTCCCGCCTGCGACGCCGAAGCGCTTGTGGCCAATCCCGGCGAGGCCCTGTCCCGGGCCTACGACATGGTGCTCAACGGCACCGAGCTCGGCGGCGGCAGCGTGCGTATCCATCAGCGTGACATGCAGGAAGCCGTGTTCACTCTCCTGGGTATCGGCGAAGAGGAAGCGCGCGAGAAGTTTGGTTTCCTGCTGGATGCGCTGCAGTACGGTGCACCCCCGCACGGCGGCCTCGCCTTTGGCCTCGATCGCCTGGTGATGCTGATGACCGGGGCGCAGTCGATTCGCGATGTGATCGCCTTCCCCAAAACCCAGACCGCTGCCTGTGTGATGACGGATGCGCCGGGCGATGTGAACGCACAACAGCTGCGGGAGCTCAATATTCGCCTGCGGCAGGCGCGGCCCGACCCGGACGCGGAGTCGGGTGAATAGCGCGCGGCTGCCCGGTATTCGATAGAGGAGAGCAACATGGCTGGCCATAGCAAGTGGGCCAATATCAAGCACCGCAAGGCGGCCCAGGACGCCAAGCGCGGCAAGATGTTTACCAAGCTTATCCGCGAGCTGGTGGTTGCGGCCAAGGAAGGCGGCCCCCTGCCGGAGGACAACCCGCGTCTGCGCGCTGCGGTGGACAAGGCCCTGGGGGCAAACATGACCCGGGATACGATCGACCGGGCGATTGACCGCGGCGCTGGCAACACTGAGAGCGACAACATGGAAGAGCTGACCTACGAGGGCTATGCCCCGGGTGGCGTCGCGGTGCTGGTGGAAGTCATGACCGACAATCGCAATCGTACCGTGGCCGAGGTGCGCCACGCCTTTTCCAAGCGCGGCGGCAACCTGGGCACCGACGGCTCCGTGGCCTACCTGTTCAGCAAGAAGGGACAGATCAGTTTTGCCCCGGGGGCGGATGAAGAGGCGATCATGGAGGTCGCCCTGGAGGCAGGTGCCGAGGACATCGAGAGCAACGACGACGAGTCGGTGGATGTGACCACGCCCTGGGAGGATTTCAGCGCGGTCAAGGCCGCACTGGAAGAGGCGGGTCTGGTGGCAGAGGGCGGCGAAGTGACCATGGTGCCCTCCACCACGGTGCCGGTCGACGCCGAGGGCGCGGCCCAGGTGCTGGGGCTGGTGGACGCCCTGGAAGACCTGGACGATGTGCAGAACGTCTATACCAACGTGGATATCCCCGACGAGGTCTACGCCAGCCTCTGAAGCCCCACCGCGCCTGGCCGGCCGCGCCTGGCTGGCCGCACCTTGCCAGTGGCTGCGAGCCGCGGGACAATGCTGTATAAATGTACATAACCAAGGTTCAGCAACTGGGGCGGGTCAAGCAATGGCGGTTATCCTGGGCATAGACCCCGGCTCACGCAAAACCGGCTTCGGCATCATCCAGTTTCACGGGGGCCGCAGTGAGTACATTACCTCCGGGGTGATCCGTCTGCCCGTCGCCGAATTGCCCGTGCGCCTGGGTATCATTCACGCCAGCGTTAGCGAACTGGTGGAGCTGCACTGCCCACAGGAACTGGCGATTGAACAGGTATTCATGGCCCGCAGCGCCGGCTCGGCACTGAAGCTGGGGCAGGCCCGCGGTGCCGCCATCGTCGCCTGTGTGGCCCGGGATATGGCGGTGGCCGAATACTCAGCGCGGCAGATCAAGCAGTCGGTGGTGGGGACCGGGGCCGCGGACAAGGCCCAGGTACAGCACATGGTCAAGGTGCTGCTGAGGCTGCCCGCCGAGCCCCAGGAGGATGCGGCGGATGCCCTGGCGGCGGCCCTGTGTCATGCCCACACACAACAAAGTATGATCAATATGGCCGGGGCCACTGCGGTGCGTCGCCGGCGCCTGCGGTAGGCCTGCGATAGGAAGGGTGAGGGCGGTATGATCGGCAGAATTCGAGGCACCCTGGTGCACAAGCAGCCCCCGGACATCCTCGTGGATGTGGCGGGGGTAGGCTATGAGCTGCAGGTGCCCATGACCACCCTGTTCCAGCTTCCCGCGCTGGGCGTGGACGTCAGCCTGGTCACCCATTTCGTGGTGCGCGAAGACGCGCAGCAGCTGTTCGGCTTTATCGATGAGCAGGACCGGGCGCTGTTCCGGCAGCTGATCCGGGTCAGTGGGGTTGGCCCCAAGCTCGCCCTGACCATCCTCTCCGGTATGGACGCCACCTCATTTGCCCGCTGCGTGCAGCGGGGCGACCTGTCGTCCCTGGTGGCGCTGCCGGGGGTGGGCAAAAAGACCGCCGAACGCCTGCTGGTGGAGATGCGGGACAAGCTCAAGGGCTGGCTCGAGCAGATGGACCGCGAGCAGCCGGCCGTGGCGGGCGGCGTACCCCCGGTGCGGGCAGCGGACAAGGTCGCCGACGCCGAGGGCGCGCTGATTGCCCTGGGTTACAAACCGGCAGAGGCCGCCCGCGCGGTGGCCGCGGCCGACGATGACAGCGTGGAGCACAGCGAGGAACTGATCCGCCGTGCCCTGAAGTCCATGGTCAGTGCGTGAGGCAGGCCCCGTGATTGAAACCGACCGACTGATAGCCCCGGAGGCGCGCAGCGAAGGTGAGGACGCCCAGGACCGGGCGCTGCGGCCACGCACGCTGGCGGACTATGTGGGCCAGGCCACCGTGCGCGAGCAGATGGCGATCTTCCTCGAGGCGGCCCGCGGGCGCGGAGAACCCCTGGACCATACCCTGATCTTCGGCCCGCCGGGACTGGGCAAGACCACGCTCGCGAGCATCATTGCCAATGAAATGGGCGTGTCCCTCAAGACCACCTCGGGCCCGGTGCTGGAGAAGGCCGGCGATATCGCCGCCCTGATGACCAACCTGGAGCCCGGCGACGTCCTGTTTATCGACGAGATTCACCGCCTGAGCCCCTATGTCGAGGAAATCCTGTATCCGGCGATGGAGGACTATCAGCTGGATATCATGATTGGCGAGGGACCGGCGGCCCGCTCCATCAAGCTGGACCTGCCTGCGTTCACCCTGGTGGGGGCAACCACCCGCGCCGGTTTGCTGACCTCGCCCCTGCGGGACCGTTTCGGCATTGTGCAGCGCCTGGAGTTCTACGAGGTTGCCGATCTCGCGCATATCGTCAGCCGCTCTGCGCAGATCCTGGAAATTGACATCGTGCCCGAGGGGGCCACCGAGATTGCCCGCCGGGCACGCGGTACGCCGCGCATCGCCAACCGCCTGCTGCGCCGGGTGCGGGATTTTGCCGAGGTCCGCGCGGACGGCACGGTCACGGCTGACGTGGCGGATCGCGCCCTGGACATGCTCAGCGTCGACAGCCACGGCTTTGACCACCAGGATCGCCGCCTGCTGCTCGCCCTGATCGAGAAATTCGATGGCGGGCCGGTGGGAGTCGACAGCCTGGCGGCGGCGATCTCCGAGGAGCGCGGCACGATCGAGGACGTGCTGGAGCCCTACCTGATCCAGCAGGGCTACATGGTGCGCACACCCCGAGGGCGCATGGCCACCCGCAGTGCCTACCTGCATTTCGGCCTGCCGTCGGCAACATCCGGTGGCCGCGCGGAGGCGGGAGCGGGCGCCAGCCTGCCCCTGGGACTGGAGGACGACGGCGAGAGCGGCAGTCCGTGAGTGCAGCGGAATTTTCCTATAAGCTGCGCGTCTATATAGAAGATACCGATGCCGGTGGCATCGTGTATTACGTCAATTATCTGAAGTTCATGGAACGGGCCCGCACCGAAATGATGCGCGCCCTGGGCTTTGGCAAGGATTATATCTTCAACCACGACCTGATGTTCGTGGTACGGGACGTGGCAATACGCTACCGCCAGCCGGCGGCGCTGGACGACGAACTGGCGGCCACGGCCCGGGTGGTGGAACTGGGCGGCGCGAGCATGCGCCTGCACCAGGCGATAAGGCGCGACGGCCAGACACTGGCGGAGGGTGAAATCACCCTCGCCTGCGTCGACCGCAACGGAGTGAAACCGCGGCGCCTGCCGCGGGAGATGGTACAGCAGCTGCGCGCGGCGCAGCCTGCGGGGACAACAGGGGAGCCCTAAGTGGAAGAACAACTCAGTCTCATTGACCTGGTGTTACACGCCAGTTTTACCGTGCAGATGGTAATGGCGATGCTGGTGCTGGCGTCGATGGTGTCCTGGTACATGATCGTGGAGCGGGCGCTGTATTTCCGCAATTCCCGCGATGACATGATTCGCTTCGAGGAGCAGTTCTGGTCCGGTATCGACCTCTCGCAGCTGTACCGGGAAGGCAACGAACGCGCCGCCGAGGGCCAGACCATTGTCGGCATGGAAAGCATATTCCGCGCCGGCTTCAAGGAATTCTCCCGTCTTGCCCAGCAGTCGGGTATGGATTCCGAGGCAGTGATCGAGGGTTCCCGGCGCACCATGCGGGTGGCGATGCTGCGCGAGGAAGAGCGGCTGGAGCGGCACCTGCCCTTCCTCGCCTCGGTGGGTTCCACCAGCCCCTATATCGGCCTGTTCGGTACCGTGTGGGGGATCATGCATTCCTTCCGCGGCCTCGCCAACGCCACCCAGGCTACCCTGGCCACGGTCGCGCCGGGTATCTCCGAGGCCCTGGTGGCCACGGCCATGGGGCTGTTTGCGGCGATTCCCGCGGTGCTGGCCTACAACCGCTTTGCAGCCAGGGTCGACATGTTCACCAATCGCTATGACACCTTTGTCGATGAGTTCTCCAGCATCCTGTACCGGCAGTCCTATGCCCTGCGCTCACGTGACAAGAAGGCGGGGTAGGGCACACCGTGGCGAGATCCAACAAGAAGCACCGGCCCATGGCAGAGATCAATGTGGTGCCCTACATCGACGTGATGCTGGTGCTGCTGATCATCTTTATGGTCACCGCGCCGATGCTCATGCAGGGGGTCGAGGTGGAGCTCCCCGAGGCCAATGCCGAGCCGGTGGAAAACCAGGACAGCGAGCCGCTGATTGTCTCGATCGACGCCGGCGGGCAGCTGTTCCTGAACCTGGGCTCCGATGAAAAGCAGGTACTCACTCTCGCTACCGTGCGCGAGCGCGTGGGCGTGGTTATGCGGCGCACCCCGGACAAGCCGGTGCTGGTATGGGGTGACCGCGCGGTGCCCTACGGCCAGGTCGTGACCCTGATGGCGGCGCTGCAGGAGGCGGGCGCCCCCAATGTCGGTTTGGTGACCGAGAATCCCCAGTGAGCGCGTCGATTTACGCCAGGCCCGTCCTGCCGCGCATCGTGGTGCGCCCGGCACTGGCCACGGTGGCCCTGCATGGCCTGGTGCTGGTCATGCTCACCGCCAACTGGGATGGTTTTGAGCAGAAGGTGATCACCCCCAAAATCATTCCCAAGACGATTGATGCCCGCCTGGTGGATGTCAGTGAACTGCCGGCAGCGCCCGAGCCTGCGCCCAAGCCGGTGGCTAAGCCGCCACCGAAACCGGCCCCCAAGCCGGCGCCGAAAAAGCCCGAGCCCAAGCCAGAGGTCAAGAAGCCGGAGCCCGAACCAGAACCGAAGCCGGAACCGAAGAAACCCGAGCCCAAGCCGGACCCGGGACCCTCTCCGGAGGAGCTGGCGCGTCAGGCGCGTGAGGATATGGCGCGCAATCTGGCCCGGGAAGAGGCGGCCCGCGCCGCGGCCACCGCCGACGAGATGGCGGCCAGCTACGCGGCCCTGATCCAGCGCACCGTGGTCAACACCTGGAGCCGCCCGCCCAGCGCCCGCAACGGCATGGAGGTACTGCTGCAGTTGCAGTTGATTCCCACTGGCGAGGTGGTCAGTGTCAATGTGCTGCGCAGCAGCGGCAATTCTGCTTTTGACCGCTCGGCAATCAATGCGGTAGAAAAGGCCGGGAGCTTCCCGGAACTCAAGAACCTGCCCCCGCGCAAATTTGAAGAGACTTTCAGGCGTTTCCGCCTGCTGTTCCGACCTGAGGACCTACGTTACTGATGAAACGCACAAGCGCCCTGATACTGCTTCTGTTTTGCTCACTCTGCGCGCAGCTGGTGCGCGCGGAGCTGGTGATTGAAATTACCCAGGGGGTGGATAACCCCACGGCCATCGCCATTTCCCCCTTCGCCTGGCGCGGCACCGGCGCCGCGCCGCTGGACGTGGCCGAGGTGGTGCAGGGCGACCTGGCCCGCAGCGGCCAGTTCGAGCCGGTGGACCGCGATAATATGCTGGGCCGGCCGAGCACCGAGCAGGAAGTCTTCTACCGCGACTGGCGGGCGATCAGCGCTGAATACCTGCTGATTGGCCGGGTTGGGGCCCAGGGCAGCGAGATGCGTATTGAGTACGAGCTGTTTGACGTCAACCGCCAGACCCGGGTGTACCAGGGGGTGGAAACCGGTCCGGTCAACGAGGGGCGGATGCTGGCCCACCGCGTCAGCGATGCCGTGTATGAAAAGCTCACCGGGATTCCCGGCGCCTTCGCCACCCGTCTGCTCTACGTGTCGGTCACCCGCAACCCGGGGGGCAAGGACTTCTATCGCCTGACCCTGTCGGATTCCGACGGCGCCCGGCCTATCGTCCTGCTGGAGTCGCGGGAGCCGGTGCTGGCCCCGGCCTGGTCCCCGGATGGCACCGAGATCGCCTATGTGTCCTTCGAGACCAGCCGCCCGGCGATTTATCGCCAGAACCTGGCGACCGGCGCGCGGGAGCAGCTCACGGATTTCAAGGGCCTGAACGGCTCCCCGGCCTGGTCCCCGGACGGCAATTCCATGGCCATGGTGCTGTCCAAGGACGGCAGCCCCGACATCTACGTGATGAACCTGTTCAGCAAGCGCCTGACCCGGATTACCCGCCACTACGCCATCGATACCGAGCCAGTGTGGATGCCCGATGGAAAGTCGTTACTTTTCACATCTGATCGTGGTGGACGGCCGCAGATTTACCGCTATGATCTGCGCAGCGGTAGTACTGAAAGGCTGACTTACGAGGGGGCGTACAATGCCCGCGCGCGGGTGGCTCAGGACGGTCGTAATATGGTGCTTGTGCACCAGACCAACGGGCGCTATCACATCGCCCTGCACGATCTGGTGACCAATCGCCTGCACGTTCTCACCTCGACGGAGTTGGACGAAAGTCCCAGTATCGCGCCAAATGGCTCTATGGTATTGTACGCAACGAAGGCAGGAGATCGTGGCATTTTGGCCGCGGTTTCCGTCGACGGGGGCGTAAAATTCCGACTTCCTGCCCGTGAAGGGGATGTCAGGGAGCCGGCGTGGTCACCATACATGAACCGCTGAGAGCGGTATAATATTGATCATTGATGCAACACACTTGAAGGATGGGAATATGAAACACCTACCTGTCGCCGGTAAGGCGCTTACGCTGCTGTTTACGGCGGCTTTCCTGGTCGCCTGTAGCGGTAGCGACACCAAGGAAGATGAAGATGCCGCGGCCGCTGCCGCTGCTGCTGCCGCCGCTGCGGCTGCCCAGGAAGCCGAGCGCACCGCCGCTGCCGAGGCCACTGCCCAGCAGCGTCGCCTGATGGACGCGGCGTCGGAAGTCGGCAACGTGTTCTACTTCGACTTCGACAGCTCCACCCTGAAGCCCGAAGCCCAGGCAGCGCTGGACGCGCACATCGCCCTGCTCAAGACCAACGATGAGTCGGTACGCCTTGAAGGCCACACCGACGAGCGTGGCACCCGTGAGTACAACATGGCCCTCGGCGAGCGCCGTGCCAACTCGGTACGCGACTACATGGTGGTCAACGGTATCGCCAGCTACCGCATCGAGACGGTCAGCTATGGCGAGGAGCAGCCGGTAGCTTACGGTTCAGGCGAATCCAACTGGTCCCAGAACCGCCGGGTGGAACTTAAGTAAAACAGCGTTAGCGAGAAATGCATGCGTGATAGCTTAAGCAAAGCGCTTGCGGTGGGCGGGCTGACCCTGGTGGTCAGCCCGTTTTGCCTTGTAGTGCAGGCACAGGATTATATCGACCTCGAGGCGGAGCGCCGCGAGGAAGCCCCCCGCGAGGAATCTCCCCGGCGGGAGGCGCCGGCAGACCCCTACAGTGCGCCGGCGACGCGGTCTTATCCGGCAACCAGCTACGGAGTCAACAGCGCCCCGGCGGGCAGCTCGGTAAGCCAGTCCGGTGCGGCGACAGCCGCGCCCCCGGCTGCGACTGCATCCGGATCGCAGGCCGGCGGCGGCGCCGGCAATGTGGGGCAACTGCTGCTGCAGGTGCAGCAACTGCAGCAGGAAGTCATGCGTCTCAACGGCATGGTGGAAGAGCAGGCTTACGAGCTGCGCACCCTCAAGGAGCAGCAGCTGGAGCGTTATGTCGATCTGGACCGGCGCGTGAGCGCGCTGACCACCGGTGGGGCCGCTGCCCCGGGCGGCGGGACTTTGGGTGCCTCCGGTAACGACGACACCCCGACCCTGAGCACCGGTGCCACCTCTGAGCGCGAACAGCCGGGTGAGGGTGATGCCTACCGGTCCGCCTACGACCTGGTGCGCAACCAGCAGTTCGACCAGGCGGTGGATGCCTTCAAGGCCTTCCTGCGACAGTACCCTTCCGGTCGCTACGCAGCCAATGCCCACTACTGGCTGGGAGAGCTGTACCTCGTGGTGCAGCCCCCGGACCTCGAGGCCTCGCGGCAATCCTTCAGCCTGCTGCTGCAGGAGTACCCGGACAACGCCAAGGTGCCCGATGCCCTGTACAAGCTGGGGCGGGTTCAGTATATGAAAGGCAACCGTGAGCGCGCGCGGGAGTACCTCGATCGCGTCATCCGCGAATACGGTGACAGCAACAACAGCGCGGTCCGGCTGGCCCAGGACTTTATCGACGAGAACTACTGAGTACGCTCGGTAGCCCCGCTATGAACGAACCGCTGCCCGACGGCACAGCATCGCCGGTGGATACCGCCGGCGACAGCCTGCGCATCACCGAAATCTTCTATTCCCTGCAGGGGGAGGCGCGCACCGTGGGCCTGCCGACCGTCTTTGTGCGGCTGACCGGCTGTCCCCTGCGCTGTGTGTACTGCGACACCGCCTACGCCTTCAGTGGCGGGGAGATGATGCCGCTGGCGGATATCCTGTCGCGGGTGGCCGCCTACGCGCCTCGCTACGTCACGGTTACCGGTGGCGAGCCCCTGGCCCAGCCCAACTGCCTGCCCCTGCTCACCCGGCTGTGCGACGCGGGCTACGAGGTCTCGCTGGAGACCAGCGGCGCCCTGTCGGTCGCCGGGGTGAATCCGCGGGTGGTCAAGGTACTGGATTTGAAGACCCCGGCCTCTGGCGAAATGCAGCGTAACGACTACAGCAATATTGCGCACCTGGCGCCCACGGACCAGGTGAAGTTCGTGATTTGTGACCGGGATGACTACGAATGGGCCCGCTTCAAGCTGGACGAGTACGGCCTGCCGGCGCGGGTCAGCGATGTCCTGTTCTCGCCCAGCCACGGCGAACTGCACGGCCGTGACCTGGCCGAGTGGATCCTGGCGGACAACCTGCCGGTACGCATGCAGCTGCAGCTGCACAAGTACCTGTGGGACGACGCCCCGGGGCACTGAGGAAATCGCTGAAAAACTATTGCGCTCGACATCTGGGCCGCCGGCGGTGCTCGAAATCCTCATTTATTGTCGTATAAACTGCGGTTTCTGCGCTCCGGCGGCGGCTCACCTGCCTTCGCTCGCTACGTTTTTCAATGATTTCCTGGAAGCAATATGTCTGAGAACAAACGCGCGGTCGTCCTGGTTTCCGGCGGCCTCGATTCCACCACGGTCCTGGCCATGGCCCGGGCCCAGGGTTACGCCTGCTACACCCTCAGTTTTGACTACGGCCAGCGTCACCGGGCGGAACTGCGGGCGGCGGGGCGCGTATCAGCGAGCCTGGGAGACGTCGAGCACAAGGTGGTCACGCTCAACCTCGACAGCATCGGCGGCTCGGCCCTCACCGACCTGGATATCGCGGTGCCCGAGGAGGCCACCGAAGGCATCCCGGTGACCTACGTGCCGGCGCGCAACACGGTGTTCCTGTCCATCGCCCTGGGCTGGGCCGAAGTGCTGGGGGCAAATGATATCTTTATCGGCGTCAACGCCGTGGACTACTCCGGCTACCCGGACTGCCGACCGGAATACCTCGCGGCCTTCGAGACCATGGCCAACCTCGCCACCCGGGCCGGTGTCGAGGGACAGAAACTCAAGATACACGCCCCTCTGATGGACCTCGGCAAGGGCGAAATCATCGCCGCCGGCCTGGACCTGGGGGTCGACTACGCCCTGACCGTCTCCTGCTACCAGGCCACCGAGGACGGCGAGGCCTGCGGTCGCTGCGACAGCTGCCGCCTGCGCCGCCAGGGCTTTATCGACGCCGGCGCTCCCGACCCCACGCGCTACCGCAAGGGGGTCATTTTTTGACCCCTCGCCGCCCCAAAGCGCTTGTTTTTTTCGTCTGAATCCGTACTATACGCACCTCGTTTGCGGACACGGCACCGCTCCACCAAAACCATACCCAGTTCCCGGGCCGTTAGCTCAGTTGGTAGAGCAGTTGGCTTTTAACCAATTGGTCGCTGGTTCGAATCCAGCACGGCCCACCACAAACAAAAAGGTGTATACCGGAGACATGGTTTACATCTCATACCGGACACATGGTTTACACTTTTTCCGGTAGCCACGGATTCTGGGCGGGCTCAACCCGTCCAAAGTCCTCATCAAAGAATCCTAGATCATAATCCATAAAGCTGACCAGCCAGATTTTGTCAGCGACTTCGCGCACGCCTACGATTTGACCTCCGAAGACGACGCTTAAGTTTATTTTCCGGCGTCCCATGCAGATTCGACCACACTTGGTTACTTTCACCGCCTTGTCGTGGAAAGGGTACTCCGGCTCTTCCGCGGGTCGGTATTGGCGAGCTGAAGGTGTAAATACTTCAGCAGGGTACTGCCCGCCAAGTGCCTGGTGTGGGCGCTCATTGTTGTAAACCCCCTGAAACGCATCAAACCGGCCCTGCTGCTGCAGGAAGTTATAAGAGGCAGGCTTGGTAGCCTCCTTCTTCAGCGTCAGGTGCATACGTTCATGCCGTCCGTTCTGCTCTGGATGTCCTGGCTGAATGCGCTCAATGTTGATGCCGAGCTTGAGCCACCATATGGAGAGTCGGCTAAGACCGAATAGGGCGTTCGGCGAGGCGAACGGAATGCCATTGTCGGTGCGAATGGCTGCTGGCAGACCATAGTCCTTGAAAGCCTGCTCAAATACGTGGAAGGCCAGTTGCGACTTGGTCGAGTCCAGGCCCTCGCAGGCAAGCAGGTACCGGGACCTGTAGTCCGTGATGGTGAGTGGGTAGCAGTACTTCTTGTTGCCTAGGAGGAACTCGCCTTTGTAATCAGCACACCATAGCTGATTGGGTGTAACCGCATGGTTGAGCACTGTCCCCTGAGATCGCCGCCGCCTGCGCTTACGACGCTTGACCATGCCGTTGCGGTCAAGAATGGCATGCACCGTACTCTTGGCGGGTGGATTGATCATCGGGTATTCCTTGATCAATTTCTCACGGATCTTGGGGGCACCCCATGAGGGATATTCCCGCTTGATCGCCAGGATGGCTCGCTCAACCTGGAAGGGCAGTTTGTTGGCGTGGCGATAGGGCCGACGGCTTCGATCTTCAAGCCCAGTAGGACCTAACTCCTTGTAACGATTGAATATCTTGTAGCCAGTGGGCCGTGAGATACCGAACTCAGTGCACAGGGACGACATCTTCTCGCCATCCAGGAGCCGGGCAACAAACTTAAGGCGTTCATCCATCGGTTTACACTCTTTCCAGGGCATTTGAGGTCCCCCCTCAAATACCTAAATGTGTAAACCATGTCTCCGGTATATTCTGTAAGCTATCTCTCGAGAACTACAAAATGCCGCCCAACCGGGCGGCATTTTTGTTTGTGGCGAGCCATGCTGTCTTGGTTCGAACCAGCCGTTCGACAAATTGCGCTAGCAATTTGCAACGAGCGGCGCAGCCGCGAAGCCCCGAAGGGGTCACAACAGCCCACAGGCTGTTGTGATTAATCCAGCACGGCCCACGCGCCGACCCTCTCCGAACCAGCCGTTCGACAAATCGGCAGGAATGCCGATTTGGACGGCCTTCAGGCCGGCCCGAAGGGCCGAGCGCCAGGGATGGCGCGAGTCAATCCAGCACCCACCCGTTCACTCCAGTCCGTCAAGGCGGCGGCAAATCCCCCCGGGGGTGACTACAGTCCCAGGGGCGCAATCACTACCCCAGCGCCCATGCGTTCAATTCAAACTAACCACTCGGAACTGCCTGACAAGGCCGGTCCTTTTTTTGACCATTTAGAACAAAAACAAACGGTTGTTTTATCGCCATCAATGTTAGACACTACCCATCAGCCCTAGCGGCTCTTGGCGGATTTGCTGGCGGCGGCAATTGCTTTGGCGCGCTCGCGCCCCGATCTTTTGATTAGAGGCTTCAGCGCATTTGATCGTTCCGCACTTCACCCGCTCAACTGCTGCCGGGTAAAGCGCGTAGCATGGGCATCAAGGGCTTGTGCTTACGGGGCGCCTCATGATTGTAATGTGAGAATGTGCAAGGCGCTTGTGCTCTGGTTGACGAAAGGAAAGACTAAATGACGATGGAAGTAGACTTCGATGCTGTAGTGATCGGTGCGGGCCTCACCGGCCTGTACCAGGCCTACCGACTGCGCGAGATGGGTTATCGGGTGCTCGGAGTCGAGGGCTCAGACGATATTGGCGGTGTCTGGCACCACAATCGATATCCAGGTTGTCGAATCGATTCCGAGAGCGAGGTCTATGGCTACTTCTGGAATGAACAGCTCATGCAGGAATGGAACTGGTCCGAGAGGTTTGCGGCGCAGCCCGAGGTCCTGAGTTATATCCATCGAGCGGCCGAAATCATGGATATTCGCAAGGACTTTATTTTCAACGCCAGGGTTGAAACCGCCGTGTTCGATGACGACGATAATTATTGGAAGCTTGCATTTCAGCAACCTGACCGAGCTCCCGTTACCGCACGCTTCGTCTTCTCGGCACTCGGGCCTTTGTCAGCGCCTCAGATGCCCAACATTCCCGGTATTAACACGTTCAAGGGCGAGAGCTACCACACGGCTAACTGGCCGCGCGACCCCGATGGTTTTGGTCCGGCGAAACTGGATTTCTCGAACAAGCGGGTCGCGGTAATTGGTGTAGGGTCGACTGGCGTGCAGGTTATTCAGGAAATGGGAAAAGTTGCCGAGCACCTGACGGTATTTCTACGGGCACCAAACTGGTGTACGCCATTGGGGAATGGACCCATGACTCCTGAACGAATGGACTACATCAAGTCGCACTACAATGAGTTCACCTCCAAATGTGATGCCTCGCTTGCTGGTTTTCCACACGAGTTTGATCCGCGAAATTTATTCGATGTTCCAAAAGAAGAGCGCGACGCGAAGCTTGAAGAACTTTACAAGGGGCCGGGCTTTTCTCTCTGGCTCGGCGTATTCCAGGATGCCCTTGCTGACCCTGAAGCCAACAAGTACGTTTCGGAATTCGTGGCGCAGAAGATTCGCGAGCGGGTAAAGGATCCCGATACTGCTGAATTGCTGATACCGAAGGACCACGGTTTTGGCATGAAACGGGTCCCGCTCGAGACTAAATATTACGAGGTCTACAATCAGGACAATGTGTCTGCCGTAGACCTGAATAAGACACCAATCACCCGGGTCACCCCTGAGGGCATTCAGACAACTGATTCGCGATACGAGTTCGACGTTATCATCTATGCCACGGGCTTTGACGCAGTGAAAGGGTCGTGGAATCGCATTGACATTCGTGGTGTTGACGGTGCTGTGCTTGAAGAGGAATGGGAGAAAGGCATCAGGACCTATATGGGGATGCAGTGTCCCGGGTTTCCCAATTTCTTCATGTTGGTCGGGCCGCAGAGTGGCGCCACCTTCTGCAACATTCCGCGCTGTTCCGCATTAGCTGTCGATTGGCTGAGCGATATGATGGCCCATGCCAAGGATGCCGGAATTGAACGGATTGAGCCGGAGGTTGCCGCGGCTGAGAGCTATTCCGAATACTGCGCCAAACTTATGGGCAAGCTTTTGCTGGGCCAGACCGATTCCTGGTTCACCGGGATCAACAAGAACATCGAAGGTCGCGACAAGCGTGAAGCGCTGTTGTTTGTCGGCGGCAATCCCCGGTTTCGCGAATACTGCGAAGAGGTTCGCGACGCCGATTACAAGGGATTTATCATGTCCTAGTTTGGTGTTGGTATTGGTAGGAAACTGTCGTGAGGTTCCTCGATTTCCCGAGCAGTGGGGCATAGCGATCCAAGCATGAGGGAGCAGATTTAATGACTAGACTTTCTGGTAAGACAGCCGTCGTAACCGGAGGCGGCCGCGGCCTGGGTTCTGCCATCTGCAGCGCATTAGCAGGCGAAGGAGCGCACGTGCTGGTGGTTGACCGGAACACCGAAGCGGCTGATGAGATGGTGGCGAGTATCAAAGAGGCAGGTGGTATGGCCTCGGCAGAGATACTGGACATCAGTGATCGCGAGGCAGTCATGGTCTTTGGTGCACGGGTCGTGGAGGAACACGGTAAAATCGATGTCCTGGTCAATAATGCCGGCATCGCGCCACGCATCAGGCCCAATGATCCTGATCAGATGCAAAAATGGGATCAGGTCATCAAGGTAAACCTAACCGGACAATGGGACATTACCGTTTCCTTGCTGCCCGCACTTGAACACACAGGCGCGAGCGTGATTTTTGTGTCATCTATCGCCGGTTTTACAGCGCCCAGATCGAGCGCCGCTTACGGCGCATCCAAGGCTGCGGTCCGTTCTCTTGTTCAGTATTTCGCTCGCACACTCGGTCCGACCGGTGGCCGCGCGAACGGGCTTGCCCCGGGCCGTATCAAGAGCGACCTGATGACGGTAGAAGGCAAGGCGGGAGAAAAATTCCTTCAACGCTTGCCGCTGGGCCGTGTGGGCGAGACCCATGAAATTGCGGGCCCAGCGGTGTTTCTCGCGTCGGATATGTCTTCCTACATAACCGGTGTCACTATTCCCGTCGACGGCGGCTACCTCGCGCTTTGAGCCAAGCGTTTCCAGTTTGAAGCTGTAATCGGGGGTGCGCATGAAGCCGACCACCATTGAGCGATTCCGGCCATCTGATCTCGCGCAGATTGGCAGCGGGCTGAACCGGCCCGAGTGTGTATTGGCTGCACGAGACGGGTCTCTATACACCGGCGATTGGACACTGGGCATCACACGGATCGCACCGGATGGTACCACTGGCCCTGCGGTCGAGGCAGACATCGTGGCCCAGGGATTCCGCCCGAATGGCATCGCGCTGACCCGCGAAGGCGATTTTCTGTTCACCAATATGAGCCGGGCAGGCGGGATCTGGCGAGTCGGTCGGCGAGGTGAGGTCCGTCCCTTTGCTACAGAAATGGCGGGCCGCCCATTGCCGCCTACTAATTTTGTGTTGGTCGATGGTGACCGGGTCTGGATCACGGTCAGCTCGACGGCGCGCAAACACGAGCACTTCACCGCCAAGGAAGATTCGGGCCAGATCCTGTTGGCCCAGGGTGGTAATGTCACGGTGGCGGCAGAGGGTCTGAACTGGACGAATGAGCTGCGGATCTCCCCTGACGGCCAGTATCTGTTCGTCAACGAAACATTTGCCTGCCGGACCACCCGGTATGACGTGACAGCGAACGGCATCCTGAATAACCCTGTCCACATCACCTATCCAAACGACACATACCCTGATGGTATGGCTTTTGATGCCGAGGGCGCGCTGTGGGTCGCCTGCGTAATATCCAACCGTCTCATCCGCGTTGCGCCGGATCTGACGTGGACGATCCTGTTTGAAGATGCCGACCGCAGCGAACTGGAAGCTATTGCCGCGACCTATGCCGAGGGTTGCCTGACCTGGGATCTAGTCTCGCAGAGTCGCGGGTCTCGTCTCTCAAATTTGTCCAGCATCGCTTTCGGAGGACCCGACCTCAAGACCATTTATCTGGGCGGACTGGGGAATGATGCGGTTGGGGTTTTGCCGTCGCCAGTGGCGGGCATGCCAATGGAGCACTGGCGGTAAGCAGGATTTAGTCGTCGCACCTGTTGCGATCGAGATAGAACTTTCAGGCTGGCCTGAACGGCAGCTTTCGTTTGCTCGTCAACGCCCCACACCTCGATCAAGTTACTCACAGTAGTAAGGATTCCTCGAGGATGTATCAATGACCAGCGCTCCCCAGTGCCTCGCCCGGCTCGGGCAGGGCGGCGGGAACTTGTAGCCGGCTGCACAACAAGCCACCGGCTACACCCTCGTGAGCGACTAATCGAAGCTATACAGGAGCTCAATACCGTAGGTTCTCGGTTCGCCTGTAATTGTGGTGTTGGTTGCCGTGACTCCCGCCAGTGGCAGACCGCCACGCTCGTACTCTTCATCGGTAGCATTGCGCACGTAACCGTAGGCGCTTGCACGTGAGCCGAAGATATTCTTCAAGCCGACACGAAAGTGCAGTAGGTCGTATTCAGGCAAATCAGTGCCGGGCCCGATGGAGTCATCCAGGTTACTGAAGAAGGCTTCATCGGTGTGGTAGTAGTCAGCCCGAAACGTGAGTTCGCCGACGCCTGCGATCATGTTGTTCGTTGCAAGGTAAGCCGAATACATGTTTTCCGGTGAATCTGCGTAGGGGCCAAAATCAAACGTGTAGCCCGCTACGTCACCCTGGGGGTCTGTGTAGCGGGCGTCGGTATACGCGTAGCCGAAGCCGGCCTCAAGCCAGTCGGTAAAATTGAAGGTGGCGTCGATCTCCACGCCCGTCACTTTGGCTTCACCGACGTTGCCGGTCTGGGAAGTGATTTGCAGGTATACCGTTTTTTGAGCGTCCTCGACGGTCTGCTCATAGATGGCCAGGTTGATCCGGCTGGGCACTGAGCCCAGCATTCCGGCGAATTTCAAGCCCGCTTCGATATCCCAGGTTTTTTCGGGTTTGAAGCTGTCCGGAACTACACCATCGGGCGTTTCGTTGATGCTCGTGACATTGTAACCGCCGGTACGCCAGCTACCCCTGTGCGCGAGATAGACCATCGTTTCATCACTGATGCGGTAGTCAAGGGACAACAGCCAGCTCGGTCGATCTACTTTCTGCGAGAATTCATCCGTGAGGCCGAGGCCTTGATAGTACGTATCATCTGGCAGGTGCTGAATGCTGACTTCCTCCCAGGTATGACGATAACCGGCCGTGACGTTGATGCTGTCAGTCACCGAGTAAGTACCCTGGGCAAAGGCCGATGTGGATTCGTCGTCGATATCGGCGTGGTAGGCAAAGGCGGGTCCAAACAGGTCGCCCTCATAGTCGGCAATGAACTTCAGCGGTATTCGGTTTGTGAAGGTTTCGTTGTAATAGTAAATCCCAACAATGTAATCGAGGCGATTGCCCAATGCCTGCCCCGAAAGCTGCAATTCCTCTGAGAACTGCTCGGTGTCGTAGACATAGCCGGCATTGGGCGTTGTTTCGTCACCCATGCGCAGCAGGAAGAACGGGCTGCCATCCACATCTGTCGACTGGAAGGATTCAACGTTGTTGTAGCCAAGAATGTTTTTCAGCGTTAGCCCGTCTGACAGCTCGAACGTCGTCGTGTTGGTGAACAACGTGTGCTCGATATCGCTGTCGTTCGACTGATCGTTGAATACCTTGTCGAGGCCCAGTGACTCTGTTGCTTCGATGTAGGAAGCGTAGCCTGCGAAACCATATTGTGCACCCAGCTCCACGATCCTTGGATTGCGGGCACCGAGGGCGGCGACCGAGCCCTCAGGATACAGCTCCGTAGCAAACAAGAGGTCGCCGACGTCCACGGAGGGGTTGTTGGGGTTCGGCTCTCCCTGCAAACAAACGCCGCCGCCTGTTACCAGGCAGGTATAAGCGTTACGAACTCTCAATCCCTCGGTTTTGCCACCGTGATCCCCGTAATAGGCGGTGAACTGATTTTCCAGCCTGTCTCCCATGTAAGCGACACTCGCACGTACGTTGTCCGTATCGATGGAGGCCAGATCGTCGCCGTTATACAGGTTTTCCTGCCAGCCGTCCCGCTCGCGCATGAGCCCGGCAAAACGCACTGCCCACGAGTCGCTCAGGGGAAGGTTGATCGCGCCTTCGAGCTCCTGGTTACTGTAGTTGCCCACGCCGCCGCGAAGATAACCGCCGAACTCCCTGGTAGGGGCTTTGGTCTGGTATAGAACGGCCCCACCGGTCGCGTTCCGGCCAAACAACGTTCCCTGCGGTCCCTTTAGTACCTGCACAGATTCCAGATCGAAGAATGAGCTCGTGGTTACGCCGCCCGCCTGAACTTCATTGACGTACGCCAACACCGCGGGCTGTGAATTGGAGAACGAGTCAACAGTTTGGCCGCGCAGTGCGTAGTTCAGCTGATTGGATGAATTGGTAACGCGAACCATCAGTCCCGGAACGCTTGCTTGCAGGTCGGCCTCGGTCTGGATGCCTCTCTGCCGAATCTGCTCGGAGCTCAGAGACGACACTGCAATTGGCACGTCCTGCAGGCTCTCCGACCGACGTCGAGCCGTCACGATGACTTCTTCCAGAGCGCGGCGGCTATCGGCGCGCTCCTGGGCACTGGCGGTGTTGACGGAAAGCTCCGCTAGCCCGCCTGCCAGTAAACATATCGGGATAATAAGGGCGCTGTCTCTGGAGCGTCGTGTTCCGGAGCAACGGTTCTTGAGGCTTGCAAGGATGGGATTTTTCATGAGGTACCCCCGTTGGAGTTATTATAAAAACAACCGTTTGTTTTTTAATATACACCGCTGAGTCTCCCCGTCAAGTGCCCGATCGAATATCTTGTGTTGAGCCCGTGAGTGCTTTGATGCCCCCCATCAGCCATAAGTGGGTGTTTAGCAGGCCTGCCTGGTATGAACGGGTCAGGTGGAAGCATTCACGGCTCCAAAACAAATAATTGTTTGTTTTTAGCTCGAGTATCGGCTACTTTTAGAAATAGAAACGTTCTTTTCTAAGGAGGCACGCTTATGGGTCGGCTAGAGGGCAAGGTCGTGATAATCACCGGCGCATCCCAGGGTATGGGAACCAGCCACGCAAAAATCATGGTCAGAGAAGGGGCTAAAGTCATCCTGACTGACTTGAATGAAAAGGACGGTAAAGCACTGGCTGATTCCATCGGCGATTCGGCGATGTTCGTGCGCCATAATGTCGCTGATTTCGAAGACTGGAAATCAGTCGTGGAGGCGGGCGAAGAGCGCTTCGGCACCATAAACGTTCTTGTGAACAATGCCGGTATTATTGGTGAAATTGGCAGCACCACTGATTTCACTGAAGACGATTACAGAAAGGTTTTCGAGGTCAACGAACTTGGCGTCTTTCTTGGCATGCGTGCCGTGCTGCCATCCATGCTGCAGGCTGGCGTCGGCTCCATTGTCAATGTTTCATCTATTGCAGGTATGGTCGCGATCGTGGGTTCGCCCAATCTTGCCTATGTGGGGACGAAGTTCGCGGTTCGCGGCATGACCAAGCAGGTTGCCATTGAGTACGGCGATCGCAACATCCGGGCGAATTCCGTTCACCCGGGCTATATCAGAACACCAATGATGGCGGCTGCGACCGACGAAGAAGGTGGTGGTGCGTTGAATATGATTCCGCTGAAACGGCTTGCTGACCCAGAGGAGGTTTCGAACCTGGTCTTGTTTCTCGCGTCTGATGAGTCCTCTTTTATCACCGGTGCCGAACACATCATCGATGGCGGCATGATCCAGGCCTAGTGCGGCGGCTCGCCTCTGGCGTTCACGCCTCCGTGGCTGATAGAGTTTGGCGGACGTTCCAAAGTAAGCTGAGCGGCCTCCTATCAGAAATTGAGGCCCTGAATGACACTGTCTGCCATCCTGTTGCCCAGTTCATCCGGCGAGTAGGGGCCGTCTGGGGAGTACCATTCTGGCGTCCAATTAAGAGCGCCGAGAATGGTAAAGCACTGGATCCTGATCTGAGGGTCCTTTTCATTTCCCCGAAAGCAGGGCTGCTGGGCAAGGATATTCGCAAACATTCTCCCGTAGCGCCGGCGCATCTTTACGGCGGACGAGCGGTGAGGCTCGCCGAGAAAGCGCCACTGGTGGAACACGACCAGCGTTCGCTCAGGGTTCTTGGCAACCACCTTAACGTGTAGGCGGATAGCCTCGCGGAGTCGCTCCTCAGGCCCCGCGGCGGATGTTTCTACGGTGTCTTGAATCTCCAGAAACTCGCTAATCCCCGATGTGACGACCTCAGCAAGTATCTCTTCCTTGCTCTTGATATGGGCATAGAGGCTGCCGGGAAGTACCCCGACCGCTTCGGCGATATCGCGCATGGTTGTGCCGGTATACCCACGTTCACTGAACAGGGATACCGAGGCATCGAGAATCGCTTTCCGGGCGTTGCCCAACTGATCCGACGTTTTGATCTTGGCCATTCCAGGTCCTTCTGTGACGTTTCTAGCCGAACCATTTTCGGCGAATAAAACAAGTATTAGTTTGGCGGAGTGGCCTTACTGTTTGCAAGCTCCGGTGACGTGCTATTTCCACGCCGTCTCCGAGGCAGCGGCCCCTCGTCTTTGTTAGTCGAGTATCACTCGGCCGGTTGACGATCTCCATAGTATACTCTATCCTAAAACAAATGATTGTTTTAATGCGTGCGTGCTACTTTTAATAAATAGATACATGGCCGGTTCAAGAACTGAAATGATTCTTATACCGAACGCCGCATGCGCTTCAGCAACCCGATGGCGCAAGGTGGTCAGGGTTATGAGTCACCAGATTCATTTTCGACCCCCGCGCGATTTGAGATTAAGGGAGATAGCAGATGGCCGAGCAAGATGCACAAGACAACTCCGGGATGGCTGACAATATGGCGTCCACGCCGCGCCCCAGCAAAGAAGAACTCATTGAAAAATACGGACGCGATATATTCAACGATTTCGACTTCGACGATCCGGTATTCAATGAGCGCATAAACGACGTCCTCGATGACATGCTGGAGCATTGTCCCGTCGCCAGAAGTAATTCGGGTTCTGGCTACTGGGTAGTCTCAAGGAACGCGGACGTGCGTCGGGTAGGCCAGGATTGGCGGACATTTTCCAGTGCCAAAGGTTATATGCCCAACCGGCCGGAGGACCTCCCGTATCTGATGCCTGAGGAATCGGATCCGCCGATACACACCGCCTGGCGGACCGTTTTGAACCCTCACCTGGCGCCGAAGGCCGTCGTTGAGTACGACGAGCCGATCCGGCAGGACGCCAACGCGCTGATTGACCGCTTTATAGATCGCGGCAGCTGCGAATTCATTAGCGAGTTCGGGGCGCTGCTCCCGGGTTGGGCCTTCTTCAAGAATATTCTCGGCGTACCGATTGATGATCTCGACAAACTTGTCGAATCGGTGGAGCTGGGCACATTCGCACCGCCGGAGGAACGCGCAGGCCATTTCAGCTATATCTTCGAATATCTGGCTGACTACCTAAAGCAGCGGGCCAAGGAACCTGAACGTAATGATATTGTGAATACGATCCTGAAAAACGTGGAGTACCCGGACGGCAACAAGGCGCCCTTCGAGCACCAGGTAAGTGTTCTGGTCGATATCACCTTCGGCGGTATCGCCACGACAACCTACGTTATGGGCTCCGCCATACATCACCTCGCAAATAACCCGGACGATCGTCGCGCGCTGATGGAAGACCCTGCGGTCGTGGATCAGGCGATTGAGGAATTTGCACGCATATTCCCGCCGGTAGTCGCTCTGGGACGGACCTGCACCAAGAATGTGGAGGTCGCCGGCACGGAGATAAACGAAGGCGACTTCGTCATGCTTGCCTACGCCGCATCATCCCGGGATCCGCGTGCTGTCGAGGACGCCCCGAAGCTGGATATTCATCGTAAGAACGTCTTGCACTCGGCCTTTGGTGTGGGGCCGCATCGGTGTATCGGCTCGAACCTCGCGCGCGTCGAGCTGCGGGCGTTTCTCGAAGAGTGGTTGAAGCGTATCCCGGACTTCCGGGTCAAGCCCGGCACAAAGCCGCGTTACGAAACCGGCTTCCTGCGCTCCATGCGCGAACTTCACCTGGAATGGGATCGATGAGCAGGGGGCCCACAGTCTTCGCCGACTACGCGACTGCGTACGAAAATATCTCCCTGGAGCGGGATGACGGCATTCTGGTTGTTACGTTCAGTTCTGATGGTGGCGAATTTGTCTGGAGCGCCAAGGCCCACGAAGACCTCGCTTATTGTTTCGCCGATATCTCCGCAGACAGGGGTAACAAGGTGGTTGTTCTCACTGGGGCCGGTGACACCTTCTGCGCCCAGATCGATGCTGGGAGCTTTGCGCTCAGTACCGCCAAAGATTGGGATGTCGTCTTCTATGAGGGGCGCAGGCTACTCAAGAACTTGCTGAATATCGAGGTTCCGGTGATCGCGGCTGTGAACGGCCCTGCGCGAATTCATCCCGAAATTCCGGTGCTATCGGACATCGTTCTCGCCGCGAACACCGCCGTTTTTCAGGATGCACCACACTTCATGTCGGGCATCGTTCCCGGCGATGGCGCGCACGTAGTCTGGCCTCACGTGATCGGCCCTAACAGGGGTCGCTACTTTCTCTTGACCGGCCAGGAGCTCGACGCGGAGACGGCGATGAGTTTCGGCGCTGTCAGTGAAGTGCTGCAGCCGGAAGACCTGATGCCAAGGGCCCTTGAGATTGCCCGGGACATTGCGGAGAAACCTGAACTGACACGGCGTTATTCGCGCGTGGCAGTGACACACAATATCAAACGCCTCATGGACGAAAGCCTGGGGCTGGGCCTCGCAGTGGAAGCGCTTGCGGCGATTTCCGAGTTGCCAACGGAAGGGCGGATGAAGGATGCACAATAGTTAAAAATTCAGGGGGTAGAGATGAGAGTTAGAATCGACAAGGATCTATGCACCGGGAATGGACGCTGCTGGCATTACGCGCCAGCCGTTTATGACCTCGATGACAATGGCTACAACAAGCGTCGCGGTGAGGAATACGAGGTTCCCGAGGGCGAAGAAGAGGCTGCTGAGATGGGCGCGGCAAGCTGCCCTGAGCAGGCGATCAAGATTATCGAATAGGTAGTTAGAAGCCTGTCGCCCATGCCGCATTGCGAAAAAATCCGCGTTATGGGCAGGCGCGGTATTGACTACCTCGCTGCAGCCGCTACAATTAAAAACAAATGATTGTTTGGTTAAATTGAATGACCGAAAAACTGACCCTGGACCCCGTCCCCAAGACTTTCGAAGATTTCGAACCCAATGAGGTACTGATCACGCGCGGCAGGACCATTGACGCTGGCGATCTCACTGTGTTCTCGGGTCTGACAGGTGACCATTACCCGCTACATACTGACCAGGAGTACGCCACAAGCACGCGCTTCGGAACTCGCCTGGCGCATGGCCCTCTCACCTTTGCCCTGGCGGTCGGGCTCGTGGGACTGAGTGGGTTCTACGGTGATGCGATTGTCGCCCTCATTGAAGTACAGGGATTGCGGGCGCTGAAGCCGGTAGTGCCCGGAGATACACTGCATGTGCGCGCGGTGGTGGCGAACAAGGAGCCGGGGGACAACCCGAAATACGGAACCCTCGCCGTTGATTACTCGGTGATAAACCAGGAAGAGACCGAGGTCATGAAATTCCGCCAGATAATGCTGGCGCGTCGAGAACTGGCAGAGGAGTAACAACAGTGAATGACGATTGGGTGCTGACAACTTCACCTTCAGCCAATAACGACCCCGTGTTCGTCGGGGTGGGTGAAATCCCGTCCGGCAAATATCCCGATCGGAGTTTCATTGGCGACCTGACCGAAGTCGCCATAAGGGCTCTTCGCGATGCTTCTATGAGTCCGTCTGATATCGATACAATTTTGCTCATTCCCAATCTTCACTCTTCCGACGATCAGGCCGACCTCATATTCTCACGCATGGTCGAGGAACTCGGCCTTTCTGGGAAAGCCAAGGCCAGCATGATGGTGCATTCGGGTGGGTCGACGAGCGATAACGCAGTCCGTGTCGCTTCCGGACTGATTTCGTCGGGCCATGCGCGCACGATTCTGGTATTGCAGTGTGAGCGCTGGGGCTCAGCCGATGTGCAGGAAATGATCACCATGCTCAGTAAAAACGGCATTCCCGGTGAGTGGGAATTGCCCAGTGGTTTGCAGTTTAATGCGATCGGTGCGCTGATTACCCAGCGTTACATGCACGACACTAATAGCTCCCCGGAGGATATGGCCTCTGTGTGCGTCACGCTCCGGAAATGGGCCAACCTGAATCCCAACGCCATGTACCGTGATAAACCGTTGACCGTAGAAAAGGTTCTCGGCTCGCGAATGGTGGCGGACCCGCTACACGCCATGGAGTGCCCGATGCTCGCGGACGGGGCCGCGGCGTTTGTCATGACCAGCGCCGAGAACGCGCGCAATCGCGGTCTTGACACTGCAGTGCGAATCGCCGGGTCCGGTGGTTGTGTGAGTCATTACAGCATCGGCCAGGAGACCAACCTGTCCAAACTGGGCTGGAAGACAGCGGCTGACCGCGCTTACCGACAGTCTGGATGGGAACCTTCGGATGCTGATCTTGCACAAATCTATGATTCCTACGCGGCAGTGACCGCTATAGCCCTGGAGGGCATGCGCATTGCCCCGGAAGGCGAGGGCGCACGCTGGGTCGCGGCGGGTCATGCCGATCCGGGCGGCAGTTTCCCCATCAATACAAACGGGGGCCTGCTTTCTGCCGGACACACAGGGGTAGGCGGTGGTCTTGCGCTTCTTATTGAGGGGGTGCGGCAGCTGTTGTGGCGGGCGGAACCCGAGCGACAGGTTGATGGGTGTAAACGATGCCTTATTGGCGGCTCCGGAGGGAGTTATATGGACGCGCAAATCCTGATGCTTGAGAGGGTCACCTATGATGGCTGAGAATCTGCCGCGGATCGTCCGCGAATATCGCGAAGCGCTTCTGGACGGGAAACTCGTGGTCCAGAAATGTGTGGATTGTACATCTCTAAATATGTACCCGCGTTATCGTTGCCCGCAATGCCAGTCCGATAACCTGGACTGGCAGGTAGCGAGCGGGAACGCAACGCTACACAGCTATACGGTACTCCGCCTCGGGGCGCCTGATGGCTTTGAGTCTGATATTCCCTACGCCCTGGGCGTCGTAAAGCTCGATGAGGGCGTACAACTGCTTGCGCGACTCGCCCCGGATGCTGATGGCGGATGGGATGGCTATCTATGCGATGTGCCGGTTCGTTTCGTGGCCGATCCGGCGGGCCAGAATCCAGAACTGCCCTGCGCCTGGTTTACCCTTACCGGCGGTGGAAGCCCGTGAACACCTGCGCGTTCCTGCACAAGGGAGCGCTGTACAGCGCCGGCAAGCCGGCGATCGTGTTTGCTGATCAGTACATCACCTATGCGGACTACTACGATCGTGTGTTAACCCTCGCGGGGAATCTCCTGGCGCTAGGGTTACGACCGGGAGATTGCATCGCCTTCTGCCTCCCCAACGGCCCGCGAATCCTTGAAATTGTTTACGCCTGCTTTGCATCCGGGCTTGTCGTGGTCCCGATAAACGCCAGGTTGCATCCGAAAGAAGTCGCTTACATTGTCGATAATTCCGGCGCTCGCGTCCTGTTTGCCGACGAGAATCTGGCTGCCGAGATGTCGAAGCTGCAAAGCTCTACACCGCACCTCGATCACAGGATCGCCTTGTCTGTCGACCCGGGCGCCGAGTTTCCCGAGCACATTTTACAGGAAGGCAATCGGCTGGCTAAGTACGTGGATCTCGAGCCCGAGGCGCCAGCATGGCTATTCTATACGTCGGGAACCACCGGCAAGCCCAAGGGCGCCTTGTGGACGCACCGCATTATCCACGCCGTGATCATGAATTACCTCGCCGACCTCTATAATATCCAGCGTGGCGAAATGGTGCTGCACTGCGCGCCGCTGTCCCACGGCAGTGGCATTATTGCGCTGCCTACTGTGGCACGCGGCGCGTGCAACGTGATCTATGAGCACGCAAGCTTTAATCCCGCAACGCTTTTCCCCTTGATCGAAAAGCACCATATTTCCCACGTCGCGTTTATGGCCCCAACGCAGATTGTGAAATGCCTTGAGGATTTTGCTCCCGGTCACGACCTGTCGAGCCTAAAGGGCATCTGCTACGGCGGTGCTCCCATCTATACGGAACACCTGAAGAAGGCGATGGAAACTTTCGGTCCAGTATTTATTCAGCTGTTCGGTCAGGGTGAAGCGCCCATCACGATTACTGGCATGAGCATTGAGCAGCACAAGCAGTTTGCAGAAACGGACGATCCACGGCTCGGGTCGGCGGGAACGATTCGTACGGATGTAGAGGCCTGCTGCATGGGTGAAGATGGTCAGCCACTGCCACCAGGTCAGATTGGTGAAATTGCGGTGCGCGGCGAAGTTGTCATGGCGGGATACTGGAACAACCCGGAGGCGACCGCAGAGGCGATACGCGATGGGTGGCTTTTTACGGGGGATATAGGCCTATTTGACCAAGACGGTTACCTGTTCCTGCTGGACCGCTCGAAGGACGTCATTATTTCAGGTGGCAACAATGTCTACCCGCGGGAGGTGGAGGAAGTGCTGGTGCAGCACCCCGAAGTTGCCAATGCCGTCGTAGTTGGCGTACCGGACTCCTACTGGGGAGAGGCCGTGCACGCCGTGGTCATACTTGAGCCGGGCGCTGAAAGTACAGCCGAGCAATTAATTGCCTTTTGCGCGGAGCACATGGCCGGTTACAAGAAGCCGAAGCAGGTGGATTTTGTCGCAGAGTTCCCCATAAGTGGCTATGGCAAGGTATTGCGGCGGGAAGTCCGAAGCTGGTTTTGGGACGGGGAGTCTGCCCAGATTGGTGGCGGTGCTGCGACCCCGACACGTCCGGGCGCAGCGAGCTCAAAATGACGCACGCTTACATCGCGGGAGTCGGTACAACACCGTTCGGTAAGCTGGATAACCACGATCTGCGCTCTCTGACGATGCTCGCCGTGAGCGCTCTGCACACCGAAACGGGGGTTCCGCACGGCGATATCCAGCGGATTTACTTCGGCAACGCCGGCGCCGGAACGCTTACCGGGCAGGAAATGATTCGCGGTCAGGTCATGTTGCGTGGCTCGCCGCTTGCCGGCGTGCCACTTTTCAATGTGGAGAACGCCTGCGCTTCGAGCGGCAGCGCGCTTTTTCTGGCTAACGAAGCTGTTGCCACGGGTGTTGCCGAGGTCGTGCTGGTTATCGGCGTGGAGAAGATGAACGTTACTCAGAGAGAGCTGGCATTTAAAGCACTCTGGGGCTCCTGCGACACGCTTGAAATCGGACGCTACCCGGAACAGACATCGGGAAGCTCAGTTCTCATGGATCGTTACGCCGCGGTTGCTCGCGACTACCTGGAGTCCACCGAGGCGGTCGTCGAGGATTTCGGCCGGGTGGCGGTGAAGAACCGGAGCAATGCCGCGATGAATCCGATAGCCCAATTTACCAGTCCACAGACGGTTGAGGAGGTAGTTAACGGTCGGGTTATAGTGCCACCCCTGACGCTGCCGATGTGCGCGCCTCTGACAGACGGTTGTGTGGCGATACTCGTGTGCTCTGAGGCGTACCTGAAGCGCTTCGGTGGTAAGCATGCCGTGCGGATCAATGCTTGCGCTATGGCTTCGAATGCCGGCGATGGAATCAGTCCTGTGATACCGAGTGCCCGGTCGGCGTATGAACTGGCAGGCTGCGGCGTCGCCGATCTGGACTGCATTGAGCTACACGACGCCGCCGCTCCCGCCGAGCTGTTGCAATACGAGGAGATAGGCCTTTGCGAACCTGGCTGCTCGCCGGATCTGATTCGCAGCGGTAGAACCGCCATCGACGGCGCGATCCCCGTGAACACCAGTGGCGGGCTGCTCAGCCGAGGCCATGCCCTGGGGGCGACGGGTGCTGCTCAGGTTGCGGAACTCTTCTTCCAGCTTTCTGGTCGTGCGGGTAAGCGCCAACTGGATGCTCCGCGCATCGCCATGGCCGTTAATGGAGGCGGATGGATAGCTGGCAGTTATGCGCTGGCAGTGACCACCATTTGTGAGAAAATCAAACTTACCTGACTATCCAAGTGATGAGCATGACTGAAAGGGTCGATTACGAAACGCTGTATACTGAACCCAGTGCGAATGGCGTGGTGACGCTGGTTTTGAACCGACCTGAATCCGGTAACGGTGTTATCCCTGAGCTTGCAAGAGACTTTATGGCAGCCCTTGATAAGCTGGAGCAGGACAAGTCTGTTCGTGTCCTGGTGATCACTGGAGCCGGCAAGCAGTTCTGTGCCGGCGCTGATTTGAAGGCGTTCAAGGAATACCTCGATACGCAACTGGATATTGAAGAGGAGCCCTACAACGCCCGTGTCCTGTTTCCTGTTACGCAGCGCCTCGTTCATTGCAGGCTGCCGATTATTGCCGCGATCAACGGCGGAGCAACAGCCGGTGGTCTGGATTTGGCGCTTGCCTGCGATATTCGCATAGCTTCTGAGAGCGCGCGGCTCGGAGAGACTTACATAAGGTTGGGCCTCAACCCCGGCAATGGGGGTACCTGGTTCCTGCCCCGCCTGGTGGGTTCAGGTATGGCGGCGCAGCTCGCGCTCACCGGCGATATCATCGATGCACAAACAGCGTTGGATATTGGGCTCGTCAATCGGGTTGTAGCGGCAGAGTCATTGTTGGAAGAGAGTGTATTGACCGCGGCGCGGATCGCCCGGTGGCCCCGTCTGGCATTGGAGGCTACAAAGCAGCAGTTGCGCTACGGCTGGAATATGGATCTCAATGCGGCAATGAGCGCGAGTTTTTGGGGTGTGGCGGCAATGACCCGCACCCGCGATTTGCGGGAGGGCGTTGAGGCGGCGCTGGAAAAGCGTGAGCCACGATACAACCAGGGGCCAGGCGTTAGCGATGATGGTTAGCGGTCAGTTGCACTTGGAAGCCTGGGCACAGCGGCCGCGAAATGCAGTCGGATTCGGAAACCCTCCTGCGCTATAGTCGCTGAATAGTGGTCCAGGCAAAAGCCGAGGCTCATCATATGTTTGGAAGCACCTACGAGGGCCTTCGTGTCCTTGATCTTGCCACCAACATTGCTGGTCCGCTGGCGGCGATGACATTCGGCGATATGGGCGCCGACGTGATTAAGATAGAGCGCTCTCCGCTCGGCGATGATACCCGCTTACTACCACCCCGAGCTGACGCAACGTCGACGGTTTTTGCCTCGGTTAACCGCAACAAGCGGAGCATTAAGCTGGATTATCGTGATCCGGCAAGCCGGAGGGCTTTGGAATTGCTGATAAAAGGCGCCGACGTCCTCATCGATAGCTTTCCGCCGGGCGTCCCGGAAAAGCTGAATCTGACACATGACTGTGTGTCCCGCCTCAATCCCTCAATTGTTCATTGCTCCGTGTCAGCCTTCGGGAACGGCCCCGCCGGCAAGGAGATGCCGGGGTACGACGCCCTCGTACAGGCTGTTTCGGGCCTGATGAGCTTTACTGGCGAGGAGGGCGGTCCATCGGTGCGCATTGCACCGTCAGTGCTGGATGTCTCCACTGGTATGTGGGCTACCATTGGTATTATGGCGGCATTGCAGCGCCGCGGGGCCACCGGGATGGGGGAGCACGTGCAGACTGCGCTCATCGACAGCGCCTTCCTGCTGATGTGTCATCAGGTAGCAGGCTACTTCGCCACGGGAGAAGACCCCGCAAAGCTCGGTTCCGGGGCTCCCAGCGCTGTTCCCTACAGAGTCTATGCGGCGTCCGACGGTGAGTTTATGCTTGCAACGGCGAGTGACCGGCAATTCCAGCGTCTTTGCGAAGCTCTGGATCAAGCTGACTGGACCAGCGACAAGCGTTTTGCAAATATGGAATCCCGGATACAGCATCGGGGGGACCTCGACGCCTTGCTTGAGCCGGTGTTCCTTGAACGTACCGTTGCAGAATGGGTTGAGCTTCTCGGTCAGGCGGGGCTTTCCGTGGGTCGAGTGAATTCGGTGAGTGAGGCTATAGATTTGCCCGTGGTGACGGAGAGAAGTCTTTTTCAGGAATTTCTACTTCCCGGATCCGGACAGCCCTTCAAATTAATCCGCAATCCTGTTGACGTGGGAATGACAGCGCCAGGGCTTGGCCCTCCTGCGTTGGGTGCGCATACCGCCGAGGTGCTCGAGGAACTCGGTCTGGAGGGTTCCGACGTTGAAGAGATCCTGGCGCTGAAATAGCTGGGAAAGAGGGCGGTCCTACAGGGAAGCAATGGCCGCGGGGAAATCGAGTATTTTTTCCCGGGGCTTGCCGAGTTTCGCCCCTGCGTTGATTTCCAGCTCATCCAGACGGCTCCAGGCGTCGAAAGTTACTACCTTGTGCTCTAGCAGGTGCCGCACACCGTCGAAGCCCTTTTTCGTTCCAGGTACGCTTGACCCTTCCAGGTATTGCAATACATGACCGACGGTTTCCTGGGAGCAGGCCTTGTTTGTGCCGATGATTCCGCTTGGACCGCGCTTGATCCACCCGGCAGTAAAAAGACCTGGTTCGCCGGCGACCTTGCCCTCGTCGTTGCAATAGGTGCCTGCGCCTTCGTCAAAAGGCAGCGTTGCTACCGGCTCGCCCTGGTACCCGATACTGCTGAACAGGAGACCGCAGCCAATTTCCTGCGTTTCTTCCGTGGCCACCGCGCGCTGCTTGAAAGGGGGGCCCTCCAATCGGTTGACTGCAAGCGTGAGCCCTTCAATGTGCTCCGAGCCCTTTGCCCGAAGCGGACTGCGTAAAAAGTGGAAGATGATCCTGCGCTCACAGTCAGCGTCACTTCTTTCCGAGTAGGATCGAAGGATGTCGAGGTTCTTGCAGGTTAGGAAACTCTTCCTGTCCGCGAGCTCTGTCTCCGTGGCATCAGTGAGCTCCAGCTGAGCGACATCGACGATGGGCGTAACGCCAGGTATTTCCCCCAGTTCCCGCAACTCCATGTTTGTAAACGCTGCCTGCGCAGGACCGCGTCGGCCGATCAAATGGACGTCCCGTACGCTGCTTTTCGCCAGTGCCTCCAGCGCATGCGTAGCGATGTCGGTTTGCCGAAGGGTATCGATGGGCTGCAGGAGGATCCTTGCTAGATCGAGGGCAACATTACCGTTTCCCACGATAGCCACGCTATGTGCACTCAGGTCGAAGCGCAAACTAGCAAAGTCCGGATGTCCGTTGTACCAGCCCACGAAATCCGTGGCCGTGTGGCAGCCTTTCAGGTCTCCGCCCGGCATGTCTACTGAGCGCCCCCGACGGGCGCCGTGGGCGAGTATAACCACGTCGTAGTGGTCACGAAGCTCTCCCAGAGTAATATCGCTTCCAATGTCCACATTACCGAGGAAACTGAATCGAGGATCCTGAGCGATTTTCTCAAAGACCTTGATAGTTGATTTCAGCCGCGGGTGGTCAGGCGCCACACCGTAGCGGACCAACCCGAAGGGGGCGGGCAGTCGCTCATAGACATCCACGGCGACAGGCAGGTCGGACCGCAGCAACGCGTCGGCCGCGTAGAAACCACTGGGCCCGGCTCCGACGATTGCGATCTCGAAACGCGATGTTGCCTTTTCGTGCGACTCTGCCATCAGGTACTAGCAACCTGAGAAACGCACGAGAAAATAGTTACTGGGTCAATCAAAACCGAGCTCCTTCTGTCGCTCCATGGCGGTTGGTAGCGGCTCGATGGTTTCACGTATGACAGGTAGTCTTTGCGATTCCCGCGCATTCACGTCGAGCCAGTGACGCTTTTCTTCAGGCATGTCGTATTCAGAATATATAGCCTGCACCGGGCAGGCGGGGATGCAGGCGGCGCAGTCGATACACTCGACGGGGTCAATGTAGAGCATGTCATCCCCTATGTGAAAACAGTCCACGGGGCAGGTAGCCACACATTCGGCGAAGCGGCAGGCTTGGCAATTGTCTGTTACTACATGAGTCATTTTAACCGGCCTTCTCGTGTCAGATTGACACGAAGTGTTCCATATTTGGCTTGCCAGCCATGAAGCCGCCCACCAAACCGCGGAAAGCCTCAATGCCTGGCTGCCTGGTGAATTCCGTGTGGTGATCCAGTGACTCCCAGTCTACGAGTAGCAGGTATTTTTCCGGGCTTTCGTGTCCTTTCATCAACCTGATGTTCGACGCGCCCGCAGCCGATTCGAGTATTTGCCTGCCTTCGCTCATAGCTGCCTCGAATTCGTCTGTCCTTCCTGGCTGTATTTGCAAAGTGACATGCTCCGTAACCATGCGTTCTCTCCTGAAACTTACCCGGGTGGATCCGGGAGGTCCCGGGCTACCCGGTCGGCGAGCTTGAATTTCTGTACCCTACCTGTGGCTGTCATTGGGACTTCGTCTTCTTGTAAGAAAACCACGTGCTTGGGAACCTTGAAGCGTGCGAGGTTCTCGCGGCAGTAGTCAATCAACTCTGCCGCCGTCGGCGTGGCCTCGTCCGCTTTGATGATGCATGCACATCCGACTTCGCCCATTTTTACATCGCTGATCCCCACAACATGGGCCTGGCTTACTTTGGGATGCCTGTTGAGGACATTCTCCACCTCATTTGGCATAACCATTTCTCCGCCGCAGCGGTAGGTTTCTTTTATTCTTCCCGTGAGCTTTACGTACCCGTCTTCTGAAACTGTCCCCACGTCGCCAGTGCGTAGCCAGCCTTCCTGGGTAAACGCCGCTTCAGTTTCCTCGGGCTTTTTGTAGTATCCACGGGTGACGATCGGGCCCTTCACGATCAATTCGCCGGACTCGCCCCAGGGTAAGACCTGACCGGATTCAGGGTCGATTGTCCGGTATATAGCTAGCACGCCGTCTAGCTCGGGGTCGCCGGCGACCCCGGCGTACTTCAACTTGCCATTGGTTGATTGGAGGTACTCGTCTGGAGCCTCGGGATGTGTGCATGTTGTCGAGGCGGTAGTTTCCGACATACCGTACGCCGTAAGTATTTCCTGGGCGCCAAGCACATCGCGAATGTCCTGCCAAATTGATGGCGGGGACGCACCGCCGGAATTGAACATCGTCGTAAAGTGCGGATTTTCGAAGCCCCGCTCTCTAACGAGATCCAGAAGCTTCTGCGTCATGATGGGCACGCAAATGATCTCATTGGCACGATGCTTCTCAGCAGCCGTAATAAGGTCTTCAGCATCGAAAGTCAGTCTCGGGATAATGGCGCCGCCGACGAACATGCTCCCGATGAGGCACTCGACGTAACCGAATACGTGATACATAGGCAGTGCGAACAGCATCCGTCTGCCGTCCTCGAATGCACAGGTGTATGCCGATGCGTAGGCAGCGCGCAGCACCATATGGTGCTCCAGCATCACGCCTTTCGGGGAGCCGGTCGTTCCGGATGTATAGATGACGTCGGCGATGTCACTGCCGCTGGTCAACGCTTCCAGTTGTTTAAGCTGCGCCTTATCCTGGGGGCCCCCAAGGCTCATGAGATCGTCAACGCTGGTTGCGTCGACAGGTATTTTTCCCTCCCCGGGGAAGGCGATGACATGCTTCAGGAGCGGGAACGCTTCGCCGCCCCCATTGTGGGCCCAGTCGGGCATTAGAGAATCTATATCGGCGATGTAGTTCCGGTCACCGAAGCACGACATCGTTATGAGTGCCCGAGCATCGGATTGTCTGAGGATATACTTGAGCTCATCCCGTCTTAGAAGGAAATTGATGGGGACGGCCACGGCACCGATTCTGGCGATGGCGAATTTTAGTGAGACGAACTCAGGGTAGTTGGCCATGATTAAGGCAACATTGTCACCTCGCCCTATACCCAGAGACAGGAGTCCCGTCGCCAGACTTCGAGACCGCTCAGCGATGTCCCGGTAGGTCAGGTGATGGTCATCCAGCACTACTAGCGGCCGATCCCCGCACCGGTCGGCCATGGCGTCCAAATGCTGCGAAAGGGAGCCAGGAACCCAGTCTTTGAATTGTTCCTCCAGCGCAGCCCGTCGCTGGTCCGCGGGAGGAAGTGGACCAGCGTCACGTGATCCTGGGTGGGCACTTTCATTCATACGCGCAATTGACTAAAACAAACATTTGTTCTAGAGTCTAGATTCCGTTGCGGAGGCTGTCAACTACATCCTCGCCGGAATCTTGGTATGGCCGATGTCTCATTATGGCCGTCTCGGAAAATCGGTAGCTATTACTCATCCACCTTTAGATCGGCAGTTAATATGGATTTTGAATTCAGCGAAGAGCAGCGAATCTGGCAGGAATCCATGCACAGGTTCATGGAGAAGGAAGTGGGGCGGGAATACACCCGCGAACATGATGCGTCGCGCGAGTTTCCCCAGGACATGTACGAGAAAATGGCCAAAGAGGGCTTCCTGAGCCTGCTCATCCCGGAGGAATTCGGAGGCATGAGCTGCGACCCGGTTATGTTTGCGATTTTCTGTGAGGCAATCGGCAAGTACAGCCTCGACACGGCCGCATGTGTCATGACCTCAATGTTCACTGTACTCAATATTGTGAATCACGGTACGGAAGAGCAGAAGGAACGGTACATCACGCCATATATGGAGGGCAGGCAAAAATTTTCTATCTCAATCAGCGAACCTCAGTCAGGGTCTGACGCGGCAGCGGCGCGAACTAAAGCTGTTCTTGAAGGTGATGAGTGGGTACTGAATGGCAACAAGGTCTGGTGCTCCGGAGCCCATCTGCCAGATACCGCGATTGTGTTACTCGCGCGTACCGGAGAGGAGAGGTATGGGGGTCTAAGTCTGTTTCTCATACCGAACGATACGCCGGGACTCACTATCAAGAAAATGGACACGATTGTTAGAAAAAGCCTCGGTACCACCGAGTTTTTTCTCGATAATTTGCGGATCCCAAAAGGAAACCTGATCGGAGAAGTTGGGAAAGGTTGGCAATATATCGGCGAGCATCTGGAACTCGAGAGGTTAAGTATTGCCGCGTCACAGGTAGGTAATGCGAGAACCGCCCTGGATGACACCATCAACTATACAAGGGACAGAACCGCCTTCGGAAGAAAACTATCGGATTTTCAGGTGCTTAAGCACCGTATGGCAGAGGACGAAACCCAGCTTACTGCGGCCAGATTGCTCGTGTATCACGCGGCCGACAAGATCGCTCGCGGCGAAAAGGCACTCAAAGAGGTTTCGATGGCGAAGGTATTCGCGGCTGACGTGCTATTCAAGATCGCGTTCAATGGAATGCAGGCTCTTGGGGGTTATGCCCAGTTGCCAGAGTACGATATGGAAAGATACTTCAGAGAGGCGAAGCACGGCATGGTCGGTGGTGGCACGCGTGAAATTCAGTGCAGCATTATTGCGAAAGAAATGGGGTTATAACCAGAAAAGAGTGCTGTATTAAAGTTAGAGTCGATCTAGAGAGCAATATCAGGCGGTGATGTCGGCAAATGCCGGACGAATACCAATCAGTGTTCCGCATGGCTTCCTTGCCGACAACATTGCAGCGAAGCCCCGCAGGGGTGATTACACCCTGGAGAACTTAATAACCGCGGGGCGAAGGAGCCACATGGATGATCGCAGAGACGAGTAAACTGTCACGGTGATTGGTCACAGTAGCTCGACCGTTTGCCAGTCTCTGCCTAGCCTCCCAGCCCCAGCCCTACGTCCAGATCCAGCGGCACCTTCAGATCTTCCGCCGCGGGCAGCACCACATCGATGGTTACGTTGTCGGTCGGGCCGAGGACGATGAGATTGGGCCGCGCGTTGCCGGCCGGGATGTCCATGCCTTCGGAACCGCGTGCCACGAGGCGCAGCGGCCTCAGTCCCTCACCGTAGCAATAGAAGCGACTCACCTTCTCTTGCGACGTGCCGCTGGCCGAATCGAGGCTGCAGCTGAGCTGTACGCCATTCACGTCGAATCTGATCCGGCCGAAGCCATCCCCTTCTAACGACACGTTCTCAAGGGTTACGGTTTGTTCGCCGTCACCGGCGACCTGCAGGATAAGGTTACCATCGAGAGACAGAGACCCCGCGCCTTTCGACGGTATCGCTGATGTGACCGTCGTGATGAGGATGGCATCGCCTTCCTGATTCACGGACACACGGTCGTGGCGAATGTTGTTGATTACGCGGCTGACAACCTGCCCCATGCCTTTTTCGTCGGGGGGCGGTGTGGCCTCCTGCAGCAGGTTCGTCCCCTTGTCGTCGGTCCAGGATGCGACGGCCGAGCTCTCGGAGAGGCCGAGGATGCGGGCATCGGGAACGCCAACCTGAAATTCCACCAGGGTGACGTTGGGCTGAAAGCCGTCCGTGCTCTGGCGGATGACCTGCAGGCCGGTCACCTCGATCCTGGGAGCGGCGGTAGCCGCCGCTGCCATTGCACACAGCGTGAGCATGAGGAGAGTTCGATGCATCAATTTCATAGTTTTCCTCCCGGCATCCAGACCTGCCTTGGTCAGCGGAGAGTGCGCGCTTTGCTGCGCATTCGCTTTTCCTGATCAGTATAGAAATGCTCGTATCTCTTTCAACATATACTTCCTCGCGGATTCTGTCGATCGGACTTCTCGATCGGACGCCGTTCCCACGCTTGGGCGGCGTAATCTCGCTGAGCCCGCCTCGTTGCATGATGCAGGCGCAATGACGTCGGGCACGGGTACCGGCGCAGAGCTGTGCTACCTTTAGCCGATATCGTGAGGAGGCAGGGACACGCCATGACCAACGGCTACCAACTTTCCCGTCGTCGCCTGCTCGGCGTGGCGGGCGCTTCGGCGGGTGGCCTGGCGCTGGGCGGATGCGGCAGCGAACCCGAGGCGCGTTACAACGCCGCCGATGTCGAGTTGCTGGCGCGGCAGCGTGCCGAGGAAGCCGCCGCGAGCGGGGAAGGTCCCTTCGGGCGCCATGTTTACCGCGGTTACCGGGGGCTTGCGGAATTGCCCTGGTTCGCACTGGATGGCGACGGCCGGCTGGTTGTCACGGACCAGAGTATCCCCATGGCGGTGGACGTGCATGCCCACCTCGGCATGTCGGTGCTTTTTCGCCCCGAACTCGATCTAACCGCCAGCACGCCGCGTGTGCGCCACCTGCTGGACTGCGACGAGCCCGGCAACGAATGCGAGTTGGACCTCGATGTCTACGCCAACACGAACTTCACACCCGAAGCGCTCGACAGGCTGCAAAGTCACACCGTGGCGCAGGGCTTGTGGGGCAGTGAGTTCTCGCTTACCCAGACCGCGCCCAATCTCCTGCGGGAGATGGATGCCATGCGTGTGGAACACGCTCTCCTGCTGCCCATCAAGTTGGGTCTGCCCTTTGGCGACCGCCTGACCGAAGACTGGCGCGCCGCCGTTTCCGCGACGAACCTCGGCAGAAGGCTGCACGTGGGTCTTTCGGTGCACCCGGAGGATCCCGACGCAGCGGCACAATTGCGTGAACAGGCAAAGCGCGGCGGACGCATCGTCAAACTCCATCCCACCGTGCAGCGCTTTTATCCCGACGATTCGCGAATTATGGCACTGTATGAAGAGTGCGAACGCCTGGGTCTTATTGTGTTTTATCACGGTGGCCGTGCGGGCATCGAGCCCGAATCCTCTCATCCCTATGCCATGCCACGGCACTACGAGGGGCCGCTGCGGGACTTTCCAAAGCTGCAGTTCATCCTGGGTCACGCCGGAGCGCGGGACAATGCCGCGATGCTCGACCTGGCGCTGCGCTACGACAACGCCTGGCTGGGTATTCACGGCCAGAGCATCACCAACCTCGCCACAATGATCGAGCGCACCGGTGGGCAGCGGCTGTTGTTCGGCACTGACTGGCCGTTCTATCACCTGGGCATGTCGCTGGCCAAGGTACTGGTGGTGACCGAGGGGGCGAAGCGGGCTGACTTGCGTCGCATGATCCTGCGAGAGAATGCCCTGGCCCTGTTCGAGGGGCGCTTTTCCTGAGCCGGCATCCCCGGTGTAGTTATGCATACCGTTTCCGTAGCAAGCCACCGAAGACGCGCTATCCTATTGCTCAATGGATAACTATAAAAAGGAGTATGCCATGTACCGCGGCCTCAACCTGATCCAATGTCTGGTGCCCCTGTTTCTTGCCCTGACCCTGACCGCCTGCAGCGACGGCAGCGATTCCATTGGCGGAGGCGGAGGGGACGGCGGTGATGGGGGCGGCGGTGACCTCGGCCCCACAGGTGCATTCGTGGTGGCGGTGCTGTCGAGCGAACCAGATCAGGTCAGTAACGACGAAGCTCGTATTGGTATCGAAATGCCGGATGGACTGGCGATGGAAGAGGTCGCCATCGACATTGACGGCCGCGACGTGAGCGAGGCTTTCCGCGTCACGGACGAACGCCGCCTCGAGGGGCGTGTGGATGGCCTGGACGAGGGCGATAACACCCTCAGCGTCAGCACCAGCGTCGGCGATGTGGAAAGCGCCAGCCTCACCCTGACAAACCACCCCGCCAGCGGACCCATATTTTCCGGGCCCCAGCAGGACCCTTTTTTCTGTGCGGTCGATGACGATCTTGCCAACCTGGAACTGGGGGCCGTGCTCGACGAGCAGTGCACCGTGGAAACCGTGGTCAGCTACAAGTACCGCACGACTGACAACAGCTGGGCCGATTACACGCCGGGACAGGAACGCCCGGGAGACATCGCTACCACAACGACTATCGATGGTGACGAGGTCGACTTTATCGTGCGCTGGGAGCGCGGTAGCCTGAATCGCTTCCTCTACTCCCTGGCCATCCTTTCCCCCGCGCCCGCCAGCGCCGATGATGCGCCGGATCTCAGTGCCTGGAACGAGCGCCTGATCTATTATTTCCAGGGTGGCGTGGCCATCGGCCACTATCAGGGCGACCCCAGCCGCAGCCGCGCGCTGTTCGCGGATGGTCTGGGCGCGGGCTACGCGGTGGCCTATTCCACCGGCACCAAGACCGGGACCCATTACAACCTGGAACTGGGAGGCGAAACCGCGCTGATGGTGAAGTCCCGCTTTATTGCCGGCTACGGCGTGCCTGAATACACGGTGGGCGTGGGTGGCTCGGGCGGTGGCATCCAGCAGTACGTCTATGCCCAGAATCACCCGGGCCTGATCGATGCCGGCGTTCCCCAGTATTCCTACCCGGACATGGTGACCCAGACCATTCACATCGGCGACTGCGAACTGCTGGAGCGCTGGATGGATCTGCAGGTCATGGAAGACCCATCCTCCAAATGGTCCACCTGGGAAAACCGCACCTGGCTGATCGGGCTTAACGCCAGTAGTGCCGTGTCCAATGACGTAGTGGACTTTGGCCTGACGCCCTGGCTGCAACCGGGCTCGACCGAGTGCACCGCGTCCTGGCGCGGGTTATCACCGCTGGCCCTGAACCCGCACTTCGGCGAGGCGCCGGGTATCACGCCGGAGCAGCAGGCCGAGGTGGAGTGGACCCACTTCGCCGACCTGATCAACATTTACGGTCGCGCCGAGGATGGTTTTGCCGCCACTACCTGGGACAACGTCGGTGTTCAGTACGGTTTGCAGGCCCTGCGGGATGGCAATATCAGCCCCGATGAATTTCTCGACCTGAACTGGGAAGTGGGCAGCTGGAAGAACGAGCCGGAGATGGTGCAGGAGGGCTGCCCCTTCATTCTGGACCTGTGCTTCGCGCTGGAAGATGACCGGCCGCTCTACCCCGACCAGATCGACCCCTGGAGCTGGCGCAATGCCAACACCGCTACTGCAGATGCCCCGGCGCCGCGCAAGGCCGCCGATCCGGGCGCCATCGCTGCGGCTGTTGACTCGGGCATGGTCAATCATGGCGCCGTGGAAATCCCCCTGATTGACCAGCGGCACTACCTGGAAGAAGAGCTGGACATGCACAACACCCATCAGTCTTTCGCTGCGCGCCAGCGCCTGCTCGATTTCGATGGCGACGCCTCCAACCAGGTGATCTGGTTTATTGATCGCAATCCCGATGGCGACAACTTCGACAATACGATGGCCGCCTTTGCCGCGCTGGATGAGTGGATGGCGAATATCCGCGCCAACCCCGATGCGAGCGTGGGCGAGAACCGGCCGGACAGTGCAGTGGACAGCTGCTTCGACCGCAACGGCGCGCTCATCGCCAGCGGTGATTCGGTGTGGGACGGCATTCTCGACGACAACCCGGCGGGTACCTGCACCGAACGCTTCCCGCTCTACAGCACCTCGCGCATCGTCGCCGGGGCGCCGATCACGGGCGACGTGTTCAAGTGCCAGCTGCAGAGCCTCTCCGAGGCCTTTGACAAGGGACTCTACGGCGACTGGGTGCCGACAGAAGCCCAGCGCGAGCGCCTGGAGGCGATTTTCCCGGATGGCGTCTGTGACTACACCCTGCCCGGCATCGTGAATTGACCCCAAAAAGGGGTCAGATCCCTTTTCTTGTGGGTCAAAAGGCAGGTCGGATGCGCTGCGGTGGCGGCTTGCCTGGCGAGCCAACCGCGGCACGTGCCGCTCACCTGACGTAGCCGATGACTGATATAAAGTGGGATATCGAGCCGATAAGAACGAACAGGTGCCAGATCCCGTGAGCATGGGTTAGACGCTGCTTCTTGTCCAGAACATAGAAAATGACGCCCACCGAGTATGCGACACCCCCCCAGAGCAGCCAGCTCATGCCCGGGGCTGCTATCTTCGCCGCCAGGTCGTTATAGATCAGGAGGCTCAACCAGCCCATGGCAAGATAAATGGCGATTTGCAGGCTGTGGACGCGGCGGGTGATCGCCAGATCGAGCACCATACCGATAATGGCCAGAGCCCATATGACACCCAGCATCACCGGTCCATCGCCCTTCCAGAGCGACACCATGAGAAAGGGTGTATAGGTTCCCGCAATCAGGACGTAGATCGAAGCATGGTCCAGTTGCCGGAAAACACGCTTTACCCGCAGTATCGGGAAACTGTGGTAGAGCGTGGACATGGTATACATGATCACCAGGCTCAGCCCGAAAACTCCGAAGCTGAACAACTGCCGGGGCTCGCTGTCCAGGCCACCGATGGTCAACAGGGCGCCGAGACCAACCAGAGACAACGCCGCGCCCACGACGTGGGAGATGCTGTTGAACTTTTCGCCGTAGTACACGCTTTGACCTCTCCGAAGATCGTGTGCGGTCGAGACGTTGGTTAAACCAGCTTCAGCCAGTCTTTGAGGCTATCCCCAATAGCCTCAATTTCCTCGATGCAGACTTCGTGTTGCATGGGATAGCTGCGGTATTTGGGTGCAAAACCCATGCTTTGCAATATCTGGCTGGCGGTATGGCCCATCTCTTCCGGCACCATAGGGTCCCGGGTGCCATGGAAAATATGAATGGGCAAGGCCTTGTTTGCTTCCGAGAGCTTCACTTCCCGGGCTGTCGCGAAGTATGTGGACAGTGCCATCAACCCGGCCAGGGGTTTTGGGTATGACAGTGCCGTGTGATACGCGACTGCGCCTCCCTGACTGAAGCCCGCGAGCACGATCCGCTCACTCGCTATACCCGCATCCAGTTCGCGCTGGATCAACTCCCGTATCGCCTCGGAAGATGACTCTATCTGCTTCAAATCAATTTCGCGATCTATCGACATGGCGAGTATGTCGTACCACGCCGGCATCACCATACCGCCATTGATCGTAACCGGTATCTCCGGGGCATGGGGAAACACAAAGCGTACACGGTGATTGTCTGGCAGCCCCAGGTGAGGCACCACCGGGACGAAATCGTGACCGCTGGCTCCCAACCCGTGCAGCCAGATTACAGCCGCATCTGCGGTGTTTGCGGGTTCCAATATTTCGCAATTGAGCAAGATCTAGCTCCCTCTATAAGTATGCCGGAGAGGATCGGTCGGGCCATTGCCGCCATGTGGTAGCTACCTATCCAGGCGCGTCTGTGTGACCCATTTGTTTGCAGCATAGTCCAGGTGCCCGCCTGATGCACCCGGGACCGTCGCGGTCGCACCGGGTGATCTGGATCAGATGGCGATGCAAGCCAGTCACACACTGGCAAGATACCAGGCCGAGTGGTGAAAAAGGGGTCAGACCCCTTTTCCCGTGGGTCAAAAGATAGAGCGCTCACCTTGAAAAGGGATCTGACCCCTTTGTCTCGGCCCCGGCCGATTAACCTTCACGAGCGGCCTAGCAGGTCCCTGGCGATGGCCACAATCTGCATCTCGTCAGAGCCGGCGTAGATCTGTAGGATCTTTGCATCGCGCATGAGCTGCTCCACCCGCGTTTCGCGCATATACCCTGCACCGCCGAATACCTGTACTGCCTCGGTGGTCACCTCCATCGCCGTCTGCGCCGCGTAGAGTTTCATGGCGGAGGCCTCGGCGAAAGTCAGCTCCTTGCCTGCGGCCTGGGTCTCGATATGCCGGAATACGAGGTTCTCGAGGTTGAGCCGGGCCACTTCCATCTTTGCCAGCTTTAGCTGGATGAGCTGGTAGTTGCCTATGGGTTCGCCGAATTGTACTCGCGTTCGGGCATATTCCACTGACAGTTCCAGCGCCCGTTCCACCAGACCCAGGGCCATAGCTGCGGCGCCGGCACGCTCGGTGCTGAAGGTGCCCTTGGCACCCGAGCGGCCATAGCCGTCTTCCGATTCACCCATCAAACGTTCCGGGCCGGCCTTCACATCGTTTAAAAACAGTTCGCCAGTGGGTGAGGAGCCAATGCCCATCTTTTTGAAGGGGGCGCTCTGCTCCAGGCCTTCCATGCCGGAGTCGAGGATAAAGGACACGATCTTGCGGTCCCTCGCGTCCACGCCTTGTTCCTCGAGTTTGCAGATGAACACGATGGTGTCGGCGAAGGGGCCGTTGGTGATGAAGGTCTTGTTGCCATTCAGAATGTAGCCGCCCTGGCCGTCGCGGCGCGCGGTGGCTTTCATGCCACCGAAGGCATCAGAGCCGGAGTTGGGCTCGGTGATGGCCCAGGCGCCGATTTTTTCCAAAGTCATAAGCTCCCGGGCGTACTTCTTCTTCTGCGCAATGGTGCCCTTGGACATGATGGCGCCGCCGGTGAGTCCAGTAGAAACGCCCAGTGCGGTGATCAGACCCTGGCAGTGCTTGGCGATTTCAATGATGGGCACTATGCCCATGGCGACCGCGTCCAGGGCTTCGACACTGACCGGGCCATCGGTCGCTTCCTTCTTATTCTTCTCCTCTATCGCTTCGCCGCGGGCAATCGCTTCCTCTCGTGCGATCTGCTTGTCAAAACTGGCGCCGGCGAGTTGGTCCATCCCAAAGGTTGTGAAGAATTTGCGCAGGATGTCATAGGGCGGCATGCCGTTGTATTCCAGGTCGTCGATATTGGGAACGACTTCCTTTTCCACGAAGTCTTTCACCATGCCCTTTATCATCTGTTGTTGCTCGGTCCATCCGATCACGTCGTCTTCCTCCTGCGCTAATTTCCGGGTTACCCGCGCCGCCGGGCCTGGGAATCCACGCTCCATGCCAGAGACCCTTCCGCTTATCCTATTGGCAACGCCCGGCGACATTATGCACAACACCGCGCCTCTGGACAGCCACGCAGGACAATCCGAGGTACTGCGCCGAGATTTAACGAGTGGGTTGCGCGGACTTCTGCGATTGGCGTGAGGGATTAAACCAGTTCGTACGCGGAGCGGGTCTGGTGGATGATGGCTTCTGTTCAGGCCTCGATTGGCTGGCTACCAGGTAGGCCTGGAAGCCCTCCTAAGCTGTTTGAGGGCGAAGAGCGGAGCTATGCAGCCGGGGGTGAAGTTGGCTTTACGCCTGGTGCCGCTTTCAAAGACCAACCCCATGCGCCAAGCTATAGAAAAAGGGGTCAGATCCCTTTTTCGGTAAAAGGGATCTGACCCCTTTTTCTGGACCAGCAGCCACCGGGATGCCAGCATGGGCCTGTATGCGAAAAACAGACAAAAAAATCGACAATGCGCTGAGGGCAAGGCTGACCGAGGTTTGCGAAATCGCCCTGGAGCGCTTCGCCGGCTTCCAGTGGCTCACCCACCTGGCAAACTACCGTGATTTCCCCGACTCCCTCGTCATTGTCTGCGTCTTCGACACCGGCGAGAACCTGTCCGCATTCATGGGCCGGCATGAGGATGAGCACTTCATCCGCTTGATTGCCCAGCACCTGGCGGCGATCGACATCCATCTGAAGGATGCCCGGCGGCACGTGAGCTTTGATACTGAGGAAGACTGTGCCCGATCGCACGATGGACACTGGGCAGAGCGTCTGCGACGTGTTGCTCCGGGCAAGTTGCACTAGCGTTGGCGGCGGGGGAAAAGGGGTCAGACCCCTTTTCCGTGAGTACAGTGACAGTGCTCTCACCTAATAATGGGATCTGACCCCTTTTCCTGCTTTTGCTAAGGCCGGATGGATTAACGCTGCCGGTAGGGAATCTGGCAGTAGCTGATGCCGTGAGTAGGAAAAGCCCGGAAGCGGTCCAGAAACAGCTCGGTGGATTTTATTGAGAGTTCTGCATTACTGGTGGGGCCCAGGTAGACGTGATCGAGCTTGATCTGGCCGCTTGACCCATCCCGCAACTCGAACGCGTAGAAGGGAATCAGCATAGACCCACCCTCCCGAAACTGTATGGCTTCTCCGGTGTCCTGCACCGGGGAAATCAGTCGCCACTCCTGCTCTTCAGCAAATGAAGGGTGCTTCAACACGGCTGCGATGCGGAGGATGTCTCCTTCGATCCTGCTGAATATCTGCGACCAGGAAGAACCGTCGCTGTCGGGCCCCACCTCGGCGGCCAACTTCTCGATGGCGTCGATAATCTGTTCGATCAGCCTGACTTGCTCGGCACTGTCGTAGATACAGCGCGCCAGTTGGAAGCCCGGCCCGGCCGCGCAGCGGGCGATATGCGCCGGGTTGAATCCCAGGCTGACGCCCTTGCCGTGAGCGCTGTAGCCACGCCACTGGCTCAGCAGGTTGCCGTTGGCCCGGAAAGAGGCGCCAAACAACAGCGGGCCGCCGACGATACGATGTGACAGCCAGTCCAGTAGCTGGTTGAGCAATGCCGGGTTATCCGTGCCGGCAACAAGCCTTCGGGTCACCTGCTTCGCCACGAGGTCCAGCGTGTGGCGCAGTTCGGCGGAATCATTCATGTAACGAATATCGCTGGCCCTGAGCACGCCACTTTCAATGATGCCCATCATCCCGGCGAGCGAGGTGTAGTGGTAAAGCGTTTCAGTCGGCGGGGAATCGAATAGGCGCTTGGTAATTGTGGTCAGCATCATTTCATTGTTACACAACAATGCGACGGGTGCGTGACGTGAGTTTGTTCAATTTCGCGATCAATTGGGGAGCAACCGCAGTGCCCCGCCGTTAATAGCGGGCCTGCCGTGTCATCACGGGTGCCAATGCCTCACGGCCCTTAGGCCCGCATAAACTTGCTCTGCACGATCCGGAAGCGGGAGGTGACGAAGGCCAGGTCGGCCAGGCAGGCGTTGCCCGCCGGGTTGAGTCCGGTCACGTGAAAGTCGGAGTAGGCCGCGGCGAAGTTGATTGGCATCCCGTGCAGGTTGACCGCTACCGAAGCGCCCGCGGCATGGTAGGCCTCGACAGCTTCTTCGATAAACGACTCGTCCACCGAGTACACGTGTGAAGTAATGGCACCGCAGTCCCTGGCGTTGGCCGTGGCATCTGCCAGGCAGGCCTCGGGTGAGGGATTGGCGATCAGGAAAGACACCGGGCCGAAGACTTCCTTGCGGTAGAGTTCGCGGTCGTCCTCCGTGGCTGCAATCACCAGCGGCGATGCGGTGCGCGCCTGGGGAAAATCCTCATAGTGCAGGGGCGCCGAGTCCCGGAGAATGCGATCACCGGCGAGTTCGCGGTAGCGGGCAATGTTGTCGATGACCGAGGGATCGAACAGGGTCCCGCAGAGTGTGGCGGCGCGGCGCGGGTCAGCCAGCCACCCGTCCACGGCCTCACAGATGGCCTTCTGCACCTCGGCCAGCGGCACCCGTGTCCCGGCCACCTTTACGCCCTCTGCGGGCACATGGATATTCTGCACGCTGGTGCACATCTGCGCCGAGGCCTGGCACAGGGACTGGGCGATGGCGCGCGCGCTTGCCCCGAGGTCATCGGTGGACTCCAGGACCACCGAATTACAGCCTGCCGTCTCGGTGTAGACCTGTTTGCCGGGGCAGTTCTGTTCCAGGTAGCTGCCGAAGCGCGGGCTGCCGGTGAAATCGATAATGGCGGTATCGGGGTGTTCCACCAGGGCGAGCGCGGCCGGCGCTTTCCGGGTATCCGCGACCATGGTCACCAGGTTGGGGTCGAAGCCGGCCTCCTGCAGCACCTCACGGCATACTTTCGCCACCATCGCCACGGGCAGGGTGGCGGCGGGGTGCGGCTTGAGAATGACCGGGTTGCCGGTTGCGAGGGAGGCACATAGGGCAGGGTAGGTGTTCCACAGGGGAAAGGTTGCGCAGCAAATCACCACGGAGACGCCGCGCGGCACCAGCCGATAGCGCTTGTCGAGGCAGGCGGCGCCGTCGCCACCAAAGCTGCGCTCCCAGCGCGCGGTTGCCGGTACATCTTGCATCGCCTTGTGCGCGTAGGCGAGGGCTTCCAGGCCCCGGTCCAGGGCGTTGGCGCCACTGCCGGCAAAGGCCATGACGTAGGACTGGCCCGAGGTATGCATGGTGGCGTGGGCGTTGGCAAACAGCTGTTCGCCGCAGCGCTCGAGAATCTCCAGGCAGATGCCTACCCGCTGCTCCGGGGTGGCCGAAGCCCAGCCCTTGCGCGCCGCTGCGATGCCCTCAAACAAGGCTGCCGGGGCCGGTGCCTCGTAGCGGATTCCCAGGGGCTCGCCGGTGTAGGGTGAGATTTCTTCTCCCACCCATGCCTCGGCGCCCGGCTGGTTAAGGCGGAAGTCGCTGCCCAGCAGGGCTTCGAAGTCCGCGCGGCCGGCCGCGGGTTTCTCTTGGCCATGAATCTTGGTACTGGGACTTTCCGGCCAGCCACTCCAGGAATAACGCTGGGCACAGGCGTCGAGCGCCTTGTCGAGTTTCTGGCGATGGCGTTCAAAGTAATCAGGCATGGACCTTGTTCCGCTGGTACACAATCACGGCGATACCATGCCACACATAAGTTCTTTTATGCAAGTGATAAGGCCGTGGTTACGCACGAAGAGGCGTTGCCGCGAGAGTAAACGAAACGCTTTGCGCATTCAGTGCGTCCCCGCACTGATCGCATACCACGCGCCCGACCAGCCGCTGGCCGCAGCGCGTATGGATGAGATTCATCGGCGGCCCCGCGCCCGTGGGGTCACACCATTTGTCACCCCACTGCAGGAGGGTCAAGAACCAGGGGAACAGGCCCCAGCCCTTCTCCGTGAGGTGGTAATCGTGGCGCACGGGGCGCTCCTGGTAGCGCCGGGTTTCAAAGATGCCTTCCTCGACCAGGAAGCGCATGCGGTCCGCCAGGATGTTGGTCGCCACGGGCAATTCGCGGTGAAATTCGTCAAAGCGATGCAGGTGATGAAAGCCCAGGGCAATCACATTGGCGGTCCAGCGGTCGCCCACCAGATGAATCAGGTTGCGATAGAGTGCGCGCTCCCCGGGGACCGCATCCACCGACAGGGAGGAACGGCGCCGCACTTTCTTGTCGCGCACGTCTCGGGTTGCCCCGGATCCCGGGGTATATTCGACCTCCCTGCCGTCCACATCACCGTGACAGTGGCTGCACTCCATGCGCGGGGTAAAAGCGCGGCCACAGTTATTGTGGCGCAGCCGGACCGAGCGTATTTCGGGGGTGCCAAAGAAGCGATCCTCCCAGGCTACCGCCATCAGGGCATTGTGGTATAGGTCTACGGATTTGCGCGTGAGGTGGTAGGCCGTATTGCGGCCTGGCCCGCGCTTGCGCAGGCAGCCCCGCTCCTGCAGCCAGCGCAGGCGGTTGGACAGGACACCGCGGGAGATGCCGGTTTCCTGCAGGAGTTCACCGAAGGAGTGAACGCCCCAGAACACCTCCTGCAGAATCAGGAAACACCACTTGTCACCGATCTCGTCGAGGGCCCGGTTGATGGAGCTGGCACGTGTAGTGAGCTCTGTCATGTCTCTTTCAAACAGTCAAACCCGGCATTGTGCCGCAATGACCGGGTGAATGCAGTTTGGAAGGGCGAGGGCGGTGGACTGGACCACCGCCGCCGCCCGGGCTCAGAAGGACTTGGTGACGGTGACACCATAGGTGCGTGGCTCCATGTAGTACTCGGAAGTCACGCCGGTGGGATCCACAATCTGGTTCGCCAGAATCAGCTCGTCCGTCAGGTTCTTGCCCCAGGCAGCCACGCTCAGGCTGGTATCGGCACTGGTCCAGCCCAGGCTCAGGTCGAGCAGGCCCACGTCGTCCTGGCGCTCCTTGTCCCGGTTCTGGGGCCCGAGGAAGTAATCGTCCTTCCAGCTGTAGGTGGCGCCCATGTCAACGAATGAGCCTCCCTGCATGTGCCAGCGGTAGTTCGCGGTGACCGTGTAGGCGTTTTCGGGAGCGAAGGTCAGGTTGTTGCCCGAGAGGTCCAGGCCGTTGGCGTTGATAAACTCTTCGTAATTGGTGTCGTTCCAGTTGTAGCTGGCACTCAGGGTCAGGTTCTCCACGGGCACCACGTCGAAGGAGGCCTCCACCCCCTCTGACTTCGCCTGCGCATTCAGCAGCACCAGCAGGAAGCTGCTGTTGAGTTCGAAGACCTGCAGATCCTCGTAGTCCATGTCAAAGTACGAGAAATTGAATTGCGCCCGGTTGTCCCACCAGGAGGATTTCATGCCCAGCTCGATGTTCTCGACGAATTCGGGGTCGACGGGCTGTGAGGCCACGGACGGCAGGTTGGTCTGCGACTGGAAGGCACCGCTCTTGTAGCCCTCGGAGTAGGTCGCGTAGAGCATCATGCCATCCCAGGCGTGGTAGGCGAGGGAGAGCTTCTGGGTCACCTTGGACCACGAGTCGCTGGCCGATACCGGCGCCGGGAATTCGGGCAGGATCAGCGGCACGCCGGAGGGCGTGGTGCCCAGCAGGTCGATGGCATCCTGGGTGATGGACTTGTCATCCTCGGCCCAGCGCAAACCGTAGGTCAGGGTGAGCTGCTCGGTGAGGTGCCAGTCCACCTGGCCGTACACGGCGAGACTTTCGGTAGTGTTGTCCTGGGTGAACAGCACATCGCCCACGGGTGCCAGCCCAAGGCCCTGCAGCAGGGTGCTGTACTGGGTATAGAATTCCTCTTCCCGCTCTACGTCTTCTTCCATGTAGAACAGGCCCAGCAACCAGTTGCTGCGCTCCGTGGTACCGGCCAGGCGGAATTCCTGGGACCACTGGTCGGCATCTTCCTGGGCCGCGTCGATCACGTTTTCCGGGCCGGTGAATGATCCGGGCGGTAGCGGGACCCCGGGCGGGGAGGGCGCATCCAGGTCAATCAGCGGCAGGCCGGTCAGGTCATCGACCAGTTCGTACTCACTGGCGCGCCAGGCGGTGATGGACGTCAGTGTGGCCCAGTCGAGGTTGTACTCCAGGCGCGCCATCAGGCCATTGACCTCACGCTCCTGGCTGGTATCGAACTGGGAAGCGCAGTTGCGCTCATCGGCCTTGTAGCGGTCGGACATCGCTCCCTCCCAGAAGGGCCCGAGACCGGCGATGGCCTGGTCCAGATTCTGGATGTGGCGACAGCTGCCGTTGGTCTCATTCTTGGCGTAGTCGGCGCCCAGCAGCAGCTCGGCGTTTTCACCGATATCAAACAGCAGTTGTCCGCGGACGCTCACGTTTTCCAGGTCTCCCAGTTCGTCGCCCCCGTTCGCGGCGCCAATTGAGCCATCGATGAGCCGGCTGGCGGAGAAGTCGCCGTCGGTGGCGATTTCCCCGGGGGTGATCACGTTCTCACCGAAACCATCGCGCTCGCGCCACGAGAACACCAGCTTGCCGGCGGTGGACTCGCCCAGGGAACCCGTTGCCAGACCCTGCAGGTGCAGCAGGCTGTCGCTGCCCACGGATGCCCGGCCGCGCAGCTCGGTCTCGTGCGATGGCCTGGAGGTCACGATATTGATCGCTCCACCGTTGGTGTTCTTGCCGTAGAGCGTGCCCTGGGGCCCGCGCAGGATTTCGATGCGCTCGAGATCGAATAGATCAAAGCCCACGCCGCCGGTGCGGCCGATATAGACCTCGTCGAGGAACACGCCCACCGCCGGGTCCGAGGCCGCGGAATCAGAGCTGTTGCCGATGCCGCGGATGTAGATGCGCGGCTCACCCACGTTGAATTGGTTGAAGCTCAGGCCGGGCGTGCGAAAAGCGATGTCATTGAGACCTTCTATCTTGCCCACCTCAACGTCGTCGCCGGACAGGGCGGCGACCGAGAGCGGCACGTCCTGGATGCTCTGGGAGCGCTTCTCCGCAGTAACCAGGACTTCTTCGAGTTGCATCTGCGCCTGGGCGTTGCTGTGCACTGCCATGGCCAGGGGCAGCAGGGCGAAGGCGGCCGAACGGGTGTGATGGTTTTTCATAATGACCTCTTGCGGTTTTATCTTTGTTAGAGTTTCACGCGTTGCCGAGTCAGCCAGCGATCCTAGGCAGCGGGGTACATGTCTTCTCCCCGGGCCCAGGTAGCATGGAAGCCAAAGGGGACACGATGGGGCAGCCGCACGCGTGCGAGCGGCCCTGCAGCGATGTCCGTGGCATCGAATACCAGGCAGTAGGACTGCCAGTCGTTGCTGTCGGTCACCAGGGTGACCACGTAACCGTCATCCTCCGGGGAGGCGGCGGTGGCACCCTTGCGTGGTGCAAATACGGCCTCGCTACCAAAGACGCCCGGGCCGTAGTCCCACTGCCAGCGCTGTCCGCTGTCGTTGTCGTACTTGACCAGGCCGGTAAAGCGCAGGGTCAGGCCACCCTCGTGGTGCAGCGGAATGCGCTGGTGATAGGCGAAGCGGCCTTTTACCCCCATATACAGCGGGTTGGTCTTGTTGAACTCGGTGTTCAGGTCATCGATGGCGCCCTCCCGGACCTCTCCGGTACGCAGGTTGAACGCCCAGCGATAGTTGTTGGCCTCCAGGCGCATGTACGCCAGCATATGGGCCAGCTCTCCCTCACCTTCCCGCGCGGCAGGCATGGGGTTGGTGGAGCGGCATCCGTCCATGAACAGCCAGTCACCCTCTTCCCAGCAGTTGCTGGTGTGCAGGATGTAACAGGGTTCGCACTCGAACCAGCGCACATCAACGCCCTGCCCGTGGCGCGGGATCACCCCGAAGCGCGTGGGAATGTCGCGATGAAAGGTCAGCACGCGGTAGCCGTGCTGGCGCAACACGTCCATGTCATGGAAGAAAGGCAGGTCATGGAGCACGGTGTAGTTGCGGCTCACGCCGATGTCGTGGGGCAGCCGGGGGCCGGGCAGGTCGATGGCGACCTCGTGCTTCAGGCGGCCCGAGGCGTCGGCCACGCCATAGGTCATGAAGGGTGGCTCGTCGCCGTAGTCGAAAAACAGCAGCTCGCCGGTGTGCGGGTCCACCTTGGAATGGGCGGACATACGCCGGTGATTGCGACCCTCCAGGTCGAAATAGCCGCGGGTCGAGAGGTCCTCCGCGGTTACCCGGTAGGGGTGGCCGGCGTTGTACCACAGGCTCATCAGGTCGTTGTTGTAGAAAAACACGTCCGTGTTGGAGGTGTCTTTAATGCCAAAGGGCGACAGCGAATAGTCGAAGGGGCCCATCACCCCGGGCGACACGGAGCGCCCGGAAGCCCGCTCCTCGCGCAGCGCCAGGGTCTCGACGTAGCGGTTGCGGTAGGAGGCCTCGCCGCCCGAGAAGTAAACGCCATGGATCATGCCGTCGCCATCGAAGGGGTGATAGCGATTCTTCGGTTCGAACTGTGGATTGGGGCCGTTGCGAAAGTAGGCGCCATACAGATCCGGGGGCAGTTCGCCCTCCACCACGAGGTTGTGCGTGCTCAGCTCGCTGGTTGTCGGTGCATACACCCCGTGGAGGTAGGGGTTGTCGTGCTCGTAGATCCAGGGCTGGGTGTCGTCGAAATCCGCTGCCCCGCCGATACATTGCTCGACCGAGGGGTATTCGCTGAATTTGCGCTGAGGCTGCATGGCTGGCTCCCTTCATTATTGGTCACGCTTCCGGTGTTCTGGCGCGGTGACATCAAAGCTTGCGTAAAAAGACTAGCCCATATAGTCTTGTTACACAAGTGACTGAGAATAACTTTTCCGGAGGGCCGAATGCCCCTTGAAACTGTACTCGCTGTCAACGGCGCGCTGGTGCTGGGTGCCGTGGTTCTGTTGTGGCTGCTGAGTATTCCCCTGCGTGATGTCAGCATCATCGATATGGCGTTTGCCCTGCTGCTGGTGGCCGTGGCGGGGCTGAGCCTGGCCCTTTCTCCTGCCGGCGGCAGCCTGCAGTGGCTGCTGCTGGGGATGGTGCTGGCCTGGGGCCTGCGCATGAGCTGGCACCTGGTCCGCCGCAACTGGGGCCACGGTGAAGATCCGCGCTACAGCAAGTTACGCAACTGGGTCGGGGATGAGCGGGCCTTTATCTGGCTGAGCCTGCGCAAGGTCTTTCTCCTGCAGGGCGTGGTCATCTGGCTGGTGGCCCTGCCCGTGCAGGTGGCGATGCAGGGGGCAGCGGGCATATCCCCCGGCTGGCTCGCGGCGGCCGGTGTCCTGATCTGGCTGCTGGGCCTGGCCTGTGAAACCATTGCTGACCTGCAGCTCACGCGCTTTCGCGCCGACCCCGAGTCCCGGGGGCGGGTGCTCGACAGCGGCCTTTGGCGCTACTCCCGGCACCCCAACTATTTCGGCGAGCTCTGCGTTTGGTGGGGCATTTACCTGGTGGCCTGCGAGGTGCCCTGGGGTTTCCTCACCATCATCGGTCCCCTGGCGTACAGCCACCTGGTGATCAACGTGACCGGGCAGGCGACTCTCGATAAAAAGCTGGCGCGCGAAAAGCCCGCCTACCGCGACTATATGGCACGCACCAGCGGCCTGGTGCCATTGCCGCCGCGCAACCTGGCCTGAGCCTCCCGGCACACCACCAAGCCCATCCCTGAGCTACAGTAAGACAACCATGACCCAGACACCGCTACCCAACCTGAAGATACCGGCCTTCCAGGCCCCGATGTTCCTGCAGTCCGGCCCGGCCATGGTGATCGCCAGCTGCAGGGCGGGTGTGGTGGGCAGCTTCCCGTCCCTGAACGCACGCAGCCTATCGGACCTGGAGGCCTGGCTGGTGGAAATCACCACTGCCCTCGACCCGGGCCGCGATGCCCCCTGGGCCATCAACCTGATGATGCACCGCTCCAACCAGCGCCGGGATGATGACCTGGCGCTGGCGGTGAAGTACCGGGCCCCCCTGGTGATCTCGGCGCTCGGCAGCCCGCGCGATGCGGTGGAAGCGGTGCACGACTACGGTGGCCAGATCTATGCCGACGTGATCAACACCCGGTTCGCGCGCAAGGCGATCGACGCCGGCGTTGATGGCCTGGTACTCGTGGCGGCAGGCGCAGGAGGGCACACTGGCCAGCTGTCCGGCTTCGCCTTTGTCGAGGAAGTGCGCCGTTTCTGGGACGGCCCCATTGTGCTTGGGGGCGGTATCTCCTCCGGACGCGCCATCCGCGCCGCCGAGGTGCTGGGCGCTACCTACGCCTACCTGGGAACCCGCTTTATCGCCACCGAGGAGAGCCTGGCGGTGCAGGAATACAAGGAGATGCTGGTCGCGGCCACGGGCGAGGACATCGTCTGTTCCGACGCCCTTACCGGGGTCAAGGCCAACTGGCTGCGAGGCAGCCTCGAGAAAGCGGGCTACGACCCGGACAACATGCCCGCGCCCGGGAATATCGACATCACCGGTAGTGCGAGCGACGCCAAGCGCTGGCGCGACGTCTGGGCCGCCGGGCAGGGTGCCGGCGCCATCGACGACATCCTGCCCATCGCGCAACTGGTCGCACGCCTGGTGGTGGAATACCAGGCCGCGTGTAAGGAGCCTTAAGATGAAAACGAGCACAGCGGCGCGCATTCGCGCCATGACCGAAGCGGGCTACTGGGGCGAGGAAACCCTGCACGGCCTGATGTTTGCGCAGGCAGACAGGCACGCCGGGCGGACCGCAGTGGTCGACCCGCCCAACAAAGAGGAATTGACCAGCCTGGCGCCGCAACGCCTGAGCTTCTCCGAACTGCGCTCGCTGAGTGAGAGCATGGCCGTCGAACTGCTGGCCCTGGGTGTCAGACAGGACGATGCCGTGCTGATCCAGCTGCCCAACGTCAGCGAGCTGGTGGCGCTGTACCATGCCTGCAGCCAGATTGGCGCGATTGTCTCGCCCCTGCCGGTACAGTATGGCGCCCACGAAATACGCCAGTTCGCGCAGGCGCTCAAGCCCGCGGCGCTGATCAGCCTGCGCAACTTTCGCGGTGAAGACCTCGCCGCCAGGGCCGCGGCAGCACTGCCCGAGGTGCCGGTATGGGCACTGGGTGAGGAACTGCACGCGGAGCCGGTCGCGAATGACCCGGCAGCGCTGGCAAGCCACAGGGGTGCCCACCCGGTAGACGCCAACGATATTGTCACCATGTGCTGGACCTCCGGCACCACCGGCACCCCCAAGGGTGTGCCGCGGTCGCACAATATGTGGCTGGCCATTGCGCGCAACACCATGGCTGCGGGCGATTACCGCGAGGGGGAGACCCTTCTGGCGCCGTTTCCGCTGATCAACATGGCAGCACTCGGCGGCTTTCTGTTTCCTGCGGCCTTACTGGGCGCGACCCTGGTACTGCACCATCCCCTGGACCCGGCCATCTACCTGCGTCAGCTGCAGGAGGAGAAGGCTACCTTCACCATCGCGCCGCCCGCCCTCCTGAACCAGCTCGCGAAATCCCCGGAAATGTGGCGGGCAGGGGACTTCAGTGCCCTGCGCGCCTTCGGTTCTGGCTCGGTGCCACTGTCAGCGGCCATGATCAAGACCATCGAAGAAGACTACGGCAAGGCGATCGTCAATTTTTACGGCTCCAACGAAGGCATCAGCCTGTTCTCGACCCCGGCGAACGCGCCGAGCCCGGAATACCGCGCGAGCCTGTTTCCGCGGCTGGGAGTCCCCGACATGCCCTGGCAGGGGGAGGCGCACGCTTCCACGACCACCCGCGTTATCGACCCCGACAGTGGTCTGGAGATCACCGAGGCCGGGGTGCCCGGTGAGCTGTGTATCGCCGGGCCTGCCGTGTTCGACGGCTACCTCGGCCACGACGGGGAGGGGGTGTTTACCGCGGAGGGCCTGTTCCGCACCGGGGACATGGTGGAGATCTGCGGTGACCCGCCCAATTACTACCGCATCGTTGGCCGCTGCAAGGACATCATCAACCGTGGCGGCATGAAAATTTCACCCTCGGACCTCGATACCGTGCTCGAGGCTTTCCCGGGCCTGCGCGAAGCGGCGGTCTGCGCCTACCCGGACCCGGTGCTGGAAGAGAAAGTCTGCGCCTGCGTGGTGCCGGAGCCAGGGCACGATGCGCCCACGCTGGACAGCCTTTGCCAGTGGCTGCTGGACCAGGGCGTGGCCAAGTTCAAGCTGCCGGAACGACTTGAGATCATCGACGCGCTGCCGCGCAACCCGCTGGGCAAGGTTGTCCGGGGTGAGCTGCAAGCCATAGTCAAAGAGAGGCCGACAACATGAGTGCGATTTATATCCTGGGCGGCGCCCAGACCGACTTCGCTCGCAACTGGGCCCGCGAGGGCCTGGAAATCTATGACATGTTCGCCGAAACGCTGCAGGCCGGCGTGGATGACGCCGGCATCGAACCCGGCGCCATTGAAGTGGGCCACGTGGGGAATTTCGTGGGTGACCTGTTCGCGGGCCAGGGTCTGCTCAACGGCTTCTTCGCCGAGGTCTACCCGGAACTGAACGGCATCCCCACGTCACGCCACGAAGCCGCCTGCGCCTCGGGGTCAATGGCGATCCTGGCGGCCATGCGCGATATCGAGGCCGGCCATTACCAGACTGCGGCAGTGCTGGGCCTGGAGCTGATGCGCAACGTTGATGGCCGCACCGGCGCCGCCCACCTCGGTGCGGCGCGCTGGCAGGGCCACGAGGCCACCGACTGCAATTTCCCCTGGCCCTTCATGTTTGACCGCATCACCCGAGAGTATGAGCAGCGCCACGGCATCGACCCGGATCACCTGCTGCGTATCGCTGAAATCAACTTCGGCAATGCCCGGGATAATCCCTTCGCCCAGACCCGCAGCTGGCAGTTCCCGGCGGGCTGTTTCAGCCTGGACGACACACTCAACCCCGTGGTGGAGGGCCGGGTGCGCAAGTTCGACTGCGGCCAGATCACCGACGGCGCGGCCTGTGTCATCCTGGCCGGGGAGGCCGCGGCGCGCGATTACGCCAGTGACCGCGGTATGAGCCTCGCGGAAATCCCCCGAATCAAGGGTTGGGGCCACCGCTCGGCACCCCTGTCACTGGAGCGTAAACTGCAGCTCAGCGCGGGGCAGCCCCTGCTCTTCCCCCACGTGCGCGACATGTTCCGCGATGCGCTGCAGCGCGCGGGCATGGAGGCGGTGACCGACCTGGACGGCCTGGAAACCCACGACTGCTTTTCGGTCACCGAGTACATGGCCATTGACCACAGCGGTCTGACCGCCCCAGGCGAGAGCTGGAAAGCCGTGGAGGAAGGCCGGATCGCAAGGGACGGGGACTTTCCCATCAACCCCAGTGGCGGCCTGATCGGCCTGGGCCACCCGGTCGGCGCCACCGGCGTGCGCATGGCGCTGGACTGCGCCCGCCAGGTCACCGGACGGGCGGGCCACACCCAGCTGTCCGGCGCGCGCAACCTGGGCACCTTCAACCTCGGTGGCAGTGCCACCACCTGTGCCAGCCTGATTATTGGAGTCGACGCATGAAACAAGCCCTGATCTACGACGCTATCCGCAGCCCCCGCGGGCGCGCCAAGGCCGAGGGCGGCCTGCACGCCCTCACCCCGCAGGGCTTGCTGGAGCAACTTTACGCGGCGCTGACCGAGCGCAATGAGCTCGACTCCGCCCGGGTAGATGATGTCATCCTCGGCTGCGCCACCCAGCACGGGGAGCAGGCCGGGAATATCGCCAAGAACTCCCTGCTCTACGCCGGCTGGCCCTACCGCGTGCCGGGCATGACCATTAATCGCTACTGTTCTTCGGGCATCGACAGCGTTGCCCTGGCGGCGTTCAAGGTGCAGGCCGGAGCCGCCCGCATCGCCCTGGGTGGGGGTGTCGAGATGATGTCCCGGGTGCCCATGCTGGCGGACGACGCCAGGGTCTTCAAGGATCCGGCTTTCGCCGCCAAATGCCAGATGCTGATGATGGGTAACGGCGCCGACCTCGTCGCCAGCCTGCTCGAGGTGAGCCGGGAAGAGGCAGACCGCATCGCCTGCCAGAGCCAGCAGCGCGCGGCGGCCGCCCGGGCTGCCGGGCATTTCCGCTCCATCGTGCCCATCGACCTGCCCGATGGCAGCCGTTGTGAAGAGGATGAGTGTATTCGCGCCGACACCTCGCTGGAGGGTCTGGCAGCGATGTCACCGGCATTCGAGCGCGCCGGGGAGGCGGGCATCGACGCCTACCAGTTGCATAGCCATCCTTCACTGACGGAGGTCAAACACATACATACCGCCGGCAACTCCCCCGCCATGGCCGACGGGGCATCGCTGGTGCTGGTCGCCGGTGAGGGGGAGCTGCCCGGCGGGCCACGGGCGCGCATCGTCGCCAGCAACACCGTGGGTGCCGATCCGACGCAGGTGCTGTCCGGCTGCGTGGAAGCCACCCGGGCGCTGCTGCAGGACAACAACCTGAGCGCCGCTGACATTGACCTGTTCGAGATTCACGAAGCCTTCGCCGCGCTTTCGGTGATGGCGATGCGCGAGCTGGACATCCCGGAGGACAAACTTAACGTCAACGGCGGGGTGATTGCCCTCGGCCATCCCATGGGTGCCACCGGCGCGATGATGCTGGGCACCCTGCTGGATGAACTCGAACGTCGCGATCTTGCGCGCGGGATTGTCTCCGCGGCGGGCGCCGCCGGCACCGGGAGCGCGCTACTGATAGAGCGCCTCGCCTGAAGGGTCCCTCTGGAATGAAGGCAAAAGTGTTCTTGCATGTATGGGTGCTTGCGGCGGCTGCTGCCGCCACGCTGGCCTCCTGTGGCCACCAGGCAGGCCCCGATGCTGCCAGTGCGAACAGTTGCGAAGCGCTCGTCCGGCACGCCCAGGGGGATATGTCTGTGACCAGCGCCCGAGAGCTGCGCGACCACAACAATCTACCCGCCTTCTGCCAGGTTGAAGGCCGGATCGAAGGCAAGGTCGGCTTCGTGATGCGCCTGCCGGTGACAGGCTGGAACGGCAAGTTTGTGGTCGCGGGCTGCGGAGGGTTCTGCGGCAGCCTGGACCCTGACAAACCGGGTCACTCCAACTCCCTCAACGAGGCCCTGAAAGACGGGTTTGCGGCGATCCAGACCGACAGCGGCCACAGGGCGCCAAGCTGGGAGACTGACTGGGCGCTGGCCGACCCGCGGGCACTGGAGCTTTACGCCGGTGCCTGGATGCCCCTGGCCGTAGCCAGCGGCCAGTCCCTCGCATCAAGCTATTACGCCGAGGTGCCGCGGAGAACCTATTTCTCCGGCTGTTCCAATGGTGGACGTCTGGGGCTGTACGCGGCCCAGCGCTACCCCGAGCTGTTTGACGGCATCGCGGCAGGGGACGGTATATTCGATCTTAGCGGCAATGCCGGGATTCACGGGCTATGGCTGCTGCAGACGACGCGAAATTCCGACGGGACTGCAGTGATCGGGCAGGGCAAAATTCCTCTGCTCGTGGAACACGTGATGCGGCGCTGCGACAGTCTGGACGGCGTTGAGGACGGTATTGTGTCACGTCCCGAGCTTTGTGACCCCGCCCCTGAGGCCCTGCAATGCAGAGTGGGTGCAGGTGAGTCCTGTTTTGACGCAGCGGAAGTCACGGCCATCCAGCGTTTGTACCAGGGCGCTACGGTCAACGGCGAGCAGTTATACCCCGGGGTTGAACCAGGCTCCGAGGCTTACTGGCCAATCTGGATTGTGGGCACCGACGACAAGCTGGCCTGGGGGGAGAGTGCCGGCGAGGGTTTCCTGCGCCTGGTCTATCGCGTTCCCGCCAGCGAGCCATTCGATCCCCACGCCTACGAGCTTGCCGATGAGATCGACAGGCTCCATTCCCTGTCACCGCTGATCGATGCCGTTGACCCGAATCTCGATGGGCTCGCCGCTGCCAACACGCGCCTGTTCTACTACCAGGGCCTGGCCGACCCGCTGATCATCCCGGGAAGGGCGATGACGTATTTCCAGCAGGTTCAGGCCGCCTCGAACGCGCGCGTACTCACTGACTCGGCGCGGTTTGTGAACGTACCGGGATTTGGTCATTGCTGGGAGCAACCCGGATTGACCGCGGACGAATTCGATCCCCTGGAAATCATTGATCGTTGGGTGGAACAGGGCGAAGTTCCCGATGTTGTGTTGGCACACCAGCTCGACGCCCGCGGCGAGATTATTCGCAGCCGCAAACTCTGCGCCCTGCCTGCGAGGGCTGTTTACCAGGGGGGTGACCCGGATAGCGCAGAGAGCTTCAGCTGCGAAGAGCCTTGAAGCGCAATGGAGATTCCATGTCTACTGAACTGGTGCAAGGCGATATCGCCCGGCAGCCCGATCTGGACGCGGTGGTTAACGCCGCCAATTCCGAACTGATGCCCGGGGGTGGCGTCGCGGGGGTGCTGCATCGCGCCGCCGGACCGGAGCTCGCGCAAGCCTGCCGGCCAAAGGCACCGATTGCGCCCGGCGAAGCGGTGATTACCGAGGCCTTCGCGCTCCCCAACCGCTACGTGATTCATGTGCTCGGCCCGCGGTACGGCGTGGACGAACCTGCCGATCGCCTTCTCGCCGATGGCTATCGCAACGCCCTAAGTCTCGCGGTGGCGCACGAGATCGGGTCGATAGGCTTTCCCGCACTGTCTGCGGGCGCCTTTGGCTATCCCCTGGAAGAGGCGGCACGGATTGCCCTGGACACGACGCGGGCGCATGCGCCATCGGATATGCTCGTGCGCTTCGTGCTCTTTGACCAGACAGTGCTTGAGGTTTTTGAGCGACTCACTGATTGAGGACACGTGCGCCTTTCCTTCGCTGTTACAGGTTTCGGCTCGAGCGGCAGATTTCTGCGATCGCTTGCGCGACTGCAGATATGAACCATACTGTTGCGCATGGCATCAGGTTTTCGTCCAGTAGTGTCGCGTGGTCCCGTCTCCGCGAGTAACCGGGCAACGCCACCCGACCACGAGCGCCATGGCAAGGAAAGGGCTTCCCCTTATGCAAGCCCAAGGCCCGGTGTGTCGCCGGTGTTTCCAGGTTACATCTTGAAACGTATGGTGCTCGCCATTTCCCTTATTGGCATCTCCGCGGAGGCAACCGCCTCTGGCCCGATAGATGAAATCCTGGTCGTCGGCGCGAGGATGCCTCGGCCCGTGCAGGATGTGGTCGGTACCGTAGACGTTATTACGCGCGACTCGCTGATCGAGCAGATAGCCGTCAATACCGAGGATCTGGTGCGATACACGCCGGGGGTTAGTGTGGCAAAAGCCAGCAGCCGTTTTGGGGCAACGGAGTTTACTATTCGCGGGCTTTCCGGTAACCGCGTCACCACCCTTATCGACCGGATTCCCGCCGCTGATCAGTTCGATATCGGCGCTTTTTCCAATGCCGGGCAGGACTACCTGGTTCCCGATACGATCTCCAGAGTGGAGATTCTGCGCGGCCCCGCCTCGACCCTGTTCGGTAGCGACGCCCTGGGTGGCGTCATCGCAGTGCAGACGCGTGACCCCGAGGACTACTTGAGCGGTAAGGATTTCGCCACGTCTGTGGCCGCAGGATACTCAGGTGCGGACGATGCCCGGGTGGTGAGCGGGTCCCTGGCAGGACGCAATGGCGCCCTCTCCGGTGTGCTGCATGGCTCTACCCTCGAGGGCGATGAGCGCGACGCGGCGGGCAGTGAACTGGAGGAGTTACGGGATCGGCGACGCTCCTCCGCATTGTTCAAACTGGTCTATGAACTCGACGACGGTGACCGGCTGGGCGTCAAAACAGAAGTGTTCGACGAAGCGGTGACCAGTCGACCGGAGGCGACTCTGGGTTTTGGTAGGCAATTCGCCAATACCACATTCCTCGCCAGCGACGATGAGCGCCGGCGCTATCTGGCCCAGCTTGATTATGAGTTTTCGGTGGCTGGAAGCTGGGCCGACTACGGCCGGGTGACTGTCTACGCGCAGCGCAGCCATGTCGAGCAGCACACCGACGAACGCCGCGACATAGCGGCGCCGCCCGTGGCTATTCAACGCAGCTTTGACTACCTTTTTGAAGATACGGGCATCATTATGGACTTGGAGAGCCGGTTCGAACTTGCCGGCCTGAGCCACCGCCTTGGTTGGGGCTTCAGTGCACGCCGCAGCGAAGTAGAGGAGCAGCGCGATGGTCGGCTCCGCAATCTCACCACGGGAGAGGTGAGCAATGTTGTGATCGGCGAAACCATGCCGGTGCGCGATTTTCCTGACTCAACGGTTACTGAATCGGCGGTCTACCTGCACGATGAGATCGCTCTGGGTGCCGTTACCCTGATTACCGGCGTGCGATACGAGCACTACCGTCTCGACAGTACAGCTGATCGACTGTTTCGCGAGGATTTTCCCGAGACACCTGTAGAGAACGTCACAGAGTCTGCGCTGGCACCCAAGCTGGGTTTGCAGTGGCAGATCAGCCGCACAACGCAGGCGTTTGTACAATACGCCCGGGGCTTTCGTGCCCCCCCTTTCGAGGACGTGAACATCGGTCTGGAGTACACGGTACCCACAAGGGTACGTGCGATACCCAATCCCGATCTCAAGCCCGAGACTTCCGATGGCCTGGAACTCGGGCTCCGCTATACGGGTACTCGCTGGAGAGGTTCCCTGGCGCTGTTCGCCGCTGACTATGACAATTTTATCGAATCCCGGGCCAGTCTTGGTTTTGATCCCGCCAGCGGCGCGTTGCTCTTCCAGTCGCGCAATATCGAACATGCCCGTGTTCACGGGGCGGAGCTGTCTTTTTCTGCGCAGCTCGCCAATACAGTGAAATTCAGTGCCGAGGCAAGCTGGACGCGGGGAGAGAACCGAGACAACAGCGAGCCGCTGAATACTGTCGACCCCCCCACAATCGCGGCGCGCCTTCACTGGCAGCCCGACACTCGCTGGCACGGCAGCCTTGCGCTGCGTGCAGCGCAGGACCAGTCGCGCGTGGACGAAAGCGAAGGAGAATTGTTCAAGCCTGGCGGTTACGCGGTGCTGGACCTCACCGGAGGTTACAGTCGCGGCGGCGGCTTGCGTGTTAACGCAGGAGTTTTCAATCTGACCGATAAGACGTACTGGGACTGGGCAGCGGTCCGTGGTCGACCGGTGGACGACCCATTGGTTGATGTGTTGGCGGCACCGGGGCGCTATTACGCCGTGTCCGTTCATTTTAGCCTGTAAAGGCAAGGAGAGAAGCCATGAATATGGTAAGCGATTGCGGCAAAGTGTTGAGCGGTGTCTGTGCTCTGATGCTGTCGGCAGACTTGTCGTCGGAACCGGCTGTTCATCAGGCGGAGGTGGCACAGGCCGGCATGGAATCGCGCGTCAAGTCAGGTAAAGAGGTCTATGAAAATTACTGCCAGTCCTGTCACCAGCCAGACGGTAGTGGGATGGGCACCGTATTTCCGCCACTGGCAGCCTCCGACTACCTTCTGGCGGACAAAGATCGCGCGATTGACGTGGTGCTGTCTGGTCTGTCCGGTCCTATAGAGGTGAACGGCAAGCAATACAATGCTGTCATGCCCAATCTGGCGCACTTGTCGGACCGGCAGGTCTCCGACGTGCTGACGTACGTGCTCCACGCCTGGGGCAACGATGGCGGGTATGTCAGTGAATCGGAGGTTACCGAGCGGCGCCAGCGCCAGGCAGGTAAAGCCGGTGCGGAGGGTGGCCCGCACCCGGGTGTAGAGACCTCGCAACTGCAATACGAAGGTCGCGAGTCCAGTCCGGTTGGCGAGTCGAAAATGAGCCGCACGGTCTCCAGTGAGGGGCCACCCATGACCGAAGCGGAGTTTGAAGTCGCCACCGAAGTCTATTTCCAGCGATGCGCCGGCTGCCATGGCGTGTTGCGCAAGGGTGCGACCGGCAAACCGCTTACTGCGGACATTACCCGCTCAAAGGGCACCGAATACCTGAAGACGATCATCAAGTATGGTACGCCAGCGGGTATGCCGAACTGGGGCACATCGGAAGAGCTCTCTCCTGAACAGATCGATGTTCTTGCGCGATTTCTGCAGCATCCGCCGCCGGCGCCACCGGAGTGGGGCATGGCCGAGATGCGAGCGTCCTGGAAGGTGCTGGTTCCCGCGGACGAGAGGGTGGAATCGCCGCAGCACAATTACGACACGGAGAACCTCTTTGCCGTCACGCTACGCGATAGTGGCGAGGTTGCCATTATCGATGGCGACAGCAAGGAAATCGTCAACATTGTTCCCACGGGCTACGCGGTGCATATCTCCCGTCCCTCGGCCTCCGGCCGGTTTATCTACACTATTGGCCGCGACGCACGAATCGACATGATAGACCTGTACGCGGATCCGCCGCAGCGCGTTGCCGAGATTAAAATCGGTCTTGAGGCCCGCTCGGTGGAAACGTCGAAGTACAAGGGCTTTGAGGACAAGTACGCTGTCGCGGGTGCCTACTGGCCCCCGCAATACGTGATCATGGACGGGGCTTCCCTCGAACCGCTAAAAATCGTTTCCACTCGCAGCATGACGGTGGATACCCAGGAGTATCATCCCGAGCCGCGGGTCGCCGCAATCGTGGCGTCACACCAGCACCCGGAGTTTATTGTCAATATCAAGGAGACGGGGCTCATCAAATTGGTCAACTACGAGGATATCGACAACCTCCAGGAAACCACGATCGATGCCGCCCGCTTCCTGCACGATGGCGGCTGGGACAGCACCCGGCGCTACTTCCTCACCGCGGCGAACCAGTCCGACAAGATCGCAGTGGTGGATTCGCTGGATCAGAACCTGGAAGCGCTTGTGGACGTTACCTCCATTCCCCACCCGGGCCGCGGCGCCAACCTGGTAGACCCTGAATTCGGACCTGTATGGGTTACGAGCGCCCTCGGCAGCGATGAGATCACCTTCATCGGTACCGATCCGGAGAGCCACCCCGAGCACGCGTGGAAAGCCGTACGTGTCATCAAGGGTATGGGCGGCGGTTCTCTGTTTGTTAAGACCCACCCGAATTCCAGCAACCTGTGGGTAGATGCACCGCTCAACCCCGATACGGACATCAGTCAATCGGTCGCAGTGTTTGACATCAATCACCCCGACGACGGCTATGAAGTGTTGCCTATCGCCGAGTGGGCGGGTATTGATGGCGGGGCTCAGCGGGTCGTGCACCCGGAGTATAACAAGGCCGGCGACGAGGTCTGGTTTTCAGTGTGGAACGCGCTCGACGAGGAGTCTGCCATCGTGGTGGTGGACGACAAGACTCGCAAGCTCAAGAAGGTTATCAAGAATGAGCGGCTGATCACCCCGACAGGCAAATTCAACATCTACAACACGGTCCATGAGATATATTGAGTGGTGCCTGCGAGGCAGTCGTCACCAGGACCCGGGGGCTCGAGCGTGCGCAAATTAGCGACTGGGCCGTGGGGAGCGCGGGCCTGTTGATGGCAGGCCCGTCTGAGGGCGCAAGAATGATCAAGACCAGCGAACTGATCTGGCAGGAGACGCAGCATCAAATGCTGTTCCATCTGATCGACCAGATCAAATCGGAAGAGTTCGATCGTCATGTTCTGGTGCAGTTACATATGTATGCGGTGCACCACTTCAGCCTGGAAGAAGCCTACATGGTGGAGCTGGACTATCCCTATGCCGAGTCCCATATTCAGGCACACAACCAGTTCCGCCGCGAGCTTGAGCAGATGACGCGCTTGCCAGAGATGTCCGACCACCGCTTGCGTGAGTCACTGTCCCTCTTTCTCGAGGAATGGCTCAAGCGCCACGTTTTGGGTATCGATAAAAAGTTTGAGGAATTCGTCCTGGAGTCCGAATACAAGTAGACCGCTAGTGTTCGGGATCTGGGGCCGGGGCCGATCTCGACAGTCTGCCTGGAGGAATAGCAGTGGCTACGGTTCGGTGCCCATGCAAGCAGTGGCGCCGGGTATACCACCGGTGTAATCTGGCCTGGTCAGCCAGGAGATTCCCATGCAGCAGCTGTCAGGGCAGGATGCGATGTTCCTGCACACCGAAATCAAGGGCCTGCCCCAACACATAGGCGGCGTGACCATCTACAACCCGACGACGGCGCCAGGCGGAAGCCTGGACTTCAACAGCATTGCCGCAATGCTCGCCTCGCGTCTCCACCAGTCCCCCATTTTCCGTCGCAAGCTGGCACCCGTGCCACTCGGTCTGGGCCAGCCCTACTGGCAGGAAGATCCGGACTTCGACTTTGAGTATCATCTTCGTCATATTGCCCTGCCACAACCCGGTGACTGGCGCCAGCTGTGCATCCTCGCCGCCCGCCTGCACAGCCGCCCGCTGGACCGCAGCAAACCACTTTGGGAGATCTACGTCATCGAGGGCCTGGACGCGGTAGAAGGTCTGCCTCCAGGTTGCCTGGCATTGCTACTCAAAGTTCACCATTCGGCCATGGATGGCGCCAGCGGCGCACGCTTTATGGGTGTGATGCATGATACCAGCCCCGAGCCGCCGACGCCTGCGCCGCCTCCGCCCTGGATTATTGAGCGCCCTTCCGCATTGGCGATGCTCGGTAAGGCCTACCTCGATGCCTGGCGCCTGCCCCTTAAGGCCATGCACATGCTCGGTGAAGCTCTGCCCACTTACCGACGCTTGCGCCGCGGTTATCGTCGTCATGACTTCGAGCATATCGGCTCCCTGCCACGTACTAGGTTTCAGGGGCGCATATCACCCCACAGGGTGGTTGATGCCCGGGAATTCGACTTTGCCACCGTGCGTGAAATCAAGCAGCAGGTGCCCGGTGCGACGATCAACGATACCATGCTGTGTATAGTCGCAGGCGCGTTACGGCGTTACCTCAACGAAAAGGGCGAGCTGCCGGAGGCGAGCCTGGCCACAGGCTGCCCGATTGACGTGCGCTCGCCCGAGGAGCGCATGGCGGGAGGAAATATGGTGGGCTTTATGGCCCTGTCCCTTTGTACCCATATCGCAGGTCCTCGCGAGCGCCTCGAGGCCCTGCAGCATAAATCGAAGGAAGCCAAAGCCTATGCCGAGGCCCTGGGCCCGCGAATGGCGCTGGATATCACCGACATGATTCCCGGCAGCGTTCTGGCGGTCGCCCTGCGCAGTGCAGCGCTCACGGGCCTGACCGAGAGCAGCGTCATCATGAATACGGTGGTCACCAACGTACCCGGCCCGGCACACGCCCAGTATCTGTGTGGTGCCGAGCTGATACGCGGCTTCAGCCTCGGTCCGCTGTTACCCAATATCGGGCTTTTTCACGTGGTCTACTCCACGGTACAAAACAAGCGGGGAACCATTACCCTGTCCTTCACCGCTTGCCGACAGATGCTGCCCGATCCCGATGTTTACGCCGCCTGCCTTGAGCAGTCCTTTGCCGAGATGTGCGACACCATGCTGCAACCCGTGAGCGGCCCCCGGCGCAAGCGCCGGCCCGCGGCCCGCAAGAGGGCCTGATCCTATGCGCATAGTGGTTGCGAGAGCGACCAGTCCGTGTCGGGCAGGCAAAATCCTGAGGAAAGCCAAGTACCGTACCTTTTGAGGTCACAAGCATGAAATCTATCAAAGCCCGAAAATCCGGGCGCCAATTGCAACAACTGGAGAAGCGAATGGCCCGCGCCGGCAGTGCTGATCAGTGGCTTGAGCTGGCCGCAGAGCATGATCGGTTGAGCGGCGCCGCCCAATGGCGCCGGCAACCGGTATCGCGACGCTACGACCATGCGAGCATTCGCCGCCGACTGGATCGACTACAGGCCCTGCAGCGCGATAATGACACCCGCGGGATGTTATTCGCGTTGCATGAGGGCATCCACGGGAATATGGCGGGTATGGGACGTTCGTCGCTGTATCGCCGCGCCTACTGCGGCACCAAGCAACTCATTGAGGAATATATCGACGCCATAGTCCTGGCCCTGCAGCATCTCGCGGTACCCGAGGGCGAGCAGATTCCCCTGGTGGAGCGCCTGGATTTTTTCCAGCGCGCCAGTCACTGCTATGGCCGGTCGGCGCTGATGCTCAGTGGCGGGGGCACCCTGGGCTATTTTCACTTCGGCGTGCTCAAGACCCTGATTGAAGAGGAGTTATGCCCCGTGGTTATCTCCGGTGCCAGCGCAGGGGCTTTCGTTTCAGCGGTCGTGGGCACTCGCACAGATGAAGAGTACCTGGCGCTGTTTGAAAACAACTTTCTGGCGCGAGCCATGACCAGCAACCGCGGCAATCTGAAGATCGGCCTGGGCATGGACGAAGAGCGGGACATGCCCATTGTGAGGCAGGAAATGGCGCGCCTGATTCCGGACATGACCTTCCTCGAGGCGTACCGCAAGACGGGACGCAGCATCAACATTGCCATATCGCCGGCGGAGCCTGGTCAGGAGTCCCGGCTGCTCAACCACATAGCCTCGCCTACGGTGACCATTCGCTCCGCTGTGCTGGCCAGCACAGCGTTGCCGGGCGTATTTCCCTCGGTGCAGCTGGAGGCCCGCGATGATCAAGGAGAGGTTCAGCCTTATCTGCCACGACAGCGCTGGATAGATGGTTCCTTTTCCCAGGACCTGCCTGCAAAGCGACTGGCGCGTATGTACGGGGTCAACCATTTTATCGTTAGCCAGGTAATGCCGGGTCTGGGCCGTGAGAGCTTCGGCGGCCCGGGAATTTATCAGATCGTATCGGACGCCTGGGTCGCCGGTGCGAAACAGCTGGTTCGCGGAAGCCTCCATGCGGCGCAGCGCTACACACGGTTGGGTGCACGCACGGGAAGTGCGCTAAACGCGATCAACGGCCTGATTGACCAGCAGTTTACGGGTGACATTAATATCTTCCCGCCCTATGGGTTCAGTAGCCTGGGCAAGATCCTCAAAATACTTTCCGAGGAGGAGATGATCGACTTATTGCACGCGGGTGAACGGGGGACCTGGCCAAAGTTACCGGCAATACGTACCACGACCCGCATCGGGCGCACCCTCGACAGAATCCTGCATGAGCTGGAACTGCAGCAGGCCCACTGGCTGCAAAGCGCGCCGAAAACAGCCGCCTACCGGCGCAAGCCGGCCGTGAAAAAGGCTGCCCGTGGGAAGCGGCCGGGGCGGGGTGAGGGCGGGAAGCGAGCAGCGGGCCAAAACAAGCGCGCTAAATCCGGCGCTGCAGCCTGAGGTAGCTCGATTTGATCACTCGCTCACTGAGGGTCGGAAGTGTGGTCCCTCGCGGGATAGGCCTTCAGGGCTTACATCTTGGATTGGGTTAGAATCAGGGGGCCAATGAAATACGGGGGTAAACTCAATGAGTAGCGCGACGCGGCACCTTTCGACGCAAAACTTCCAAAATGTCGCCTGGATGTTGGCGTTGCTTCTCGGGATCTCAGCGCAGCTGGTGGCGGCGTCGCCCGACACCGGCGAGGACCAACGCCGGCAGTTTACCTTCACCTGGATGTTTGCCGAGGACGATGCGATGGCGCCGCGGGGCGGCACCACCCGGGGCCCGGAAGTGACCCTCGTCCCCGGCCCTACCGCGGCCTGGGAAGCGCTGCAGGCGACAGGGCTCGAGGCCCGGGAGCGTGACCGGCGGGCAATCATCGCCATGGCGGGCGATTACCGAACGACCTTCGATTTTATCGAGACCATCGGCCTGACGCCGGGTTACAGCCCGCCGCCCCCTTACCGTTCCTGGGGCACGGAGCGCGTGTACGTGGTAGCGGACGAGCCGGGCTTTATCAGCCTGCAACACATCCTGGTGACCCGTATCCGCCAGGACGGCGGCAGTCTGTCAGCGCCCTTTGTGGTGAAGCACTGGCGCCAGGACTGGCAGTATGAAGACCGGGACCTGTATACCTTTGTGGGACCGGGTCGCTGGGCCTACGAACGCCTCGATAAGGAGCAGGCCGGGGGTCGCTGGACACAAACGGTCTACCAGGTGGACGACACGCCGCGCTACGAGGCCAGAGGGGCCTGGGTGCACGAGGGAAATCATTCCACCTGGCAGAGCGAGCGTCGGCGCCGTCCCCTGCCTAGGCGCGAGTTCAGCGTGCGCGACGATTACCAGGCCCTGCTCGGCAATCATCGCATCACCGTCACACCGACCGGTTGGGTGCAGGAAGAGGACGCGCTCAAGCTGGTACTGGACGACGATCACCAGCCGGTTGAGGCAAGGCCTTACCTGGCCCGAGAAGCGGGCCTGAGTCGCTATGAACGTATCCGTGACTACGACTTTGCTCCCGGCGATGCGTACTGGGAGCGTACCGGTCCCTTCTGGTCAGCGGTGCGGGAATACTGGTCGGGGGCGTATGCCCAGAGGCGCGATTTTACCCTGGAGAAAAGCCTCGACGGCAAACCGCTCTTTATGCACTTCTTCGAACTCGCGGAGGCCTATGCATCCGCGCCGGAAGGGACCCTGGATTCCCTCGAGGAGCTTATGCAGCGTGCGGTGCACATCGACAGCGATTGACATCGGCCCCGGCTATGGCCGCCCTTCTGTAGTGGTGGCGATGAGGCGTGTGCCCGCTGTAGATCTGCGCTTGATCAGGTGCTCTGGCGAATCGTGGACTGCCGTATCGTATCGAGGTCGCCACTCTCAAGCGCCGCCTGCACGCGCTGCCACATCACCTCGACTGCGGCCTGGATATCGGCCTGGATGCGCCGAAACTCGTCGGTGTCGCGGATGGATTGCAGATAAGGGTCTTCATCCAGAGTCCAGTTGCTCGGCCTCCTGGGGCCACGAAATCCCTCTTCGAATGCTTGTCGCAACCGGGCGAGCGCGTCCTCCGTGTTGCCCTGTATCGCCAGCACCTGAACATCGAGGCTGCCATGACCAGCGGCACCGAGACGCGGCGTGGTTTCGGCAACGCTCAGAATTTCACCCAACAGGTTTGCCGCACGTGCGCTGTCAGGTTCGTTCTGCAACAACAGGTAGGCGTACTTGAGGGCGTTGTGGGCATTCGTTGCCGTGACCTTGAAATTTGGGTCAGGCAGGTCCGGGTCAAGGCGCACAGCGTAGTCGAGGGATTTCCCATAGTCACCGACCAGCACCGCCGCGTCGGACAGGGGCTCGAACAGAAAATCTTTCGAGCCTTCGAAGTCCGGTTCGTTGATGGCTTCCCACGAGACGATTGCTGCCCGGTAGTCGCCTGCAAACAACTTCTTGAAGCCGTGAATGATCGGAAACAGCACATGATCTTCGGGCACAGCTTCAAGGAGCTCGATCGCCTTCTCCGCTTCACCAAACTGTCGCAAGACGCCGATCAGGCTCTGGGCGGCCAGTGGGTCGTTAGTCAATTCGGTCGACTTGATGGACCAGGCATAGGCTTCATCCAGCCTCCCCAGCCCTGCCAGGTGAGCAGCGAGATTGTCATAGGCGGTCGGCCAGTCCGGATCAATGCGCGCGCTTGCCAGCCATTGAGACAGTGCCTCCTCGTTACGGCCCATCCTCGCGTACAGCAAGGCCAGATTGGAGCGCGGAGTCCGCGCCAGCGGATCAAATTCCAGGGATTTCCGGTAGAGTTCTGCCGCGCCACGCAAGTCCCCCTGGTCATCTTTCAGTGAGGCAAACCAGGAATAGGCCTGGGCATGATTGGGACTCAGTGCAATGGCGGTGCGAAACGCTGCCTCGGCTTCAGCGAGTTCCCGGTCGCCTTTTTCACGTTTCCATTTTTTCGCGTTAAGCAGGCCCAGTGAGGCGTAGGCGTCGGCATTCCTGCTGTCGAGCGCCAGTGCCCTGTCCAGCGCCTGCTGTGCCAGCTCAGTTGCCTCGTGTTCCGGTATGGCCCTGTGGTTGTTCATCAGCAAAAGAATGGTCTCGGCGAGTCCTGAGTAGGCCATTGAGTAGCCCGGATCCAGCTCGATCGCCGCCCGGTACTGCTCCCTGGCTGCCTGCAATGTCTCAAGACGGCGTTTATAGACGTTGTCGCGCGCGGCCACCCACAGGCTATAGGCCTCGAGGTTCTCCGTCGGTATGGACGCCATGCGGCCCTTTTCTTCCGGCGTCAGTTCCGCTCTTAAGGCATTGGTAATTTCTGCCGAGATTTCACTCTGGATCTGAAAAACGTTCTTGGCCGTTAACTCTCTGTCATAGATTTTGGCCCAGATGTGTTTGTCGGTTTGCGCATCAATTAGCTGCACGTTGACACGCACGTTGCCACCAGAGCGTTGCACCGAGCCCTCCAGGACGGTGTCCACACCGAGTTCGCTGGCGATCTCGGGCAGGTTGCGCGTGGAATCCCGGTACCTGAGAACTGAGGTACGTGAAATGACTTTCAGCGCGCTGATATTGGCGAGACCCGTCAGCAGGTCGTCGTGGATTCCGTCCGCGAATAATGCGTGTTCCGGATTGATGCTGCGATTCTCGAACGGCAGCACAGCGATCGAGGCGGCACGGACGGGAATATCTGCAATCGGACTGGCTTTGCGCAAGCCGGTTATATTCAGAGTTACTGAAATAGTCAACGCGACCACGAGCAAGCCGATGATGCTGTAATTGAGTTTGCGGGTGATCTCATCCGTGGCCAACTCTGAGCGATCGACGTCTGCTTCCAGCTTGATGCCCTGCGGTGTCCATTCGAAAAACCAGGACAGCAAAAGCGTCAGCAAAAAACCGGCGATGATGACCAGGACGTAGGTCCTGAATACCGACTCGGGAGCACCGAAAGTGGGCAGCAGTACAGAACCCGCCTCGATCAGAATCCAGCTGGCCACAGAGTAGGCGGCGCCAACACGCAGGACGCCTCGACGTTTCAGTTCAGCAATCAATGAAGTCATAGACCGGATTATGACCGATCATCGACGACATATTCACTTTTTCTGCCCGAAACCCCGCACAATGTTCAACCCGATACCACTCATGCGCGGCATCGCATTGATGCTTGCGCGCTCACCGCGGGTACTCAACAGCAGGTTGGTGTTAGAGCCCGCCTGATCGTAGCCCAGCTGGCCGGGCAGGCCCCCGAAACCGTGGGGGACGGAAATGACACCGGGGCGCAAGGCGTTGTCGGCTTTCACCCGGGCCGGAATACTGCCGTGGGCAGAGGCCAGGGTAACGGGGTCATCCTCGGCAAGGGACTCCGCGGCCATGTCCTGGGGGTTCATGTAGGCGTAGTTGCGGGGAATCCGCGCCTTGATCGACGGCAGGTCCAGCCCCGCGGAATTCAGCGCATCGCGCAGGCGGCGCACCGCCATGCGGTAGCGGAACTGCCCATCGCCATCGCTCGCCAGAACCTGCTGGAGCTCTGCCGCCACGTCCTCTGGCATCAGGCTGAAGCGGGTGCTGTTACCGGTCTCCGGCGGCAGCACGTACTGCGGCTCACTGGCATAGATGCCGCGTTCCGCTACCTGTAGTTCCTCAAAGGGCACCGGCGCGTGGCGCGCCGCAATGGCGAGTATCTCGTCGGTGGTGGGCGGGGCATCCATGGGCAGCGGTGTTTCCATGTAATGCAGGGTGACGCCGAGCCGCTTCGCCAGGCCCCAGAAGTACCACTGGTCGTCGTGCACCTCGGCGCCCGGTGGTGGGCTGGCCACGGCCGGGGTGTAGCGGGTGTAGGGCGCGTGGGTGACCATGGATTCATAGATATACAGGGGCAGGTCGGGTCGCTCATAGTGCAGCGTGGGCGGCAGGACGTAATCGGACAGCTGCGCCGTGGTGGTCATGAAAGGCTCGATCGTGACCAGCAGCTCAAGCGAGTCCAGGGCGCGGACAATGCGCTCCTGGTCCGGCACCGCCGAGGCGGGATTGCCGCCGTGGACGAGCAGCGCCCGCACCTGGCCGTCGCCGGGTTCAAGGATCTCATCCGCGAGGATGCCGGTAGGGAGCTCGCCATCAATCAGGCCGTAGCCCTCAATGCGACTGCGAAAGCCTTCTTCCCACCAGCGCCCGGCCGGAATGACCTGGGCGTGGCGCGGCCAGCGGGGAAGTAATACCCCCGGGTTGGGAACCTCTTCCCCTTCGCGCAGGAAGCGCCCACACACCACGTTAAGCGCCTCGATCAGGTGCTCCGACAGGTTACAGAAGGCGGACATATCGGGGCCGGTGGCGCTGCTGGCGGCGCCGCGTCGGCAATCCCGGGCAAACAGGCGCGCGGCGGCAAGCAGGTCGGCCGCGTCGATACCCGCCCGGTGCGCGACGTAATCCGGGGTAAAGGCCCCTACCGCCTCGCGCAGGGCCTCGAGCTGGCCACCGTGCGCGGCCAGGAACGCGCTGTCCTCCCAGCCTTCCCGCAGGATGATATGTATCAGGCCGGCGAGGATACTGGGGTCTTCACCCGGCAGCGGTTGCAGGTGAATATCGGCGAACTTTGCGGTCTCGGTCTCACGCGGGTCGATCACGATCACCTGCATACCCCGCTCCCGCGCCTCCTTCATCCGCTTCACCGGGTTGCGGGTATCAAAACCGTTGTGGCTCACGGTCAGCAGGGGATTGGCACCCACCAGCAGGATCACGTCGCTGCGACCGAAGGGATCCTTGCCCGCCGGCCATACGCCGAGCCGGCCCGCGGCCACCACCTTGGCGGACTGGTCAATGGTCACCGAGGAGAAGTACTTGGGCGTGCCCAACCGGCCCAGCAGGTCCTGCAGCAGGGGGACTGAGGAGGCGGTGAAGAAGCCACCGCCGCCCTTGTACCCGCCGATCGCGTTGGCGCCATGGGCGTCCCGAATCCCCGCGAGTCGCTCCGCGATTTCGTCCAGGGCCAGCTCGGCGCTGACAGGCGCAAACGAGCCGTCGGGCTGGCGCTTCAGCGGGTGCAGGATGCGGCTGTCGGCGCGGGCGGCTTCCACGGCCTTGAGCCCCTTGAAACAGGCGAAGCCGCGGGTCTGGGGGTCCGCGTGGTCGCCGCGAATCTCGACCAGCTGGCCGTCATCGTCAGTCGTGACCACCACACCGCAGTGGCCCATGCACATGCGGCAGAAGGAGAGGGATTCCTGCATTATTGTTATCGCCTCGGATAAGCGTGTCTGCCTAGCGTAGCAAGCTGAAGCGTATCCGCCAGCCGATATCGACAGTCTGTTCCGCCAGGCCGCGCGCCGGAGAGTATTAAATGCTTGCGAGATAAAAAGATTAACCAGGAGGGCGCGGTGCGCGCAGCGGAGGCTTGTCGCGGGCATTCCAGCTTGACAAAAGAAAACCTTGCTATTAAATGGTTAATCGAACGATAACAACCGGAGATCAACTCCGGGACGACAGGCTTGACCGACTCTTCCAGGGCGTTTGCCAGTTCCAGGTGAGCTGTGCTGCGACCCCATAATAAACTGACCAGGAGAGCAGTGATGTCACACCCATCCGCCAGGCACTTCCGTACCCGTTTTTGCAAGAGAGCCCTCCCCGCTATGACCGGCCTTGCCCTGGCTGCGGCGCACGCGCCCGTGATCCAGGCCCAGGGCGTCGGCCAGCTCGAGGAAGTCGTGGTGTCCGCGCGCAAGATCGAGGAAAGTCTGCAGCAAACACCCATTGCCGTCAGCGCCTACTCCAACGAGACCCTGCGCGAGATCGGCATGGAAACCCTCACCTCCCTGTCGACCTTTACCCCCAACCTGCAGATGCAGCGCGGCGCCGGTGGCGACAGCAGCCTGGTGGCCTGTATGCGCGGCCTGTGCCGCACGGATGACATCATCACCGAGGAGCCGATGGTGGGCACCTACGTCGACGGGTTCTACATCTCCCGTATGCAGGGTGCCTTCTTCGACCTGCTGGACGTACAGCAGGTGGAAATTCTGCGCGGTCCCCAGGGTACCCTGTTCGGCAAGAATACCGCGGGCGGGGCGATCAATATCACCACGGTGCGCCCCGATCAGAACAGGGGCGGCTACGCGGTGGGTACCCTCGGCAGTGATTCCCTTTACGGAGGCAAGTTCAGTATCAATGTGCCCCTGAACGACAGCCTGGCCGGGCGTTTCAGCTACGGGCAGCAGAAACGCGACGGGCTGATCGAGAATACGACCTTTTCCGACCTTAACGACAAGGATTACCAGACGGCACGTTTCGCCCTGGCGGCGGACATCGGCGATCGCCTGACCGCGGACTATACGCTGGACTGGTTCGAGGCAGACCAGACACCTAACGGCTGGCAACCCACCCTGATCGAGCCCGGCATCGAGGTGGTCTTCCCGGGTGTCTCGGCTACCAGTGACCCCGGCCTTGACGAGACGGTATCGACGCCGGAGGAGACCTACGACGAGTTCCGGCAGATTTTCAATGGCCTGACCCTGGCCTACGAGGTCGGCGACCTGGGTGCGATAAAAGACTTCACCGTCAAGTCGCTCACCGGATACCGCAAGACCGAGCTCAGTAGTTTCCGCACGATGATTCCCTACTATTTCATTTCGGGACCGCTGGAGCAGGACTACGATTTTTTCACCCAGGAAATACAGTTCCTGGGCACGGCCATGGACAATCGGCTGAATATCGTCTCCGGCCTGTTCCTGAGTGCCGATGAGGGCTTCTACCAGCTGCAGCAGCAATTCGGTTCGCCGGTCCCCAACACGGTGATCACCCTGGACACGGAAACCGACACCTGGGCGGCCTACGCCGAGCTGTCCTATCAGTTCAACGACCAGTGGCGGGCCTCGGTGGGCGGCCGCTACACGGAGGAGGAGAAGGAGGTCAACTCATCCATCTTCTTCCCCTCGACCGGCGGTACCCTGCCGGTGAGCGAGCTGGCACCAACCAATGAGTTTGAAACCGACAATTTCTCGCCGCGGGTCACGGTCAGCTACGAGCCTACCGACGAGACCATGCTCTATGCGACCTACTCGGTCGGGTTCAAGAGTGGGGGCCTGAACGGGCGTGCCACCGAGGTGCAGAACTTCGTGGTATATGACGACGCGGAGATCACCAGCTACGAGGTGGGGATCAAATCCGACCTGCTGGACAACCGTCTGCGCGTCAACCTGGCAATGTTCTACCAGGAGCTGGATGACTGGCAGGTGCAGGTCAACAGCATCGACCCCAACACCTTTACCTTCCTGACCCGGATCGAAAACGCGGCCGGTGCCAACATGACCGGCGCGGAGCTGGAGGCCACCCTGGTCGTGACCGACTCGTTCCAGATCAACGGCTCCCTGGGCTGGCTCGACCCAGAGTACGACACCTACCTCAGCCAGGATTTTACGACCCTCGAGTTCATCGATGTAGCTGATCAGTATAACTTCCAGTTCTCCCCGGACTGGACGGGTAACCTGACTGCCCGCTACGAGGCGCGGGTTGGCAAGCTCGGGATCCTGCTGGCACGCGTTGACTGGTCCTATGTCGACAGCCAGTACTTCCAGGTCGTGCCCTCACCCCTGATCGAGGGGGACGACTACACCCTGGTGGACGCCCGTCTGGAACTGCGCGAGTTTGGCGGCACGGCATTGTCCGTCGCGTTGTGGGGTAAAAACCTGGGTGACGAGGAGTACCGCACGGGCGGTTTCGACGTGCCGACCTTTGGCATCAACCCGCCGGACGGCCTCTACGCCAACAGCTGGGGCAATACCCGGACCTGGGGCGTGGACTTCCGTTACGACTTCTGATGAGACGCTGGGTCGCGGCAACGCTGATCGGCCTTGCCGCCGCTTCGGGCACCACCGCGGAGGACGGTCAACTGGAGGCAAGCTGGAAGCAATTCACTGACGAGCTCACAGCGGTCGGCCAGCGCATGCAGGCACGGTTACCGCCGCGCCTTGCCGGCGACCCGCAGGTGCAGCAGGAGGCCGGCCGGGTGATTCTGGAGGCCATGGCCCGGGAAGTCATAGCGGCGATCGGTGCCGACGAGGCCCATCCTGCCTTCCTGCCCTCTCTCGGCGCAGTGATGAATATCTTCCAGCCCAATGCGGACACCATCTACTGGAATGCGGATGTCTCCGATACGGGGGTCTATCGCCTGCGAGGCGCCGCCGGTAACGTGCGTATCGCCAAGCTGGGCCAGTTCCGGCCACTGCACAGCGAGGTGGCCTTCGAGGACGGGCCTTCCAGCCTGCAGGCCCTGGATTACCGCGACTTCAAGGAACTGCAGGTGGATGCCAACGGCCGTTTCGACGTCCTCCTGAGCCGGGAACGACCGGCCGGGTACCAGGGTGACTGGTGGCAACTCAAGCCGGGCACCGGCTTTTTACTGCTGCGCCAGATGTCCTCGGACTGGGCCAGCGAGCGCGACTGGCGGGTGGCGATCGAGCGCCTGGACACCCCGGTTCAGCGCCCCCGCACCAGCGCCCGTGAGCTCGAGGATCGCCTGGCGGGCCTGGCCCCGCGGATCGGCGATGTCGCCCTGTCGCTGGTGACCCACGTGGAGGACATGCGCGAGGCCGGCTACATCAACCGCCTCAATATCATGCACACGCCTGGCTCCCTCGAAGGCCAGTTCTATTACGAAGGCGCCTTTGAAATCACCCCGGACGAGGCCCTGATCATCGCAGCCAGGGTGCCCGATGAATGCCTTTACTGGTCCACCCTGTTGACCAACGACCTCTACGAGACGATTGACTGGGTCAATAACCATAGCAGTCTCAACGACGCCCAGGCCCGGGTCGACGAAGATGGCATCGTGCGTTTCGTCCTCTCACTCAGGGATCCGGGGGTGCCGAACTGGCTGGATCCGGCGGGACACACCACCGGCGCCCTGCAGGGGCGCTGGACGGATTGCAGCAGCACGCCAATTCCCACCATAACCAAGGTGCCCTTCGCCGACGTGCGCAGCGCATTGCCAGCCGACACACCAAGGGTGACGCCCGCCGAGCGCGAGGCGACGATTCGCGAGCGCCGACTACACTTCCAGCTGCGCCCGGTCTGGTAGTCCCTCTGGTGTCAGCGGCGTGGCGAGCTGACCAGGCTGCCTTAATCCCGGCTACCCCGTGTCGGTAGTACGCGAACCTCGAGCAGTACCTGCTCAAGCAGGCGCGGCCAGTTCTCAACCCAGCAACAGCGATGATCGTAACCCTCAAGCTCGCGCTGGTGGACCGCGATATCCAGGTCAATGGATTGCAGATAGCGGCTGATGATCTGCGGAGGTACGATGGTGTCATCGCCGCCCGTGAAGTGGAGCTGTGGGACCTTCATTAGTGTGGTCGGGTAATCTGCGGGGTTCAGGGAGCCGGTCAGGGGAGAAACCCCGTGGTGGCTGGTCCATGCGCTGGTGTCGAGATTGGCCGCAACGGTGATCAGGGCCATGGTATCGGTGCGCTGCCTGCTGAGCAGCGCTGCGATAACACCGCCGCCAGAATAGCCGACCAGGACGACGTCCTGCGTGTTGCTTTGTTTCAATTGGTCAATGGCTGCTCCCGCCGCATCGACACTCGCCTGGCTATACCGGTCAGAGGTCCAGACCGGAACCTGGCAGTGTTCGGATTGCCTCGCGGCGAATTGGCATGGCCGCCCAATGTAGGCAGTATCGAATTGCGGGTCACTGGCCATGGCCAGCTTCATTCCCAGCGGGTTGAGGGGAGTGGGGTCGAGCGAGGGCTCGCGCCTGTTTCGCCAGGCGCGGCCGTCACCCTCTATGTAAACCATTAGCGGACCGCCAGCGTTATCTTCACGCGCGCGTATGGCGGTCATAAGCGGGAGCCCGGTATCGTCATGCAGCCGGGTTTTCCACGCTGACGACAGCTCGTCAGAGACACCGTTCACGGCGGGTAGAGGTCTCGGGTAGGCGGTGCAGCCCGCCACCAGCAGCGTGGCCACTACAAGAGCAACAACCCGTGTCGCTGCTTCGCCGGACTCAGGCAGGGCCCGCCCTTCGGGGCTTCCAGGCAATACCGCACTCCGCGTTGCCGCTTTTCGACGGGCAAGCAGCCTGCCTTCAAAGCGGCGCCTTGATTGTGGCATTGCCTTGCAGCCTGAGTACATTACCGTTGTTCAGAGGTGCCCTGGTCCAGTGTTACCGCCACGGGGCAGTGGTCGGAGCCCATGATCTCGTTGTGTATTACCGCGCCGGTAATCCGGCGATCTACGAGCTCAGGGGACGCCAGGAAGTAGTCGATACGCCAGCCAATGTTTTTGCCACGGGCGCCGGCACGATAACTCCACCAGCTATATTTGACTTCCTCCGGGTGGAAGTGGCGAAAAGTGTCGACGAACCCGGCGGCGAGGAGTGCGTCCATTCCGTCGATTTCTTTCTGGGTGTAGCCCGCGCTCTTGTTGTAATTTGGCTTGGGCCGGGCGATGTCAATGTCTCTGTGGGCCACATTGAAGTCGCCGCACATCAATACCGGCTTGTGCTGTTCCAGCTTCCTGACGAAGGCAAGGAACTCTGCGTCCCAGGTCTCGCGATAGGGTAAACGCACAAGTTCGCTGCCCGAGTTGGGCGTGTAGACCGTGAGCAGGTAGTAGTCATCATATTCTGCAGTGAGCACCCGTCCCTCCCGGTCGTGCTCCGCAATACCCATGTCCGCCTGCACGGCTAGCGGCGCCTTGCGGGAGAGAATGGCCACGCCCGCGTACCCTTTGCGTTCCGCGGAATTACTGTAGACATGGTAGCCGTCGATGCCGTCCAGGGCCGCGATGACCTGTTCATCCTGTGCCTTGGTCTCCTGCAGGCAGAGAATGTCGGTTGCCAGGGTATCCAGGGACTGCGCGAAGTCCTTCTTGATGATGGCGCGCAGCCCGTTGACGTTCCAGGAGGTAATCTTCATGTTCCTCGAATTCCTAGAGGGTGTACTGAGGAGGTCTAGTCTAACGCATACAGCCGGACAGTGGCGTGCGTCCGGTATTGCTCACCAGCAGGCCCGTTGTGAGGGTATTTGTCGGCGGGGGACAGGGTTAAGCGCGGCGAGCCGTGTGTTGGGTTCAAGAGGTCACCGGTTCAAAAAGAGTTAACTGCGTCACATTTTCCGCGCGATTGGCATGCAGGGGCTCGCCTGGCGTCTATGCTTAGACACTATTTTCCGGTGAGAGCGCTCACATGAAGCGAGGTCATCTTTGGGGCATCGCGCTGGGTGTCCTTATAGCAGCAGGGGGAGTGCGGGCCTCTGGTGCAGACATTCCCTGCGAGGACGGTAAACGCTATTACCTGCTTGGCAGGCAGGCCGGGGCGTCCCAGGATCTCGCCAAGGCCATAGACTGGCTGCACAGGTCGGTTGACGCCTGCGCGTCCTATCCGGCCTGGCACCTGCTGGGCACCGCACTGCAGAAGCAGGGTCGCCTGGAGGAGTCACTCGCGGCCTATGAAAATGCCGTTCAGCACGCAGCCGACCGTGACCAGGCAGCGCTGTCAATGGCGCGCTATGGCCAGGGACTGGCATTGAATGGTCAGCGATTTGAAGCCCTCACGATGCTGGAACGCGCGATCGGCACGCACTCGAGCCCGCCTTCCTGGATGCTCGACAGTGCCCGGGAGCTGGACCAGAGCCTGGCAGGCTCAAAGATCAGCAGCGATTCGATCAAGCGCAGCCTGGCGGCCCAGGAATTCGGTCTGCTCGCCATGAATGACACCGCATCTGGCGGGGCTGATTCGAAGCGGATAGGGGCCTCGGTCCGGATTCCCATCAATTACAAGCTGGACAGTGCTGAAATGGACGAGCTCACAAGCGGCAATATCCTGGAACTGGGTAAAGTCCTGTCCGGCGAGGACTATGCGAGCAAGACCTTCACCCTGATTGGCCATAGCGACGTACGCGGTGGCTGGGACTACAACATGGTACTGTCCGAGCAGCGGGCGGAAGCCGCCAGGCTGGCACTGGAATCGGATTTTCCTTCCCTGCAGGGCCGGCTGCGGACCATGGGAGCGGGCGAGTCGCGGCCCAAATATCCGGGCGAGAACCTGTCTGAGTCAGACCACCGATTAAACCGACGGCTGGAGGTGATCGTGAACTAGGGCACCTCTGAGCACAATTGCCATTATTCAGAGGTGCCCTAGCATGTCGCCGCGAAATCGATGAATACGACAATAATCGGCGAAGCGCCTGTTGTTATACCCGGGTACTCCATCAGGCGTCTGCTGGGAAGCGGCGGCATGGCGCAGGTCTATCTGGCGATCCAGCAGGGCTTTGAGCGCCAGGTCGCGCTCAAGGTTATCCTGCCCGAGCTGGCCACCAACGCCGAGTTCGGGCGAAGGTTCTTGCGTGAGGCGCGCATTGTGGGGGGGCTGACCCATCCTCACATTATCTCCGTCTATGATGTCGGCGAGCACCAGGGTACCTACTATCTTGCGATGGAGCTTCTTGACGCTGGCGACCTTCGCGAGCGCATGCGCAGCCCCATGGAAGAACACGTCGCCCTCGAAATCACCCGGCAGGTGGCTGCGGCACTCGGCTTTGCCCATCAGAAAGGATTCGTTCACCGGGATATCAAGCCCGACAACATCCTGTTCCGCGAATCCGGCGAGGCAGTGGTCACGGACTTCGGGATCGCGCGACCTTCCGTGGCCGAGTCGGAACTCACTGAAATTACCCAGGTCCGGTCGGTGATTGGTTCACCCAAGTATATGAGCCCCGAGCAATCCGAGGGGGAGCAGCTGGACGGCCGCTCTGATATATACAGCCTGGGTGTACTGCTCTACCAGATGCTGGCAGGCGAACTACCTTTTCCCGGACGAACGCTCGCGGAGATTTCCCGCCAACGTATGCAAAGCCAGCCACCCAGGCTCCCGGAGACTTTGCAGCACTTGCAGCCCCTGGTAGATGGCATGCTTGCCTACGACAGGGACAAGCGTTTTGCTGACTGTGGTGAGCTGCTCGCAGCGATCGAGGCGCTCACCGGGAAATCCGGTGGTCGCGCTGCGGTGACGCAAGCTGATTCTGAACAAGCCACCCTGGTAGAGCCGGAGGGTGCTCCGGATTCTGCCCGCCGGCGTCGGCGCGCCTGGTTAATCGCCATTGCCCTGGTCTCAAGCCTCGCCATCGGGCTGACCTGGTTGCTCCCATGGCGTTCTGCCCCGCCGCCTGCCGAAACCGGGACGCCCGGCGCCGTTGAGCCTGCAGCGGCGACAGGGGAGGTGCGGACAGGCCTGCCAGTGACGCCAGGCGAAATTCAGCCGCAAGATTTAACAACGCCCGAGCCAGGGGAATTTTTTGCATTCTACGACGCGGTCAATTCCGGACTTGACGAGTTGGAGCGCTCTTACACGGAGCAGTACCCGCGCAGTTTGTTCAGCGACATTCTGCAGGTAAAGCTCTCTGGTGACCCCGCATTGCTGGAGGTGTTCCTGACGGCAGCTGAGCGCGGTAGTGCCCGCGCACAAGTCGTAGCCAGCGAACTCCTTGACACGGGCTGGGGCGGGCAGGTGAACCAGGCACGTGCCCTGGAGTTGGCAGCCGAGGCAGCCGCAGGCGGCAACCCTTTTGCCGATTATCACTACGCCATGCTGCGATTGGCGAGGGCATCGACCGACAGCCAACGGCGTGGCGCTCTGGAGATACTCGAGCGGTCAGCTGAGAGTGGGTTTTTCCTGGCGCAAACCATGCTGGCGAACTACCTGCTCGAGGGGCGCCTGCTCGGCCAGGACATTGCCAGGGGGCTGGAGCTACTGCAGTCCGCCGGAGAACAGAAAGACAGGAACGCCCTGTTCAACCTTGCGCAAATTCTGGACGGCGGCTTGTACGGCCAGCGGGCCGACCCGGACCGTGCGCGGCGTTATTTCGAACAGGCCGCGGCGCTCGGCCACCCGGGTGCGAGGAGTTACTTGAGGGAGCCATGAAGAATCCTTGCCGCAGAGCGTCGCCTCATAAGGTTGCCGCCATTATCGGGTGCCTGCTTGGTTCGGCACTGCTGTCGCTGGCTAAGCCTGCTCTCGCCAGCGATAGTGCGGTGTTGTACGAGGCTGAGGCCCTCAGTGCCGCCGGCGACGTCCAGGGCGCCCTGGCTTTACTGGAGGAGCGTGGCAGGAACCCCTCGCCGCCAGCCGAGGCGTCAGATGTTGAGGCCGGCGTCCTGGAAGCGGATCTTCTGCGCAGGCAGGGCAGGTGGTCGCGCGCTGAATCCGTCCTGGGCGAGGTGCAGACAATGTTGGATTCCTTGCCGCAAGCCACTCCTGTGCTCGCGGTGCTGGTGCAGCAACAGCGTGCGCGTTTGGCCCTACAGCGCGGTGCCTACGAGGAGGCAAATGCGGAGATTAGCGACGCGCTTGCACAGGCGCGTGAAGTGCCACGCGAACTGCGAGCCAGTCTTGTAAATGACGCTGCGATCATTCGGCAGCCACGGGCGCTGCCTGCGGACACCATTGCGCAATTCACCGCAGCGGCTGAAATTGCACTGGGGGGGGCCGACGAAGCCCCCTACCGGGTCAATGCCGCCAGAGCCATGCTGGATGACGGGCGGCTGGCAGACTTCGAACAGGCCGCGGAGCGCCTCTCTCACTCCCTTGCGAGCTCGCCGCACCCCGCCGCATGGCGTTCCCAGATCGCCCTTGCCCTGCTTTACCGCCGGGCGGTCAATGAACTGGCAGGCGATGCGTCCCTCCGCCTGCTGGCCTTCGAGCTGCTCCGGGATGCCGGCGGTAGCGGCGGACTGACGCTTCGCGATCGCTCACTGATTGGCGGTTATGTCGCGGAACTGTACGCGGATGACCGACAGTACGAGGCCGCCCTCGACGTCGCCAGGACCGCGCTGTCAGCGGCCGCACAGGCGGGCGCCGTTGACCTCGAGTACCGGTGGGAGTGGATCATAGCGAGAGCGCACGAGGCGATGGGCGATTCTGAAGCCGCAATAGCAGCCTATGATCGCGCCATTGCCAGCCTCGAACTACTGCGAGGCAGCCTGGATGCATTTGATCTGGGCACCCTGAACCAGGTGATCAAACCGATGTACTACGGCTACGCGAACCTGTTGCTGAAGCAGAGCCTGCCGCTGCGTGCCGGCGCGGACAAGCAGGCGCTGTTGAGCCGGACCCGAGCAACCCTGGAAGGCCTGAAGCGGGCGGAAGTGCAGGATTACTTCCGGGCACAGTGCGTGGCAGGAGCTGAGGTTGAGCTGGACAGCATGGCGGACAGGACTGCGGTTCTTTATCCCGTCTTGCTTGAGGACCGGCTCGAGCTGCTGCTAACCACGAACAAGAATATTCAGCAGATATCCGTGCCCGTTACACGCACCCGGCTCGTAGGGATCGTGCGGGAATTCCGGCTGAACCTGGAGGCAGATACCGGAAGCGAAGACTACCTGCGGCTGGCGCAGCTGCTGTTTACGATGCTGATTGAGCCGCTGGAACCTGCACTTGCCGAGAGCCGCATCGACACCCTGGTGTTCGTGCCGGACGGCGCGCTGCGAACGATTCCACTATCCGCGCTGCATGATGGTCAGGGTTATTTGATTGAGCGATTCGCGATCGCCATAGCGCCCGGACTGACACTCATCGATCCCAAGCCTTTTGCCGGCCAGTCCTATTCGGTGCTGGCAGGGGGTATCTCGGAGTCAGTACAGGGCTTCCCGGCTCTACCCGGCGTGCAGCGTGAGCTCAGGTCCCTTGACGACATCATGAACGCAAGGAGCTTCACCAACAGCGCTTTCACCCTGGGCCGCGTGGAAGCTGAGCTAAGCAGCGGCGATTACAGTGTGGTGCACTTTGCGACACACGGTCAGTTCGGGGGGAGTTATGACGATTCCTTTCTCCTGACCTATGACGACAGGCTGCAGATAAATGCCTTGAGTCGCAATATTCAGTCCCGTGCCACCAATAGCGCATCATTGGAGCTGCTCGTGCTCAGCGCGTGTGAAACGGCAGCCGGTGACGATCGCGCCGCACTGGGCCTCGCCGGCGTAGCGCTCAAGGCCGGAGCCCGTAGCGCGCTGGCGACCCTCTGGGAGGTGGATGACCAGTCCGCGGTTGATATTGTGACAGAGTTTTACCGCGCGCTTGCGAATGGCGGCGCGTCCAAGGCGCGCAGCCTGCAGCGGGCACAGTTGAAGCTGGTCAGGAGTGAGCGGGGCAGTCATCCGAGCAAGTGGGCGCCCTTTTTAATGATTGGAAACTGGCTCTAGCCATGCTGCAGAGGGCGAGATAGATGACGCTAGGCAGAAACTATGGAACCGCAGGTCTCTCTTGCAATCACGGTATCTGGCGACTCAAGCTGGCGGCGAGCACACTGCTGGTTTCTGCGATAGCCCTGGCTCAGCACGCTTTTGCGGACGCCGTGTTCGATGGCTCAATCGGGCCGAACCCGGCGGGTACGGTGCGTAGCGGCCTCTTCGAGATTAGCGAGGCGGATGGCTCCGTAGCTGGAAACAATATTTTTCACAGCTTTTCAGCCTTTAATATCCTGCAGGGCGAACTGGCTACGTTCAGTCATGAATCTGCCAATATCAGTAGCATTATTGCCCGTGTGTCCGGCGACTCCGCAAGCGAAATACACGGCGGCCTGCAGGTCCGCCAACTCAATAACGCGACGCTTGTACCCACGGACGCTTCACTCTGGCTGATCAATCCCAGTGGTATTGTGATCGGTGACGGTGCCAGTTTCGACCCGCTGAGCACCGTGCTGCTCTCAACCGCAAACCGGGTTGGCTTCGCCAACGGTGACAGCTTCTATTCGCACGAACCGGTGCTGAGCTCGGTGCTCTCCATCGCAGAACCTTCTGCTTTTGGCTTCCTCGATAAGCAGGACCTTCCCGCTACTGTTGCAGCCCGCGGTATTCGCGTGAGTCTTGCGGATACCGGCAACAACAACCTACCGCTGCTGTTGCCCAACGTGACACTGGTTGGCAGTAGCCTGGATGCCACCATGCCGGGTGTGCTCCTGTCAGGAGATATCGCTGGGCCTCTTGCCGCCACTGCCGCCAGCGCACCGATTGACAGCAGTCCAATACAGGCAATCCAGCTCGGTCTTGGCGCGCTTGCACCTGGAGGCAGCATGTTCGTGAGCGGGGCTGGGCCAAATCCGCTTTCGGCAGAGCCGGGCACTCCGCTGGGCGGTATTCTTGTGCGGAACACCAACCTTGTCGCCTCCGATTTTGGTATTGGGGATTCGGCGAACCTGTCAGTTCTGGCGGACCAGTTGCGAATTGATAATTCATACATCGAGGCCTATTCCCTCGATCAGTCGGTCGCGGTGTCGCTGCGCGCTATTTCCGACATATCATTCATCGACACGGTGCTGTACAGCAGTACGGATGGCGCTGTTGATGGCGGCGACGTGCGGGTCGATACGCGGCACTACACACAGTCCCGCGGACAGGTTACGAGTCGTAATCTGGATTTCACGGCGCCGACCGGTGAGCCGGGAAACCTGATTTTCGGTTCCAGTGCCTCTCTGCCGATGCAGACCTTCACCCTTGGGGACGGGATGATCCAGTCCTTCAGCACCGGCCCCCGGGGTGGCGACATACTGATCAACGTGCGGGATAAACTGCAGCTCAGTGGCCGGGTAGAGGGTGGCGCGGGAATTTCCAATATTAACAGTGGCAATGGGACCTCGGGCGATATTCTGCTTGTTGGCGACACTATCGCCAGTGAGTCCACCCAGATTTTTTCCGCGGGGCTGAATCCCGGTGATGATCGATTTATCAGTCTGCAGGCAGGAGATGGAGGCCTGGAGATGGTGAATTCCACTATTCTCGCCAGTTCCAGCAGCGGGCGCTCCGGCGCCACGGTCTCCCTGGCTTCCACGGGTGATCTGTCACTGGTGTCAGACGGCGAGCGGTCACTTGTCGCCACGGGAACAAGCAGCACTCTGGATGGTGGCGACATATTCATTGCAGCCGACGGGAACCTGTTCCTGCAGGGCAACATGGATCTCAGCAATACAAGCAGTGACGATGTGCCCGATGTGGGCGATGCCGGGGCTGTCTCCCTCAGCGGTCGCAATATCGAATTGATACAGGTTGACTCGGGGCAGGCAGGGTTCGGCATCAGCAGCACGGCCCTGGGGGCGGGTGCGAGTGGCCCGATAGTCATGATGGCTGCTGAAGATCTGCTCATCCGCGGACAGCACGATCTCTCCAGCCGGACGCTGGGGACCGGAAATTCCGGAGCCGTTATCCTGCAGGGAAACCGGATACGCATTGAGTCATCTGAGCCTGCCTCTCTGTCGACCTCCTCCCTGGGTGCGGGCGACGCGGGTATTATCTCGCTGGCGGCACTGGATTCCCTGGACATCGCGGGCGCTGCCATCGACAGTGTCGCGGCAGATCAGGGCGCTGCCGGTTTCGTTTTGTTGAGTGCCGGCTCGGTGCAGATTCAGGACACCACACTGGCCACGGCAACTCGCGCAAATGACAGTGCTGATACGCCGGCACAAATCGGGATCACGGCGACTGAAAATCTCAGTATCAGTGAAAGTCGGCTGCAGAGTAACGCCACTGGCCTGTCACCTGCGGGCCAGGTGCTACTGTCAGCGGGGAACAACCTGGCTGTAAACAATGTATCTGTACAGACCGCGACCCTCGGCGAGGGTGTGACTGGAAGCATCCTGCTCCTGAGTGGCGGTGACCTGGAACTTGCCGGCAGCGCCACCGAACTACTCAGTAACTCGATTGGCGCGAGCGACGCGGGGGATGTCAGCGCAGTAGCCGGCGGGACCCTGTTTTTTCGAGATGGCGGTTTCATCCAGACCTCCGCCACCGGCAGCGGGAACGCTGGCAGGATACTGCTTTCTGCGGACAAAGTGCGCCTTTCACTTGCGCGTATTGAGGGAACGTCCGAGAATGCGGGCGGCGGTGATGTTGGAATATTCGGCCGGGACATCCAGTTGGATGGCGATCTGGATGCGGGAGGCATTGTATTCATTACCGCGGACTCTCAGGCTTCGGATGCCGCAGGAAACGGGGGTTCCATCACCCTGGGTAACCCCATGGCACCCGCAGAGCTTATTCTGGTGCGGAACTCCGGGCTGCTCGCCAACGCCAATGCCGGTAATGGCGGGCGCATTAATATCAATGCCGAGGAATTCCTGCGTGACGCGCGATCCACATTCCAGGTGTCCTCCAACCTGGGGGACCAGGGTGTCCTGGAGATCAACGCGCCGGAGCAGGATATCAGCGCCGCGGTCGCCGAATTGGAGGTGGCGATTCTGGATGCAACCGACCTCATTCGAGACCAGTGTGCTGTCGATCCTGACGACGCAAGCAGCCTTGTTATTGCAGCCGATGCGGTGACGACCGAGCAATACGATACTTACCTGACGGGTGCAGTCAGGCTGGGCAGGGGGAGTGCAAGCCTGGGAGACGTGCTACCTCCGACTGATGGCGGTAATGGGCAGCTGTTGCTTGCCCGGCGACCTGGCGCAAACTGCTTGCAGGTAACGCAGCCGTGATGGGTTTGCGTTGCGTTCTTGCAGTGATCGTGCTGGTGGGTTTCAGCCCGGTGGGTATTGCCCAGCCTCCGGCCGGGGCAGGCAGCTCCGCGTTTCAGGATAACGTGAGTCGGGGTTTCGTCGATGCGCGGGGACGCTTCGTGGAGCCGAGCTTTGACATTGAAGCCGGGGAGCTGCCGGCTCCCTCTCACAGGCAGGTGCTGCCGGCCCCCTCGCCAGAATCGGATGACGGCAATTCACCGACTGCAGCAAGCCACGGTATGCGGGTCACCACGATCGCGGTGAAAGGGAACACGGTCATACCTGACACGGATGTTGCAGCCGTCACGGCCCCCTTCAGCCATCGCCACTTGAGCCCGGAAAACCTGCAGGAGCTGCGGCGGCGCCTGTCGCTACTCTATTACAACGCGGGCTATGTCAATTCTGGTGTGCTGCTTCCCGCAACGCTACCGGAGCAGGGCGCGCTCACTCTTGAGGCGGTAGAGGGCGAGCTCAATGATATCGAGCTGGTTCCAGCGGGCAGGCTCTCCCCCGCCCGGGTGAAGGCCCGGGTCCGAAGCGGTCTCGCGCGCCCCCTCAATATTTATGACCTGCAGGACAGTTTGCTCAGGCTTGAACTGAATCCTCTGGTACGCAAAGTGAATGCGACCCTGATTCCCGGGCTGTCACCGGGGACTGCGGATCTGCAGCTTCAGGTTGAAGAAGCCCGGGCGATGCGATTGATGCTGTCTGCTGACAATTATCGTTCGCCAACTGTCGGCTCTGAGCGCGGTATGGTGAGCCTCGAGAATCTTAACCTGACCGGGCGCGCGGACCGGCTCGCCCTCGCGGCAAGCGCCAGTGAGGGACTTAAAGATGGCTACATCGAGTATTCACTGCCACTGAATACCTGGAATACCCAGTTAAAGCTTGGCTACCAGCGCGGGGATTCAACGGTAATTGAGGAGCCCTTCGACGATCTCGATATCGAAAGCGAGACGGAGTCCTGGGGAGTTTCCCTGTTGCATCCGGTGATTGACCGACTTGACAGAACGGTTACCGTGTCGACTGCATTGAGCTACAGCCATTCAGAAACCGTGCTCCTGGGGAAACCATTTTCCTTTTCGTTGGGTGCGCGTAATGGTGAGATCACGTCGACCAGTATCGGTGTCGGTGCAGAGTGGATTGAGCGCCTCGATGAATCCGTCCTCGCGCTGCGCAGCAGCCTTCGCTTCGGCCTCGACTGGTTCGACGCTACCACGATTCCCGACGGCTTTCCGACGCGCCAACCGGACACCGGCGCACGCATTCCGGAGAGCGACTTTACCGCTCTGTTGACCCAGTTCCAGTATGCCAGGCGAATGCCCTGGCTTCGCAGCCAGCTCGTTTTCAGTGCTGTCTGGCAGCAGGCGTTTGACCCGCTGCTGTCCGTGGAGAAATTTGCCGTCGGCGGATTCTATTCGGTGCGTGGATTCCGGGAGAACCAGCTGGTCAGGGACAGCGGCGCGAGCGCTTCAGTGGAGTGGCGTATCCCGATACTTGCAGACGGCTCCGGCGTGAGTCGCTGGAATCTCACGGCCGTACCATTTATCGACTACGGTCGTAGCTGGGATTACGACGACAATCTATCCACCCATAAACCCGCCCGGATCAGCAGCGTCGGTATGGGCCTGCGCTGGTTACCCACGGACTACACCTATGTTAGCGTTTTCTACGGCGAGCGCATCGCCGATGACGACGTGCCACCACCGTCCGAGGACAGCTTGCAGGACGACGGTTTTCATTTTTCAGTGGCCTTTAACTGGCCACTATGGTGATCGCTCGCTCCGACCGTACCTGTCATTGCTGACAATCAATCATCACCTTGACCGCCTCATCCGCCCGCTGCGCCTGGTGGAAGGCCTCGGCAAACTGTGACAGAGGATAGCGGTGGCTGATCAGCGGTGAGACATCGACCTGACCACTGCACAGCATTTCGATCACCTGCGGAAACTCTTCCGGGTAGCGAATGGCGGCGGTGACGACCAGTTCCTTCATCAGCAGGTTGACCATATCGAGTTCCACCGGGGCAAAATTGACCCCAATCACCACGATGCGCGCGCCCTTGCGGGCCAGACCGCAAACCTGCTGGAACACCGGCCCGGCGCCGGTGGCTTCCACGAACAGGTCCGAGCCGGGCTGCTCCCCCAGCAGGGGGTCATTGGTAACCACGCCGTGGTGGTCCATGAGAAAAGTCTTGAGGTCGGCCGTCTCGGGATTACAGGCTAGCAGGCCAAGTTCACGGGCAGTGGCGAGACGCTTTTCTGAAAGATCCGCGACGACCACCGACTCGGCGCCGCGATAGCGCGCCGCGATCGCCGCGGCCAGGCCCACCGGCCCGGCGCCGAACACGACTACCCGGTCCCCCACCGCCAGCTTTCCCTGGTTGATGCCATGCATACCGACCGCCAGCGGCTCCACCAGTGCACCAAGGTCAAAATCGAGTGTCTCGGGCAGGCGAAGCACTCCTTGCGGATCACGGGTCACGTCCCGGTAAAGCAGGTAGGGCGCGAAGGCGCCAGAGAGACCGTCACTGCCGATGGCATTGTCACCGGCTTCGGGATTGATGATCACCCGGTCGCCCACTTGCAGATCCTGGACGTTGGTACCAAGGGCCGCGATCACGCCGGCAAACTCGTGTCCGAGCGCGAAGGGGCGCGCGGCGCCCGGTATGCCGCCCAGCTTGGCGTAGCTGAGGTCCGAGCCACAGATGCCACAGCGCATGACCCTGACCAGCAGGTCGTCCGGCCCGGGTGTGGGCTGCGGCACCTCGTCGATACGCAGATCCTGCGGCCCGTGGATGCGAACAAGGGGCATGGTGTGCATGGTCGATCCGTCGTTTCCCGCCTGTTATCGATGTGGCAACGATAGCCGGGTTTCAGGCCTTACCCAGGGACCGGCTGTCGCCGCTGCGTGCCCGATGGCCGTCGTCGGCGTAGAGTGTCGGGCCCAGGCTGTTGTGGCGCAGGATGTCCAGGGCATCCCGGGTCCGTGATTGCAGGCTGCTGATCACCTGCCCATTGCGCTGGTTCAGCCGCTGGCATTCAGCCGCGAGTGCTTCCAGTGATGCCCGGAGTCGCCGGTTGCTGTCACGCTGCGCCGGTAGCTTTTCGATCAGTTCTGCCAGGCTGGTTTCCGGGCCCAGTAGCTCGCGCAAGTGCTGTTGCCGGTCGGTATAGGCGTGCAGGTGCCGGGCTTTGAGGGCGGTAGCCTGCTCCAGCTCAACGGATTCTCCGGCCTTGAGGGCCTGGTATTCGGCCTCGAGGGCACTGCGGACCGCTTCCAGAATTCCGATGTCACCTTCCAGGTGCGCGCACAGCGCTGAACCGTCGGCCACGTTTAGTAGAGCTCCTGCTCGGCGCGCAGCAGGGCGTCGGTGATCCGCTCCGGGTTGACCTCGTAACGGCCGTCGGCAATCGCCTGGCGCAGCGCGTCCACACGCTCCCGGTTCACCTCGGGCATGGACTCCAGCTGCTGTTCGAGGCGCAGGAGCTCAGTCGCCGTGCGCGTGACCGTGACGAATTCGCCGTCGGCCTGCCCGCTGCTGCCCCCGGCACCCGTGCTGCGGGTGTCAGTGGACCTGACACGACTGCTGCCCTCACTGGGTTTGACGATGTCACCCTGGGCTTTAATCCCGGGGCTTTGGTCGATGGGGTTCATAACTCCCTGCCTTGCCTGCTGCTCGCGCCGCTATCCATATGGAGGGTTAGCGGTCACTGTGAGAAAAAGTTTAGCACAGCGGGGTAAATTCCTCAGGGCACCCGCACCGCGCCTGTTTCGGTGACGATACCCTCGATCCGGCGCCCGGATTTCTGATTGATCACCACCAGGCGATCGCCTACCGCGGCATGCGCGTTTGCGCGCCCCTGCATCTGTACCTCCAGCCCGGGGCGGCCCGCGATGAGGGTCACCAACTGGCCCCGTTCGATGACTCGCGGGGCGCTGACGTCGTGGTGCCGCAGCTCCTGGCCGGCAGCCGCGTCCCGGTCCAGGGCTTTGCCGATCAGTTGTGCGGGGTCTCGTACCACGGCGGCATAATCACTGGTCAGCGACCGGGAGCGCAACTCGAGGTCGCCCGCGGCCAGCACGGTGCCCCGGGGCAGACTCGTAGCCAGTACCGGGACTTCGGCGGTCGCGGTGACCTCCAGGCGCACGTAGATTGCCCAGGGCTCGCGGCCGTCGCAACGTACACCCACGTTCGTGCGACCGAGAATGGCGGCGTTGGGATTGGTCTCGGCCCGCAGCGGCACATCACACTCGGCCAGCTGCAGGCGCGGGTCCAGGGGCCGTGGCCGTGCGCTGACCTGGCTGAAACCGGCGGCCTGCGCTACCGCCAGGGCCGCACTACTGGCTGCGTCGGCGATGGCGCTCAGGTCCTGCCGGGGAGCGGCGAGGCTGTCCGCGGCCAGCAGGGTCAGGCACAGGGCGGTGCAGGCCAGCGGGCCGCGGGGGCCGGGGGCTGTGGTCATCGGGAATTCCTCCGTCAGCGACGTATTTTTGGCACTCCCATGTAACGGTGCAGGTATCGTGCCACCTGTGCCGCCCGCCAGCGGGGCGGCAACTCTTGCCGCCGTCCTCCTGCATCGACTTGCCACATTGCCGCCTTTGCCGCCACGATTGATCTGTAAGTCATTGATAGTATTGGTCTATTTAGTTTGGCACGTTATTTGAATACTGAATGTTAGAGGGGGCGCCACTGACGATTGCGTGAGGCCCCGGGCAGGCAGTAGCAGGACGCGATTGACCATGAGCTTTACCGACCGGATTTTTGACACTTCAGGCCAGGCCCTGATGTTGCGTGCCCAGCGCACGCAGCTGCTGGCAACCAACCTGGCCAACTCCGACACCCCGGGGTACAAGGCCCGTGACATCGACTTTGCCGCTGCGATGCGTGCCCAGGCCGCGGTGTCTGCGGCCAGCGTGCAGCGCACCGACCCGCGACACCTGGGTCAGGGCGGTGCCGACGCGACCCGGGCCAACGTGCTCTACCGGGTGCCCGAACAGACCGGGATCAACGGCAATACCGTGGAGACCCAGCGCGAGCAGCGCGCCTTCATGGACAATGCCATCCGCTACCAGGCCGGCCTGTCATTCCTGGATTCACGAATCAAAAGCGTCCGCTCGGCGCTCAAGGGGGAGTAAATCATGTCGCTGTTTGCCGCCATGGGTATCGCGGGAAGTTCGATGGACGCCCAGAGCATCCGTCTCAATACGATCGCCAGCAACCTGGCCAACGCCAACATGGTGGCCGGTAGCGAGGCCGGGGTCTACCGGGCCCGCTATCCGGTATTTTCCAGCGCCATGTCCACAGCCATCGGCGAGCAGGGTCATGTCAGGGTGGATCGCATCGTCGAGTCGAGGCTGCCCGCGGTCCGCGAGTACGCTCCCGGCCATCCGTTGGCCGACGAGGACGGCTACATCTACCGCCCGGATGTCGACCAGGTGGACGAAATGGCCAACATGACCGCCGCTGCCCGCGCCTTCCAGAACAGCGTGCAGGCGATCGAGACTACCAAGCAGCTGGCGTTGCGCACGCTCACGCTTGGCCGCTAGCCCGAGGAGAGCAGCCGATGACAACGATCAACCCCCTCAGTGATTTTACCGCCGCCAGCAAGTCCGGTGCGGCTGGTGCCTCCTCCATAGAGGAGATGGGCTCCGATCAGTTTCTGCAGTTGATGGTTGCGCAGCTGCAAAACCAGGATCCCACCAAGCCAATGGACAATATGCAGTTCATGAGCGAGCTGGCCCAGTTCGGGACCGTGTCGGGCATTCAGGAACTCAACGACAGCTTCGCCGGCCTCGCCAGCTCGCTGGCATCCAGCCAGAGCCTGCAGGCGGTCAACATGGTGGGCAGGGATGTCATGGTCGACAGCAATGTCGGCCTGCTCGATAGCGTGGCCGACGCCCGGGGTGAGGGCGGAGAGGGCCTGGCACTGGACGCCACTGTGGAACTTCCGGCCGGGACGTCCTCGGCCACGCTCTACGTTACCGATGCCGCGGGGCGCCTGGTTTACAGCGCGCCCCTGCCCCAGGGTGCCACCGGCGAGCTACCGGTCCGCTGGGACGGACTGGGCAGCGACGGAGATGCACTGGAGCCGGGGCTCTACCGGGTCTCGGCCGAGGGTCTGGTCGGCGGCCAGGCCCAGGCGCTGAACGTCTACGCGCACCAGCGGGTGGACTCGGTGTCCCTGCCGGCGGGTAGCGGCGAGGCCCAGCTCAACCTCGCGAACGGGCAGAGCGTGAGCATGGGGCAGGTCAAGGCCTTCCTCTGAGCACAGGGCAGAGATTTCAGACAGACAGGTCGCTCCGGGGCGACTGATTTCGGGAGAGTAGGACATGGCTTTTGATACAGCAATTTCAGGCATCAACGCGGCGACGGCTGACCTCAACGTCATCAGCAACAATATCGCCAATGCTTCCACGGTGGGTTTCAAGAGCTCCCGCGCGGAGTTTGCGGACGTGTATGCCAGCAGCCTGCTGGGCGCAGGCAGTAACGCGGTTGGCAAGGGGGTAAGCCTGGTGAACGTGAGCCAGGAATTTGGCCAGGGCAATATCAGCTTCACCAACAATGCCCTGGATCTTGCCATTAACGGCGGTGGCTTCTTCCAGCTGAGCCAGGGTGGCGCGCTTGAGTACAGCCGGGCCGGCGCCTTCCAGATCGACAGTGACGGATATGTCGTCAGTAACCAGGGCGCGCGCCTGCAGGGCTTCCAGGTGAGCAACACCGGTGAGGTCACCGGGCAGGTGGGCGATATCCGCATCGACACCTCCCTGATCGATCCCAACCCGACAGGCAGCGTATCCGTCTCCTCCAACCTGGACTCCCGCGAGACTGCCCCCAACGTGCCCTTCGGTGGGCCCTTTGATGCTTTTGCCACGCCGCCGACAGCACCGGACCCCGATTCCTACAACGCCACCACTTCGACCACCATCTATGATGGCCTCGGCAATCCCCATGTCCTGAGTCTTTACTACGTGAAGACGGCCAACCCCAACGAGTGGGAGGTTCATTCGCTGGTCGACGGTGTGTCCACCTCGGGACCCGATACGCTCACTTTCCAGTCCAATGGCCAGTTTGACCCGAGTACCCTGCCGGTTGAGCTCAGTGTCACTGGCTGGCAACCGCTCAAGGGTGATGGTTCCCCCACCGGTGCCGCCGCGCAGGACTTCAACATTTCGCTGTCGGACACCACCCAGTTCGGGGTTGCCTTTGCCGTGGACAGCATCGTGCAGGATGGCTTCGGTCCCGGCCAGTTGCGTGGTCTGGACATTGACGAAAGTGGTGTGGTGTTCGCGCGCTTCACCAATGGTGAGTCCCGGGGGCTGTCACAGATTGCCCTGGCAAACTTCAACAACGTCAACGGGTTGCAGCCGACCGGCGACACCAACTGGGTGGAAACGTTCTCCTCCGGCTCGGCCAATGTGGGCGCGGCGGGAACCTCTGGCCTCGGGGTCGTGCAATCCGCGGCGCTGGAGGAGTCCAACGTGGAAATCACCTCCCAGCTGGTCGACCTGATCGTGGCCCAGCGCAATTTCCAGGCCAATGCCCAGGTGATCCAGTCTGAGGATGCGATTACCCAGACCGTGATCAACCTGCGCTAGGCCTAGGGGCGCACATTCATGGATCAACTAGTCTATCTGGCCGCCTCTGGCGCCTCCGGTGTAGGCGAGCTGCAGGCTGCAATCAGCCACAACCTGGCTAACGTCTCCACCCCTGGCTTCAAGGCCGATTTGGTGCAGGCCGAGAGTCGTTACCTCGACGGCCCGGGCCTGCCCAGCCGCGGTTTCGCTTCTAGCCGGCGTCAGGGCAGTGACCTGCAGGCAGGCACCGTGCGCAGTACCGGGCGCGACCTCGACGTCGCGGTCAGCGGTCAGGGCTGGCTCGGCGTCCTGGGTGCTGATGGCACCGAGGCGCTCACCCGGCGCGGCGACCTGCGGGTCAACGTGTTTGGTCAAATGAGCAATGGTGCCGGACAGCTGGTGCTGGGCAACAGCGGCCCCATCGCCCTGCCGCCCTACGACTCGGTCTCCATCGGTCCCGACGGCACGGTGTCCATCGTGCCCCAGGGCGCGGAACCGAATGCCCAGGTAGCCATCGACCGGATCCGCCTGCTCAACCCCGCCCGTGAGGACCTCGAGAAGGGCGAGGACGGCCTGTTTCGTACGCCGGGCGTCCTCGAGCCCGACGCTGCGGTGCGCCTGATTCCCGGGGCACTGGAAAGCAGCAATGTCATTGCCGTAGGAGAGATGGTGCAGATGATCGAGCTCTCCCGCCAGTTCGAATCCCAGGTGCGCCTGATGAGCATGGCCAAGGAGATGGACACCGCCGCCGCGCAGTTGATGCGCCTCGAATGATCAAGCAAGGACGAATGTCATGAGTGAATCCCTCTGGATTTCCAAAACCGGCCTGGACGCGCAGCAGACGCGCATGTCCACCATCTCCAACAATCTGGCCAATGTGGGGACTACCGGCTTCAAGCGCAGTCGCGCCATCTTTGAGGACCTGCTGTACCAGAATGTGCGCCAGGTGGGGTCTCAGACGTCCCAGGACACGCTGCTCCCCTCCGGCCTGCAGATCGGTACCGGAGTGAGGGTGGTGGCAACCGAGAAGCTGTTTACCCAGGGCAATCTCAACAAGACCGATAACAGCCTGGACATCGCGATCCAGGGTCGTGGCTTTTTTGAGATCCTGTTGCCCGATGGCAGCCAGGCCTATACCCGCGACGGTTCTTTCCAGATTAATGACCAGGGTGTCATGGTGACTTCCAGCGGCTACCAGCTACAGCCGCCGATTACCATTCCCCAGGATGCGACCTCGGTCAGTATCGGCGGTGACGGCACGGTGTCGGTTTCGGTGCCCGGGAGTGCTGCGGCGACCCAGGTGGGCAGCGTGCAGCTGGTGGATTTCATCAACCCCGCCGGCCTGGAGGCCCGGGGCCAGAACCTGTTCGTGGAGTCCGGTGCCAGCGGCGCGCCACAACCGGGCAATCCGGGCCTCAATGGCCTGGGCACGGTAGTCCAGGGTTACGTGGAGAGCTCCAACGTCAACGTGGTGGAGGAGCTGGTTAACATGATTGAAACCCAGCGCGCCTACGAGATGAATTCCAAGGCGATCTCCACCGCCGATCAGATGCTGCAATACGTGTCCAACAATCTCTGATGGCGGATACTGAATTGATGTTCACCTGGCGCCTGCTCGCGACCCCGCTGATCCTCGCCCTGGTCGCCTGTGCCGGCGTGCCAGAGGAGAGCCACCCCTTGTACGGGCCCATTGAGCCGATCGAGTACAGCGAGGCCGAGCCGGCGCCTGCCAACGGGGGCGTGTTTGAACCAGTCGGCCATCTGTCACTGTTCAGCGACACGCGTGCCCACCGTGTGGGCGATATCGTCAGCGTGATCCTGGTGGAGGCCACCGATGCCAGCAAGAGTGCGGATACCGCTCTGGACAAGGGCAGCGACGTGTCGATCACCAGCCCCACGATTTTCGGCGAGCCCGTCACCATCAACGGCCGTTACAATCTGGGCGTCGATATGCAGTCCTCGAGCAATTTCGAAGGCGAATCGTCCAGCAACCAGCGCAACAGCCTGCAAGGGTCCATCGCGGTACAGGTCGCCCGGGTATTGCCCAACGGCAACCTCTATGTACAGGGCGAAAAGTGGATCCGTATCAACCAGGGCGACGAGTACATACGCCTGCGGGGCATCATTCGCCCCGAGGACCTGAGCCCGGGCAACACCATTTCATCGACGCGCATCGCCGATGCGCGCATCTCCTATGCCGGCACCGGCGTGGGCAACGAAACCAACACCCCCGGGTGGCTCACGCGCTTTTTCATGAGCCCCCTGATGCCCTTTTGAGGATGAACATGCTGCCCCGTCTGTCACTTCTGTTGCTCTGCCTCGCCCTGGTGATTCCCGCCCAGGCCGCCCGGATCAAGGACATCGCCTCGGTAAACGGTGTGCGCAGCAACCAGCTGGTGGGCTACGGCCTGGTCGTGGGCCTGGACGGTACGGGTGACCAGACCACCCAGACGCCCTTCACGATCCAGAGCATCAAGAGCATGCTCGCCAATCTGGGCGTCAATGTGCCGGAGGGGGTCAACCCACAGCTCACCAACGTGGCTGCGGTCATGGTGCACGCCGAGCTGCCCGCGTTCGCCAAGCCCGGGCAGACCATCGACGTCACCGTATCCTCCCTGGGTAACGCCGACAGCCTGCGTGGCGGGACCCTGCTGATGACGCCCCTGAAAGCGGTGGATGGCGAGATATACGCCATGGCCCAGGGCTCGTTGCTGGTCAGCGGTTTCGGGGCCGAGGGGGCGGATGGCTCCAGTGTAACGGTCAACGTGCAGAGCGCGGGGCGGATTCCCAATGGCGCCACGGTAGAGCGCACGGTTGCCAATGCGTTCGCGCAAGCGCCCTCCCTGATCATGAATCTCAATGCGCCGGATTTCACCACGGCCCAGCGCATGGCATCCACCATCAACAACAAGTTGGGCGCCGGCACCGCCGAGCCGGTGGACGCGACCTCGGTGGAGATCCGGGCGCCCGAGGGCCGGGCCGAGCGCATCGCCTTCCTGTCGATTGTCGAAAACCTGGAGGTAGACCCGGCCGCCGCGCCCGCCAGGGTGGTGGTGAACTCTCGCAGCGGCACAATCGTGATCGGCAACGAGGTCCGGGTCGAGCGCGCCGCGGTGGCCCACGGCAACCTGGTGGTGACAGTCTCCGAGGACTTCCAGGTAAGCCAGCCGGGCCCCTTCAACCGCGGCAGCGGTGCCCAGACGGTGGTGACACCCAGTTCGGAAGTGTCAGTGGCGCAGGAGGAGTCGCGCATGTTCGTGCTGGATCCGGGGGTGAGCCTGCAGGAGCTGGTCACCGCGGTCAACAACGTGGGCGCTGCACCTGGCGACCTGATCGCCATCCTGGAAGCCCTGCAGCAGGCGGGTGCCCTGCGCGCCCAGCTGATCGTTATCTGAGCATGCAGGACGCCGGCCTCTACACGGACTTCAATGCCATCGCCGGGCTGCGCCGCGAGGCCCGGGCCAGTGCCGGTGATGCGCTGCGACCGGTGGCAGCCCAGTTCGAGGCCCTGTTCCTGCAGAGCATGCTCAAGGCGATGCGTGACGCGGTGCCCAGTGGCGGCCTGTTCGACAGCCAGCGCATGGACAGCTATCAGGGCATGTACGACCAGCAAATGGCGCTCGATATGTCCCGCCAGGGGGGTGTCGGACTGGCCGAGGCCATGGTTGAGCAATTGCGCAGCGCGGGCCACGTACCCGGCAGCGAGGCGCCCGCCGCTGGCGGCCCGGGCGCGCTGAAGCTGCCCCCTCGCGCCCCTGTTGCAACCCTTCGCGCCCAGGCTCCCGTTGCCTGGGAGCCCGCCGACCCGGCGGCATTCATCCGCGACTTGCGGCCCCACGCGGAACGGGTGGGCGAGCGGTTGGGGGTGCCGCCGGGCATGCTCATTGCCCAGGCCGCGCTGGAGACCGGCTGGGGCAAGCACACCCTGGCGCAGGGGGCTGGCAGCAGTTTCAACGTGTTCAACATCAAGGCCGGCAGTGCCTGGCAGGGGCGGGTAGCCGAGGTCACAGCGGTGGAGTACCTCGATGGTGAGCCGGTGATGCAACGCTCGCGCTTCCGGGCCTACGACTCGTTGCAACAGGCCTTCGACGACTACGCCGCGTTGATCGCCGGCAGCCCGCGTTACGGCGATGCGCTGGCCGCTGTCGACGGACCCGCGTACATACGCGCCCTGCAGGACGCGGGCTATGCCACCGACCCGGCCTACGCCGAGAAAATTCTCACCCTGGCCGCCCGCACGGGGCTGGGGCAGGAGCAGTTCGCGCTAAACAATTCCGGCCAGCGGCCGCTAACCACGCCATGAAACTGTGCCTGACGCCAAAACCTGCCCCCGGAGGATGCCAGTATGGCTGACCTGCTGAACATCGGCGCGTCGGCCCTGCTATCCCTGCAGCGGGCGATCAGCACCACCGGCAACAATATCGCCAATGCCAATACCCCCGGCTACAGCCGCCAGGACGTGTTGTTCGCCACTACGCCCAGCGAGCGTGAAGGCAACAGCTACCTGGGCACCGGGGTGCGCGTGGACAGTATCCGGCGCAGCTTCGACCAGTTTCTTGCCACCGACGTGCAGCGCCGCATCGCGGACAGCGCGGGGCGCGACCTGGGCAGCGATCTCAGTACCCGCCTGGACAGCCTGCTGGCGGACCCGGATGTGGGGGTCTCTCCGGCGCTCAACGGCTTTTTTGACGCCCTGCAGGGGGTGGCCAACAACCCGGGTTCCCTGCCCGAGCGGCAGGTGCTGCTGAGTGAGGCACAGGTGCTGTCCCAGCGGATTCAGGGTCTCGACCAGCGCCTGGGAGCTTTCAATAACGAGCTGAGCAGTCGCGTGGAGACCTCGGTGCGAGAGATCAATGCACTGGCGTCCAGCATCGGCGAGCTGAACCTGCAGATATCCCGCGCCATGGCCAGCACGGGGGGGGCACCCAACGACCTGCTGGATGCCCGCGACCGTGCCCTCGAGGAGCTCTCTGCCCAGGTCGGCATCACCGTGGTGCCGCGCAATGACGGCGCAATCAACGTGATGGTGGGCAACGGCCAGTCCCTGGTCGTGGGGAACGAGGTGACGGAGCTGGGTGTATCCCTGGATCCGAATGATGCCTCGCGCCTGAATGTGGTGCTCGCCGGCGCCCCGGCCCAGGGCGCCATCGATCGCTTTATCAGCGGCGGTGAACTGGGCGCGGCCCTGGATTTCCGCGGTTCGGTGCTCGACAGTGCGCGCCGCGAACTGGGCTTGCTCGCCACCGGTATTGCCATGACTTTCAATGCGCAGCACCGCCAGGGCATTGGCCTGGACGGTCAACCGGGCGCCAATTTCTTCAGCGCGCCCCAGCCGGCGGTGGTACCGGCGCCGGGTAACAGCGGCTCGGCCACCCTCAGTGCGAGCCTGGTGGACGCCGCTGCCCTGACCGGCGCCGACTACCGCCTGGACTACGACGGCAGCCAGTGGCAGCTCAGCAACCTGCAGACCGGCGCCAGCCAGGTGCTGGGCGCCAATCCGGTGACTGTGGACGGCGTGCAGTTTGACCTCGGCGGCAGCCCGGCGGCGGGCGACAGCTTCCTGCTGGAGCCCACCCGCCAGGGCGCGAGCCTGTTTGATTTGGCATTGACGGACCCCGCCGCAGTAGCAGCTGCCGGCGCCGTGAGTGTCACCGCGAGCGGCGCCAACCAGGGCCAGGCAACGCTCGGCGCAGTCAGTGTGCCTCCCGGCGCCAACCCGCCCCTGCCGTTGACGCTGACCTTTGACCCCGACGCGCTTGGCGCTGGCCAGCCCGGGTACCTGGTGAGCGGCGCGCCGGGGAGTCCCATTGCCTTTGACCCGGCGACCGACGCCAGCGGTATCGAGGTCAGTCTGGGGGGGCTGCAATTCCGCCTCGGCGGTGAGCCGGTGGCCGGGGACAGTTTCAATCTTGCCGCCAACACCGGGGGCAGCGGTGACAATCGTAATCTCCTGGCCCTGGCCGACCTGCAATCAGCGAGGGTGCTGGATGGCGGCACTGCGAGTTACCTGGACGCCTACGGCAGCCTGGTCGCGGGCGTCGCCGTGACCAGTCGGCAGGCCCAGGGTGAGGCCGCCGCCGCCGCGACGCTGCTGGAACAGTCAGTGAGTGCCCGCGACAGCGTGCAGGGGGTCAACCTGGACGAGGAGGCGGCCAACCTGCTGCGGTACCAGCAGGCCTATCAGGCGGCGGCGCAGGTGATCTCCGTGGCGGACACCGTGTTCCAGACGCTGCTCGCGGCGACCCGGCGCTAGGGTGTTAGGGAGTCCGGCATGAGAGTATCCACCGCGCAACTTTTCCAGCAGGGGATCTCGGCGATCCTTGACCAGCAGGCGCAGCTGCAAAAGACCCAGCAGCAGCTCGCCTCCGGGCTGCGCGTGAGCACGCCGGCGGACGATCCGGTGGCGGCGGTGCAGATCCTCGATCTCACGGAGCAGCTGTCGCGCGTCGACCGGTTCCGGGCCAACGCCGACCTGGCCATGGGCGACCTGGCGCGCCAGGAGACTGCCGTGCAGGACGCCGTGGACCTGGTGCAGCGCGCACGGGAACTGATTGTGCAGGCCAACAATGCCAGCCAGGGCAGTGAGTCCCGCGAGGCGCTCGCCACCGAAATCGAAAGTATCCGCGATCGCCTGCTGGCCACAGCGAACAGCCGCGACGCCAGCGGCGATTACCTGTTTGCGGGCTATCAGGCTACCCAGCAGCCCTTTGTCGAATCAGCCACCGGCGTCAGTTACGCCGGCGACGAGGGCGGCCGCGACTTAGCGGTCGCCGACGGGGTGCGGGTGCAGGTCCGCGAAAACGGGCGCGAGCTGTTTATGGCGGTACCGCTGGGCAACGGCAGTTTCGGCGTCAGTGCCGCGCCGGGCAATGCCGGCACCGCGGTCCTGGGCAGCAGCGCCGCGGGTACTGCCTTTCAGCGGGATGAATACACGCTTGTGTTCAGTCAAACCGGCGGTAGCGGGCCGGTGACCTATGCGGTTACCGACAGCGGCGGCGCCACTGTGGCCAGCGGCACCTACGCCGAGGGTGAGGACATCACTTTCAATGGCGCGCGTCTGAGCTTTGGCGGCCAGCCCGCGGACGGCGACCGCTTTGTCGTCGGCCGGGCGGCGACCGGCGACATCTTTGCGATGCTCGACGCCGTGGCGGCGAGCCTCAACAGTGGGGACGACAGCGCCGTCGGACGCGCGGCGGTCAACAATGCCCTGGCCGGCGGCCTGGGGAACCTCGACCAGGCCCTGGGTGGGCTGCTGCAACGGCAGGCCGCGTTGGGTACCCAGATGAACCAGGTGGAGGCGGCCAGCGCCGGCAACGAGGCTTTCGCCCTGGACCTGCAGAGCACCCTGTCCGATGTGCGCGACCTGGACTACGCCGAGGCGATCAGTCGCCTGCAGCTGCAGCTGACCACCCTGGAAGCGGCCCAGCAGAGCTACGTGGCGCTGCAGCGGCTGTCACTCTTCAACTACCTCTAAAAGCCACCTCTCACCCTATCGCAAGCGCCTGTCTTCCCGGCGTAGCTGGGTACTATGCCTGCGATGCACCCGGTGACCGGGGCGTCCGCTGATCGCTTGCGCTGCAAGGGAAATTTATTGCTAAAGTTCTGCCGCAGGCGTCCGCTAACCTCGATGGAACGGCCGGTGGAGCTAGGTCCATCGGGAACAGCAGGCGCGGGCGACGTGCCGGCAGTGCGACCATAAGGATGGAAAATCATGCCGCAGATTATCAATACCAATATCCCCTCGCTGACAGCACAGCGTAACCTGAACAGCTCGCAGAACGATGTGGCGACTGCCCTGCAGCGCCTGTCTTCGGGCCTGCGCATCAACAGTGCCAAGGACGACGCCGCCGGCCTGGCGATCTCCGAGCGCTTTACCGCGCAGATTCGCGGCCTCAACCAGGCCGTGCGCAACGCCAACGACGGTATCTCCCTGGCCCAGACCGGCGAGGGCGCCCTGGCCGAGGTGACCAATAACCTGCAGCGGATTCGCGAACTGGCGGTGCAGTCCGCCAACGCCACCAACAACAGTTCCGACCGCGCCGCCCTGGATGCGGAGGCGCAGCAGCTGATCTCCGAAATCGACCGGGTCGCCACCCAGACCAACTTCAATGGGGTAAAACTGCTGGACGGGTCCTTCTCCTCGCAGCTGTTCCAGGTCGGCGCCAATGTGGGCGACACCATCAGCCTGAGCGCGGTGGTGGATGCCACGGCGCTGGGTCTGGGGCTCGACACGGGCAGTGGTTCTGTCGTAAACCTCACTGGTGCGGCAATTACCGGCGCGCTGTCGGCCGGTGATCTGACGATCAATGGCACCGATGTTGGTGCGACAGCAACTGTTGGCGGGGACGCGGCTGAGGTTGCAACCGCAATCAATGCCGTCGAATCCGGCATCGCGACTGCGTCAAACAGCATCACCTTTTCTTTTGCGACCATTACCGAAAACAGTGGTGGAGGTGCAACAGACACACTGACTTACGACCTGGATGTCAACGGGGTAGCGATAGCGCAGCAGGCCATTGCCTCTGGTGGAAGCCTTGATGCCGATACCCTGGCAACCGCGATCAATGCCCTTTCAGGTATCACGGCGGATGACGATGGCAGCGGGAACATTACAGTTTCCACCGACGATGGCTCCAACCTCATTCTTGAGAATCAGGTCATTACGCCTGTAAACAGCGGCACTTCCTCCGGAGCCGGTATTGGATCGGGAGATCTTGATACAACCACGGTAGGCACAGTTGATATTTCATCGACCTCAGACCTGGCCATTGCCGGCAATGACCCCTCGATCGCTGGCCTGACCGCAGGTGAGTTCTTCGCTACCAGCAATATCAACCTGCTGAGTGTGGCCAATTCCAATACCGCGATCAGTACCATTGACGCGGCCCTGACCTCGATCAACTCCGCCCGCGCCGACCTGGGTGCGGTGCAGAACCGCTTCGAGTCGGTGGTGGCCTCGCTGCAAACCCAGGCGGAGAACCTCGATGCCTCGCGTTCGCGGATTCGCGACGCGGACTTCGCTGCGGAGACCGCGGCCCTGACCCGGGCGCAGATCCTGCAGCAGGCGGGCATCTCGGTGCTGGCCCAGGCCAACGCCCAGCCGCAGAACGTGCTGGCCCTGCTGCAGTAAGCAGCCAGCCGTACTCCGGAGGGGATGATCAATGGCCAGTCCCGTTAGCGCCAATAATGCCCTGCAGGGCCTGCTGAACGCCGCCGGTCGCGGCGCCGGCTCTCCTGCGGCCGAGCGGCAAGCGGATGCCGCGGGGGGCAAGGTCCAGCCGCCCGCCGCGGCACCCGGGCGGGCCCCGGAGCCGGTGTCGCGCGAGGCCGTGGCCCAGGCGGTGGAGGCAGTGGACAGTTACCTGCAGAGTGTGGATCGCGGCCTGCGGATATCGGTCGACGAGACCCTGGGCACGACAGTCATCAAGGTGCTGGACGAGAGCACCGAAGAGGTTGTGCGCCAGATCCCCAGCGAGGAAGTGCTGGCCCTGGCGCGTTATATGTCAGAACAACTCGCCGCTGCGGAAGCCGAGCCTGCCACCCGCGGATTGCTGCTGGACAGCCAGGGCTAGGTCCGTGTCCGGTTTGGCCCTGGTGCAGCGGGAGCAGGTCCCGGGTGCTGCAGGTCGCGAGCGATCTGTGGCATCCTCCTTGCTTGGTATTTGCCTTTGGCATTCGCGCCCGCGCGAGGAGGTTCACTGACATGGTCGCAGTAACTGGCATTGGCTCCGGTCTGGACATTGACAGTCTGGTTTCACAACTGGTGGCCGCCGAGCGCGCACCCCGGGAAAATCGGCTATTGCGCCAGGAAGCGTCGATCACCAGCGAACTGTCGGCCTTCGGTAGTTTGAAGGGAGCCCTGGGTGGCGTGCAGAGCGCCCTGGAGGCCTTGACCCGGGCCTCAACCTTTACCGGCCGCAGTCTGGCTTCCAGCGACAATGCCGTGCTCACGGGCAGTGCCGGCGCCAGCGCGGTGCCAGGCAGCTACAGCGTCAGCGTCGACCGGCTGGCCAGCGCGCAGTCCGTGGCCTCCGGTGCCTTCGGCGGTGCCCAGGCTGCAATCGGTGAGGGGACTCTGACGCTGCGCTTCGGCACCCTTGCCACCAGTGGCAGCGGCGCCGCCCAGACCGTGGATAGCTTCAGCGGCGACCCGGAGCGCGACCCGCTAGTGCTCACGATAGACAGTTCCAACAATACCCTCGAGGGCATCCGCGACAGTATCAACGCCTTGGAAGACGCCGGCGTCAGGGCGAGCATCGTCAACGACAGCGGCGGCGCGCGCCTGCTGCTCAGCGGTGGCGCCACCGGCGCCGCCAACAGCTTTACCCTGGAGGTCAGCGACAGCGGTGACGGCAACAACACCGATGCCGCGGGCCTGTCCCGTCTGGCGTTCAATACCGATAGCGCCAACCTGGAGCAGACCGTGGCCGCCCAGGACGCCAGTTTCAGTATCAACGGCCTGGCCCTGAACAGCGCCAGCAACCAGCTCGACGATGTCATCGAGGGCCTAAGCCTGCAGTTGAAGTTCGAGCAGACCGCCCCCGTGACCCTTACCGTCAGCGAAAATCGCGGCGCAGTGGTCAGTGCGGTGAACGGCTTTATCAACGCCTACAACCAGTACGTCAAGGTTGCCAACAGTCTCACCCGCTATGATGCGGAAACCGGCAGTGCCGGGGCCCTGCAGGGCGACTTCTCGGCCCGTGCGGTGATCAGCCAGGTGCGCGGTGCCCTGCAGGGCGCCGCCGGGCTTGCCGGGGAGGGTGTGGACTCGCTCGCGGAGCTGGGCATCCAGACAAATGTAGACGGTAGTCTGCGCCTGGACAGCGAGGCCCTGAACGCGGCGCTGAATACCGACAGCAGCCGGGTCGCCAGCCTGTTCAGTGACGCTGACAAGGGGGTTGCGCTGCGCCTGGACGGCGTGCTGCAGGGCTTCCTGGGCAGCGCCGGCCTGCTGGATTCGCGCACCGACAGCCTGAGTTCGCGAATCGAGGGCATCGAGGCCAGTCGCGAGGCACTGAACCGGCGTATGGAGTCGGTGGAAGCGCGGTACTTCCGGCAGTTCAATGCGCTCGATACCCTGCTGGCGGAGGTGGAGTCCACCGGTAATTTTCTCACTCAACAGCTGGCCAGCATTCCGCTGCCAGGTAGTTCATCCAATAGCTAGGACGCGTCTATGAATGCTCAACAGGCCCTTAACGCCTATCAGTCCGTTGGCACCCAGACCAGTGTTACCGATGCCTCTCCCCAGCAGCTGATCACCCTGCTGCTGGAAGGGGCCATGGCGCGCATCGCCAGTGCCCGCGGTGCCATGGGGCGAGGCGAACTGGCCCGGCAGGGCGAGTTGATCGGCAAGGCCATCAGCATTGTCGACAACCTACGCACCTGCCTTGATCATGATCAGGGCGGGGAACTCGCCGGCCGCCTCGACAGCCTGTACAGCTACGTCATGCAGCGGCTGGTGGAGGCCAACCAGCGTTCGGACGACGCAGCCCTGAATGAAGCGCGGGACCTGCTGGCCACGGTTCACGATGGCTGGACCCAATTGCCACAGGCGCCGCGCTGAGGATGTATGATAATTCCCTTTCCCGGTAACAACGACGCGGCGCCCACCGCCAGCGGCGAGGCTGCAGCGGGGGATTGCAGTCTGCTCGCAGAGGCGCTGGAATTGACCCGGCACATGCTGGCCCTGGCCGAGGTTGGCGACTGGGAAGGCGTTGCCGAATGCGAGGGCCTGCGCCGGGACGGCCTTAACCGCTGCTTCGAGGTGGCGCAGACACCCGAGAACGGCGAGCTGATCGCCGAGGCCCTGGCCGTGATCCTGCACCTGAACGATGAGCTGTTGCAGCACCTGCGGGTGGCCCGCACCCAGGTCATGGCCGCGGGCAGCGAGCAACAACGCGTGCGCCACGCCCTGGACAGTTATGCCGCCAACGCGAGCCGGCGGCCGCCGCGGTGAGCAGCGGGCTGGTCTATCGCGACCGGTTTGCGGTCGCCTGGCGCTACGCCGACTCTCCCATTGACAGCGAACACCTCGAGCGGGTCAACGCTTCCAGCGAGGCCTTCCTGCGTGCGGTGAGCACCCTCGGTGAACTGCCGCCACAGGTCAAGGAGATAGAGGACAGTCCGGCGGGGCTGTCGCAGGAGCTGCAGCGCCTGGACCTCAAGCTCAACCTGGTTCTGGACCTGATCAGCAGCCTGATTTATCGCGAAGTCGAGGTGCCCGAACCAGGCCTGGCGGAGCTGTCGGTGGAGGGCGTCAGCTGGGGTGGCGAGTCCCTGCCCGAGGTGGGCCGCACAGTGTTCATGGAGCTGTATATCCAGCGGGGCCTGCCCAAGGCCCTGTGCTGCTATGCCGAAGTGCTCGAGGAATATTCCCTGCAGGGCGAGCGGTCGGCCCGGGCAAGCTTTATCGGTCTCAGTGGCGCCACCCTGTCCTGGCTCGAAAAGTGGTTGTTTCGTCATCACCGGCGTCAAGTGGCCGCGCGTCGAGAACAGCCCTCGGGCTGAAAAGACAAACCGGCTCGCTATCGGGCGTCAATTGCTTGACACACCGGAGCGCACTGGCGATTCTACTGGTCCCCTAGGACATCAATGGATTGATCGGCAAGGATGCCCCAAAGCAGCAAGGCTCATTCGCCCACCCAGCCGATCAAGGTTATTTCCGCACCGAGATTTATCGGGGACAGCGCCGCTGCAGCGGGTATCCGCCGCCTGGTGGAGCAGGTCGCCCCCAGCGAGAGCTCAGTCCTGATCCTGGGTGAGTCGGGTACCGGTAAGGAAATCGTCGCGCGCCAGATTCATGAGCGCTCTGCCAGGCGTAAAGGCCCTTTTGTGCCCGTGAACTGCGGCGCGATCCCGGCAGACCTGCTGGAATCGGAGCTGTTCGGCCACGAGAAGGGCGCGTTCACTGGCGCGCTCAGTACCCGCCAGGGCCGTTTCGAACTGGCTGCCGGCGGCACCCTGTTCCTGGACGAGATTGGCGATATGCCGCTGTCGATGCAGGTCAAGCTGCTGCGCGTGCTGCAGGAACGCTGCTTTGAAAGGGTGGGTAGTGGCGTCATGCGCGACTGCGATGTACGTATTGTCGCAGCGACCCACCAGGACCTGGAGCTTCGGGTGGAGCAGGGCGCCTTCCGCGTTGACCTGTTCTATCGGCTGAATGTGTTCCCCGTGGAAATCCCCCCCCTGCGGGAACGGCGAGAGGACATCCCCGGCCTGCTGCGGCATTTCGCGGGACAACTGCCGGCCCAGGGGCTTGCCGAGGTCGCTTTCGATAGCGCCGCGCAAAGCGCCCTGCAACATTACGACTGGCCCGGCAACGTGCGTGAACTCGCCAACCTGGTGGAGCGCCTGGCCATCCTTCACGCCGATGGCGGGGTCGGCCTGGCGCAGCTTCCGCCCCGGGTCGCCGCCTCCCTGCCAGAGGGCGCGGCGCTCGCGGCAGCGCCGGCGCCGACTGTGCCGCCGGCAGCCTCCCTGGCCGGGGTGACGGACCTCAAGGCGTACCTGGCGGAAGTGGAGCATCGCCTCCTGCTGGAGGCCCTGACAGAGAGCCAGTGGGTGGTTGCGCGGGCGGCCGCGCGCCTCAACCTGCGTCGCACCACCCTGGTGGAGAAGATGCGCAAGTTTGGTCTCGAGCGTGGCGCACAGGTGTCAGAATCCTGACGCGCTAACAGTCCTGTTCACGCAACCCTTTGAAATAAATGAAGATTCACTATCTGGCACAGTCCGTGCTTTAGCCGTCTCCAGGTATTAATCGGCAACCGGACCCCTGCGTATGCAAAACGCCCCCGCGCTCGAGAATGATGATGTGCAAGCAGCTTTTCGCAGCCTGGAGCAGGTGTCCCAGGCTCTCGATGCTTCCTATCGCAGCCTGGAGTCCCGTGTGGCGCGCCTCAACGAGGAACTTGCCGCGAGCCGCTCTGCCAGGCTGAGGGAACTGGCGGAGAAAGAGCAGCTGTTGCAGCGGCTGTCGAACCTGATGGCCGTGTTGCCCGGCGGGGTATTGCTGATCGACCGTGAGGGCCGGGTGCGCGATGCCAACCCGCAGGCCTTCGCCATCTATGGCGAGCCCCTGCTGGGGGAGCCCTGGGATACCGTGGCGGCGAGACCGCTGCAGCCCGCCGCGGACCAGCGGGAACGGCGGGTATCCGTGGCAACCCGCCATCTCGACAGCGCCGGAGAGCAGGTGGTCCTGGTGAGCGACACCACAGAAGTGCACGCGCTGCAGGCCCAACTGGGTCGCGAGCAGCGTCTGCGGGCCCTGGGCGAGATGGCAGCGCGGATGACCCACGAGATTCGCACCCCCCTGGCCTCGCTGACGCTCTACCTGTCCCGGTTGCGTAGCGCCGACCTTGAGCCCGGCCAGCGCCAGCAGATTTGCGACAAATTGAGCGCGCGCTTGGGTGAGATGGAAGGCCTGATCGGCAGCGTGCTCGGCTTTGTGCGCGGCGATACCGTCCCCCACGACTCGGTAGTGCTGCAAGACGTGCTGTGCCAGTTTGAAGAGCTGATGCAGCCCCGGCTCCAGGCGAGCGGGTCGAGTCTGCAGATCACGCCCGTGGATCGCAGCCTGATTGTGCACGGTGTACGGGATGACCTGGTGTCCGCGCTGTGCAATCTCGCCGGCAATGCCATTGACGCCGGGCGCGGCGAGCCCGTGGTGATTACGCTCTGGATCGGCGCGCTCAGCGCCGGACGGGTGAGATTGCGGCTCGCGGACAATGGATCCGGCATTGAGCCTTCGATCATGCACCGCCTGTTTGACCCCTTCTTCACAACCCGGGCGGGCGGTGTGGGCCTGGGCCTGGCGGTCGTCGACAAAACGGTCACCGCGATGGGCGGAGAAGTGCGGGTGACACGCGAGCCGGAACAGGGTGCGGAATTCGTCATTGATCTGCCACTGCTGTCGGCACAGGTGGAAGCGCAATGCAAGCCAGGCTGAACGTACTGATTGTCGAGGACGACGCGACCCTGCGCGAAGCGCTGTGCGATACCGTGCGCCTGGCAGGAGACGATGTATTTGAGGCGGCAGACGGGGAGGAGGCACTGCGCTTGCTGCAGAAACGAAGGGCCGACCTGGTGATTACCGACGTACAGATGGAGCGGATGGACGGCCCCGCCCTGCTGCGCGAGCTCAGGCGCGACTACCCCGAGCTACCGGTGGTCATGGTGACCGCCCATGGCAGCGTGCAGCAGGCGGTAGCCGCTATGCAGGACGGCGCAAGCGATTATCTGCTCAAGCCCTTTGAGGCCCAGGTCCTGCTGACACTGCTTGATCGCTTCCGGTCCCATGCCGTGCCCGAGGAAGGCATGGTGGCGGCCGACCCCGCGATGCGTCGCGTCTGCCAGTTGATAGACCGGGTCGCGGAAAGTGAGGCCACCGTCCTGCTGAACGGTGAGTCGGGTGTGGGCAAGGAGGTGGTGGCGCGCTACCTGCACCGGCGATCGGATCGGGCGGCGCAGCCCTTCGTGGCGATCAACTGCGCGGCGATCCCGGAAAACATGCTCGAAGCGATGCTGTTCGGCTACGAAAAAGGCGCTTACACCGGGGCCCACCAGGCTCGCGCTGGCAAGTTTGAGATGGCCGACGGCGGTACGCTGCTGCTCGATGAAGTCTCGGAAATGGATCTCGCGCTACAAGCCAAGCTCCTGCGCGTATTGCAGGAGCGCGAGGTGGAACGTCTCGGCGGAAGTGCGCCCATCGCGCTCGACGTGCGTGTGGTCGCCACGACCAACCGCGACCTCGAGGGGGCGGTGCATGACGGGAGTTTCCGCGAGGACCTCTACTACCGTCTCAATGTCATTCCGGTGCGGGTGCCCGCCCTACGAGAGCGACCCGGGGACATACCGCCGCTGGCGCGCGCCTTCCTCGCCCGTTTCGCGGCCGGGAGGCCGCTGCGCTTCAGCGACGACGCATTGGCGCGCCTGCAGGCGCAGCCCTGGCAGGGCAATGTCCGCGAGCTGCAGAACTGTGTGCAGCGCGCGGCCCTGCTGGCCGATGGTGGCGAGGTGACGGACGCGGTGCTCTCCGGAGCACTCAATCTGGGTACGTCCCCGCCCCAGGACGGGTCCGGGCCACCGTCGGGGCAGAACGACGCCGAGCAACTCGGTGGCAGCCTCAAACTGCACGAGCGCGAAATGATCGTCACGGCACTGTCCGCGGCCAAGGGCAGCCGCAAGAAGGCTGCAGAACAACTGGGTATCAGCCCCCGCACCCTGCGCTACAAGCTGGCGCGCCTGCGGGAGATGGGTCATGCCGTATAACCTGGAAACCGGGAGGAAACGAAATGAGTGAGGCAGCAATCAGCCAGGTGGTGGCGCAGATGCGCGCCATGGCGGCGCGCGCCGGGACCGAGAGCGATACTGCGCCCAAGAGTGACGGTACGGAATTCTCCGCGGTGATGCGGCAGTCCCTGGAGGAGGTTAACCAGGCGATGCAGACCTCGCGGGCGATGGCGGATGCCTTCGAGGCCGGCAGCGAAGAAGTCTCGCTGACCGAGCTGATGGTCACCGCGCAGCGTGCGAGCCTCGAGTTCCAGGCGCTGACGGAGGTTCGCAACAAGCTATTGAATGCCTACCAGGAAGTCATGCGGATGCAGGTATGAACCGTGGCCGGAGACTTAGAAAGGTCGTGATGTGGCGGCGCTAGATACGCAACTTTCAACCCGCCTGGCCGCCTTCAGTAACCAGGCAGGCGTCCGCCAGCTGGCGCTGCTGCTCGGCATCGCGGCGAGTATCGCGGTGGGGGTGGGGCTGGTGCAGTGGGCCTCGACGCCCGATTACAAGCCGCTGTTCGGGTCGCTGGCCGGCGAAGACGTCAGCCGGGCGATTGCCAGCCTTGAGAGCCAGGGCTTCGACTACCGGCTTAGCGATCGTACGGGCATGCTCGCGGTGGCGGCAGACCAGGTGCAGCGCGCCCGGCTTCTCCTGGCCAGCGAGGGGCTTCCCGCCGGCTCGGGGAAGGGCTTTGAGAGCCTGTACCAGGAGCAGGAGATTGGTCTCAGCAGCTTTATGGAGCGAGCGAGGTTTAACCGCTCGCTGGAGCAGGAGCTGGCCCAGACCATTACCGCACTCGACGGCGTGCGCAGTGCCCGGGTCCACCTGGCGGTCACACGACAGTCTGCCTTTTTGCGCAAGCAAGACAAACCCGAGGCCTCGGTGGTATTGCATCTCTACGCCGGCCAGACACTTTCTCCCCGGCAACTGGCCGGGGTTGTCAACCTGGTGTCTTCCAGTGTGCCGAGCCTGCAGCCGGATGGGGTTGCCGTGGTGGACCAGCAGGGGCGCCTGCTGTCGGGGCAGGGCCAGGAGGACGACTTTGGCTATACCCAGGAGCAATTCCGGCTGGCGGAGTTGCTTGAACAGCGCTACAGCGATCGCATCACCGGCATCCTGGAGCCCATTCTCGGTCCGGGCGCGGTCCGTGCGCAGGTATCCGCGGACATCGACTTCACCCGCGTAGAACGCACCAGCGAACAGTACGCTCCGGACACCGTGGTACGCAGCGAGCAGACCTCGGAAGCCGTCAGCTCTCGCCCGCTCGCCGCCGGCGGGATACCGGGCACCCTGTCCAACCAGCCACCCGCGGACACGGAAGTTATCGAGGCGCCGCAGGAGGCGGCCGCTGAAACGCCACCGCCGGTCAATACCAACCGCAGTGAGTTGCGCAACTACGAGATCGACAAGACCATCAGCCACATTCGCGAGACGCCGGGGAGTATCCGCAAACTGTCGGTGGCGCTGGTCGTGGATTACGCGGAAGAAACCGCGGAAGACGGCACCACCAGTCAGGTGCCACTGCCGGCCTCGCGGATCGAGGAAATCACCCGGCTGGCCCGCGACGCCATTGGCTTTGACGAGGCCCGCGGTGACACGGTGAGTGTGATCAATGCCTCCTTTGTGACGCCGCCGGCCGCGGTCGGGGTGGAAAGCAGTCCCTCGCTGCTGGACCAGGACTGGGTGTGGAGCCTGTCCCGCTGGCTGTCAGTGGCCCTGGGTGTGGTTCTGCTGGTGTTATTCGTGATTCGGCCCCTGATCCGCTTCTCGATCAGCGCCGCCCCCGCACTTAACAGTCCGGAACAACGACGTGCCCTGGCCGCTGGTGGCACGGAGGCGGCGGGAGACGCCGAACTGGGCGATGACCGGGTGACGCTCGCCAGCGAGCAGCGGGCGCTGGGACACGAGGGATATCAGGAGCAACTAACGAGGGCGCGCAGCGTGGTTGAAGAGGAACCCAGGCGCGCCGCTCATGTGATGAAACAGTGGGTGGCTGACAATGGCTGAGGCAGCAGTGGAGGCGCGCTTGACGGGGCCGCAGCGGGCCGCGGTGTTCCTGCTGGGCGTGGGGGAGGAATCGGCGACGGCCGTGATGCGCTACATGGAACCCCGTGAGGTCCAGCTCATTGGCGAGGCGATGAACTCGCTGACCGCCCTGACCAATGCCCAGGTGGCCACGGTGATGCGGGAGTTTCATGACCAGGCATCGAGCCTGAACCCGCTGGGGCTGGGCGCAACCGAGTTTACCCGGCGGGTGCTCACCCACGCCTTGGGGGAGAGCCGCGCGCGCTCCATGCTTTCCAAGTTCATGCCCGGCGATGCCACGAGCACCGGGCTGGATGCTCTGCGCTGGATGGAATCCGCCGCGGTGTCTGATTTGATACGCGACGAGCATCCCCAGATCATCGCCATGGTGCTGGCCTCGCTCGAGGACGATCATGCCGCGCAGGTACTCAGGCAGCTGCCCGCGGAGGCGCGTGACGAGATACTTTACCGCGTCGCCAGCCTTGAGCAGATTGATCCCCAGGCGCTGGAGGAGCTAGACGGCATCCTCGAGTCACAGCTTGGTAAAAAACAGGCTTCCCCGGCACGGCCGGTGGATGGCAAGGGCAGCGCCGCGGCGATTCTCAATCGCCTGGACAGTGAGCTGGAGGAGCAGTTGCTTTCCTCTATCAAGGAACAGGACGAGGCGTTGGGCACCAAGATTGCCGAGCTGATGTTCGTGTTTGATGACCTGCTGGCGCTGGATGACCGAAGTATGCAGCGGCTGATACGCGAGATTGCAGTGGATGGTCTGGTCATTGCGCTGAAAGGCGTGGACGAGTCCGTGCAGCAGAAATTCTTTGGCAATATGTCGACCCGGGCCGCCGACATGCTGCGCGAGGACCTGGAGGCCAAGGGGCCGGTACGGCTCGCGGAGGTGGAGTCGCACCAGCGGGAAATCCTGGAAACGGCGCGCCGGCTCGCCGACGAGGGCGAGATCATGCTGGGCTCGGGAGACGATGGCTTTGTCTGAGCCACCGGCAGCCTGGCATCCACCACAGTTTGACGCGAAGTCGCGCCTGCCGGCCTCTCGCCGCGGCGCCGACGAGGCGCTGGCCCGCGCCCTGGAGGATTCGCGCGCTGAGGGGTATGCGCAGGGTCTGGCCGAGGGGCGTGCGGCGGGAGAGCAGGAAGCGGCGGAGCTGGTATCCCGGATGCAAACCCTGTGGCAAAGCATGGCATCTCCCTATCGCCTGCAGACTGACCGGCTTGCCTCGGAGCTGGAGGCGCTGGTGAGCGAACTGGTCACCGCCGTGGTGCGTGAGGCCGCATCCTCGGTCCCCGGCTTGATCGAGAACATCGTGCCGGAAGTGCTGGAGCACCTGGCTAATCTCAGTGAGCCGGTGGAACTGATACTCAATCCCGCCGATCGGGAATACCTGGCCGCGCTAATGCCGGCTGCCTCCGGCGCGGTGCGCTTGCGTGAGGACCCCGCGATCAGCCCTGGAGGGTGCCAGGTGGAGGCGCCTGGCTGGTTTCTGGACGCCACCATTGAACGGCGCATTGCCGACAGTCTGCGGCGGACGCTGGAGGCCTCTCCCCGCCGGCAGGCGGGGGCAACCGTCGACGGGGAAGGAGAGTGAGTGTCCTGGACAGCGATCTGATCGCCGAACGCGAGCAGGCGCTGGCGGCCCGCCTGGCCTCGCGCCGCGCCCTGGTCGCGCCCGCAACCCTTGCCCGCGAGGGGCGTGTGGTGCAGATGGTGGGCATGCGTCTGGAGGCGGAAGGCTGCCGCGCGTCCATCGGCAGTCGCTGCCGGATTGCCACCACCGAGGGTCGCAGCGTCGAGGCAGAGGTCATTGGCTTCGCCGGCAACCGCCTGATCCTGACGCCGGAGGGCGGCATCCAGGGCATTATGCCGGGGGCGCCGGTGCAAGCCCTGGGTTTCAGCCACCGGGTGGCGGTGGACGAGGACTTGCTGGGTCGGGTGGTGGACGGTGCCGGGCATCTGCTCGATGACGGACCAGTCCTGCATTTTGCCACCCATCGTCCACTGCGCGGAGCGGCGATCAACCCGCTCGCCCGCGGTCCCATCAATTCGCCCCTGGATGTGGGCGTGCGCGCAATCAATGCCCTGCTCACCGTTGGCAAAGGGCAACGCATGGGCCTGTTTGCCGGCAGCGGCGTGGGTAAGAGTACCCTGCTGGGCATGATGACCCGGCACAGTACCGCCGACGTGATCGTGGTGGGTCTGGTGGGTGAGCGCGGGCGCGAGGTCCGTGAGTTTATCGAGGAGGTGCTCGGTCCCGAGGGGCGCGCGCGCGCGGTCATTGTAGCGACACCGGCAGATGACCCGCCGCTGATGCGCCTGCACGGGGCCTGGCGTGCCACCGCCATTGCCGAGCATTTCCGCGAGCAGGGGCGGGATGTATTGTTGCTGATGGATTCCCTGACCCGGTTTGCCCAGGCTCAGCGGGAGATCGGGCTCGCCGCCGGGGAGCCCCCGGTGTCCAAGGGTTATCCCCCTTCGGTGTTTTCCCTCCTGCCCGCCCTCGTGGAGCGGGCAGGGAACGTGGGGGCCGGCTCAATTACCGCTTTTTACACGGTGCTGGTGGAAGGGGACGACCTGGATGACCCGATCGCCGACGCTTCCCGGGCAATTCTGGACGGTCATCTTGTGCTGGCCCGCGAGATCGCGGATAGCGGGCTGTTTCCGGCGATCGACATCGAGGCCTCGATCAGTCGTTCAATGCCGGCGGTTGTGGACCCGGCGCAGCTGGATATCGCGCGCCGAATCAAAGGCCTGTACGCTACCTACCAGGCCAATCGTGATCTGATTGCGATCGGCGCCTATGAGCGTGGCAGCGATCCCGCAGTAGACAGCGCGGTGCGGGCTATTGAGCCTGTTCGTGACTTCCTGCGCCAGGAGCGCCAGGAGCGCGTGGATATGTTGGGTAGCCTGCAGGCCCTGCTGCGGGTGGCGGAGCAGGCGGGGCTGGAGAATACGCGATGAATCGGGACCGGGTAGGCAAGCTCAGCAGGGTGGCACAGCTGGCGGAGACGGAGCGTGACCGGGCCGCGGGTCACCTGCAGGAACGCCGCGAACAGCACGGGGCCGCCGAGTCCCAGCTCGCGCAGCTGCAGGCCTTCCAGAAAGAGTATGAACAGCACCTGCGGGAGGCCAGCGCCATTGGCATGTCGGCCGAGCAGATGCGCGACTACCGGCGCTTCCTGGCCTCGCTCGCGGAAGCGATCCAGCAACAGCAGGGGGTGGTGCAACGTAGCGACGAGGCCCTGGGGCAGCAGCGGCAGGAACTGCAGCAACGCAGCCAGCACCACAGCCGGATAGACGATCTGGTGGCGCGCTATCGCAGGCAGGCGCAGCGCGAAAGCGACAAGCGGGAGCAGCGCCAGCTTGACGACCGCTCCGCGGCCCAATACCGGAGCGAGACCTAGCAGCTCCACCCGGTCTCCGCCGCGATCACGCTGCATTCTGGCACAGGCTTTGCAGTACTGAAGCCATGAACCCCCTCATCCTATTATCGCCCACTGCCGCAGCCAGCCCTGTGGCCCCCGGCGCGGGTGCGGTGGAGGGTCGCGCTGAAGCCGGGCCGGGCGGAACGCCGCCTTTTGCCGCCCTGTTGCGGGGCGCAGGGGGCCGCGCGCCGCTGCCCGCCGCACCTGCGCTAGCGCAGCCACCCCCATTGCCCGAAGCAGTCGAGGCCGATGACCTGGACAGTGCCGCGCAGCCAGGCTTGAACTTGCCGCTGGCTGGCAATGGTTTGCCGCCTGTTGCCGCCCCGCGCCTGCCCACGACGGTTCCCGCGCCCTCGCTGTCTCAGACCGCGGCGCAGAGTGACCCTGTTACTGCTGCTGCGGCGACCGCTTTGCCCGCAGCTCCGGGAGCGACCAATAGCGGCGCCGAGAGACCGCCGCCGCTGGCAGTGGCCGAAATCGCCGCGACAGCTGCAAGGCCGGAGCAGGTGATCCTGGCGGAGCAGGGCCGCGCGTCACCGGTACTGCCATCCGAGGCAGCGCTGGCGTCGGAGGCGATGCTCGGTAGCAGCCCGGGCAAGCCGGTGCCGGGCCCACCGCCGCCTGCCAGTTTGCCCGCACAGGCAGCGGCTTCGACCCCCTTCGGCGCCGCCGCACAGGCGCCGCAAGGCGAAGCCGATCCCGCACTCCTGGCTGCCGCCCCAGGTGCCGCCGAGTCGGGGCGTCCGCCAACGGCGGAAGTGGAGTTGCTGGCCACACGCCCAGCGGGGCTCTTGCCCCAGACTGGCGATGGCCACGCTGCGGGCTCCCAGGTGACCGGGCTCATGCAGGCCGCGACCGCCCTGCTCGGAGCTGAGGGCAGCGCCTCCGCCCCACGCGCTCCGGCAGGGCTGCCCCAGGCTCTGTACAGTGACCCCGGCAGTGCCGAATTTACCGGTGAGCTGTTCTTGCACCTGCGAGCCAACGCGCGCTCTGGAGGTGGCCCGCAGGAGGCCAACTTGCAGCTGCACCCTGCTGAGTTGGGACGCCTGCACATTGCGATTACCACGGACGGTGACCAGGCCAGGGTCGTATTCACTGCGGATAATCCTGCCGCGCGGGATGCCATAGAGGCATCCCTGCCCCGCCTGCGGGAGATGATGGACCAGGGCGGGCTGCAACTGGTGCGGGCGGAAGTCGGCGACCGGTCGCAGGCTAACCCTGAGCAGCCGAACGCCGGCGGGGGACAGGCCCAGCCTGGAGACAGCGTCGCTGCGGGTGCCGATCATGAGGGTGTGACGACACCCGCCACCGCCTCGGGCACTGAGGCTCCCCGCTTGCTGGACTGTTACGTCTAGCCCAAACCCCGTTCCACTATCCCCGCTCTCGATCTGGCGCGCTGGCGGCGCAGCCCCTGGTGGCGCCCCGTGTCATCCCCGGGTTGCCACGATGGACCCCCACGAGGCCGTCAAATTACCGTCACTGCCCGCCAGCTGCTGTTTAAGTTATTGAATTTCATGTTAATTTACGGGTGGCATGGGACTTGCAGAAAAGCCTCGGCTGCGGGTTGCCACGATCTGTAGAGGCAAGACTCGGCATGGAGAGGGGAAAATGGCTCAGGACGAGAACGACTTGAATCTGCGCAAGGGCGCGGAAGATGAAAACAGCGGCAAGCGCGGTCACTGGCTGTGGATCGCCCTGGCAGTGGTTTTACTGCTGGGCGGTGGCGCGGGCGCCTGGTGGTTCATGGGCACGCAGCAGTCAGCGCAGGGATCCGGCGCCGGTGCGGAGACCGTTGAGGAAGAGCGGGCACCGCAGGAGGCTCACTACCTGGCGATGGACAAGCTGCTCGTGAATTTTGATTACCAGGGCGCGATCCGCTACGTACAGACTGAGCTGCAGCTCATGGCCTACAGCGAGGAGAGTCTGGCCCGCGCCCGGCACAACATGCCGGCTGTGCGCAATCGCTTGATCATGTTGTTGAGCGAGCAGGACTTCGCGGCTCTGCGCACTGCGGAGGGTAAAGAGGCGCTGCGCGTATCCATCCTTGACGCCGTCAACGAGGTTCTGGCCGGTCATGGCGCAGGCGCCGTCGACGACGTGTTCTTCACCTCTTTCGTGCTCCAGTAGAGGGGCGGACAGTGAGCGACAGCATACTCTCGGAAAGCGAACTTGCGGCGCTGTCAGAAATCGCCGAGCAGTTCGAGCACACTCGCGACAACCCCACAGACTATGGGCTGTTTGATTTCACTGCCCGTGAAGCCGGGGTTCTCCGCCAGATGTCGCTGTTGCCAGGTACGCACCAGCGCCATGCTGAACAGCTGGGCTTTACCCTGGCCCAGGCGTTCGGACTGCGCTTCAGCATTACTGCCGAATCGCCGAGGATGGCGACTTACGCTGACCTGCTGATGTCTCTGGAAGAGGAGGCGGCATTACTCAGTTTTCGTATGTCGCCCCTCAGGGGCGGCTGCTACCTGACCTGTCCCGCGGAATTGCTGTCGATCCTGGTCAATCGATACTTCGGAGGTAGTGCCGGGGCAGGACAGTCCGGACGCAGGCGCAAGGTGCTGTCGCCCGGTGAGCAGCGTATGGCCGAGTTGCTTGGCAAGCGCGTGCTGGAGGCCATGCAGGAGGCCTGGAGTGAACGCCTCAACCTGCAACCCGACGCCATGGAGGTGCAGCCAAACACCGACAAACTGGCAGCGGAGCCAACCGACAATCAGGTTCTGGTTCTGCAGCTCAATATCGCCACAGGCGACGATTGGAGTGGCTCACTGCAACTGGTGATCCCGTTCTCCGCGATCGAGCCCTTCAAGCAGCGCCTGGCGAAGTCGACTCAGCAGACCACCGAAGGCCCCGGTGCCTGGAGTGAAGTGCTGGAAGCGCGCCTGCCCTCGCTGCAACTGGGAGTCAGCGTCGAGCTATCGCAGCTCGAGCTGAGCCTGGCCGAGACCCTCGCCCTGCGCGTTGGTCATATCCTGCCGTTGAAAATGCCGGAAACGGTCAAGATTCGTTTGGAGGATCTGCCGATTGCCGAAGGGGAATACGGCAGCAGTAATGGTCTCAAAGCCGTAAAAATTGCATCGATTCAGGGGACCGTGACGAGCGATGCCCAATGAGGAGTCAGCATGAGCGAAGACATGCCACCAGATAGCGATACCGCTGAAATACAGGGTCAGGACAGGGGCGAGGCAGGTGTCAGGGCGCCGAACCTGCCGAAATTTGACGGGGCGGAACCGGGATCCCGGAACGGTTCTGCCGGCGGCGGCGAGATAGATCTGTCGATGCTGCTCGATGTCCCCGTGACCCTGTCGGTGGAGATCGGGCGAACCAGCGTGCCGATCAGCAAATTGCTGTCGCTCAGCCAGGGCTCCGTGGTTGAACTGGATCGGGAAGTCAGTGCGCCGCTCGACCTGATTGTCAACGGCATGCTGATCGCCCGCGGTGAAGTCGTGGAAAGTCAGGGCAAGTTCGGCCTGCGCCTGGTGGATGTTGTCAGTCCCTCGGAACGCTTGAAAAAACTGCGATGACGACGGTTAGCCGACTGCTGCTGGTGCTGCTCACGGCGGCCTGCGGGGTACCCGCGCTGGCGCAGCCAGATGCCGTCTCCGGGGGTTATACGCCGCTTTTCGACAGCGGTTATCTGCTCCAGATAGTGGGTTCACTGTTGCTCGTCTGCGCGACCCTTTTCGTCGTGCTGTGGCTGTTGCGGTCCCTCAGCCGTGGCACGGGTATGCGATCCGGCCTGTTGCAGGTGCAGGCTTCCGCGAGCCTGGGGGGGCGCGAGAAGGTCGTGCTGTTGCAGGCGGGTGATACGCACCTGCTGCTGGGGGTCAGCCCCGGCCAGGTGGAACTCTTGCACCGTTTTGACGAGGCACCACCGCAAGCCCCCGCGGCGGATGGTGGATTCGCAACTGCGATGCGCCAGGCGCTGGGCCAGCGTGCCGGAGGCCGGGGCTGATGCGCTGGTTTGCGACGGTGGGCATGCTGCTCTGGGCCTGCCTTGCGCCGGAGCTTGCCCAGGCCCAGGCCTCAATCCCCCTGTTGCAGGTACAGCCCACCGCGGGCGGCGGCAGCAGTTATTCGCTGGGAATCCAGATCCTCCTTGTGATGACCCTGCTGACCCTGCTGCCGGCACTCCTGATTACCATGACGTCCTTTACCCGTATCCTCATCGTACTGGCGATCCTGCGCCAGGCGCTGGGCACCGCGCAGACCCCGTCCAACCAGATTATCCTTGGCCTGGCCCTGTTCCTCAGCCTGTTCATCATGGCGCCGGTGCTCGAGCAGGCCTACGGTCAGGCCCTGCAGCCTTTTCTCGAGGAAACGATTGGCTTCGAAGAGGCACTGGCCACGGCGCGCGAGCCTTTCCGCGAGTTCATGTTTTCCCAGACGCGCGAAAATGACCTGATGCTGTTTTCGGAACTGGGCGGCTACGGACCCTACGCCACACGGGCCGAAGTACCGATGCACGTGCTCCTTCCTTCTTTCCTCACCAGTGAGCTGAAGACGGCTTTCCAGATCGGCTTTCTGCTGTTCGTACCGTTTCTGGTCATCGATCTGGTGGTCGCATCGGTGCTGATGTCCATGGGCATGATGATGCTGTCGCCGATGCTGATTTCCCTGCCTTTCAAACTGATGCTCTTTGTACTGGTGGATGGCTGGTCCCTGGTGGCGACTACCCTGGTATCGAGTTTTGCGTTGTGAGTGAGTTGCCTTGACGCCGGAGGAAGTACTCGATGTCGGCATGCAGGCGCTGTGGCTCGCGGTTCTGCTGGCCGGACCCATACTCGGCGGGGCTCTGGCCGTGGGGCTGCTTATCGGTATTTTCCAGGCGGCGACGCAGATACAGGAGATGACCCTGAGTTTTATTCCCAAGCTGCTCGCGGTCATCGTGGCGCTGTTCGTCGCTGGCGGCTGGATGCTGGAGCTGATTACCACGTTCACCGAGCGGCTCTATCGTGACATACCGGCAATGCTTGGATGATCGAGGCAAGCGACATCGTCGGCTGGGTGCAGGCTTATACCTGGCCCTTCCTGCGGATTTCCGCGCTGTTTCTGGTGGCGCCGGTATTCAGTGGCGCCTCGCTGCCAGTGAGGGTGCGGGTGATCCTCGGGTTGGCGGTCGCGGCCCTGCTGGTACCGTCGATGCAGGCACCGCCGGCGGTGGACATCATCAGCGCGCCCGGCCTGTTGCTGGCGGCGCGGGAGGTGCTGATCGGTGTCATGATGGGGCTGGTGGTGCAACTGGCGTTCGCCGCGGTCGTGGTGGCGGGTGAAACCCTGGCAATGTCGATGGGCCTGGGGTTCGCGATGTCGGTTGACCCCCAGAACGGGGTGCAGGTGCCGGTGGTGAGCCAGTTGAACACGATCCTGGCGGTACTTCTTTTTCTGGCGATCGACGGTCACCTGCTGTTGATCTCCGCTCTGGCCGACAGCTTCAACCTCTTGCCCATCGCCGCGACCGCACTTGACCCGGCCCGGGCCCTGGCGGTGTTCGTCATGGGATCCCAGGTGTTTGCCACGGCGGTGCTGCTGGCGCTGCCGGCGGTGACCGCCGTACTGATGACCAACGTCGCTTTCGGGGTGATCACCCGGGCCGCACCACAATTGAATATTTTTGCCGTGGGTTTTCCAGTAACCATACTGGTTGGCCTCGTGTTCATGATGTTGTCGCTGCCGGTATTCCTCGAGCGTTTCGGCGCCGCGGCGCGTGAGGCCATCCTGCAAGCAGTGGGTCTGCTCTGATGGCCGAAGAGCAGCCGGGACAGGAAAAGACCGAAGAGCCGACCCCCAAACGCCTGCAGGAGGCGCGGCGCAAGGGACAGGTACCGCGCTCCAAGGAACTCAATACTCTGCTAACCCTGCTGATGAGCGCGCTTGCCCTGCTGTTTTTCGGCGGCGCCTGGCTGGATAGCCTGCGACTCGTGTTCAGTGACGCACTGCAGGTGGAGCGAGGGCAATTGCTCACCACCGCCAGCATGGCGAGTCAGCTCGGGGATATCTCGCTGCGGGCTTTTGCGGCGATCGCGCCCTTCCTGACGGTGACCCTGTTGGCGGCCTTCATGGGCCCGCTGGTCATGGGCGGCTGGGCTTTCAGTGCCTCGGCGATCGCCTTCAAGCTGGAGAAAATCAACCCGGTGAAGGGCCTGGGCCGGGTCTTCTCCCTTAAGGGGCTGATGGAACTGCTCAAGACGCTGGCCAAGTTTCTGCTGCTGGCTTTCGTTACCTTGCTGCTGTTCCGCCTGTTCCACCGCGAACTGCTGGTGCTTGCGCAGTACACCCCCGGCGCCGCGATGCAGAGTGCTATTGCCGTCCTGCTGTGGAGCTTTCTGGCCTTGAGCGCGACCATGCTGCTGGTTGCGGCTATCGATGTCCCCTTTGAGCGCTGGAATCACCAGCGGCAGCTGCGCATGACACGCCAGGAGGTGCGCGACGAGCTCAAGGAAACCGACGGGCGCCCCGAGGTCAAACAGCGGATCAAGACCATGCAGCGTGAGGCCGCACAGAGGCGCATGATGCAGGATGTGCCCAAGGCAGACGTGGTCATTACCAACCCCACCCATTACGCGGTGGCCCTGCGTTACCAGCCAGAGGGCACCGGCGCACCGGAGGTGCTTGCCAAGGGCCGGGACCTGATGGCCGCCCGCATTCGGGAGTGCGCCCGGGAGAACGGCGTCGCGATCTTCTCGGCCCCGCCGTTGGCAAGGGCGCTGTACGCCAGTACGGAGATTGGTGACGAGATACCCCGGGGGCTTTACCTCGCGGTCGCCAGGGTGCTGGCCTACGTTTTCCAGCTGCGCAGCGCCGGACCCACGGACTATGTGCCCCAGCCGGATGACATAGAGGTACCGCCGGAGTACCGCGATGATAACGGGGAGGAGTCGAGCGATGGCCGCTAATGAGGGCGCTGCCACTCTGGTGGGCACGGGACGACTCGGACTGGCCGCCAGCGTATTGAATGGCGTGGGCACACCGCTGGTGGTCCTGCTGATGCTGGTGATGATCGTGCTGCCACTGGCACCGTTGGCCCTGGACGTACTCTTTACGTTCAATATCGCGCTTGCGGTGGTGGTGCTGCTGGCGGCGGTGTACGCCACCCGTCCCCTCGAGTTCGCCGCGTTCCCCACGGTTTTGTTGATCGCAACCCTGTTGCGGCTGGGCCTCAATGTGGCCTCCACGCGGGTGGTCTTGCTCGAGGGCCATAGTGGCACCGCCGCTGCCGGGCAGGTGATTGAGGCCTTCGGAGAGTTCGTAGTGGGTGGCAGTTACGCCGTGGGCCTGGTGCTATTCACGATTCTGGTGATTATCAATTTCGTGGTGGTCACCAAGGGCGCTGGCCGGGTCTCCGAGGTGACCGCGCGCTTCACCCTGGATGCGATGCCCGGCAAGCAGATGGCCATCGACTCGGACCTGAATGCGGGCCTGATTGACCAGGCCGAAGCATTGCGACGCCGGGAGGAGGTCGGCCAGGAATCCGACTTCTACGGGGCGATGGACGGTGCGAGCAAGTTCGTCCGCGGCGACGCCGTGGCCGGCATTCTGATCCTGTTCATCAACATTCTTGGTGGGATCATGATCGGAACATTGCAGCATAACCTGAGCGTTGGTGACGCGGCGCAGAACTACGCCCTGTTGACTATTGGCGACGGTTTGGTTGCGCAGATACCGTCCATGCTTCTGTCCACCGCGACTGCAATTATCGTGACCCGTGTGTCCAGCAGCCAGGATATGGGCGGGGCGGTCAGCGCGCAGTTGACTGATAACCCGCGTGTACTGCTGGTCGCGGGCGGCATTATTACCTTGATCGGCCTGATACCGGGCATGCCCGCACTGGTGTTTCTGCCGATTGGGGGCGCCTTGATCGCCTTTGGCCTGATGCGCTGGCAGCGGCTCCAGGCCAGTGATACGGAAGAGGTGCCGGCGAGCAACGTGGCGCCGGCACCGGCCGAGGCGGCGGAACTGAGCTGGGATGACGTGGGCGATGTGGACGAGATCGGTCTCGAGGTCGGCTACCGGCTGATTGCGCTCGTCGATCGCAACCAGGGAGGTGACCTGCTACCGCGAATCAAAGGGGTGCGCAAGAAACTCTCGCAGGAACTCGGTTTTCTGGTGCACAGCGTGCATATCCGCGACAACCTGGACCTCGCCCCCAACGCCTACCGGATTACCCTGCACGATGTGGTGGTGGGCGAGGGCGAGTGCCTGCAGGGGCGGGAACTCGCCATCAACCCGGGGCAGGCGAGCCCGGAGCTGGAGGGGGTTCACACCAAGGATCCCACCTTTGGCCTGGACGCGGTATGGATCGACCCGTCGCAGCGAGCCGAGGCGCAGTCCCTGGGGTTCACCGTGGTCGATAACAGCACGATCATCGCCACTCACCTCAGCCAGATTCTCAAGAACCACGCCCACAAGTTGCTGGGCCAGGACGATGTGCAGCTGCTGTTGGACAAACTGGCGCGGAGCTCCCCCAAGCTGGTGGAAAACCTGGTACCCGGGGTCATGTCCCTGGCCGAGGTGACGCGGGTGTTACAGGCGCTGCTCGAAGAGGGCGTCCCCGTGCGCGACATGCGCAACATCGCCGAGACCCTCGCGTCGGCGCAGGCAGGGAGTCAAGATTCTGACGCTTTGCTTGCCCGGGTTCGTGTTGCGCTCGGTCCTTCCATCTACCAGATCGTGGCGCAGACCGCGCCAGAGCTGAAGGTGCTGGCCCTGGACTCCCAGCTGGAACAGATATTGCAAAACTCGATACAGGGTGCTGGCGGGGGCCTGGAGCCGTCACTGTTGAATTCGATAATGACCCAGCTCTCCGAGGGCAGTCAGCGCCTGGAGGCGGAAGGTGCCCAGGCCGTTCTGCTGGTGGGTTCGGGTGTTCGGCTGTTCCTGGCCCGCCTGCTGCGCGGGCGGATCAGCGGGTTGTATGTCCTGGCCTATGAGGAGATACCGCCCAGTAAATCGATCAAGGTGATCGCCACCATCGGCGCAACTCAGCGGGCATAGCGATCAGTGCCCGGCAAGCTGGAGAGAGATTCGTGATACAACGTTTTACCGCCGACAACAGTCGCCTGGCGCTGGCCAAGGTTCGCGAGAGCCTGGGTCCCGAGGCTGTCATCCTGTCCAATCGCCGGGTGGGCAAACAGGTGGAGCTGCTCGCCGCCGCGGACTTGAGCGCCGTGATGCAGGAAGCCTCGGAAGAGCTCGCGCCCCGGGATCTCGAGCCCGGTAGGCCATCTGCCACCGCGGCCCCCGAGCTGACCATGGCGCGGCTGGAGTCAGAGCTGGTGCGCCTGCGCGGTATGCTGGAGCAGGAACTGCAGCAACGGACCTGGCGCGAGTCAGCCGCGCAGCCTGCCAGTCGCTCGCTGTTGCAACAGCGTCTGCTGCAAATGGGCTTTTCCCGAATGGTGGGCGGTGGGATTATCGACGGCCTGGAGCAGTCCCAGCCAAGCGAAGTTCAATGGCGGCAGGTGCTGGAAGCTCTTGGTGAGCGGTTGCCGCTGCCGCGGGAGGACTGGCAGCAGCGCGCGCCAAAGGTGATTGCCTGTATAGGGGCCACGGGCGTGGGCAAGAGTGCCACGGTGGCGCGTCTGGCGGCGAGAGACCTGCAGCACGGCGAGGAAGGGCAGGTCGGTATTGTCGCGATGGACTGCTTCAGCAGTCGGGGTGCCAGTCCCCTGCATGGACTTGCTCGTCGCTTTGACCTTGCCTGTATCCAGGCGGGCTCCCTCTCGGAGCTGCGCGTTGCCCTGAAGACTCTTGGTGGATGTCGGCGCATCTATATCGACACCGCGGGCTTGAGCCAGCGCGACCCCCTCTGGTCGGAACAGGTTCACTCCTTGACCAGTGCGGCCAGGGATATCGCGCTGTGCTGTGTTCTCTCCGCGGTCGCGCAGCCCGCGCAGAACCGCGAGATTTTGAGTCTACTCGCGCCCTACAGCGCAGTGGGAACAGTTGTCACCAAGGTGGATGAATCGATAGTATTGGGGGGGGTACTGGATGCCATCATCAGGGCCGGGTTCCCACTGCTGGGTTTCAGTCGCGGGCAGCGGATGCCCGAGGATCTGGAGCCCGCCGACGCAGCGGAGTTAATTGGTCTGGCGGAGAAGCAGCGCCTGTTCCACGCCAACAGGCATCCGGCACGGCGTTCACCCGCCTCCCTGGCGACCGCCTGATGAACCGGGGGCACACGGACAGGCCCGACAACGAGTTTTCATGCCCATGAGCCAGCGAGCGCCCATAAACGTGATTGCCATAACAGGCGGCAAGGGCGGGGTAGGAAAGACCAATATCGCCGTCAACCTCGCCGTTAGCCTTTCGCAAGCCGGGGGCTCGGTCTTGCTGTTCGATGCGGATCTTGGCCTCGCCAACGTGGACCTGGTGCTCGGGTTAAAGCCGCAATGGAATATCAGTCACGTGCTGGCCGGTGAGCGCGCCCTTGAAGATGTGCTGGTGGAGGGCCCCGGCGGCATCCGGGTCATACCTGCCAGCTCGGGGCTGGCGAGGATGGCGCGCCTGGGTGACCTGGAGTTGGCCGGGCTGGTGCGCGAATTCAGTCAGTTGGAGGGCAACTTTGACACCTTGCTCGTGGATACAGGAGCGGGCCTTGATCCAGCGGTGTTGACGTTTTGCAGCGCCTGCCAGGATGTTGTTGTGGTGGTTTGCGACGAGCCCGCGTCGATCGCCGATGCCTACTCCCTGATCAAGGTATTGCATCAGGAGCACGGCGTCAGCGGCTTCCAGATCCTGGCAAACATGATGGACAGCGAGCCGGCGGGGCGCCGCCTGTTCACGCGCCTGTGTTCTGTCGCTGACCGTTTCCTCGACGTTCGCCTGCAGTTTCTCGGCACGATTCCCCAGGACCCCTACCTGCGCAAGGCGGTACAGGGCAGGGCGCCCGTGGTCCTCAGTTATCCGCGTTCGCCCGCAGCCAGGGCTTTTGTCGGCATCGCCGAGCGAATCGACCGACAGGAGGGAGGGGGCTCCCCCGGGGGCGGCATCGCGTTCTTCCTGGAACGGATGATTGCGCCTCAGTCGGTGTAGGGCCCAGATCTTATCATGTCCGTTTCCGGCAGCCCCTACCAGACCTCTGATCACGTCGGTGTTGACGACCTGCTCAGAGAGCACCTGCCACTGGTCAAGCGGATTGCGCTTCACCTGGCGGCCAAACTGCCCGCGAGCATTGAAGTCGATGATCTCATCCAGTCGGGAATGGTGGGGCTGCTACGCGCACGTGAACAGTACCGGGATGACAGTGGTGCCAGCTTCAGCACCTACGCCGGTATCCGTATCAAGGGAGCGATGCTGGATGAGTTGCGGAGCGGCGACTGGTTGCCCCGGCGTGTGCAGCGGGAACTGCGACGCGTGGCCGAGGCGATCGACGCGGTCGCAGCCCGCGACGGCGAGGTCCCCGGAGACCGGCAGATCGCCGCGGAACTGGGGCTGTCACTGCAGGACTACCAGCAGCTCGCTGGGGAGCTGGCCTGTGCGAGGATGTTGCCGCTCGGGGATGACGACGAAGGCATGCTGCCGGGCGATGGCGATCCGGCGGCCCAGGTTGATTCCCAGCGCTTTCGCGAGTGCCTGGCGCTGGGCATCGAAAAACTACCCGAGAAGGAGCAACTGATGATGGCGCTCTACTACGACGAGGGCCTGAATCTCAAAGAGATTGGTATGGTGCTGGGGGTGTCTGAATCCCGCGTGTCGCAGCTGCATGGCCAGGCGCTGGCGCGTCTGCGCTCGGGACTGGGCGAATGGCATGGCTGATGGCGGCGGAACATTGAACCCCCTGGCGGGTACACGGCGTTCGATTGATTACCTGGCGCTGCTGGGGTTGATGCTTTCCGTGGGAGCGGTGGTCACCGGCAATCTGCTTGAAGGCGGCAAGCTCAGCGGATTACTGCAACTTACAGCGTTTGTGGTGGTGGTGGGCGGAACTATGGGCGCGGTACTACTGCAAACCCCGCTAGCTGATTTCCGTCTGGCGATTGCCCGACTCGGCAATGTCGCCATGCCGCCAGCGGACGACCGCGAAGCCAACTTGCAGCGGCTTCTCGAATGGTCGCGGATCGCCCGGCGCAGCGGCCTGCTGGCGCTGGAGACATCCGTAGACCAGGACACCGAGGATGAATTCGTAGTGCGAGGGCTACGCCTGCTGATCGACGGTTTCGAGCCGGAGGAGATACGCGCAACCCTGGACGTGTACGTCGAGAGTCGGCTGGCCGCGGAGTTGCGCTACGCCCAGGTATACGAAGCCATGGGCGGCTACTCGCCGACGGTGGGGATTCTGGGTGCTGTGCTCGGCCTTATTCAGGTCATGCGCAATCTGTCGGATCCCAGCGCCCTGGGCTCAGGCATCGCGGTTGCTTTTGTGGCGACAATATACGGCGTGGGCCTCGCCAACCTGTTCTTCCTGCCGGTGGCCAACAAGCTGCGCGCGATAGCCCAGCAGCAGGCGCGCTCCCGGGACATGGTCGTCGCGGGCCTGGCGATGATCGCGGACGGGGACAACCCACAAGCGATTCGCAGCAAGCTCGAAGGCTATCTTGCGTAGTGCGACGGACCCGCTACCAGCTCGATGCGCCGCGGGCGGGCCAGGATCGATGGCTGGTGTCCTACGCTGACCTGGTTACCCTGCTGTTCGCCTTCTTCGTAGTCATGTATTCCATTTCCCAGGCCAACGATGGCGACTACCGTGTGTTGTCCAACTCAATCAGCAATGCCTTTGCACGCGTCAAGCCTTCTGTGCTGCAGACCGGAGAGGCCTCGCGCCCGGTACCGAAGCTGGGTCACCGGGAGCCGACCGCCAGCCCGCCGGCGCAGGTACCCTTTCGGCCACTGGATGCAGAGCCGGGTCGCACGCTCGCTCATGTTGCAGAGGCGTTTGAACGCAACCGTGAGCAGCGCGGTATCGATCGCAATGAAATGCGAGTGAGCAACAATGCTGGAGGTTTGCGCATCGAGCTCAATGCCACGCTGCTTTTTCCCAACGGCAGCGCGGTGCTGCTGACCGGTGCCGCTCCGGTGTTACGCGATCTGGCGGGGCTGCTGGGGCCCCTGGGTCATGCGGTGCGGGTGGAGGGCTATACCGACAACGTGCCGATTCGCAACGAGCGCTTTGCTTCAAACTGGGAGCTGTCTGCAGCGCGGGCCGCATCGATAGTCAGGGTTTTCGAGGAACACGGCGTAGCTCCGGGTCGCCTTTCAATCCTGGCCTTTGGGGCACAGCGCCCCGTGGTTGCCAACGATAGCGCTGCGGGCAGATCGCGCAACCGCCGGGTGGTCATCAACCTGCTGGCGCCCAAACCTGATGGAGAAATACCGGGGCCATTGCAGACCTGGCCGGTCCTCCCGCAGGCGGGTTCAGAGGTGGCTCGCCTGGATTACTAGCCGCTTGGCCCCCGGTCTCGGGCGTGCTGCTTCTGCACCGTGTGCCGGATCAGAATTTCGCGCTGCGCCTCGTCCTCGTCAAACGCCACCGTTGTCCGCCAGCGCCCGGGACTGTCCGGAAGCGCTTCGCTGTTACTCACCACCTGGCCCCTGATGCGCACCAGTGTATGCGAGGGCAACAGGCCCAGCAGAAGTCGTAGCCGCACGCCCCCCTGGAAGGGCTCCCGCGTTGTGAACGCAATGCCGGCGCCGCTCAGGTTGACCGGCACAGGCTCAAGATCGGGTGGCAGGTGTAGCCTCTCGTGTTCGCCGGTGTCTCCCAGACGGTCGAGTTTACGATTGAGAAGGCCCAGGGCTTCGGCAATCGATGGGTGCTCTCGCCAGACCATGTTGATTGCAGTGTTGAGCGCGGCTTCCAACGCGTCCCACTCCGTATCTTCTGCCAAACCCGCCTGCGCTTCGCTGTCTTTGCGGTACACCACGTAGGCTTCGTCGCGGATACGAAAGAAGCTGCGGCGATTCGTTTCAGGGTTTTTCATCATCGTTGGCTGGCTCCGTCTCGCGGGCTGAATCCAGGCCCAGCATATCCATGACTTCGGAATTTTCCTGCAGGAGTTCGTCCAGACTCTCCTCGCTGCCGTTATCCAGGCCCTGTCGTATGACCAGCTCTACCCGCCGGTTCAGGGCTCTCCCGCCAGGCGTGTCGTTGACGGTAAACGGTCGCGTATCGGCATAGCCGACCACCATTAATCGTTCGTCATCAAGGCCGCCATCGGCCACAAGCTGATGCGTGACCGACAGCGCGCGTGAGGCTGACAGTTCCCAGTTGGAGCGGAACATGCCACCTGAAACCGGCACATCGTCGGTGTGTCCCTCGACCGATATCTTGCCTTCAATATCCCTGAGCGCTTCGCGCAGCTTGTTGAGTGTGGGCACGAAGTTCCTGTCCAGGGTCGCCGAGCCGGAGGGAAAGGAGCCATTCTCGCGAATGCGGATGGTGATGGAGCGGCCATCCGTTTCGATGTCCACCTTGCCGTTGCTCACCTCGTTTTGCAGGATCATCTCCAGTTTCTCCGCGTCCTCGCGGGTCTTGGCCAACAGCTCCCTCAGCTCCGCCTTAAGAGCCTCGCGCGAGGCCTCCGGGCGCGCTGAGGCACCATCCTCGGCGCCCGTGCGCAGGGAAGGCTTGCTGGGGTCGGCAGTGATCTGGCGCACAGTTTCAACGGGTGTCGGGTCAGTCTTTCCGGGACTGAACTCCTGGGCTACCACGCTGGTTCCCTTGGGGATGTCCTCCAGGCTGACCTCGTCCTGCACGCCAAAGGCCATTTTCATCGAACCGGCAATCTGTTTGTACTTCTCTACATCCATTTCGGAAAAAGACAGCAGCAGGACGAAAAACGTCATCAGTAGAGACATGAGGTCGGCGAAGGTGGCCATCCAGGGAGGCGCGCCTGGTTTGACCTCGTCCTCTTCCTCGAACTGGATCATGCAGCGGGCTCGGCTTCCTGGCTGCGTTTTCTCGGATCGATGTAAGCTTGCAGCATGGATTCAATAACCCGCGGGTTCTGGCCTTCCTGGATAGCCAGCACGCCGTCAATGCACAGGGCCTTGAGCTGGCCCTCCTGGCTCTTGCGCAAGTCAAGCTTGTCGGCGATCGGGATCGCCACGATGTTGGCCAGCATCGCCCCGTAGAGTGTGGTCAACAGGGCGATGGCCATCGCCGGGCCGATGGACTTGGGGTCGTCCATCGATGAAAGCATCTGCACGAGGCCAATCAGGGTGCCGATCATGCCCATAGCCGGTGCGACGTCCCCGGTGGCGCTGAATACCTTGTTGCCCCATTTGTGGCGGTCAATCGTCTGTTGTAGCTCCTTGTGCAGGACCGCGCTGACGACCTCGCGTGAGTTACCGTCGATCAGCATCCTGACACCCTTGGAGAGAAACTCATCCTTAATTTCGAGGTTTTCCAGCGCCAGCATACCGTCTTTGCGGGCCACCCCGGAGATCTCGACGATCTGGCTGATGAGTTCCTCGGGATCCTGCAGTTTGAAGGTAAATGCGCGTGCCGCGACTTTGAAGGCACCGAAAAACTGGCTGAGGGTGAATTTGATCATCACCACCAGCACCGTGCCGCCGAGCACGATGAGTATTGAGGGTATGTTGACGAAAATGATGGGGGAGCCGCCGGTAATAATCGCCGCCAGGATGACGCCCATGGCCCCCAGCAGGCCGAGTAAGGTTGCTAAATCCATGAAATTCTTTCTCGCTCCGGCGTCGGCAGTTAGCGCGAAAGTATACTTGAGGTGGCCTCGCGGACCTAGTGCTGCCGGGCTTGAGTGCGCGCGACACCTGGGCGGGGGCTGTGCTATCTTCCCACAAAAATGATGTGGCAACGCCATGACCCGGATCCAGTTAATCAGCGACGGCCAGGGGCTTGTGCCCCGGGAAGCTCGCGGCTGGCTGCAACAACTGCAGGTCGGGCAAAACCTGCAGGCCCGGGTGCTCGGACAGTCGCGCGAAGGTGTGCTGAACCTGGTTATATCCGGTCATCGGATCAGTGCCGCGGTCTCGGGCTCGATCCAGGCGGGCACGCGTCTCTCGTTGCAGGTCGTTGCGACCGAACCACGGGTAACGCTGCAGGTGCAAACACAATTTCCTGCGCAGGCAGGACGATTCTCCGGCCCGGCGGCCGCAAGGGTCGCTTCTCTTCCCGCGGTGCTGGACGGCGCTGCCGAATCGCTGGTGCAGGTGCTGCGGCCCCTGGTGGCCGCCGTGGATGGTGGTCGCGCGTCCCCGGTCTCTGCAGGTCTTGTGGCTGCTTTGGCGCACGCTCGCGAACTCGGCTCAGCCCCAACCCTGCGCGCGGCGCTGGCGGGCTCCGGTACCTGGCTGGAAGCCCTGCTGCGTCGCGCTGTGGATGGGGGCGCTGAAGTGCCGCGCAACGATCTCAAGGCGTCGCTGGCAACGCTGCTGCTGCAAGCTCGTGCGCGGCGCGGTAACCCGGGCCCACGGACGGATGCTCAGTCGCTGGACGAGGTGTGGGTTGAGCGTGCTCTACAGGGCATTAACGCCAATCAGTTGAAATCCCTGCCGCCCGAGCCGGGACAGCCATCCACCTGGCATGCAACCGTACCCTTCACGCTCCGGGGTGAGGTGAACGCCATGCAGGTTCGCCTGCAAAAGGAAGGCGGTGCTGCGGGCGACGTCGACATGGGAAGTCCTGACACATGGCGTGTGTGCCTGCAATTGCAGACACCGCATCTGGGGCGTGTCGAGGTGACGATCGCCCTCAGCGGCGAACGGGTTTCGGTACAGGTTCAGGGCGAGTCAGGGCCCGGCCTCGAGGGTCTGGCCGCCGGTGAAGTCGAACTTGATCGCCGCCTGCGGGCGGCGGGATTCGACCTGCACGCCATGGAGTGTGAGCCGTTTCCGGACAGTGGTTTACAGGCGCAAAGCCACGACGAGCGAGGCAGAGCCTGATGCGTGACCTCAAAGCAAATGGAGCCCGGGGATGAAGCCAGGCAGTGACGATGCGTCCTTCCTTGCCGTCGCGCTGGAGTACAATGGCGAAGGTGCGCCCAGGGTGTTGGCCAGCGGTGAGCAGGAGATGGCGCAGCGGATTGCTCAGCTGGCCAGCGAGCACGGCATTCCGGTGGTGGCGGATTACGGCCTGGTTGGCCTGCTGAGCCAGGTCCCCGTGAGTGATGAGATACCCGAGTCCCTCTACCTCGCGGTAGCCGAGGTGCTTGCGTACGTTTTCGCCGTGGGCGAGGGGCTCAGTGAAAATGCATAGGCAATGGACAACGGTGGGGAAGCAGCGCAAATGACGCATAACGACGGATTGGCGAGGCTGGCGTCGCGGCTGGCGGCGATGGTTGAATCGGATGATGATGAGATCAGGCTGTTGGTAGGGCGGGCACGCAAGGCGATCAGGCGGGATGGGGCGGGCGCCGAGTGTGCCGAACTCGCCGACCAGTTGACCCGGCGCTGTATGACAGTCAGTGAACAGGATAATCCGGCGCCAGGCACGGCGTCGGGGCGGGCCGGGGCGCCGCCTGTTGAAACGAATGGTTCTAAGAGTCCTCTCAGGCGATTGTTCGGGCGCCGCGCGTCCGACCGGCGGGAGAGCGACGATATCCGGCCACTGCAGTCACTGATAGAGCGGGTCGCCGCCCAGGTTGAATCCCTGCATGACCAGGCTGCACGGGCAGCGACAATTCGTGCCCTGTCGCTGGAGCTCGAGGATGGGCTGAGTATTGAGGCGGCAGTGAGTCGCGTGGCGCTGGAGCTCGATGCCGTGGAACTGGCATCTGTTCAGCAGAACCACCGCACGAACAAGGTACTGGATCATTTTTGCGAGCAACTCGGGACCTTTGAGGAGTCGCTTACCGGCACGAAGGGCGCGGCAGACGAATCTTTCTCGCGCTCAGAGCGGTTCGGTGAGCAGGTGGATGCGGATGTATCGACCATGGGGCTTGCGGCACAGCGCGCCGGTATTGATGAGCTGCGCACAGTGGTCGAGCAGCGTATTCGCAGCATTCAGGACAATCTCCTCAAGCACCTCGAGGAGGAGCGCCGGCAGCACGAGGAAACGCGCGTCCGTCTTGGGGAGATGAGCGCCCATCTCAGTGAAATAAAGCATGAGTCCCAGCAGTTGCGGGACGAATTGCGCGAGAAATCGGACCTGGCGATGCGGGACCCCCTGACGGGCGTCCTGAACCGGCTCGCTTTCGAAACCCGGGCCCAGGCCCTGTTCGATCAATGTCTGGGGAAAGGGGCTCCGCTCACAGTCGTTTTCGTTGACTGCAATCGATTCAAACAGATTAACGACACCTTCGGACATGCTGCGGGTGATCTGGTGTTGTCGACCGTGGGAGGCGTTCTGCAATCTCGGACCCGCGCTGCGGATTTTGTCTGCCGCTATGGTGGCGACGAATTCGTGCTTCTGCTTTGCGATACCCCGATCGACGGCGCGAGCGTGCTCGCCCGGGATATCTATACGCGCGTCAGCGAGAGTGATTTCAATGATAACGGCCAGCCAGTTGAAGTTACGGTGTCGCTGGGTCTGACCCAGGCGCGATCCGGGGAAACCGTCGAAGCTGTCTTAAAGCGTGCGGACGAGGCGATGTACATTGCCAAGAAAAAGGCACCCCCGGAAATCGCGGTTCTACCCATTCCAGAAGGTGATCATCCAGCAACTATGCTGCATCAGTAGCCGCGTTGTTGGGTTCAGTGACTATCGCCGGCCAGCGCAGAGGCTAGCCCCCGCGCAGTCCAGGAAACAGACTTTGAGACCCCTGAAAATATAATGTGCACAGAAGCCGTGCACCCCGATGAGGACTAATGGTCATGAGCGCATGTCCACATAACACGCTGCTGAATATTGCAAATTTCAAGCAAGGCACGCCGAGGAGGGAGATTGCCCGCCTGCGCCAAACGGGACAGCGGCTGGTCTGGCAGGAAGACGAGTACGCCAGGGGCGGCCACTGGCTGGTCTTGCAGCGTGATGATATCGATACCGTGCTGAAAACCCCGGCTGACTTCAGTAGCAGTGTCGGGCCGCTGCTGGAGGATTTCCCCGAGGACGTGCTGGCAATCCAGCAGGAGAGCATGAACTTTATGGACCCACCCCGTCACCGGGAGTACCGCAGTCTGGTGGAGGAAGCCTTCCGGCCGCGGGCGCTGGTTGGCAGGGAGGACCTGATCCGGCGCCTGGCCCGGGGGGTCATCGATGGCATTATCGATGCCGGGCAGTGTGAGTTTGTCGAGGAGGTTGCCATGCAGGTGCCCATGCGCACGGTGCTGGGACTGCTGGGCGTGAAGGAAGAGGATTATGGCTATATTGCCAGGGTGGTGAATGTCCTCACCCTGTCTGCCGATCCCGAGTATGCCGAATCCCGGGATGACGGTTTCGCCGCGTCGATGGAAGCCTGGGAGTTCGGTAAGCGACTGGCAGAGGATCATCGCCGCAATCCGCGGGACAGCGTTACCATGGACCTGCTGCAAACAGAAGTGAACGGCCACAAGCTGGGCAATGAACAGTACGCCGGTTTTTTCGTCAACCTGATCGTGGGGGGCATGGAAACCACTCGCAATACGACGGCCTGGATGGTGTACGAGTTTAGCCGCCACCCGGAGCAGTACGCGCTGCTGCAGGCCAACCTGGACCTGGTGCCTAATGCCGTGGAGGAGACGCTGCGACATCGCAATACCGTGGTCTATCTGCGGCGCACGGCAACGCGGGATCTCGAGTTGGGTGGCAAGAACGTCAAGCAGGGCGACAAACTGGTCTGCCTGCTCGGGTCTCCTGCGCGCAACGAAGACTACTTCGAGGATCCGGATGTCTTCGATATTACCCGGGATTACAAGACCATCCGCCGTCACTACCGGACCTTTGGCGCGGGTCCCCACTTCTGCATCGGTGTGCACCAGTCACGGATGATCCTTGAGGCCATCACCACGGAAATTGCCAGCCGGATGACGAATCTACGCCTGCTGTCAGAGCCCGAGCACTTTAAATCGAACTTTATGGACGGGTTCAAGCGGATGCACCTGGCTTTTGATCGCGTTGAATGACAGGCTTATAAGAAAAAGGAGAGCTAGTGATGCGTAAACTCGCATTAGCGCTGGTGGTTGCGGCCGGGGCCATCTGGCTGTTCCTGGCCCTCGCGCCGCCCCAGATCGAAAAAGGCATGAACATTGTCGAGGCCCATGCCCCCTATGAACTGTCGCCTGCCGCCAGGGAATTGCATGCCCAGCTGATAGTGGGCGACTGGCACGCCGACAGCACCCTCTGGGCGCGCGACCTGTTGCAGCGGTCCAGTCGCGGACAGGTGGACATTCCGCGCCTGCAGGCGGGGAACGTCGCGCTGCAGATGTTTACCGCGGTGACCAAGTCTCCCGCCGGGCAGAACTATGAAGAAAATGCGGCGGGTGCGCGTGACAATATTACCCTGTTGGCCATCGCCCAGGCCTGGCCCCTGCGTACCTGGACCAGCCTGCTGGAGCGTGCCCTGTACCAGGGGGAAAAGCTGGGCGGCTTTGCCGAGCGCGCACCGGGCGACCTGCAACTGGTGCGCAACGTGGAGGAGCTGGAACAGTTACTGATCCGTCGACAAAACGGTGAGCCGGTCGTTGGCGGACTGCTGGGTATCGAGGGATCCCATGCCCTCGACGGTGAGGTCGCGAATGTCCGGGTCCTGTTCGACGCAGGCTTTCGCATGATGGGACTGCACCACTTCTTCGACAACAGGCTGGGTGGCTCACTGCACGGGCAGAGTGGCGCGGGGCTTTCGGCGTTTGGTGAGCAGGCCGTCGACGAGATGCTGCGACTGGGCGTGATGATCGATGTGGCCCACTCATCGCCCAGCGTGGTGGAGGATGTCCTGGCCCGTACCACGCGACCGCTGGTGGTAAGTCATACCGGCTTCAACGGCCACTGTCCCGGGCCCCGCAATATCAGCGATGCACTGATGCAACGGATCGCCGAGGGCGGCGGTATTATCGGCGTGGGCTACTGGGACGGCGCCGTCTGTGACAGCGCGCCGGCCAGCATCGTCGCCGCCATCCGCTATGGCATTGACCTGGTTGGCGTTGAGCACGTGGCGCTCGGTTCAGATTTTGACGGTTCGGTCGCGACGCGTTTCGATACCTCGGAGCTCGCTGTCCTGACCGACCAAATGCTCAGCGCCGGATTTTCCGAGGGCGAGATCCGGCAGGTCATGGGGGGCAATATGCTGCGCTTCCTCCGCGAGAACCTGCCGGCCCGGGCGATTTAGCGCCCCGCAGTAAGCAATTGCCCCTCCGGTAACATATACGGTTTGTCCGGCGCGCCGGTGCCAATTTTGTGGGGAGCTGGCCGGCCTCTATTCACCCAGTTGCTTCAGCTGGCCCCCTACGCTCTGGCGGGCGGTTGCCAGATTGTGCTCACCGGTAACCATAATGACCTTGTCTCCGGCCAGGGCTGCGAGACTCTGTTCCACCACGGACGCTGCCGTCATCCATACCTCCTCCGGAATCTGGTCCCTGGTGAAACCCACGCGTGTCACGGTTTCCCGGTCATGGAACTCGCTATACGTAAAGCCGGGGCAGAGGCTCTGGACCTTCAAACCGCGGTCAGCGACCTCCATCTGCAGACCCTCGGAAAAAAGATTCAGGAAGGCCTTGGTGCCGCTGTAAATCATACCTCTCGGGAAGGCCGAGAACGCCGCAACCGATGACAGGTTAATGATAAATCCATGTCCCCTGTCCAGCATGGCGGGAAGCGCAGCGTGCGTCAGCGCGAGGGTCGCCGTGATATGCAGGTCGACCTGTTTCTGCTGCGATTCCAGGTCTGTTTCGGCAAATTTTCCCATGGCGCCAAAGCCTGCGTTGTTGACGAGATACTCCAGGGGACCCTGTTCATGGATCGCATCAACAACCAGGGCGCGGCCCGCTACCGAGGTCAGGTCGGCCTCCAGCAGTTGCATCTCGACATGCTCATTCAGTTCCGCCGCCAGCGCCTCGAGTTTCTCGCGACTTCGGCCTGCGGCGATAATAAGGTCGCAGCGATCAGCGAGCTGCCTGCAGAACTCGGCGCCGATCCCGGCGGAAGCGCCGGTAACCAGGGCAATCTTTTTCGCGGATGCACCCATCGCAATACCTCAAACTGTCCTTTTGGTTTGTCAGCCGGCGCCGCGCAGGTTGGGGCTGGCGCCGGCATCGAGCAACAGAAAGCATGGCACACTGGGGCTCCCGGTCAATGCATTGCCTGCGGTCTAGCTCGTGGCGGCAGCGAGCTTGCGGTCAGCGGACAGTTTTCCGCCGCCGCTGATCATGAGCGAGACCGACGCAGCCAGTAGCGCCAGGCCGAACTCATAGCCATTGTTGCTCATGAACAGCCCATTGCCGGCGTGCACCGCGAAAATGGCAACCAGCATGGTGAATGCCAGTACTGCGGCCGCGGGTCTGACCAGGAGTCCGGCAATGAGTGCCAGGCCGCCGAAGAACTCGGCGCCGCCAGCCATCAATGCCATGAGGTATCCGGGCGTTATCCCGATTGATGCCAGCCACTGGCCTGTACCCTCGAGGCCATAGCCGCCAAACCAGCCAAACAGCTTTTGGGCGCCATGGGCGGCAAATACCAGCCCGATCGGTGCCCGCAGGGCCAGCGTGCTCCAACCTGCATCGGTGGCGAGAATACGTCGGGAGAGCCTGCTTACGAGGGAGCTTGAAGCCTGTGGTGACGGATCTTTCGGGGTGCTGTGAGCCAATGTTGTCATGGTAATCCTCCTTCCGGGATTAGAGTCGTTTATGCCACCAGAGTGGCTTGAGAGGAATCTTATTAGGTGTTTATATGCAGATAAATAGGATTTAATAAGACGAACTGTTGCGTAAAATAAAACAATGAATCGCTTTCTCGAAATGCAAAGCTTTGCCTCGGTCGTGGATGCCGGCAGCTTCGTCGGAGCCGCAACTGCGCTCGGGCTGTCCAAGGCCGCGGTGTCCCGCCACGTGGGCGACCTGGAGTCACGGCTGGGCGTGCGACTCCTGCATCGCACCACGCGCCGGCTGTCACTGACCGCGGAGGGGGAGGTCTTCCTGGCGCGCTGTCGTGAACTGCTTGCGGGTGTCGAGGAAGCAGAGGCGGAGCTCACCTCCAGCAGCGATACCGCGCGCGGGCTGCTGCGCATCAATGCGCCCGTCTCTTTTGGCATCTGCAGACTGGCGCCGCTGTGGGCCGAGTTCTGCCGACGCCAGCCCCAGGTGCGCCTGGACATCACCCTCGCGGATCGCCTCGTGGACCTGGTCGAAGAGGGTTTCGACCTGGCGGTGCGCATCGGCGTCCTGCGCAGTTCCAGCCTGGTGGCCAGACACCTGACTGTGACGCGCCTGCGGCTTTGTGCGTCACCTGGCTACATTGCCGAGCATGGCTCACCATCGCACCCCGACGACCTCGATAGGCATGCGATCATCGCTTACAGCTACTCGGCCAGGGGTGACGAGTGGCAGTTCAATGGGCCGCGCGGCCCGATGAGTGCGCGGGTCCGCCCCACGCTGCAGAGCAATAACGGTGATACCTGTCGAGCGCTGGCGCTCAGTGGGCAGGGTATTGCCCTGCAACCGGATTTTCTCGTGGGCGAGGATATTGCTGCGGGCAATTTGGTCGAGGTGATGCCCGGCTATCTCGGCGCCGAGCTGGGGGTGTACGCCGTCTATCCGACCCGCCGGCATGTCGCGCCCAAGGTCCGGGCCCTGGTCGATTACCTGGGCGAGGCGCTTAACGGCTGACGGGCATGCCAGGCGTGCGCGTGCCCGGACCGGCGCCGATTGGCGATCGCGTCAACCATTTCCCGCGACAGTACAGCTATTTGCGCGAGTAACGAGGCAGACAGTTTTTGCAAGTCATTCAACCGCGCGTGAATCTGGCCTAGAGTGGAAGTATCACTTACCCGCGATCTGCGAGGCCGAGACCATGAGTAAACGAATCCCCCTGCCGATGCCCTACGGCTGGTTCCAGGTAGCCTATTCCCACGAACTCGACATGGCCCAGTCCACGCCGCTGCGCTATTTCGATACCGACCTGGTCATGTTCCGCACCGAGGCGGGGGAGGTAAAAGTCCTGGATGCCTACTGCCCCCATATGGGCGCCCACCTGGGCTACGGTATCCGCGGCCAGAGCGGGGGTGGTTCCGAGGTGCGCGGTGACTCGATTGTCTGTCCGTTTCACGGCTGGGCCTACAACGGCGACGGCCAGTGCACCGACGTGCCCTACGCCAATAACCTGCCACCCAAAGTGGCGCGCTGCGAAACGGTGATCAAGCCCTGGCACGTGCGCGAGATCAACCAGTGCATCTTCGTCTGGTATCACCCCCGGGACGAAGAGCCCCTGTTCGAGCCGGAAATCGTGCCCGAGGCCGCGCCCGACAATGGCGAGTGGGGCGCGTTCAAGATCCACGAGTGGGATATCGCCACCCATACCCAGGAAGTGGGGGAGAATTCCGTGGATGCAGCCCACTTCCTGTACGTACACGGGACACAGAATATACCCACGCCGGAGATCACCGAATTTGAGGGCGTGCGCCGCCGCAGCCGCCTGGTCAGCAAGATGCAGACCCCCCGGGGTGAGATCACCGGTATTATCGATAACGCCAACATCGGCCCCGGCCAGGCAATAGTGAGATTCAGCGGTATCTGCGACACGGTGCTGATGGCCAATCTGACGCCGGTGGATGAGGAGAACTGCAAGGCTTTCTACGCCTTTATCCAGAAGAAGGTCAATGGCGAGGAGCCCACCGGTGGAGTGGCGGATGCCATTGTGGCTGACATCCGCAAGCAGATGGAGGAAGACCGCATCATCTGGGCCCACAAGCGCTATTTCGAGAAGCCCATGCTGTGTGACAACGACGGTCCGTTCGCCAAGTTCCGCAAGTGGTACGGGCAGTTCCTGATCGCGGCCTGACAGGCATTTGGGCCAACCTGCGGCCATGCCGTTCGCGCGGATCATAGTGGGCTGGCAGCACGCCGTCAGAACGATCGCTACGATGCTTGTCTGGGCCTTGCGATACTCGCCGGTATTGAAGGCAGCAGCGAGGAATCCATCAGCTGGATTCGGCAGTACTCTAAAACGATTGATCTAACGCCGCCGCAAGCCCCCGGCCCGTGGGCGACGCATCTCACGGCTTGCCCCCGAACTACGGGCGCGAAAATCGCGGTTGAGCTGGTTGCGGTTGATCTGGGGCCGCTGGTTTGAAGGCCGGGAAATCTGGGAAGCGCGATCGCGGGCGCCATCCACGGCCTGCTGGCGCTGCTGCTCACTCATGCCGCTGACCTTGTCCTGGACTCCCGCCACGGGCTCGCTGTTGCGCCACTGGCCCTGGTCTCGCGTCTGCCAGTCTTCGCCAACCCGGCGCGCGACCTCGCCGTTGCGGTCTGCGAAGACATTGTTTTCCCGGCCCGATGTCGGGCGCGCCATCTGCAGCCGCTGAACAGCATCGGTGTCGGCCAGTCGCCGGGTGTTGTCGCCCTGCTTGTACAGGTTTTTCCCCTGCAGGTTGCTCGCCTTGAGTCTGCCGTCGCCCGCCTCGATACGGTCGCGGATATTGGTCTGATTACCAATGTTGATATTGTTGCCGATGTTGATATCTCCGGTATTGATTACGACCGGGCCGCGATAGCCACCGCCGTACCAGCCACCGCAGCAGCCCCAAGGTCGGTTGACGCTCCCCCAGCCGCCACCCCAGCTCATGCCGAAATTGAAAAAGCCATTGCTCCAGCTGACGCCGAAATTCCATCCGCTCCAGGGGTTGTAGCCCACGTGAAAGCCCCAGGTTGGCGGGCGCGGATAGTAGAAGCCGCCCCCGTAAGGCGGGTAGTACCAGCCCGTTCCGTACACCGGTACGCCGTAATAGGGGAAGGACCAGGTATAGCCCGGGGTATAGCCCACGTAGACCACTTCCGGCGTCGACTCATAAATGTGGACATGGGTGACGTTGTATACCGGTGAACTGGGCGGAATCCTGGCGATATCATCGGCGGGGACGGTATCCGCCACGATCCACGGGCCGGTCGCTGCATCGGACTCAAACCAGACACCGTTATCCACGGCATAGAAGCGAGCGTCGATTCTGAGCACCTGGGCGCCGGTGTTCACCGCGTAGGCAACATCGGTGCCCTCGATCGCCTCGAAGCTGGGTTCACCGTCGTACTCGATTTCCAGGGTCGTGCCCTTGCGCTGGATGGTTGCGGTCTGCGGTATGGTCGCGTCGAGCATTGCGTCCTCTGCTTCCTCGGTGCCCGCCACCGATACGCGGGTTCCCCCGAGATCTGAAGCCGGGGGGATATCCTGAAAACTCTGTGGCAACTCGTCAGCGCGCACAAAGGTCCACGGGCCCGCCTGTGATTTGGCGCGATACCAGCGGCCCGAAAGCAGTAGGTACATATTGCCGGTGGAGAGCTGCCGCACCCAGGCAGTTTCGGTATTGGTCACGTACAGCAGCTCGCCGCCCGGCAGCGCCCGCCACTCCGGTTCGCCATCGCTGGCTATGAGCTCGGTCGGTTCTGTGGCGACAACAACGCCGGGCGGTCCCTTGGCGGTGGTTGGTTCAGCGTCTTCCTGTGGTCCGATCATACTGACGAGGTCACCGGGAGGGCTGTCGGTCGGCGCCCAGGGACCCAGGGCATTGTCGGCCCGGTACCAGTAGGCGCCACTGCCGAGGTAGAAGCCATTGTCACGGGTATCCCGTACCACGAGGAAAGGCGTATTCAGGGCGCGCTCAAAGGGGCTGCTCTCCACCGGGGACAGCAGGGGGTCACCGTCGTAAAGCAGCAGGACGGCGAGTTCTTCCGTGAACCGGATCAGCGGCGGCTCACTTTTCAGGTCTTCAAGGCTCTGTTGTTCCACCTCCGCTGTCTCTAGCGAGGCAGAGAGGCGCTCCAGCGAAATCTCCAGGCCGCTGGCGGGCACGGCACCCTCGACGACCGCGGTGAAGCGCTGCTCCCCCGCGTCCCTGGATTCGGGCCAGCCCACCCGGGTCACGCGGATGTCGCGCACCACCGCGATGCCCGCGGCACGATCGGTGTCCAGCCGCCCCGTAAACCACATGGCACCGAATATTGGCTCCGCCTGCTCGGCGAGTTCCAGGGAAATCGCGGCGCGTGCCTTGAGCATGTTGCCTTGAAGGGATTCCGGCTGCGGCTGGTAAACCACGATGGTGCCCTCGGCGGCGGTGATCTCCTGGGGCCATTCGAGGGCTATTGCGGCGGAGGCAAAGCCCAGCGCAATGCACAGGGCGAGGGCGGAAATAGCGCGCAGGGGATGGGGGAAACGGACGGTCACGCGGATCTCCTTGTTGCCTATGCCTGACGGAATGCAGGTGCGGAAGTTCTGATAATGTCACAAGGTATAGCGTAAATCCGCGATGGCAGCCAACCTTGCCCCGGGCGGTGACTGATGTTTTCTCAGTGGCCTCCCTGCTGTGCTGCAGCATCGAGTTCGGCGGCGAGTCGCCGGCCGGTCTCTGCCCGGGGGCGGTGAAAGCGCCCGATACCCAGGTAGACAAGCGGGGTCAGGTAGAGCGTGAACAGTGCGGCAAGTCCGAGGCCACCAAACATCACCCAGCCGATAGCGGCCCGTGACTCGGCCCCCGGACCGCTGCTCAGGATCAGGGGGAGCCCGCCCATTACGGTGGAGAGCATGGTCATGGTAATGGGCCGCAGTCGCACGGTTGCTGCGGTGCGCACCGCCTCGCGCAGCGCCACGCCCCGGTCCCGCAGCTGGTCGGCAAATTCAACCAGCAGGATGCCGTTCTTGGCCATCAGGCCGATCAGCATCACCAGCCCGATCTGGGAGTAAATGTTGACGCTGGTGCCGGTCAGGAACAGGGCGTATACCGCCGCGGCGAGCCCAAAGGGTACGATGGCCATCACGATGGTCGCGCTGGTAATCCCCTCGAATTGGGCGCACAGCACCAGGAACACCACGACCAGGGCGATGGCATAGGTCAGCATGACTTCACGTGAGGTCTCGTCCAGGGTTTCCGCCTCACCCTTGAAGATCAGCTCGACGTCCGAGGGCAGTATTTCGCGGGCGAGGCTGCGCAGGTCCGCTACCGCGCTGGCCAGCGGATAGCCCTGGGCGATCGCGGATTCGATATCGATCGCGCGGCGCTGGGCGTAACGATCCAGCTGGGCGGCCACGCTTTCTTCGCGGAAGGTGACAAGGCTGGAAAGGGGCAGGAGATTGCCATCGCGGCTGGCGACGTAGAGATTGCTGAGATCCTCGGGTGATGACACGGCGGCGGTCGAGGCCTCGAGCATTACCGGGATGGACTGGTCGTCGACGTTCAGGTCTACCACGTCCAGCCCGTCCACCACGGCGCGCAGCGTCGTTGCGATATTGTCCAGCGGAATGCCGAGATCGGCGGCGCGGCGCCGGTCCACCTCGATCGACAGCTGCGGCTGCGTGGGCCGGTAGGAGATATCCGGCTGACTGATGTTGGGCAGACGCTGGTCAATCGCGCGCGCCATGGCGCGGGCCGATTGGTAGATGCGGTCGTAGTCATTACCCAGCAGGGCGAATTCTATGCCCCCGCTGTCGCCGCGCAGGTCGAGGCTGCCGGGACTGCCAATGCGCACCTGGGCGCCGGGAATCCGGGACAGGGGCTGCTCCAGCTCGGCGGCAATAGCCTGCTGGCTGCGTTGGCGTTCGTCCCAGGGCGCAAGGCGCAACACCACCCGGGCGCGGTTGGGATCATAGCGTCCTACCACCGTGAGTTGGGCGGCCACCTCGCCGCTCTCCACCAGGGGGAGGGTGAGCGCCTCGATCCGCTCTGCCTGCCGGGCAATGTAGTTCAGGCCGACCCCGTCCGGTCCGGTAGCGTCGATATAGAACACGCCGCGGTCTTCCCGGGGAATCAGCTCCTTGTCCAGCGCGCCGTAGAGCGCAACTGCGCTACCGCCCGCGAGCAGTGCGACCAGCAGCGCCAGCCAGGGATGGCGCAGGGTGTTGTCCAGGCTCCGCCCATAAAAGTGCGCCAGCCCGCCACCGATGCGGTGCAAGCCTCGATTCAGGCCGCGCGGCTCGCGCTTTGCCACCGACAACCGGGCTGCCATTGCCGGGACCAGGGACAGGGCGACGAAGGAGGAGATGATCACGGCGCAGGCCAGCACCAGGCCGAATTCGCGGAACATCTGGCCGGTGGCGTTGGGCAGTAGCGAAATCGGTACGAACACGCTGACCAGCACAGCCGTGGTGGCGAGTACGGGAAAGATGACCTGGCGCGTTCCGAGCACCGCCGCCGCGCGAGGGCCAAGTCCCTGGGCGCGACGTCGCTGGACGTTTTCCAGCACCACGATGGCATCGTCCACCACCAGCCCCGTGGCCAGCACAAGGGCCAGCAGGGAGAGAACATTGATCGAGAAGCCCATTAGCCAGATGCCGGCGAGTGTCCCCACCAGCGCCACCGGGATCGCCACGCTGGGTATCAGGGTGATGCGCAGGGAGCCGAAAAACACCCAGATGGTCGCCACCACGATGAGCACGGTAATCGCCAGGCTGGTCATCACCTCGCGCACCGAGCCGCGTATAAACACCGCCCGGTCCTCGACGATGGTCAGTTCCAGATGATCGAAACGCTCGTTGAGACGGTCCACGGCGGCCCGCACCCGGTTGGATATCTCGATGGTATTGGACTGTGCCTGGCGCACGACGCCCATGCCCATTACCGGCGCGTCGTTCAGGTAGACCAGGGATTGGGCATCCTCCGGGCCGAAGGAGACGTAGGCAACATCGCCGATCCGGGTATCCCCGCTGATGATGGTGTCGCGGACCTGCTCCTCGGTCACGGTGGAGGCGTCGGCCCGGACCAGCAGTTCCTGGTCCTGGGAGCGAAAGCTGCCGGTGGGCACATCCAGCGGTGCGTCTTCCAGCACCGTGCGTACGTCCGCCACCGAGAGGCCGTAACTCGTCAGCCGCAAGGGGTCCAGTACCACCCGCAGGACTCGCTGCCGCTGCCCGAAGAGCGGCACATCCGCGACGCCGGGGATCGCGATCAGCTCGGGTACGATGTCTTTCTCGACCACGCGGGTCAGTTCTTCATCGCGCAACTGGTCGCTGGTCACGGCCACGTTGAGGATGGGATCCGCATCCTGCTCCGCCTTGACCACGGTCAGCTGTTCCACTTCATCGGGCAACTCCCGCTCAACCTGGCTTACCGCCTCGCGCACGTCGGCTGCCGCGGTATCCAGATCGACCTCGGGAGAGAACTCGATATGCACGCGGAAGTTGTTCTCTTCACTGGAGGCGCGGATATTGCGGATACCGGAAACCCGCGCCACCGCGCCTTCCACCAGGCTGGTGACCTCCGCATCCAGGGTTTCCGGGGAGGCCCCCGGTAACTCGCCGCGGACCGATACGATGGGCCGGTCGACGTCAGGCAGCTCGCGTACTTCCACCGCGGTAAGCGCGGCAAGTCCCGCTAGTGCAATCAGCAGATTCAGTACCAGGATCAGTACCGGGCGCCGGATACTCAGTGAAGCGAGGTCACTTCGGTGCAGCTGGGCATGGTCGCCGCTGGTTTCCGACGGTTCCGGGTCGTGGGTGCTCACAACGGCGGCATCTCAAAGGCGCTCGCTACATTCTCAACGGGCATGCCCTCGCGCATCCGCTGAATGCCCTCGGCGACCACCGGCGTGCCCTCGGGCAGCTCGGCATCCACCAGGATGCGACCCTGCAGCCGTTGCACTACGGTGGCCGGCACCCGCCGGGCCTTGCCCTGGTCCACGGCCCACAGGAAGGCGCCGTCGCCGCCCCACTGCAGGGCAACCTCGGGCACCACGGGGTAGCGACCTTCCTCCAGCGACAGGGTCACCCGGAAGCTCATCCCGGGGCGCAGCGCGTCGCTGCTGTTGTCCACCCTGGCGCGCACGGCGAAAGTGCGAGTCTGCGGACTGACCCGGCTATCAATGTCGATGATTTCACCACGGCTGCCATCGGCGCCTGCGGCCCAGGTGCTGACGTCCAGCTCCTGGCCCAGTCGCAGCTGGCCCAGGAACAGCTCCGGGACTTCAAAGGTGACCAGCAGTACGCTGCGGTCGTCGATGCTGGCGATGGCGGTGGCGGGCTCAATACGGGCCCCGGCGTCGATCTGGGTCAGGCCCATGTAGCCCGCGAAAGGCGCTTCAATGCTGTGGTGATCGAGGGCGACCCGTGCCCGGTCGAGATTGATGCGGGCGCGCTTAACCGCGCTCTCGGCGTCGTCCAAAGCGTTCTGGGTGATGCCGCCGGCGGCCTCGGTCTGGCGATAGCGGTCCCGCAATCGCCTGGCATCGGCCAGTTCCACCTCGGCCAGCTCAACCGCGAGCTTTTCCTCGTCGGACTCCAGCTCGAGCAGGGTCTGGCCCGCCTCGACCCGCTCGCCGGCGCCAAAATTGACTGCCACGACCTCTCCGCCAACCTCGGGGTACAGGGTGACCGACTGCCGTGCCCGGGATGTGCCCACCGCCTCCACCCGGGTGCGGCGTGCTTCCCAGGCAATCGGCTGGGTGACCACCGGCTCGGGGGCGGTACGCTGCGCGGTGACTGTATTGGCGTCACCAGTGTCCGTGCAGCCGCCCAGGGTTGCCAGGGTGGTCAGTACGGCCGATGCGAGGCCGACTGCAAAGCGCGGCATCAGGTTACTCCATCCGGATGAGGGATCGGCGACAAAGGGAGTGAGACCGCCCCGAGAGTGGGCAGTTCCATCGTCTATTACTGGTCATCACAGGGGATTGTGCCAAGCCGCGGCGAGATAGCATGGACAATAGCGTGACACAACGAAAAAGCCCCGCCTGGGCGGGGCTTGACAGTGTTTTCAGATACTCGTCGTGCAAGGCAGTTCGAGCGAGGCGCGCGTCAGCCCGCGATCTTCTCAAACTCCAGCTCCGGGAAGCCCTCGTTGGCAGACTCGTCCAGCTTGTCGTAGTAGGCATTCGCGCCGCCGAAGTAGATCAGCACCCGCGGTGCCTTGCCCTCCAGGTTGGCACCCATCATCCAGGAGTGGACCTTGCCACCCTCGGCCATCAGGGTCTGGTCATGAATCTCTTTCGTGTGCCGGGTCCATTCGTCTTCGGCGTCCTGCTTCGGCTTGAATACATCGTAGCCATCGCTTTCCATCTTCTTGATGCAGTTCGCAATCCAGATGGCATTCTGTTCGATAGACGTCGGCAGGTTGGCGAAGGGCGCCTGGGGGCCGGTGATGATGAACATGTTGGGGAAGTCCGCAACGCACACGCCCATGATCGACTTGGATGCGGTCTGCCATTTTTCACGCAGGGTCTGGCCGCTGCTGCCGCGGATGGGGAAGGCTTCCAGGGCGCCGGTGTAGGCCTTGAAGCCGGTGGCCAGCACGATGATATCGAACTCGTACTCGTTCTGCGTGGTGCGGATACCGGATTCGGTGATCTCGACGATCGGCTCCGCGTCCTTGATGTCGACCAGGTGCACGTCGTCCCGGTTGAAGGCCTCAAGGTAGCCGTGATCCAGCGGCGGGCGCTTGGCGAAGAGCGGATAGTCCTCGACCTTCGGCACCAGCAGTTCCGCGAGTTCCGGGTCGTCGATGCGCTCCTTCATTTTCTTGATGATGAATTCGGATGCCCAGCGATTGGCATCGGGATTGGCCAGCAGGTCCTCGAAGGTCTCGAACACCCAGCGGAAGCTGCCGGTCCACTTTTCCTCGAAGATCCGCTCCCGCTCTTCGGGCGAGGTCTCAACCGCCATGCGGCCTTCCGCGGTATCGAAGGCCATGCCAAAGATGTGGTTGCGGCACTTGGCGACGATCTCGTCGTAGTTGTCCTTGATTTCCCGCTCCCACTCCGGCGTCATCGGCGCCTGCATGGCGGGCAGGATAAAGTTCGGCGTGCGCTGGAAGACCGTGACGCTCTCGGCGTTCCCGGCCATGGCCGGTAACATCTGCACGGTGGTCGCGCCGGCGCCAATAATGCCCACACGCTTGCCGGCGTACTCGAGGCCGTCGGGCCAGCGGGAAGAATGGAACAGGGGGCCCTTGAAACTATCCATACCTTTCAGCTTGGGGATCACGGGCTCGGAGATCATGCCCATGGCGCTGATAAAGTATTTGCAGGTGAAGGTCTCGCCGTCGCCCGTGGTCACCAGCCAGTGCCCGCTGTCTTTCTGGTATTCAGCGCTGACAATTTCGGTGTTGAGCTGGATATGTGGCCACATGTCGCACTTGTCGGCGACGAAATGCATATAGGCGTGGGTTTCCTTCCAGTCGGGGTAGCGCTGGGTCCAGGACCATTCCTGGAGCAACTCCTTCGAGAAAGTGAGACAGTAATAGTAGCTTTCGCTATCGGTCATGGCACCCGGATAGCGGTTCCAGGTCCAGGTACCGCCAATGTCTGACGCCCGGTCGAAGACGCGCACGGAAAGCCCCGCCTCGCGCAGGTAGTGGATCACGGCGAGACCGGCAAAGCCGGCTCCCACCGCAATGGCATCAAAATCGGGCTTCTGGGTGGTCATAGCTGTCTACCTCGTCTTATAAATTATGCCGCTGTGCAAATTCTACGGGTCACCAAACTTTTACGCGATCCTCGGCATCGCTCGTGCGGGGGCCCTGCCGGGATCGCCGGACCCTGTGAAGTATACTTGATAGACGCAAACAAGCAAATTACCTGCCGAGATTCTGTCGCCCCCGGCGGCGGGTTGTGGTGACCGGTCATCCGCTGTGATGCGTGGCCGGTATACTCTGCAATGAACTGCAACCGAAGATGGTGAATAGGCCCCATGCGCGCGCTGAAACTGCTGCCGACAGCACTGCTGTCCACCCTGCTGCTGACCGGCTGTGATGCCCTGCGGTTTTATAACCTGACCCAGGCCCCGGGGCTGCGACCCACCCATGCAGACATTCCCTACGGCCCACATCCGCGACAGAAGCTGGATCTCTACCTGCCGCAGGCCGATGGCGGGCCCGCGCCCCTGCTGGTCTGGTTTTATGGCGGTGGCTGGAACTCCGGTGACAGGCGCAACTACGCCTTTGTCGCAAAGCGCTTCAATGCCATGGGCTACGCGGTGGCAATCCCCGACTACCGCCTGGTCCCGGAGGTGCAGTTTCCCGCCTTTGTCCAGGACGGCGCCGCTGCCCTGGGCAGGCTGCGCGAATTCGCCGTCGAACACCCCGCAACGCTGAGCCTGGAGCCGATGGTGCTCGCCGGACATTCGGCGGGCGCCTATATTGCCGTGCACGTGGTGGCGGGGGCGGATTATCTCGCGGCCACCGGTCTGGCGGCGGGGGATATTGCGGGCATTATCGGCCTTTCCGGCCCCTATGATTTCTATCCCTACCAGGTAGCGGCCTCGCGGGCCGCGTTTGGAGATGCACCGGCCAGTGCAAGCCAACCCGTGGCCCAGGAACTGGGGCATATGCCGCCCCTGCTACTGATTACGGGAGACAGCGATACCACGGTCAAGCCGCGCAATTCACAGCGCCTTGCGGAACTGGCGCCGCGGGCGCAATTGCATATGGTCGAGGGTATGGGGCACGCAGGTAGCTTACTGGCCCTGGGACAGCGCGTGACGAGCAAGGAGGCCGTGCTGGATCCGGTGACCGCGTTCCTCGCTGCGCTCAATCGGCGTGAAGTTGATGTGGTCGGGCGTTAGTGCAGCACCCGCTGGCGTGAGGTCACGTGTTGACCCCGGCGCGTGACAGCAGCCACTGAATATCGAGTTTAGCGGGTTGCTTGATGTAGCTTTCCGGGTTTTCCGACACATCCTGAAGGTAGTCCTCGGACACTTTCCAGGCGAGATCGGGTGAGTTCTTGCCGCGCGCCTCGAGTTCCAGCTTGTTGTTGTGCCAACGCACCGTGAAGTAATCGTGGGGCGACTCCGGGTCGTCCCGGTACACCTCCGCGCCAAACTTTTTTCCCTCCAGCAGCTTGTCGCCAAGCTCGAACAGCTTGCCGTAGATGATGGAGTCACGGTTTTCATCGATGGCGCGGTTGATGACGTCCAGCGCATTCATGAAATTGGTGTAGGTGTCACTGTCCTTGGACATGGTTTGTGTGCCCCCTGCCTGGTTGGCGATGAAAAATTGCGGGTGAATACTGGCATGGTGGAGCCCGGACCGGGCTCCACGGTACGGCCGCTTAGGAGTCGAATACGGTCACCACGTTCTCCGCGTGAAGTACATTGCCATCAATGAACTCATAGTCGACCGTACCGGTGACATTGACCCAGTCACCTTTGCCAATTTGCTGGTAGCCGTGCTTGTCCAGCGGGTTGTAGCCCAGGTCATGGGTCTCAACGGTCATGCTGGTGCCGCCGAGGTCCATCTGGAAAGTACCGTCGTCCTTGTCCACCTGGGCGACTTCACCGCTCACCATAAGCTGGCTCACTTCTACCGGCGTCGTCGCGGTCCAGTGGTAGGGCGAGTATAGAGCCGACTCTTCATCAGCGGTATTGGCATAGAAATAGGTATTCAGGTTCTCCACATACACGGTGCCTGCCTCGATGGTGTCGCGCTCGAAGAAGTCATCGTCCACGCGGCCGTAGACTGTGACCTTGTCACCGTCGAGCAGGCCATAGGCGTCGCCGTAGGCATCCCAGTCATCCATCTCCACGGTGATGGTGTTGGCACCGTAGTCGAGGATGAAGGTTTCAGCCGTGGGGTCGACCACCGTGCCGCTGAGGCTGATCCAGCTGCCATCGGGTTTGACGTAGGGGCTGGCTCCCATGGCGACGGAGCTTACCAAAGCACCACTCACTGCGAGCGGAAGCATCATCTTTTTCACGGGAATACTCATTATCAAGTCCTCCTCGTTTGCTTTCGTGTTGACTCAGGCGATTGCTCGCCACTACACACAATGGAGCAATCACCGTGCCAACCCGGGAAGCCCCCTATGGGTGGGATTCCAGATCCTGAAGGTCGGCTTGTTTGCAGTGACTGCGTCGAAGTTTGCACACTTTGCACAGAATCGTGATCGTCGCGAGGTGGTCGGGCGTCATAGTCGATGCAGTTTGCGCTTCTCGGTAATCAGGTTTCCCCCGCGCGCCGTAATCGACTGCCAGGCCACCAGCCAGCGATGATTGCCTGCATCACTGACCACCAGGTAGGCAAGGTCGTCGTCGCGGGGGTCGATGAGGAGTTCATCCGCAATGCCCAGGCATCGACCTCTCTCGTCGTATACGCGCAGGTCGAGGAGTTGCGAGGGCGCAAGGCCCAGGACGCGAGTCTCTGGCGTGTTTTTTCGCCGCATGGGTACCCCGTCGTTTGAATGTCACTTAACTCCAAAAGTGCAAGGGGCGTGCCAGCACCCGTGCCGGCGATTTGTCACCTCGAGCGGGATACTGCAGGACATGGCATGTTATCCTCGCCCCGTCTTACCTTTTGGAGAAAAGCGGCCCCGTGACCACAGAAGCTTCGGCCCCCCGGGCCCTGATTCTCAGTGATGAATCTGCGCTGATCGAGCCTTTTACCGAGGCTGCCAAGGCCCACGGTTTCGCCGTGCACGTGTTCAGCTGCGATGTGTCGACTGCACAGATTGAGGAAATAGCGCCGAGCGTCGTCGTTCTCGGCTGTGATGATGACCTCGGACCGGCGCGGCGCGTGCTGGACGAGTTGGGCCTGGATAGCGACGCGGAGATTCTCCTGGTGGGAGCTTCCGCGGGCAGTGAGCAGATGCAGGCATGGCTCTCGCAGTCGCGCATATTTTTCCTCAGCACGCCGCTGGATGCCGACTACCTGTCGGACCTGCTGGCAGACGTGCGTGGCGAACTGGAGCGGTATGCAGGGGCGGCGACTCCAGCGCAGTCGGCGGCACTTGACCAGTTCGGTCTGCTGCGCGGCAGCTCCCGCCCCATGCGGGTGATCTATCGGGTCCTGCGCAAGCTGGCGCCACTCGACACCTCGGTCCTGGTGCATGGTGAGAGCGGCACAGGCAAGGAGCTTGTCGCCAGAACCCTGCATGAGGCTTCTCCCCGGAGTGACAGCGACTTTGTCGCCATCAACTGCGGCGCGATTCCCGAGGGCCTGGTTGAAAGCGAGCTGTTCGGTCACGAGAAGGGCAGCTTCAGCGGTGCCCGCTCCGAGCACCGCGGTGTTTTCGAGCGCGCACACGGCGGCACCCTGTTCCTCGACGAGATCACCGAAATGCACCCGGATATGCAGGTTACCCTGCTGCGGGTGCTGGAAACCGGCCGCCTGCGGCGCGTGGGCGCGGAAAACGAGATCAGCGCCGATGTGCGAATTATTGCCGCGACCAATGAGGCACCGGAAGCGGCTATCGAAAAAGGGCGCTTGCGGGAGGACCTCTATTTCCGCCTCGCCCGTTACGTGGTGCGCATGCCACCGCTGCGCGAGCGCGAGGGCGATCTGCTGGGCCTTGCGGAGCAGTTTCTCGAGGCGCTCAACCGCGAACATGGCACCGACTGTCGCTTTTCTGATGCAGCCCTGGAGGCGTTGAAAAGCCACCATTGGCCGGGGAACGTGCGCGAACTGCGCAGCGCCGTCGAGCGGGCCTACCTGCTGGCGGACGGTGAAATCAGGGTCGCGGACCTGCCGGACTGGAGCGCCGATGCACCGGACCTCACCGGGGCAGACTACCTGTCGGTATCCGTGGGCACTTCAATCGAAGAGACCGAGCGGCGCCTGATCCTGGCTACCCTCGAAGCCTACGACGGTGACAAATCAGCCGCCGCCGAAGCGCTGGGGATCAGCCTGCGTACGCTGTACAACCGGCTGCAGCTGTATGGCAGGGAAAGCAACGGCGAAGCGCTTTCGAAGCAGGCAGCGGGGGATTAGGGCCTGCCAGGGTTGCAGGCCGCGCACGATGTCTCAGGACTTGCGCACCTTGCGCGCGGCGAGGTCCTGCAGCTGCGGTACCAGAACCTCCGCCGCGGCGGCAATGACGGCCCGGCTCTCCTGCTGCGTCCGCACCAGCTCCATGACTTTGATACCGCGGAAGAAATCCGAGATCACGTCCAGCAGGGCCATTGCCCGTTCACAGTCTTCCGGGTCGGCGAAGAGCTCTGCAAGGACCTGACGGCGATGCGACTTGAAGCGGTCGGAGTGATACTGCCATTCCCGCGCCAGTTCCGGCTCGTGACGGGCGAGGATCATCATTTCGTAGCCGACGATAAAGGCATCCGGGATGGTCTGGCGCCAGATGGCTTCAAACAGGGCCGGTGAAGGTTCGCGGAATAAGCTCCGGATACTCTCATCGATACCCGTCATCGCCCGCTGCTGCATGTGGTCTACCGCCGCGGCGATCAGGTTTTCCCTTGAGTTAAAGTGGTGCTGATAAGCGCCGCGGGTGACCCCCGCGCGCTGGGTGATTTCCCGCGTGCTGGTTTGCACGACCCCCTTCTGCGCAAAGCACTGGATGGCCGCGTCGAGGATGCGCAGGCGTGTGTGCCGGGCGCGGTCCTGCTCGGGCGCGGGCAGGCGCGCGCTCGGGGGTTCCTTGGTCGACCTGTCTCGCGTCACTCAATGCTCCTGAAACTGAGGGCTTCATTAAATAGATCCATCAACGCCTGTCAAAACATTCATTGTTGAATGATACTGCCCGCTGTGGCAAATTGGGGTCGGGATTACGGCGGGAGCCTGGTGATGATGATCAATTACATGGGTGGTATTGCGGGTGGTCTGTTGGCTTTTTTGTTGGGTGCTATCTGGTATGCGCCGGGGGTATTTGGTCACATCTGGGCCCGCCATTGCGGCCTGAGCGAGGCGCAGATCAAATCGGCCAGCCCGCGCAAGATGTTTCTGTTGGCGCTGCCCCTGTCGCTGCTGGCGGGGCTTGTGTTCGCGGCTTTCCTGGGGGATGCCGGCCTGGGGCTGTCGATTGGCGCCGGCCTCGCGGCCGGCGTGTGCTGGGTCAGCGCCTCCCTGGGGATCAACTACATTTATGAACAGAAACCCCTGGGCTTGTTCCTGGTCAATGCCGGCTACCACAGCATGCAGTTCCTGCTTTACGGGCTGTCGGTGGGCGTAGCTAACCAGTTTTTCTAGCCGGAAAAGAAACTACCGCGAGGTAGCCATCGGCTCAGCCCTCCGCGGGCTGGTCCCAGTCCGGGTCCAGCCAGACGTACTTCAGGTTCAGTGAATCCATCAGGTTCGCTGGCATGCCCTGCACGCTGGGGTGGATCAGGTGGCGGCTGGTATAGGTGTAAATCGGGATGATGGGCATTTGCTCCATCAGCAGGGTCTCTGCCCGGTGGAAGACGGCGAAGCGCTCCTCGCGGGTTTCTGCCTGCGGTGCGAGCTCCTGGATCATGCGGTCGTAACGCGGGTCGGCAAAATAGGTGTTGTTATTGCCACCGTTGGTCAGATACAGGTCGAGAAAGTTGTTCGGATCCACGTAATCGCCAATCCAGCCCCGCCGTGCAAGATCGAAATCCACCTGGGTGACCGAGTCGAGGTAGACCTTCCACTCCTGGTTGGAGATGGTGATCTCGATATTCAGCGCGTCCTTCCACATCTGCTGCAGCGCCACGGCGACTTTGCGGTGGCTTTCCGAGGTATTGTAAATCAGCTCGATGCCGGGCCAGCCCGCGCCGTCGGGATAGCCGGCGGCCGCCAGCAGCTCCCTGGCCCGCTGCGGGTCAAAGCTGAACAGCTTCGGCGGCTGGTAGCCCAGGGTACCGGGCGGGGTAATCGAGTAGGCGGGCACCACGGCCCCCTGCATCACCGTACTGGTCAGGGTCTCGCGGTCCACGGCCATTGCCAGCGCCTTGCGCACCCTGACATCGTCCAGGGGCGGGCGCCGGGTATTGACCAGGTAGAAATAGGTACCCAGGTAGGGTGCCTGCACGTAGGGGGAGTCCTCCATCGCCTGGTACGTCGGGATCTTGTCCAGGGGCACCTCCTGGGTGTAATGCAGCTGCCCCACGCGGAAGCCTCGCTCCTCGCTGACGATATTCTCAGTGGGGTAGAAAACTACCCCGTTGAGCCTGACATTTTCGCGGTCCCAGTAGGTGTCGCTCTTGGTAACGGTGATGCGCCGGTTGAGCTTCCACTCGCTGAGATTGAAGGGGCCGTTGGACACCATGTTCTCGGCCCGGGTCCAGCGGGTAAAACGGTCGGTAAACTTGCCGAACTTCTCGACCGTCGGGCGATGCACGGCGAAGGTACTGTAGTGATCCATCAGCTGGATGAAATAAGGTGTCGGGTTGTCCAGGGTGACCTGTAGCGTCAGGTCGTCCAGCGCCTTCACCCCGACCTGGCTGAAGTCGGTGATCTCCCCGGTGGCGTAGGCCTCGGCGTTGCTGATCGGGTAGAGCATGTAGGCGTAGAGGTTACCCATGTCGGGATGCAGCGCTCGCTTCCAGGACCAGACGTAATCCCCGGCGGTCATGCGATCGCCGTTGGACCAGCGGGCATCCTCGCGAATATGGAAGGTCACCACGCGCCGGTCCGCGCTGAGCTCCCAGCTCTCGGCGACGCCCGGTTCCGGTTCCAGGGTGTAGGGATTTTTTACCGCCAGGCCTTCAAACAGGGCGCGGATCAGCTTGTTTTCGGGTACCCCGGTGACCACATGGGGGTCGAGTCCCTGGGGTTCGCTGCCGTTACCGTAGTGGAGAATGCCCAGGCGATTGCCCGACTCGACATTGGACTCGCCACCGCCGCAGGCACCGAGCAGGGTGACCAGGCAAATAATCAGGACGTGCTGAAGCTTGAGAGGCAAGGCGAAATACGTGGTTGGGATGTGCCGGGCAGTATAGCGGTCCGGCGCCGCCCTTCAAAAGGGTTTTCCGTCCGCGGATCGCGTCTGGCTCAGGGAGCCAGGGCACGTTCCAGCGCGGCAAGGATGCGCTCTGCATCCGCCGGGGTGTTGTAATGCACCAGTGACAGTCGCACCACGCCGGCGTCGGGGGCGATATCCAGCGCCGACAGCAGCCGCTGGGCGTAAAAATGCCCGGCTTCCGTGCCGATGCCCTGCGCCTGCATGGCTGCGGCGACCTCCGCGGCGGGCCGACCCAGGGGCTGGAATGCGATCGTTGCCCCCCGGTCGCCCCCAAGGGTGCTGGGCTTGCCCAGCAAGCGGATGTCGCTACGCGCATTGAGGAACGCCAGCAGCGGCTCCGCCAGGGCGGACTCGTGCGCCGCCAGCAACTTGTGCACGGCGTCCATCTGCTGCGGCAGCGGCGTGTTCTCGGCGCCGCCGTGATGTTGGTGCAGGGCCGAGAAGTAATCGATGACCCCGGCGCAGGCGGCGACCTGGGCGTGCTGGGGCCCGGCGGGGTTCAGCCACTTGTGGGTGTCGGTCTTGAGAAAGTAATGGCTCTGGGGCTGCAGTTCGGGGTGCAGGTCGGCGCGCACCGCCATGATGCCCTGGTGGGGGCCGAAGACCTTGTACAGGCTGAAAAAGTAGGCATCCACGCCCAGCGCGTGAATATCGGGCAGGTGGTGCGGGGCATAGGCAACGGCGTCCACGCCGACCCGCGCCGGGCAGCGCTGGCGGATGCCCGCGACGATATCGGCTACCGGGTTAACCGTGCCGATAATGTTGGAGCAGTGGGTGAAGAACACCCAGCGGGTATTGTCGTTCAGCAGCGGGTACAGGTCCTCGGGGTCCAGCAGGCCCGTGACCGGGTCCACCGGCCACTCCCGAACGGTGGCGCCCCGGGCCTTTGCCTTGTTGCGCCAGACACCGACATTGGATTCATGGTCCTGCTGGCAGACCACGATCTCGTCCCCCGGGCCCCAGGCTTCGCCACAGGCGTTGGCGAACACGTAGGTATTGATCGAGGTCGAGGGGCCAATGGTGAGCTCCGCAGTATCGAGATTCAGCGCCTGTGCCCAGCACTGCCGCGCACGATCCATGGCCCTGCCCGCTTCCTCGGAAGGGCCGAACGCAGAGTAGGGCTGGACCCGGGTGTGCCGGTTGTAGTGCTCCATCAGTTCAATCACGGGGAGTGCCACGAAGCTGCCGCCCGCGTTGGCACAGAACACGAAGCCCGGGTCGTCCGACAGTTGTGGAAACTGGCTGCGAACCCAGTCCTGGTCCAGGGCGCTTGCGTTCATTCTCGGTCCTCCAGCAGTCGGTTGGCACGAAACAGCGGATCGGCAGCCTGCAGTAGTTTCAGGCGCAGCTGCGGGTGCAATGCCGGGTTGCCGGCGAGAAAACCCCGCACCGTACCTACCGCGGTATCGCTATGGTAGTGATTGAGCGTGGTCTGCAGCCAGCGCGTCGGGAAAAAAATGTCGCCGCTAACCCTGATCTCCTCCAGCAACTCCAGGCTGGGCCGGATGTAGCGCTCGGATTCTTCCCGTCGCAGCGGGTGGTGGAGGGCTGCGAGGGCTTCCACCACCCAGGACTCTGTCTGCCGATTCCCTGGGTCTGCGAGGGAAGCAAAAAACGCATCCCGGGCAGCGGGGTCTGCGGACAGCGCGGGTGCAATAAACTGCAGTTTGCGCCGCGTGTCGGCGTTTTCAGTTCTCTCCAGTTGCCGGGCGATAATCTGCTGCGCCCGGTCCGGCAGGCGGATTGCCAGGGCCTGGGCCAGTGACACCCGGTCTCGCTCCGACAGGGTGATGCCCGGTACCGGCATCTCTCCCGACCACGCGCCATGCAGCCTGGCCGTCGATTCAGGTGTCAGGCTGAGACCAGACAGCGCCTGGAAGTACAGGCGCTTTACGCCGGGATCCCCGGTCGCCGCCAGTGCCGACCACAGTTCAGACTCCAGTTCGCCGGCGACGGCTCGCCGGTCCCGTTCCGGCAGCAGGTCCCAGAAAATTTTCCCCATCTGGCCCAGGGCGAGATCGATCAGCAGCGGATTGTCCTCCCGCGGCAGGCGGCTTCTGAGCGCGGCGAGGTAGGCCGCCGGCGATGGCCCCAGGCCGTCCAGCATGTTCTCAAAGAGGTTGATCAGCAGGCTGCCCTTCTCCACATCGGACAGGGCATCCCAGGCGTCGAGATCACCCAGCTTTGCGGGGAAGCGGCCATAGCCCATGCCGTCGCTGTTGAAGATCCGGGTAACGGCATCGCTGCCTGCTGCTACGCCACCGGTAGCCAGCGGTGAGGGGGCCGCAGCGCTATTGATCAGCAGTGTCCGCCGTTCGCCCCCGCGGTACTGCGAGACGCCGAAAGCCTGCGGCCACACCCGCCCTTCACCCAGGGGGTCCGACTGCTGCAGGAACTGATTCGCGGCGGTATCGCGGGCGACGGCAAAGTGTGGCCTGCCGGCGTTGTTTACCCACACCTGGCTCCAGGCCGCGAGGTCATGATCTGTGCGCCGGTCCAGGATGGCGATCAGTTCGGGCCAGCTCGCGTTGCCAAAGGCAAAGCTGCCCAGGTACTCGCGCATGCCTGCCCGGAATACCTCCTCACCCACCAGGGCCTCCAGCTGGCGCATCATGATCGGTGCCTTCTGGTAGATGATGGCGCCGTAGAGCGAGCCTGCGTCCTGCAGGTTGGCCAACGGCTGGCGGATCGGGTTGGCGCCCTCGCTGCGGTCCACCGCGTAGGCGCGCGGATGGTGATCAACCAGGAAGTTGAGCTGATGATCGAGCGCAGGAAAGCCGGGATTGACGATTTTTGCCGCCATGAAGTTGGCAAACACCTCCTTGGTCCAGACGTCGTCAAACCAGCGCATGGTGACCAGGTTGCCAAACCACATGTGGGCGGTCTCGTGGGCGATCAGGCTGGCGCGGTCCAGGCGCTCGCTCTGGGTCGCATCCGGGTCCAGCAGCAGGGATTCGGACTTGTACTGGATCGAACCCACGTGCTCCATGCCGCCATAGGGATGTGCCGGTATCAGGGCGAAATCGAATTTCTGGAAGGGGTAATCGATACCCGTGTAATCTTCCAGCCAGCGCAATGCCGCCTCATGCAGGGCGAAGATCTGGTCGACGTTTTGTGCCACCCGCTCCGGGTCTGATTCCCGGTGCAGCATGGTCACAGGCCGGCCATCCAGCTCCCGGGTGATGCTCCGGAACTCGCCCGCGACAAAGGAGAAAAGGTAGCTGCTGATGGGGTCGGAGGTCTGGAAGGTGTGGATAGCCCGGCCCCCGTCTTCGCTGAGCGTCGCCAGGGGCGCATTGGCCATGGCGCTCCAGTGTGCGGGCAGGTCCAGGGTCAGGCTGTAGCGCGCCTTGAGGTCCGGCTGATCGAACAGGGGAAACACCGTGCGCGCCCGGTCCGGGACCAGCAGCGCGTACAGGTAGTCCGGGTTGCGATTCAGCGAGGCGCTACCGGCCTGCAGTGAGATATTGATGTGGTTGCTGCCCGTCGTCAGTTCGGACGCGGGGATCAGCAGGTGTTCACTGCTAAAGCGGTAGTCGGCGTCGCGGCCGTTCACCGACACTGTCTCGAGCTTGTCTCCGGATTCGCGAAAATCCAGTTGCAGCGCTGCAGTAACTTCCGCGAGCTGGAACGCAATCTCCACCGTGGCGTCAATCGGCTGGTCCGGGGCCTCGGGAATGCGGAAGGCCAGGGCATAATGGATATCGGACAGGATGCCGGCGCGGTAACTTGCCAGCTCCCGGGAAACTCCTGCCTCTACGGCCACGGGGGGAGCCACCTCGGTCGCTGGCCCGGGGTTGTCACACCCCGCTGCCCCGCCCATCGACAGTACCAGCAGAATCCACAAGACACGGTTGAATCGCAGCACGCATTGCTATCCCTGGTCACGCCACACGGCAGGGTCAAGGGTAACAGCGCCCGGGTCGTGCCCGCCAGGCGGGGGCGGCCGGCGCAGCGGCGTCATGTTACTTCGGGAACAGCAGGGTCAGCTGCAGGCGCAGACCCCAGTCCTCTGGACCCGCATCAGGGGATTCTGCCCAGTAGCGGATGCCGCCGCCAACCTGCACAAGCTGTTCACCGAATTTAAGCAGCTGGTTCACGGTGAGGTTCACCGGCACCGACCACTGACGGTTCTCCCAGTCGTAGGTTGACTCGGTATTCAGGGAGTAGGTGGTCTGCGACGGTGTGACATAGGCGAGGAAGGGTTGCAGGAAGGTGGCACTGACATCCCCCCGATCGCTGTCCCCGGCGAAAGACTCGATATGGTTGGCCAGGGCGCCGTAGGTCCACGGTCCCTCCTGCTTGAGTACCACCCCGGTGGGGCCGGCCCCCCATTTTTCCCCGCCCAGCAGGTCGTCGCTCGCCGTCGGTGCCAGCAGCACGGGACCCGCACCCCAGATCCAGCCGCCGGCCGTCGGCGCCTTGGGGGAGAAAAACACACTCTGGACCGTGTCGCCCAGGCCAAATTCGCTCACCCCATTCAAGGGCACGTCCTGCTGGTCGATCAGGGGCAGGATGGTCCGCGAGATCAGGTTCCAGTCCTCGTTGATGGAGATCGGCACCACCGGCTGTATATTCAGCCGGGTGACATGGCCATCGTCCGTTGCGCCATAGTTTTCGTCGTAATTCAGCTGTGCCGGTACGCTAATCAGCGCGGCAACCGGGTTGGCCAGCTTCTTCGCCAGGTCAGCGGCGTCATCTGCGCTGGTACCCGGGGCAGCCAGGGTGAGGACAAGCGCGGCGAACATGGAAAATCTGCGGGTCATGGCTGTTTACTCCGGTATATGCCGTACGGGGTGGAGACCGATAACCCGGGGAGTATAGCGCAGAGCGCAAGCAACTTTTCTCCATCGCCGCGCGGTGTATACTCAGGCCTGTCCCGGGTCGCAGCAAGCGTCACCCGGCACAGTCGGATCCCAGGGTGGCTGGCGGCCGCTGCAACGGCCAGATGCCACGCTTTAAAGTACAAGTGACCCGCCGGAGGAACTGCCGATCACCCCTCGGGAAAACGTGCTGTACAGCAAAGGCTCGACGTGGGGACCCTGGTGCCTGCGCGCCGGCCGTCTGCTGGCGGTCTGCCTGCTGGCCGTTGCCGGTTGTTCGCAGGAGTCCTATGTCGAGAGCGGCAACCGCGACGGCATTCTCTATTTCGGTAACGGCACCGAGCCCCAGAGCATCGACCCCCACGTGCTCACCGGCTCGCCTGAGGCCAACCTGGCCAGATCCCTGTTCGAGGGCCTGGTGATCCAGGACCCCTACACCCTGGAGATCAAGCCCGGCGTCGCCCGGCGCTGGGATCACAGCCGCGACGGCACCCGCATCACCTTCCATCTCCACCCTGAGGCGCGCTGGTCCAACGGCGAGCCGCTGACAGCGGAGGATTTTGTCTGGTCCTGGCATCGGGCGCTGCACCCCCGCACGGGCAACCAGCTGGCGGACCAGCTGTATTCTGTGCGCAATGCCGAGGCCTACAATACCGGTGGCCTTGACGACTTTGATGCCGTCGGGGTGAAAGCCCTGGATGCCGTGACCCTGCAGGTCGACCTGGAGTATCCCGACCCCTTTGTGCTGCAAAAACTGAGCTACATCTACAACGCGCCGGTGCACCGCGCGACCATCGAGGCCCACGGCGACATGACCGAGCGCTACTCGGGATGGACGCGCCCGGAAAGTTTTGTCGGCAACGGGCCCTTCGTCCTGGACGAATGGAAAATGCAGCGCCATGTTACCGTAAAACGCAATCTCCACTACTGGGACCGGGACAATGTGCAGGTAGAAAGCATCGTGTTCCGGCCCATCGAGAGCGCCGCCACCGAGGAGAAAATGTTTCGCAGCGGCCAGCTGCACGCCACGGGAGACGTACCCAACAGCCGGATACCGTTTTATCGCGCGCAGCCGGAGTCGCCGCTGATCGAGGCGCCGGTGATGAGCGTCTATTACTACATGATCAATACCCGCAGGCCGCCCCTGGACGATGTCCGGCTGCGGCAGGCCCTGTCCATGGCCATCGACCGCGGTGCCATCGCCGGGTCGGTACTGCAGGACACCGTGCTGCCCTCCAGCAACTATGTGCCGCTGGGGATGCCGGACTACCAGCACGCGACGGGGCTGCCCTTTGACCCGGAGGCCGCTCGCAGGCTGCTGGCGGAGGCGGGCTATCCCGATGGCGAGGGTTTCCCGGATATCACCCTCACCTACAATACCAGCGAGAACCACCGCTCGGTGGCCGTTGCGGTGCAGCAGATGTGGAAGCGGGAACTGAACCTGGATATCGAGATCGTGAACCAGGAGTGGAAGGTCTACCTGGATACCCTGGATGGACATGACTATGACATTGCGCGCATGGGCTGGATCGGCAATACCTATCCCGGCTCCGTGCTGGACCGCCTGATCACCGATGGCCACACCAATCGGATCGGCTTCTCCAATGCCCGTTTCGACCAGATTATCCAGCGGGATGTCCGCGCCAATCTCAGCGCGTCCGAGGTGATGGCCCTGTACCGCGAGGCGGAGCAGATCCTGCTGGACGAGGCGCCCCTGATTCCGATTTACTCCTACAAGCTCAAGCGGCTGGTCCAGCCCAGCACCGAGGGTTTGCCCGGCAATGCCGCCAGGGCGTTCAATTTCAAGTATGCTGCGCTGGACCCCCACGCACCCGCGTGGCAAGCACAGACCATGGTTCCCTGAGGTGGTTGACTGATGTGGCGATTTATCGGCGGCAGATTGCTGCAGGCGGTACCGGTGATCCTCACCGTGATCACGGTGACGTTTTTCCTGGTGCGGGTGGCGCCCGGGGGGCCCTTCGACGCGGAGAAGGCCGTCATCCCCGAGGTCAAGGCGGCGCTGGAAAAGCAGTACCGCCTGGACCAGCCGCTGTTCAGCCAGTATGTCGCCTACCTCGGTGACCTCGCCCGGGGCGATATGGGCCCCTCCTTCAAGTATCCGGGGCGCTCGGTGAATGAGCTGATCGGCGCGGGGCTGCCCGTCACCGCCGAGCTGGGCCTGTATGCCCTGTTGGTCGCGATCGGCATCGGTGCGCTGGCAGGTATCATCGCCTCACTGAAACCGAATTCGGCCCAGGACTACATTCCCATGACCGCGGCCATGATCGGTATCTGCATGCCAACCTTCCTCCTGGGCCCCCTGCTGGTGCTGGTCTTCGGTATTCGCCTGGAGTGGCTGCCGGTATCGGGCTGGGGGGACCTCCCGGGGGACAAACTGCTCCCCAGCCTGACCCTGGGGGCGGCCTATGCGGCCTATATTGCCCGGCTATCCCGCGCCGGGATGCTGGAGGTCCTGTCCCAGGATTACATCCGCACCGCGCGCGCCAAGGGCCTCCCCGAGTGGCAGGTGGTCATCCGGCACTCCCTGCGCGGCGGCCTGCTGCCCATGGTGGCCTTCCTCGGCCCGGCCTTCGCCGGCCTGCTCGCAGGTTCCTTTGTGGTGGAGACCATCTTCCAGATCCCGGGGCTCGGCCGGTTTTACGTGCAGGCGGCGTTTAATCGTGACTACACCATGATCCTGGGTACCACGGTGTTCCTGTCCACCCTGATTGTCCTGTTCAACCTGCTATCGGACATCATCGCGGCGTGGATGAACCCGCGCCTGCGCCACCAGTTCGCGGGGGGCGCATGAATACCGACGTGTTGACAGATATTGCCGCGGCCGAGGAGGGGACCTCCCTGTGGAAGGACGCCTGGCACCGCCTGCGCAAGAACCGGCTGGCATTGTTTGGCCTGGTGGTGATCAGCCTGTTTATCGTGGTGGCTTTGCTGACGCCCTGGATCGCCCCCTATGCCTACGATGCCCAGAACCTGGACCTCGGCGCCTCGCCGCCCTCTGCGGCCCACTGGCTGGGCACCGATATTTTCGGGCGCGACCTGCTGACCCAGATCCTCTACGGCGGGCGCGTCTCCCTGGCGGTGGGCTTTATCGCCACGGCGGTCGCCCTGCTGATCGGTGTTGCCTGGGGTGCGATTGCAGGATACGTCGGCGGGCGGGTGGACGCGGTGATGATGCGCCTTGTGGACATACTCTACGCCCTGCCTTTCATGATCTTTATCGTCCTGCTGATGGTGGTGTTCGGGCGCAACATGCTGCTGCTGTTCCTGGCCATCGGCGCGGTCGAGTGGCTGACCATGGCGCGGATCATGCGCGGGCAGGTGCAGTCCCTGCGCCAGCAAGAATTTGTCGAGGCGGCGATCTCCCTGGGCCTGTCGCCCGCGGCGATTATCCGCCGGCACATCGTGCCCAATGCCCTGGGCCCGATCATTGTCTACACCACGCTGACGATTCCCGCGGTGATGCTGACCGAGGCCTTCCTGAGTTTCCTTGGGCTCGGCGTGCAGCCCCCCCAGACCTCCTGGGGCCTGCTGATTTCCTACGGGGCAGAGACCATGGAGGAGTATCCCTGGCTGCTGATTTTCCCGGGGATTGCCCTGTCCCTGACCCTCTTCTGCCTTAACTTTCTCGGCGATGGCCTGCGCGATGCGCTGGACGTTCGCGGCTCCAGGGACTGATCGCAATGGCCTTACTGGAAGTGAACAACCTGGAAGTCAGCTTTGTCACCCGCAACGGGGTGAACAAGGCGGTCGATGGCATCAGCTTCAGCGTGGAGACCGGCAAGATCACCGCGATCATCGGCGAGTCCGGTTCCGGCAAGTCGGTCGCCTGCTACAGCATGCTCGGTCTCGTGCCCAGCCCCCCGGGCAGGATCGACGGCGGCGAGGCGCTGTTCGCCGGCGAGGACCTGCTGCAAATGTCCGAGCGGGACCTGCGCAAAATCCGCGGGCGCGACATCGCGATGATTTTCCAGGACCCGATGACCTGCCTGAACCCCTACATGACCATCGGTGACCAGATGATCGAACCTTTGGTCTACCACCGGGGTGCGAGCAAGGCTGAAGCCCGCGAGCGCGCGATTGAACTCCTCGGTGAGGTGGGTATTCGCGACCCCGAAAGCACCATCGACAGCTTCCCCCACGAATTCTCCGGCGGCATGCGCCAGCGCGTCATGATCGCGATGGCGCTGATCAACGAGCCCAAACTGCTGATCGCCGACGAGCCGACCACGGCGCTGGACGTGACGATACAGGCCCAGATCCTGCAGCTCATCGCCGATCTGCAGCGCAAGCGGGACATCGGCGTGATTTTTATCAGTCACGACCTCGCCGTGGTGGCCGATATCGCCGACGAGATCTGCGTTATGCAGCAGGGCAAGATCGTCGAAGCGGGCGGTAGTGCGGCGATTTTTCACCACGCCAGCCACCCCTACACCCGCAAACTGCTGGATGCCATTCCCCACGGTCATAAAATTGCCGCGAACCAGGCGTCCGAGCCGCTGGTCAGCGTGCGCAGCCTGTGCACCTGGTTTGATGTGGACAAGGGCGAGACGGTGAAGGCGGTGAACGACGTCAGCTTCGAGATTCGGCGCGGCGAGTTGCTGGGGCTGGTGGGCGAGTCCGGTAGCGGCAAATCCACGATCGGTCGCTCACTGCTGCGCCTGGTGCCCGTGACCAGCGGTGAGGTCGAGTTTGACGGTACCGACGTCACCGCGCTCCAGGGCAAGGCCCTGAAAACCATGCGCCGGCGCATGCAGATGATTTTCCAGGATCCCTTTGCCTCGCTTAATCCGCGGATGACGGTGTTTGATACCCTCGCCGAGCCGCTGCTGTTGCACGGCATGGAAACCCGCAAGAGCGTCGCCGGGGGCGTGCTCAAGCTGATGGATGACGTGGGCCTGGCCCGCGCTTTTGTGCGCAAGTACCCGCACGAGTTCTCCGGTGGCCAGCGCCAGCGCATTGCCATCGGCCGGGCCCTGGCGACCCGCCCCGAGTTCGTGGTGGCAGACGAGCCGGTGTCGGCACTGGATGTGACCATCCAGGCGCAGATTCTGGATCTGATGCTCGACCTGGGCCGCGAATACGGCCTGACCATGCTGTTCGTGTCTCACGACCTGGCCGTGGTGCGGCAGATCGCGGACCGTATCATCGTGCTTTTCCAGGGAAAGATCGTCGAACAGGGCACCGGTGACCAGCTGTTCAACAACCCCCGGCAGGACTATACCCGCCAGCTTCTGCAGGCTATTCCAGGGCGCGCCCTGGTCGAGTGACGCCAGCCCGGGGCGCGCCAGCCCGGGGCGCATGCTGGCGGCAGAATCTGGAGAAAACTCCAGAAAATGCTGGATTGCACCTCCGGGGCTGGTTCCAATGAGCAGGTGTTGAATAGAGAGTCACCGTTTCAGCGGTGCCGAGCCTGCGCTTATGATCGACGTCAAATCCTGGTGGCCCCGTGCCCTCCTGCTTGGCCTGTTGTTGCTGACAGGCGGCTGTCGCCTGGTGATCACCACGGATCACAAGGGTCAGATCCTCTCCACCTCAGGGCGCTTTGACTGCAGCCAGGCGGAATGCGCGTTTGAGATTACCGAGCATGCCACTGACACCCTGACCGCCGTCCCTGCCGAGGGCTACCGTTTTGTCCGCTGGAAGGGCCTGTGCACGCGGTTTCCCACACCGGTTTGCGAGCTCAGCGTGGCGCCGCTGCCGGAGGAGCACAGCGAGCTCGATGGCGATGTACCCGTGTGGGCCGTGTTTGAATCCACCACCCGGGTAAGACCCTGGTTCCGCGACCGCGATGGCGATCACTTCGGCTCGCCCCTGGAGAAGGTCATGTCGGCGAGTAAGCCCCGGGGCCATGTGATGATCAAGGGTGACTGCGACGACGCCGATGCCAGCGTGCGTCCCCACATTCGCGAGCGTCGCGACGGCCGCGATACCAATTGCAATGGCAAAGTGGACGAGGGCTTCAGCAGTACCCGCTTCTTTGAGGACGCCGACGGGGACGGCTTTGGCAACCCCCTGGCAAGCATCCTGGAGCGCAAGGCGCCAGCGGGCTACGTGGACAACAGCCTGGACTGCAACGATGCCAATGCCGATGACCACCCGGATGCGCCTGAGCGCGCAGACGGTCGTGACAACGACTGCGATGGCAGCGTGGACGAGGCGCAGTTGCGCTATTACCGGGATGTGGATGGCGACGGCTTTGGTGGCCAGCGGGAGTTTGTGGATGCCTTTGAGCCGATGCCGGGCTATGTTGATAACGATGCGGATTGCGATGACGGCAACGCTGCAATATCACCCGCGGCTACCGAGGTCGTGGACAGCGCAGACAACGACTGTGACGGGCTGGTGGACGAAGGTTTCTCGCCGCGCAATTACTACCGTGACCGCGACGGTGATGGCCTCGGGGACGCCAACGACTTTGTCCGCGATATCCAGGCGCCGCCCGGCTATGTGACCGTGAGCGGCGACAACTGCGTCGATGCCTACAATCCCGGCCAGAGCGATGTCGACGGCGATGGCCTCGGGGACGCCTGCGACCCGGTGGATGACCGCGTGCCGCCGGAGGAAGAGGAAAGTGACGAGGAGCAGGACGCTGGCAGTGGCGGTGACGGCGCGGGCGGCGGTGCTTCCGGAGATTGCTCGCTGTCTGGTGAAATGGCCGCAATGCTGGAGGCAGTGAACAGCTTCCGCGCTACCGCACAGACCTGCGGCACGCAGTCCTATCCCGCGGCGCCACCCCTGGCCTGGAGTTGCGGGTTGCGCTCGGCGGCCCTCGCCCACAGCAGCGACATGGCCAGCCAGGACTTTATGGGGCATCAGGGCTCGGATGGCTCCTCGCCGGGGGATCGCGTGAGCGAGGCGGGCTATCGCTGGTCGAGCTATGGCGAGAATGTTGCCGCGGGCTATGTCTCGGTCAGTGCCGTCATGCAGGCCTGGATCAACAGCCCGGGCCATTGCAGTAACCTGATGCACGCGGGCTTCGACGACTTCGGCGCCGCCAGTGTGAGCAACGCCGCGAGCACCTACGGGATTTACTGGACCCAGGTATTTGGCCGCGCCCGCTGAGGCTTCGCGCTAGTCCTCGAGCGAGAGCAGCTGCTTGCCGCGGTTTTCGCCGCTGAACAGGCGCAGCAGGGTGGCGGGAATATTCTCAAAGCCGTGCTGCACGTCTTCCCGCCAGGCGAGCCTGCCTTCGCCGAGTAGCGTCAGCAGGTCGTCGATTGCCTCCTGGGACCGTTCGATGTAGTCGAGCATGATAAAACCGTTGATCTGCAGGCGCCGGGCGATAATCTGGAACATATTGCCGGGACCCCGGGGGTTCTCACTGTTGTAGTCGGCAATTGCGCCGCACAGCACGATGCGGCCGTGGTCCCGCATGTTGTCGATGCCCGCTTCCAGGGTCCCGGCCCCCACGTTGTCAAAGAACAGGTCGACGCCATCCGGGCAGAGTTGCGACAGCGTCTCGGCGATTGGCTGGCTCTTGTAGTCGATCAGTTCGCTGACGCCGCATTCCTCGCGCAGCCAGGCGAGCTTCTCCTCGCCGCCGGCGATCCCGATCACCCGGCAGCCGCGGGCGAGGGCCAGCTGGCAGACCACCGAGCCGGTGGCACCAGCGGCCCCCGACACCAGGACTGTCTCCCCGGCTTTTACCTTGCCCACCTCGATCAGGCCAAACCAGGCGGTCAGGCTGGTGCCTCCCATGATCGACAGGGCCATGGTGGGCGGGGTGCCCTCCGGCAGGCGGTTGAAGGTGGCCGCCGCACTCGCGGACAGCCGCGCGTATTCCTGCCAGCCGTGGAAGCCCATCAGCAGGGCGCCCTCGGGCAGCTCGGGGTTGCGGCTGGCCACCACCCGGCAGACCGCGGGGGCGCGCATGACCTCCCCGATCTGCACCGGCGGCAGGTAACTCCGGACGTCATCCAGCCAGCCCCGCATGGCCGGCTCGAAGCCGAGGCACAGGGTCTTGACCACGACTTCGCCCGTCTCCAGGCCCTCCGGGTCGACGCTGACCTCATGCAGGGAAAAATTATCTTCGCGCACGGCGCCGGTGGGTCTTGATTGCAGAAGCCACTGCTGGCTGCGGTATGCCATAGGCCGGTTTTCCTCGGTTTGGGATGGGCTCCAGTCTAGCAGCCTGTCGGACTTAGGGCATCGTCGCGAGGCGTGTGGGAATCGAGGACAGAATTTTGATCGTTTGAGGCGAATAGTGGTGACTATTTAACGAGAACGAGCGGGATTCTGGACCGATTCCCATCAGCCGCAGCAGATGATCCTAAGTTCGACAGGCTGCTAGGTAAGCGGGCACGGATACGGCAAGCGCCCAGGCCGGCCAGGGACCGTCTGCCGCGATTTCCGGGCCAATCGTTGGAACATGTCATACCAGCTGACTACACTGGAGGTTGAATTCTCCAGCGGGGCGGTGCGATGACGGCAACCAGTTTCAGGATCAATGGACGCGAAGTGTCAGTGGAGGTGCCCGGTGACACGGCACTCCTCTGGGTGATTCGCGATGAGCTCAAGCTGAAAGGCACCAAGTTCGGTTGCGGCATTGGCCTGTGCGGCGCCTGCACCGTGCACGTGAACGGCGTGGCCCAGCGCTCCTGCAGCATGCCCGTGTCCGCAGCCGCGGGCGGCGAGATTACCACCATCGAGGGCCTGGACCACCCGCTGCAGGCGGCCTGGGTCGAGGCCCAGGCGCCCCAGTGTGGCTATTGCCAGTCAGGCCAGATCATGCAGGCGGCCAGTCTGTTGCAGCAGTATCCGAACCCCAGCGATGAGCAGATTACTGACCAGATGCAGGGCAACCTGTGTCGCTGCATGGCCTATACCCGGATACGCAAGGCCATCAAACAGGCCGCTTCCGACCTGGCCTACAACGCCGCGGAGGTGGCCGACCATGGGTAAGCTCGCGCATTTGCAGAAAAACCGGCGCCTGGCACCGGGCATTTCCCGCCGCGGCTTCCTGGTCGCCGCTACCGCCAGCGGTTTCGCCCTGTCCCTGGCACCGGCAGCGCTGCTCACCCCGGGCGCAGCCCGGGCGGCGGACGCCGAGGCCTTCGCCCCGACTGTCTGGTACAGCATTGACCGCGAAGGCGGCATTGCAGTCAACGTCGCCGAAGCGGAGATGGGCCAGCACGTGGGTACCGCGCTGGCGCGAATCGTCGCCGAGGAGCTGGCGGCGAACTGGGACCACGTGCGCCTGGTCCATGTCGATAGCGGTCCTGACTGGGGCTACCGGGTCACCGGCGGCAGCTGGTCGGTGTGGCAGAACTTTGATTTGCTCTCGCGGGCGGGCGCCGCGGGGCGCATCGCCCTGGTCGAGGCCGGCGCGAAGCTGCTCGGGGTGCCGGCATCCGAATGCCGCGCCGAGAACAGCGCGGTGATCGCCGGCGACCAGCGCCTCAGCTACGCGGAAATCGTGCGTCGCGGCAGCTTCGAGCGCAGCTTCACGGAGGAGGAGCTGGCCGAGTTGCCGATCAAGAAGCCCGCCGCGCGCCAGCTGCTGGGCGGCGAATTCAAGGCTCTGGATATTCCCGCCAAGACCCGCGGCGAGACGGTTTACGGCATCGACGCGGAAGTCGAGGGCATGGTGTATGCCAAGCCCATCCTGCCGCCCACCCGTAACGGCTGCAGTATCGTCAGCATCGACGACAGCAAGGCGAAATCGGTACCAGGCTACCAGCAGACCCTGAAGCTGGAGGACCCCACGGGCAACACGCCAGCCTGGGCGCTGGTGATCGCCGATAGCTATCACGCCGCCCTCGCGGCGGAGAAGCAGGTGACCGTCAAGTACAAGACCGGTGAGACGGCTGAGGTGTCCGAGCAGGATATCCAGGCGCATGCGAGAAAACTGCTGGATGGGGAGTCGGGCTCGCTGCTGGTGGATGATGCCGGGGTCGATGATGCCTTCGCCAATGCGCAGGAGGTGTTTGCCCGGGAGTACACCACCGCGAGCGTGCTGCACTTCCAGATGGAGCCGGTGAATGCGCTGGCGCTGCAGCGGGAAGACGGCATCTGGGAGCTGCACACCGGCAACCAGTGGCAGTCCCTGGCGATCCCCTGGTATGCGCAGGCGCTGGGCGTGCCTGAAGAGCAGATCCTGATGAAGACCTACCTGCTGGGTGGGGGCTTTGGTCGTCGCCTCAATGGCGACTACGGCGTACCCGCGCTGCTGGCGGCCCAGGCCCTGGGTAAGCCGGTCAAGGTTGTGCTGTCGCGGGAGGATGACTCACGCATGGATTCGGTGCGCTCCCCCTCGGTGCAGCGCGTCAGTGCCGCCCTGGACCAGAAGCAGCAGATTACCGGCATGCAACACCATGCGGCAGCCGGCTGGCCGACGCAGGTGATGGCGGACTTCTTCATGGGCGAGGGCAAGAACGGAGAAAAGTACGACCCCTTCTCGATCAACGGTGCCGACCACTGGTACACGGTGGGCTCCCACCGGGTGCGGGCCGTGTCCAACGACCTGGCCAACCGGACCTTCCGCCCGGGCTGGCTGCGCTCGGTGGGTCCCGGCTGGACCAACTGGGCCGTGGAGTCCTTTATCGATGAGCTGGCGCATCGCAGTGGTGCGGACCCGGTGGCATTCCGCCTGGCCCGGCTCAAGGCTACCGGCAAGAATGCCGGCAGTGCGCCCAATTCAGTGGGCGGGGCGAGCCGCCTGGCCAACGTATTGCAGGAAGTCGCCAGGCGCGCGGACTGGGGCGCGGAACTGCCCGCGGACACCGGCATGGGCGTTGCGGTGACCTTCGGCCAGGAGCGGGATATGCCGACCTGGACCGCCTGTGTGGCGCGGGTACACGTGGACCGTGAGAGCGGCAAGGTAAAGCTCGAGAAACTCAACCTGGTGCTCGACGCCGGCACCATCGTGCATCCGGACGGGGCCCTGGCGCAGACCGAGGGCGCGGCCCTCTGGGGCGTGAGCATGGCCCTCCACGAGGGTACCGAGTTTGTTGACGGCCAGGTAAAGGATCGCAACCTGGATACCTATACCCCGCTGCGCATGGGTGACGTACCGGATATGGATATTGCCTTTGTCGACAGCGATGAACAGGCGGTCGGCCTCGGCGAGCCGGGCACCACGGTGGTGGGGCCGGCGATCGGCAACGCCATCTATGCCGCGGTCGGCGCCCGGGTGCGCCACCTGCCGATCAGCCCGGAGGCGGTCAAGGCGTCGATGAAGGCCTAGCGGGATTCCGGCTGGCGGCGCGCCGCTGCCAGCGTTGCGGCGCTGGTAGAGACGCGTTTGACCCGCAGGGTGCGGGCATCGAGCCCGCGGGGAATACGGTCAACCGCGGCGGCATCGGGGGTCCACAGGACCGCATTCGCGGGAAAGGCCCTGTCGGTCCAGGATGTGGTGAAATCCAGGGAAATACCCGGTACCTGCCGGGCGATGCTTCCGGCCCACTGCAACAGGGCGGCGCTGTCGATCTCGCCGCTGAGCAAGATCGCGTAGCGCTCGCCGTCCGTGACGCCGGGCGAGAGCACGTGTTCTTCCACGCCTGCCGGCGCCACCCGGGACTGGTCCATGAAGCGGCGCTCGTCAGCGCGCAGGATGTCGCCTACCGGGCCCTCCATCAAGCCCGCCAGGGCGACAATGTCCCGGGCCCAGAACTCGGAAATCGTGTCGAAGCCGATGTCCGGGTCGCCCAGCAGGTGATTGCGCACATAGCCATCGAAGGGGAAGTGTTCGATACCCAGGGGGGCGTGGCGGGTTTCGTAGTAATCGTGAAAGGCTTCCCGGGTGAGGTCTTCACGGCGTGCGAGCACGCAAATCGATTTCATCATCGGCTGTTATCCTCCTGCCAGCTTGCGTATAGCTGCGAGGCGGCGGTGTAGGGGTCGAGATCCCGGCGCGCGACGGCGTCGAGGATGGCGTTGTCGGCGTGCGCCGCCACTTCAAGGTATATCCGCTCCCGTAGCAGGGTAAGCGCCTGCTCGCGCTCGCGCACGCCGGAACGGCGCGCAAAATCGCCGCTTTCCCGCAACATGGCGGCGTGCTGCTCGGTGGCATCAATGATTTCGGCGATGCCCTCGCCGCGGGTGGCGACCGCCGACAGCAGGGGCGGGGACCAGCTGCTGTCGGCGACCTCACCGCGCAGGTGCAGCATCAGCTCGTACTGGCGCAGCGTTTCCGGGTAGCCCTCCCGGTCTGCCTTGTTGATCACGAAGATATCCCCGGCCTCCAGCAGGCCGGCCTTCACCGCCTGCACTTCGTCGCCCAGGCCCGGCACGCCGATGATGACGGTGGTGTGCGCCAGCGAGACCACGTCGATCTCGTCCTGTCCCACGCCCACGGTCTCCACCAGGATGACGTCGTAGCCCATGGCGTCCAGTACCAGGCAGGCGTCATGGGTGGAGCGCGCCAGGCCGCCCGCCTGGCCGCGAGTGCCGATGGAGCGGATAAAGACATCCGGGTCGAGGGTGTGCCGCGACATGCGTATCCGGTCACCGAGGATGGCGCCGCCGGTGAAAGGGCTGGAGGGGTCGATGGCGACCACGCCGACACGCTTTTCGCGTTGGCGCAGCTCGGCAATCAGCTGGTCGACCAGGGTTGATTTGCCCGCCCCCGGTGGCCCGGTAATGCCGATGATATGCGCGCCGCCGGTGCGGTCGAATACGGCCCGCAATACCTCCGCGCCGCGCGGATCGCGGTCGTCCAGCCAGCGGATAGCCCGGGCTCCGGCGAGCACGGTGCCTTGCACCAGTTCGCCGGCGACGTCCATCAGGCCTCCCCGGTCTGCCGCTGTGCCCACCAGCTCTCGAGATAGGCGACAATATCCCGGGTGTCGGCGCCCATGGTGAAAATGCGGTCGACCCCGGCGGCTTCCAGCAGCGGCCTGTCTTCCTCGGGAATCACGCCGCCGGCCAGCAGCAGCTTGTCACCGGCGCCCGCTTCCCGCAGCAGTTCCGCCAGGGCGGGCAGGCTGCGGGTGTGGCCGGCCGACAGGGTGGAAATGCCCACCACATCCACGTCTTCCTGGATGGCTGCTGCCGCCACCATTGCCGGGGTCTGTTTGAGGCCGGTGAAAATCACCTCCATGCCCGCTTCCCGCAGGGCGTGCGCGATCACGGTTACGCCGACGGTATGGGTGTCCATCCCCAGTTTGGCCAGCAGCACGCGCAGGGGGCGCCGAGGGGTCCCGCTCATCAGATGCCCCCCAGCTGGCTGTCGGCGCCGTACTCGCCGAAAACCTCACGCATGGCGTTGCAGATTTCGCCCAGGGTGGCATAGGCTTTGACCGCGTCCAGGCAGGGCGGGACCATGTTGCCGCCGCTCTGCGCGACCTCGCGCACCTGCGCCAGCGCGCGGTCAACGGCGGCCTGGTCGCGGCGCTCGCGAAGGGCCTGCACCTTGGCCACCTGCTCGTTCTCCATTTCGCCATCCAGGCGGAATATCTCGATCTCGCGCTTCTCCTCTTCCAGGGTCAGGTGGTTCACGCCCACCCACTTGCGACGACCCTCTTCGATGTCGCGGTTGCGCTCGTACTGTTCCCGGCCGAGGGCGCGCTGGAAGTAGCCGCTCTCGATTGCCTTGAGGGCGCCGCCCATGTCGAAGATCTTGTCCATTTCCTCGAAGGCCGCGGTTTCCATCTGCTTGGTCAGGCTCTCCACGTAGTAGGAGCCCGCCAGCGGGTCGATCGTTTCGGCCACGCCGGTCTCGTGGGCGACGATATGCTGCAGCGCCGCACCCACGCGTATCGCCTCCTCTGCGGGCAGTGAGTGGGCCTCATCGTGGAGGGGGGTGGTCATGTTCTCGCCCGCACCGCCCAGGGCGCAGGCGGTGGCCATGATCGCCAGCCGACCGATATTGTTGAGTGGCTGTTGCAGGGTCAGGGCGATGGTCGTGGGCGAGGTCATCATGCGAATCTTCAGTGCCTCGGGGCGGGTCGCACCGTAGCGCTCCCGCATCAGCCGCGCCCAGCACTTGCGAAAGGCCCGCAGCTTGCAGATGCCCTCAAAGAAATCCATGTCCACATTGACCACGAAGTGGAAGTAGGGCGCCACGGTGTCGATATCAAAGCCGCGCTCCAGGGTGGCGTCGATGTAGGCACAGGCAATCGCGAGACTGAAGGCGATTTCCTGCACCGGATTCGCCTTGGCGGGCTGCAGCTGTGCCGCGATGATGGAAATCGGCGCCCAGTTCGGGTGGTGCCTGATGATGTACTCGATGCAGTCCGTGGCCAGGCGCAGGCCGTGCTCCGGCGGGTAGATATAGCGCCCGACGCAGGTGTATTCGATCAGGATGCCATTGACGATATGCAGGACGAAGTCCTTCGGGTCCACGCCCTTTTTCTCCAGGGCGGCGATGATCATCGCCAGGTTGACCGGCTGCGGTGCGTTGCACACGCTCATCAGGTACTGCAGTTTGTCGAAGGGCAGGTCCAGGGCCTCTTCCAGGTCCTCCAGGCTGTCCAGCGCCATCCCGGCTCTGCCGACCTCCCCGGCGACCATGGGGTCGTCGCTGTCGTAGCCGTTGGTCGTGGCCAGGTCGTACTCGAGGATCAGTCCGGACAGGCCCTGGTCCAGCATGTAGCGGGCGCGCCTGGCCCAGTCCAGGCCCTTGCCGAAACCGGTGACCTGGGTCATGGTCCAGAAGCCGGAACGGTGGCCGTTGGCATTGGTCGAGCGGGTGTAGGGATACTCCCCCGGGAAACCCAGGTCACGGGTATAGTCAAAACCCGCCGCCTCAAGGTCGTCCGGTGTATACAGGGGATTAATCGGCCATTGCATGGCCTGGGTCAGGAATTCCTCCCGGCGCTCCGGGTGATCGGCGACGTAGGGCGCGCGCGTGTCCCGCTCCCAGCGGGCCTTTTCCTCCCGCGTGTCATCCCGCGTGCCTGCGGGTGGGCTCCGGTGCTGTTTAGCGGCTTTCTCAGACATGGGCATTCCGAACTGGCAGCTTTAGCGCCTATTAGACGCTCGAGGGGCCGCGGCTGCAACGTCTGGCGGGCTCTGGGCTCGGGATTCATGCCACCGTCTTTCATGTTATACCAGCGGGCGTAGCGATCGCCGCAGACGTAGCGCGGACGGGCCTCCGGGTGCGAACCGCCGGATTCACGGGCTAATGGTTTGACATGGTCTTGGCGTTTGCTATTAATGGGTCCTTGTCGGTAGAGGTGTCAGACAGGGCATGCAGCTTTTCCAGGAATTGAAACGCCGCCAGGTGTTCCAGGTGGCGATTGCCTATTGCGTGGTCGCGTGGGCGGTGCTCGAGGTCGGCGACCTGCTGTTCGATGCCCTCGAGGTCCCCGCCTGGGGCATGCGCCTGCTGCTCGGGTTGCTGCTCCTGGGCTTTCCCATTGCGCTGCTGTTTTCCTGGATCTATCGCATGGATGCGGACGGGATTCACCTGGAGGATGGCGACGATGACCTCCTGGAGGCGCCGGAGCCGGCGCCGGTCGCGGCAATTCCCGATGACCTTTCGATCGCGGTGCTGCCCTTCGACGATCTCAGCGCAGACCAGGACCAGGAGTACTTCGGCGACGGCATTGCCGAGGAAATGCTCAACCTCCTGGCCCGCGTCGACGGCCTGCGGGTACTCGCCCGGACCTCCTCCTTTGCGTTTCGCGGCCGCGGCATGACTGCGGACGCCATCGCCCGGGAGCTGAAAGTCGCCTACATCCTCGAGGGCAGCATCCGCAAATCCGGTAGCCGCCTGCGGGTTACCGCCCAGTTGATCCAGGCCCGCGACAGCTCGCACCTGTTTTCGGAAAGCTACGACAGGGACCTGGAGGACATTTTCGCCGTCCAGGACGAAATTGCCCGCACCGTGACCCGCAAGCTGCAGCTGCGCCTGCTGGAGAAAGCGCCGGAAGCCCGCGACCAGGAGCTTCTCACCGAGGGCCACGACCTGTATATGCAGGGTACCCACAAGCTGTGGCAGGGCTCATTGCAGTCCCTGCGCGAGGGTATCGACCTGTTTACCCGCGCGACCGAGGCCGACCCCAACAATGCCAATGCCCACGCCCTGCTGGCCTATGCCTATATGCTTTCCTGTGCCGACCCTCAGGCTGATCGCAAGCTGGATAGCGCCCTGCCACAGATTCGCGCCGGCGCCCAGCGCGCCCTGGAGCTGGACCCCCGGTCCGAGCAGGCGAACCTGAGCATGGCGATGTACAAGATGGCGGTGCAGGAATGGGCGGACAGTGAGCGCTACTTCCTGCGTTCAATTTCCATCAATCCGTCCCAGTCACAGGCTTATGGCTACTACGGCTATTTTCTGGCGAATACCCGGCGCATGGAGGAGGGCCTGCAGCAAGCCAATCGTGCGGTCGCCCTGGACCCGCTCAATACCCATGAGCTGGTGCGCAAAGCCCAGCTCGCGTCCTATACCGGCGATCAGGAAACCGCCCTGGCCTGCGCCCGCCGTGCCCTGGAACTGCAGCCGGATTTCGGTACCGCCCACCTGTGGCTGGTGGGTATCTACGGCCAGATGGGTGATCACGAGGCCGCAATCGACTCCATGACGCGCTGGAACCTGGTCGATATGCGCCTCAGCCAGCGCGAGGCAGAGGAATTCCGCCATGCCCTGCGGGAGCAGGGCGTTGCCGAGTACCTGGCGCACTGGTACCGCTGGCTGTGCAAGAAAAAACAGCGCGGCGCGCGCAGTCCGCACCTCGACTGGTTCCTGGGCCTGTATGCCCTGCTCAATGGCAAGGTGGATGCCGCCCTGGACCACCTGCAGGAGGCCTGGACCCAGACCTTGCTGGTGCCCGACCTGGTATTTTTCAGCGGCCTGCGGGACAACCCTCGCTGGCAGGCGATGCTCAGCGACCATGGCCTCGACGATGCGGCGATCGACAGCCTGCGCATTGCCGCCCAGCAGTGTCGCGAGGAACTGGGCTTACAGCGAGCCGCCTAGCGGCGCAAACCGGACGACAAGAACAACAGCAGCGGGGCCGCCAGTGGACGATTCAGCCAGGCAACAATTCGAACAGCTGCTGGTGCCCGAGGAGCTGGCCCTGGTCGCGCGTCGTCGCGAGCTGGCGGATCCGCGCCCGCTGCCGGACCCGACGCAAGCCACGGTGCGCAACGACCTCGTGGGTCTCGCGGTTTCCGGCGGTGGCATCCGCTCGGCGACATTCGCCCTGGGCGTGGTCCAGGGGCTATCCCGACACGGCATCCTGCGCCAGGTCGATTACCTGTCCACGGTATCCGGTGGCGGCTACCTGGGGTCCTGTATCAGCAGCCTGCTGAACCGGCCTTCGGCGAGCGCCGAGGCGGACAGTTTCCCCCTGCGCTACACCCGGGGCAGCGGTGAACCACCGGCGCTGACCCACCTGCGCAACAGCAGTAACTACCTGCGCCCCCAGGGGCTGTTGAACGCCCTGCGCATTCCGGTGCTGCTGCTGCGTGGCATCCTGCTCAACCTGTGCGTGTTCCTGCCATACATCATCGGCGCGGTTCTGCTGACCCAGTTCGTCTACCTCGCGGGCCCCGACAGTAACTGGCTGCCGATGCTGGTGATGCCGCTACTGCTGGTGTTCGTGCTCCTGGCGATTACCTTTCCCATCGCCCAGCGGGTACTGCGCCGGCGCCTGAACTGGCACTGGCGCGATCGCTTCGAGCGCTGGCTGGCAGTGCCCCTGATGATTGCCGTGGCCAGCGTGCTGTTGATGCCGCTGTTGAACCTGACCCGGCTGGCGATCGAGCGCAACGCCGGGCAGCTGCGCAGCATACTGGACGGGGCCGGCGCGCTGCATGTCTGGGAACTGGGCGTGGGCTTTGCTGTGCTGTTGCTGGTCCTGAGTCTGCTGGGGCGCGCCGCCACCGGCCTTGCCCCCTGGGTAGGGCGAATCTTCGTGGGCCTGATGGCGATTGTCGGCCCGGTGGTGCTGTTTACCGTGTACCTGGCGCTGTGCCTCTGGCAGATTGAATCGCCCTACCTGCCTTACGGCTCGGAGACGGTGCTCAACCGCGCCCTGGTATGCAAGGAGGAAGCCTGCCTGGTGGAGGGGGCCGCCTCCGATCAGCGCAGGCGCCGCGAGGATGAGGGCATCCTGGAGATGCTGCAGAGCCTGTTCCAGGTCGAGCATGCGCCGCGCGATTTCGGTGAACTGGTGGTCGACCTGCGCGGCCGGGGTCTGACCCTGAATGACCAGGCGCGGGTGTTTTGTGCGGGGGTCAGCGACTGTCACGTGGCGCCCGCGAACTGGCGCGCGGACGAACGCCGCTGGGTGATCACGGATGCGCCCGGCAGTGAAAATCCCTGCCCGGCGAGCGTTGGCGCGGCGGACCCCGACGGCTACTACTGTCATTACATTGCCCGGGGCTCGGCGGAGCACTTGCGCATCCTGGGCCTGGTGGAGCCGCCCTGGCGCAATCAGGAAACCCTGCTGATCCTGTTGCTCCTGCTCCTGGTGATCCTGTTCAACCGCTATTTCCTGGACATCAATATCACCTCGCCCCACGGCTTCTATCGCGACCGGCTCAGCCGGGCCTTCCTGATTCGCGAGGGCGGGGAGGATACCCTGGAGATGCAGGACGGTCTCAAGCTGTCCGAGTTGAACGCCCCCGACAGCGTGGCGCCCTACCACCTGATCAACACCGCGCTTAACCTGCAGGCGGAGATGGATCCGCAGCTGCGCGGCCGTGAATCGGATTTCTTCCTCTTCAGCCGCCTCTACAGTGGCAGCCGCCTGACCGGCTACGTATCTACCGCCGCGCTGGAGACTGCAGATCCGCATCTCGATCTCGGCACCGCGATGGCGATCTCGGGTGCCGCCGCGGCGCCCAACGCGGGTCGCCAGACCCGCCGGTCCCTCAGTTTTGTGCTGACCCTGCTGAACATCCGCCTCGGCTACTGGCTGCCCAACCCCCGTCGCGTCGCCCGGCGCCAGCACCTGAAACGCCTCCGGGCGGGCTGTGCCCGCCCCTCGCTGATCTGGCGTGAGGCACTGGGGCTGATGGATGCGCGCCACTCCCACGTCAACGTCTCCGATGGCGGCCACATTGAGAATCTGGCGATCTACGAGCTGCTGCGCCGGCGCTGTCGCCTGATCATCGCCATCGATGGCGAGCACGACCCCGGTATGCGGTTCGACGGCCTGGTCACGCTGCTGCGCTTTGCCCGCATCGATCTCGGCGTGGAAGTGGACTTTTCCGGTGAGGACGGTGATCAACTGGAGCACCTGCGCCTCAATCGCGACGGTCACAGCGAAAGCCACTGGGCCCTGGGCACGCTCCACTACGGTGATGGCGAGACCGGGCAGCTGCTGTATATCAAGCTCAGCTACACGGGCGATGAACCGCCGACAGTCCGCGCGTACCGGGAACAGAATCCCGCGTTTCCGCACGAGCCGACCGCCGACCAGTTCTTTATGGAGTCGCAGTTTGAGGCCTACCGGGCACTGGGGGAACATATCAGCGAGGGTCTGCTGCGCGCCCATGCTGAAGCGGCAATATTTGCCAATCCGGGTGGCCAGTCATGAACTATACTGCTACGACTGTTCAGAGCTGCCCTGCCTGACTAACTTCCTGCCCGGGCTGCCGGGCGCGACAAGGAGAAACACATGCCGCCAGAGTTGCTTCCGGTCGTTATTTTTCCCGCGCTGTTCGCCGCCATCGCCTACGCGATCAAGGTGGTATCCGACAACCGTACCCGTCGAGCCCTGATTGCCCACGGGGCGTCCCAGGAAACCATCGCGGCCCTGTTCCTGGAAAACAGGGCGCCGGATTATGAACTCGCGCGGCGCAATGGCTATGTGGCGCTGGCGATTGGTATCGCCTTCTGCCTGATTGCGCTGATCGGCCTCGGCCCGGGTGACGCCCTCAGCTACGGCCTCCTGGCACTGGCGGTCGGCGCCGCGCTGGTGATTTACTATCGCCTTCGCACCCGCGCCTGATGCCGGGCCCGCGCTACCGGCTGCAGTGCCCTGAAACGGGCCTAGCCGCGGCGCTGCGCGGCGTGCTCGGGCGCCTGGCGATGGCGGTCTGCGCGCTGGCCTGCGCGAGCGTCGCCAGTACCGCTAACAGTCCCTACGTGCTGCTGGAGCAAGGCTGGACCCGGGCCGAGCGCGAGCAGTTCTGGTCCCTGGGGCAGGGCGCAGAGATCATCCCCTACCGCTGGTTCCAGGTGCTGGAGCAGGCGGGCAGCCGCGAGCGCTTTAACAGCCTCGAGAATATTCGCAGTCTCGGTTATATTCCCTGGCCGGACAGTGAAGATGGCCTGCCAGTGGGATTTACCCGGGCCGCCAATCCACACACCGGCCGGGAATGGCTGGGCCTGAACTGCGCCGCCTGCCATACCAATGTGATCGAGTACGGCGGTCGGGCGATGCTGATCGACGGTGCCCCGACCCTCGCGGATTACTGGCGCTTCAATACGGACCTGGTTGCGGCGCTGAGTGCCGCCCTCGACAATGAACGCAAGTTTGATGCCTTTGCCTCGGCCCTGCTGGAAGATGGTGACGAGGACGACCGCCTGCGGCTTCGCAACGAGTTGCAGGAAGTCACCCAGGAGCGCATTGCCTATAACGAGCGCAACCGCCACGTCATCGAATACGGTCACGGCCGCCTGGACGCACTGGGCTTTATTTTCAACGAGGTCACCGTCGGCCTGCTCAAGGGTCGCAACGGTACCTCCTCCCTGCCGCAGAACCGCCGCAGCCCCGAGGCGCCGGTCAGTTACCCCTTCCTGTGGGGCACCTCCCAGGCGGATTACGTGCAGTGGAACGGCGTGTCCTTCGCCCAGTTCCCCCTGGGCAACCTGGCCCGCGACGTGGTCGAAGTGCTGGGGGTCTACGGCCGCGTGGAGATGGACTGCCAGGGTTCCTATAAATCCTCGCTGCTGTTCGCCAACTCCATCACCCTGGCGGATATGGTCGCCACGCTGCGCGCGCCCCAGTGGCCGAATGATGTGCTGCCGCCGATCGACGTCACCCTGGCGAGCAAGGGCGAAGCCCTGTATCGCCAGTACTGCGTGGAGTGTCACGAGGTGATTCCGCGCGCCCACTGGGACCGCCGCTACCAGTCTGGCCTCTGGCCGATGACTATCATCGGTACCGACGCCCGCTATGCGCGCAACGCGATCCAGTGGGTGGACACGGGTTGCCTGGAGGGCGAGGACGTACTGCCCGGCAGTGGTGAGACCCTGGGCGCCGAGGCGATGTCCTACAGCATTGCCTCGCACGTTGCCCTGCAGGTCATGGCCGAGAAACCGGGCGAGGCGATTCTGCCGCTGCTGGGCACCCAGGGCCTGAAGGAAAACCTGCAGCTGAACGGGCTCGCCCTGCGCAAACCTGGGGCCTATTACAAGGCGCGACCGCTCAACGGCATCTGGGCCACGGCGCCCTTCCTGCACAATGGCTCCGTGCCCACCCTGGACGATCTGTTGCTGCCGCCCGCGCAGCGCCCGCAGGAGTTTCGGGTGGGCTGTCGGGGTTTTGATCCGCAGAAGGTGGGCTATGTCCAGGATTGCTCCGAAGCCTCGGTATTCAGGGTCAATCCCGCCGATACCCTGGCCTGCAACTACGAGGTGCTGGATCCGGGGAGTCGGGCCAGTGACGGTCGCTGGCTGCACTACCCTTACCGGGACCCCCGCCTGCCGGGGACCGATGGCGGCCACTACCCCGAGGTACGCGACAATGGCAACTGCAACGTGGGTCACGACATCCGCAAGCTGGATGACCGGCCCTTCAATGCCCGGGAGCGCCGCCAGCTCCTGGAATACCTGAAGACGCTCTAGGCCGGCCCCATGACCCTGCCTCGATTTTCCCTGATTCTCGCGCTCAGCCTGGGCCTTGCCACGGCCATGCCGGCGGCGGCCCGGGACTATCTCAACGAGGAGCCCGTGTGCGAGATTCCCACAGTGGCCACGCCGGAGATGCTGGAGGAGGCGCAGCAGGTAGCCTGGTGGTTCACCGGCCAGGGCTCCCAGGTCATGCCCTACGACTGGTTCCTGTACCTGGAGCAGAAAGACAGCCGGGCCCTGTTCCGACACCCGGACAATATGCGCCGCTACGGCTATTTTTACGCCGACCCCAGCCCCCTGGTGCAGGCGCACAATCCAGATGGTCTGCCGATTGGTTTCGCCCGCAGCGTGGACCCGAAGGACCAGCAGGCCTGGATGGGCCCCACCTGCGCCGCCTGTCACAGCAACGAGATTACCTATCAGGGCCAGCGGATGATCATCGACGGCGGACCCACCCAGGCGGACTTCTGGCAGTTCGTGCTGGACGTCACTGACGCCCTGCTGGCCACCCTGGAAGATGATCGCAAGTTTGCCGACTTCGCCCGCCAGCTGGGGGTCGAGTCTCCCGCCAGGCTGCGGGTGGAACTGGGCGAGGTGGCGGCCCGCCGGGTCGCCTACAACGAACGCAATGCCCATCGCCACAAGATCACCTACGGTCATGGCCGCGTGGACGCCTTCGGCGTAATCTTCAACGAGGTCACTGCGGGCGCGATGCAGGTGCCGCACAACGTACGGGTGCCCGATGCGCCGGTCAGCTACCCCTTCCTCTGGGGCACGGCGCAGGCGGACCTGGTGCAGTGGAACGGGGTGGGCGACAACACCCTGGCGTTTGTGGGCCCGATCGCACGCAACTTCGGCGAGGTCATGGGCGTCTTCGGGCGTGTCGATATCGACCCGGAGACCGGCGTGGTCGACACCTCCGCCTCCTATCACGATACCCGGATGCTGGAAGACATCATGGAGGTCCTGCCGCCCCCGGCCTGGCCCCAGAGCTTCCCCGCGATCGACAAGGCGCTCTGTGACGAGGGGGCGGAACTGTTCGCCGCCAATTGCCACCGCTGCCACGGGTTCCTGAGCAAGGAAAACCGCTTCGCCGACTACCACGCCACCATGGTGCCACTGTGGGAGGTGGGTACGGATCACAAGACCGCGGTGAACGCCTTCGGCAAGGTGGACTCCGCCTTCTTCGAGGGCGAACCCTTCCTGGGCAGTGGCCCACCCCTACCGGCAGAGGCCAACGCATTTGCGGTCGTGGGGCAGGTGGTGGTGGCGGCCCTGGACAAGTACCAGTGGGACGTCATGGCCAACCTGATTTTGCCCTGGAACGTGATGGATTTTCTGCAGCACGTGCGCGACCGGGGCCTGCTGATCAAAACCCCGGAGTTGCACTACAAGGCGCGCCCTCTCACCGGCATCTGGGCGACCGGGCCCTACCTGCACAACGGCTCGGTCCCCAACCTGCGGCAGATGCTGTGGATCGAGGAGCGCGCCGAGGTCTTCCGGGTGGGCTGTACCGAATTTGATCCCGAGGTGGTGGGCTACCGCCAGGACTGCGAGCACGCGACCGAGCTGGATACCCGCATCGAGGGCAATACCAACGTCGGTCACCTCAAGACCCAGACCATGACAGACCACCAGCGCCGCGCGCTGCTGGAATTCCTCAAGTCCCTGTAGGGCCGAATTCATTCGGCCCTACAGGCGGTTCGGGCTTGTGGTCAGCACACGCTACGGCGCCAGCAGGCCCGCTGCCCGCAGTGCCTCTGCCAGGCCCTCTGCCAGTGCCCGGTAGCCAGCGGCATTGGGGTGAATTTCGTCAGCCCGCAGGTGATCCTGCGACAGTATCTCCGAGAGCAGATCCGGCACCAGCAGGATATCGTCGCTGTTCGCGGCCAGGTCCTCGTACAGGGGATGATCTGCCAGGGTCCCGGTGCTTGCCCGCAGCAGGGACAGTCGGGGCACGGCAACCAGTACCACCGGCATCCCGCCCTCGCGCAGCCGGGCGATGATCTCCCCCAGTGCTTCCCGGGTCACGCTCTCGTTGTGGCGGCGCAGGAAGTCGTTGCCGCCGAGCTCCACGATCGCCAGGTCCGGCTGATGCTGCGCCAGCAGCGCTGCCAGGCGGTCCCGCGCCGCCGCGCTGGTATCCCCGGGCACGCCCGCATTGATCACCTGCCAGCCGCTGGTATGGGCCAGGCGCCCGGGATAATCGGCGCCAGGGGGCGCCCCGGTGCCGTGGGTGATACTGTCGCCCAGGGCCAGCACCGTGGCACCCTGCGGCAGCGGCTCAAAGCGCGGTGCCTGCTCGCAGCCGGCGAGCAGGGCGAGTCCCAGCAGCAGCGCCCCCAGGTGCAGCCCGGGTAAAGTCCGGGGTGATTTCTTCTTCATATCAACTCCATGGCCCCCAGTAAAATGGCGTAGCGGGCGCCCTTGCCGATCCCCGTAAGCAGGATAAAGGGTAAGAAGCGCACCCGCATCATGCCGGCGATGAAGGTCAGGGCGTCACCCCCCACCGGCATCCACGCAAGCAGCAGGGACCACACGCCATAGCGCTGAAACCAGCGCTGGGCCAGCCCCAGGTTGTCGCGCTTGAACGGGAACCAGCGCCGGTCCTGAAAATGCAGCAGGTAGCGACCGATGCCCCAGTTCACCGCGGAGCCCAGGGTGTTGCCCAGGGAAGCCCAGGCCCACAGCATGAGCGGGTCGTAGCCGGCGTTCACCAGCGCCACAAACACGACCTCGGAATAGGCGGGCAGTAGCGTGGCTGCCAGAAACGCGCTTGCGAACAGGCCCAGGTAGGCTTCCATCGACGGCTATGCTAGCCCGGGGCCGCCGGGTACTGGCGCAGGATCAGGGTTTTGCCCCGCTGGGTGAACTCGATGTGCTGCAGGAAGGACATCCCCAACAGGACCTCGTCCATTTCCAGGCCGGGAGTGATACTGGCAAACACGTCCTCGATGGCGATATCACCGACCGCGACCCGGTCCAGGCGTGTAGCCCAGGCCGTCGCGGTGCCGTTGGCGGTGCGCGTGGTCAGGCGCTGGCCACGGCGCAGGCCCAGCTTGTTTGCCAGCTCGGCGGGTATGGCGACACCGGTCGCCCCGGTATCCAGCATAAACACGACCGGCTCGCCGTTGATGGTGCCGCTGGTGACGTAGTGGCCGCTGCGGCTGCGGGTCAGGCTGACCTCGCGCACCCCGCCTTCCAGGTACTGCGTCTCCAGCGCCTGGTTGGGGTTGTTGCGGCGATCCAGGAGGTCGCTGAAGTAGGCACCCACGAGGACCATGAAAACCACCCAGGCCAGGGCCTGCATGGCCAGCCCCATGCGACGATGTCCTTTTGCCTCGTTGTCCATGGCTACTCCGGGATACTATGCAGCCAATAGTAGGGGAAGCGCGCGCGAGCGGCAAAAGCGGCCAGGAGCAGCTGGTCTGCCAGCGATGTGCGCGCGTATCAGCCCCGTGAAGCCAACGGTCGCAAAAGGAAGAGGGATGCAGTTTACCGCTGAGGATTTACAGGGCATGGAGAAGCGGCGTCGGGCGGCGCTGGTCAATTCAATCTCGGGTTACAAGCCCGCCAACCTGGTGGGTACCGTGAACGGGGCAGGGCAGACCAACCTGGCGATCATGAGCTCCGCGGTGCACCTGGGTTCCCATCCGCCGCTGCTGGCCCTGGTGGTGCGGCCCGGCGGCGAGGACCGCCACACCCTGCACAACCTGCTGGAGCTGGGGCACTACACCCTTAACCACGTCAATCCCGACATCGTCGAGGCGGGACACCAGACCGCGGCGCGCTATCCCCAGGCGCAGTCGGAATTCGCGGCGACGGGTCTCACGCCGCACTGGGTAGCGGGGTTTCCAGCCCCCTTTGTGGGCGAAGCGAGCGTGCGCCTGGGCCTGCAGCTGCGGGAGCACCAGGAGCTGACGATCAACCGCACCCACCTGGTGATTGGCGAGGTCATCCTGGCGGAGTTGCCTGACGACAGCCTGCACGAGGACGGCTCGCTGGATCTGCAGCGCACCCGGACCGTGGCCCTGAGCGGCCTGGATACCTACTGCAGCACCCGCCCCCTGAAACGTATGGCCTACGCCAAACCCGATCTGCCGCCGCGGCAGGTTTAGTGCGCGTTGGCGGGAGGCTGTCGCGGTGGGAGGAGGCCTGCCAAGGCGTGCAGCAGCGCCGCCACCGCCGGCGTGCCCGGGTGAGCCCAGTCAAAATGGCCGGCGCCCTCCAGGTCCCTGACAGCTGCCGGGCCCAGGGTCTGTTCTGTGCCGACAATGCTGTCCTGCCCACCCCGTAACAGCAGCACCGGACTCAACAGCTGCATCTGCGCTGGTGAAACCGACGCATAGCGCCCGGGTTGTTCGGCAAGCGTGCCGCCGAGGAGGCGGGGCGTAACCTGCTGACAGCTGTTGTCGCCGCCGGCATAGGCCGCCAGGTCAGTGATCGCCGCCAGGCCAATCACGTTCACGGGTGGCGGCACCTGCGGCCCGGCAGGCGCCCCGGCTACCGCATTGTGTGGGCGTGCCGCGGACCACAGGGCCAGGTGTCCACCGGCGCTGTGCCCCAGGCGCAGCTCCCGGGTCAAATCCACGCCCGCCGGTGCCAGCCGGTGCAGGCTCTCGATCGCGGCGCTGATATCGGTAAATGTACCCGGCCAGCCGCCACCCGCTTCCCCGACGCGGCGGTACTCGGGCGCCCACACTGCGTAGCCGGCGTCAGCCAGCGCGGTTGCCAGCGGGAACAGGTAGTCGACCCCGTAGTCAGCCAGCCAGCAGCCGCCATGGATCAGGGTGAGCACGGGGGCCGGGTCGCCCGCCGGCCGATTCCGCGCCCGCCAGTACAGGGCGTACTGGGACGCCGCCTCACCGTAGCGGTGGCGGCTGTCGGGCGCACGCGCCGGCAGTGTCTGCAGGGACTGGAAGCTCACCTGCTGCGGGGGTGCTTCGGGGTCAGCAGACATCGCAGTGGCTGCCAGCAGCGCCCAGGCCAGGCAGGGCAGCAGCCACGGCATTAGTGGAGCGCGGTGGTGGGGGCCAGGTTGTCGCCGCCCCCTTCCGGGAACAGGTAGTCCTGGCGCAGGCATTCCGCCGCCAGCTGCCGCGTGCCCTCCATGGCCATCACCACGAAGGTGGCAAACTGATCGCGGCTGAGGCCGGCACCGGTGGGGAGAAAGGCGGCGATCACCAGCTGCGGCGTGGCGTCGTCCACGATGTCGAGGAATATCTTGAGGGTCGGGAATTCCATATTCAGGCGGTTGAGGTCGGCGCTCAGGGGCAGCAGGGCCATGGGCCGCACTTCCAGACCGGTGCTGAGCACCATGCCGAAGTGCTCCAGCAGCAGGCGACTGTCCACCGCCCCCTCCAGGGCTTGCAGGGCCTTGATATGCAGGCCCTCGCACTGGTCACAGAGTTCGAATGCGACCTTGGTTTCGTCAAGCCAGCGCTCCAGCATGGCGCGGTCAGGCTTTGGCAGTGAGGACATAGGGCTTTCCGGGGGTGATCGGGTTGATCCGCGATTCTACGTCAGGCGCATGGGCGGCGGCTAGCGAGGCAATAAGTGCGGGGCGGGTCAATAATTTGGTCCGTGGCGGCAGCCGCCTCCTGCAGGCGCCACTGCGGCTGGATATACTGCGCTGGAAAGCAATGGCAGGCCCGCAGGGCCGGGAGACTCAGGATGCAGGCGCCGGAAGCGGTACATTTTGGTAGTGACGATCTGCCCTTCGTGGATATCGGCGATGGCAGCAAGCTCAAGGTGCTGCAGGTGCGCACCGGGGAGGGGCTGTGGATTATCGAGAATATCTTCCAGTCCGGCTACGAGGTGGAAACCCACAGGCACACTGGCCCGGTTTACGGTTACACCACCGCCGGTGCCTGGAAATACAAGGAATACGATTACGTCAATCGCGCGGGCTCCTTCCTCTACGAACCGGCGGGTTCCCAGCACACGCTGCAGTGTATCGAGGACAACACGCGGGTCTGGTTCCAGATGTACGGGGCCAATATCAATCTCGACGCCGATGGCAATATCACCTCGGTCGTCGACGGGCCCCTGACCCTGTCCTTTTACTACGCCATGTGTGAAGAGCAGGGCCTGCCGCGGCCCAATGTGCTGGTGGAATAGACATGCACATTGACGTCTACAATCCCGATAACTACACCGCCGGCATTCCCCACGAACAGTTTGCCTGGCTGCGGGCCAATGCGCCGGTGCACTGGCACGCCCACCCCGATGGTGGCGGCTACTGGGTGCTCAGCAAGCACGCCGATGTCACGGCCGTGTCCCGGGATTTCAAGACCTTCTCGGCCCAGCGGGGCTTTGTCATGGTGGATGACCTGCCGCCGGACATCCTGACGATGACCCAGAACCAGCTGCTGGGGATGGATCCACCGGCCCACGGACCCATCCGCCGCGCGGTCATTTCGCGCTTCACCTCGCGCATGCTGGCGGCCCTGGAGCCGCGCCTGCGGGAACTTGCCCGTGAAATCATGGCCGATGTTCCGGTGGGCGAGGAGATCAACTTCGTCGAGGACCTCGCGGGCGACCTGCCTACGGCGGTGATCTGCTCTTTGCTGGAAATTCCCAAGGACATGTGGCCGCAGATTCGCCGCTGGTCGGACCTGCAGACGGCAGGGAGCGACCCGGACCTGGGCGGAAGCCCGGAGGAGGTCACCCAGGCGTCCGTCGAGATGGGCACCTACGGTTTCGAGCTGGCCTGCGAGCGCAAGGACCGCGGCGGGGACGACCTGATCACCCTGCTGATCGACCAGGAAGTGGACGGTCACCAGGTGTCCGAGGCCGAATTCGCGTCCCTCTTTGTGCAGTTGACGGTGGCCGGTAACGAAACCACGCGCGGCCTGATCAGCGGGGGCATGCATGCCCTTCTTGAGCGCCCCGACCTGTACCGGCAACTGGCCGCGGACCCCTCCAAGCTGCCCCTGGCGATCGAGGAAATGCTGCGCTGGACCTGCCCGCTGCACTACTTCCGCCGCACCGCCACCTGCGATACCGAAATTCGTGGCCAGGCCATTGCCGAGGGAGACCGGGTGGTGATGCTCTACAGCGCCGCCAACTTCGATGAGGAGGTGTTCGCCGACCCCCGGCGCTTCGACATCGCGCGACAGAACAACCCCCACCTCGCCTTCGGCCACGGGATTCACCTGTGCCTGGGCGCCAACCTGGCCCGGCTCGAGGCGCGGCTGTTTTTCGAGGAGTTCTTCCAGCGCTTCCGCGGTATCGAGTCCACCGGCGAGCCGGTCTACATCCGCTCCAACAATATTCACGGCTTCAAGGAAATGCCCGTGCGCCTGCTGGCCGCCTGACCCGGGACACCCTCGCAAGCGCGGTAGCGGCGAGGCAACATGTCTGGGCTCCGGTTGGGGTATCGGGCAAGGATAATAGACCACCGGCAATAAACCAGCGACCCGTCCCGGGCTTGTGTGTCGCTTGCTTTCGTTTGTCGGTGCCCTGTGGTAAACATGGCGCTGTTTGCAGTGAGCGCGAAGAACGGCGGGTATCGTATAGTGGCATTACCCAAGCTTCCCAAGCTTGAGAGAGGGGTTCGATTCCCCTTACCCGCTCCAGTGCGCTGTGTTGCGAGCGTCGCCCTGGCGTTTTCCCTGTCCTCGTCCATTGCCGCCCAGCAGGTGGTGTTCCCCGCGGGCGCCCAGTCCCTGCCGGACTGGACCGAAGAGGAGCGTGCCGCCGGTGTCGCCGTGCGTCACGGCACTCGCAATGCCGATCTCAGCAGCCACTACATCTTCCTCGCCGGCAGTGAAACGCCGCATTTTCACGACCGGCACGATTTGCAGGTGCACCTCCTGCGTGGTGCCGGCTTTATTCACTTCCGCGAGCACTCGGTGCCGGTCGCTGCCGGCGATGTGGTGCTGGTGCCCCGGGGCGCGTACCACTGGGCGGAAAGCACCGGCGCCGAGCCCATGCAGGTCTTTGCCACTTACAGCCCGGCCTTCGACGGCCGCGACCGGCGCGATGCGCCCCAACCCCCAACTGACTGAGGAGTTCACTATCTATACCTTTACCGTGGAGAAAACCCTGGATGCCCCACTGGAGGCCCTCTGGTCCGTGGTGGCCGATTTCACCAACCTTGACTGGTACGACGGCGCCGAGCGCGTGGAAGCGGTTGGCGAGGGCATCGGCCAGGTGCGCCGCCTGTTCATGCCGGGTATGGATGACCCGGTGGAGGAGAAGCTTCTCGCCCTGGACCCGCAGGCGCACCGCCTGGAGTATGAGGTCCTCGAGGGCGGCCTGAATATCATGCGCGACTACCGGGTGGTGGCGCAGCTGGAAGATGCCGGTGACGGCCAGACCAGGGCCCTTTGGGATGCGTCATTCAGTGGCGTCAGCGTGGAGGGCGTGAGCCCGGAAGACATGATCGGGGTGATGACGGACACCTACGGCAATATGCTCGAGGCCATGGCGGCCGCCGCCAGGGCGCGCGGGTAACCACCCTGTAGGGGAAGGGTGGCGCCTAGCCCTGGCCGGAGGGGCTGGCGTACTGGTCGTTCAGGGACTGCACAAAGCCGTCGGCTTCCGCCAGCACTGCGTCCAGCTGGCGCCGCCGCAGGCGGCCCCAGCCCCGCGGACTGCTGCTGGCAATCGAGCGCCACCAGGCACGGGTATTCCAGGCGAAGGCGCGACGCAGTGCCGGGCCATCGCGGCCCAGGCTCTCGTCGCGCTCCAGTTTGCGCAGCACCATGCCCCCGGCGAAGGCGCGCAGCTTGGCGTGGATAAACCACAGCACCAGGGCCACCGCTGCGACCAGGGCCACCTGCATCGGAATGTCGAGGGCAGCGAAGGGGGTCAGGGTCAACCCGTCCCAGTGGTTACCCCTGATGCTCCACCACAGGAACGCCCCCGTCAGGAGCAGGAACATGGGCGCGCTGAGCCACAGCGTGCGCCGGCGCCATAACTTGCGCGCCTCTGCCAGCCGGGGCACCAGGACATCGCTCATATGGCGCGCGGTTTTTTCCAGCACACCGACCACGCGATAGGCGCGTTCCACTTCTACCTGGTGAATGCGGCCCTCGATATCGGCGAGGTCCTCGTCGCGCTTGCGCTCCAGGCGCGCGCGCACCTCCTCGTCGTCGACGGTGAGCGCGGCGTCGCGCGCGTAAATGCGGTAGAAGCGGCCCGCGGTCAGCCCGTGCTGGGCCAGTGCCCGCTGCCACGCGGCAACCACTTCCTCGGGGTTGTCCTCCCGCGCGGTATTATCGATCTGGTTAAGGATGTACAGGAACTTGGTTGAATCAGGGCGTTGCACGGTATTCTCAACCAGGTGTTTAAGGGTATCCCCCATGGCGCCGGGCTCCGGGTGCCGTGCATCGAAGAACACCAGCACCAGGTCCGAAAGGTCGATGATGTGGTCCGTGATCAGCAGGGTCGATGAGCGCTGCTGGTCGGCGTCAAAGCCCGGGGAATCGATAAAAATCTTGCCGCGCAGGGGTTCCGCCTGCACGGTCTTCAGCTGCAGATAGGAGTCCACCCGCCGGCCTTCACCCTGGGCGACCTGCTCGATCGAGTGACTGATCTGGTAAAAGGGGAAGCGCGGGTCGCTGTCCAGCGCCAGCCCCGGCAGCGAGGCGCCGCTGTCACGCTGGCCGTAGCAGATCACGGTGAACTTGTCGTCTACCGCCTGATTGCCGGTGCGCTGCAGATCCTGGCCCACGTACTGGTTCATAAAGGTGGATTTACCGGCGGAAAAGGTCCCGAGGACGGAAATCACCGGCCACCAGGACACCTGGTTGGCGAAGGAGTCCTCCATGCCCTGCAGGCCGAGCTTGCGGGCCGCCTTGTCCAGGCGCTGGAAACTCTGTACGCAGCCTGCGAGCACCGGGTTTTCGCGTTTGAGGTGACTCTCCAGGCGTTTAATGCGTTCCTGGGTGCTATTCTTTGCCAAGGTTCTGCTCCGTTGGGGTCAGCTCACACTATAGATGCCTTGGCCCCTGCAGCGCAAAGCGCGTTGCGTCTACAGTGGCGGCGGCTTGCGCCTGACCAGGTCGTCGGCCATCTGTTCGATCACGCGGAAGGTGCCGACCGGGTCTTCCCGCTTCATATCCAGCAGCGCCATCTCGGGGCCGGTGCCCACCGGGATTTCCTCGGTCCCCGCGGCGAGGGCATCGGCGATTTCGCGAGCACAGTCGTCAACGTCCATGCCGGCTTCAATCGCCTCGTCCGCCTGTCCGGTTGGGGCCCCGCTGCCGTTTAGCGCGTTGTGCGCGACGGCGGTGCGAATAGAGCCCGGGACGATGGTGTGTACATGCAGGTTGAGGTGTGCGACCTCCACCCGCAGGGCGTCGAAGAATCCCATCACCGCGTGTTTCGCGGCGCAGTAGCCGGTGCGCAGCGGCGCGCCTACTTTACCCGCCACGCTGGAAGTCACCGCGAGGTGACCGCTGCCTTGCTCGACCATGGTCGGCAGCACCGCCTTGGTCAGCGCGATCTGGCCGAGGACATCCACATCAAGCAGCTTGCGATATACCGCCAGGTCGGTGTCCAGGCAGAGGGAGCGCTGCGACATGCCGGCGTTGTTCACCAGTAAATCAATGCGGCCGAACTGCTCCAGGACCGCCCGCACCGCGGCCGGCATCGCCGCGTGATCCTCCACATCCAGCGGCACCACCAGTAGATCATCGGCGGCGCCCTGGTTTTCGCAGGCCTGCTTTACCGCGTCCAGGGCGTCGCGGCGCCGTGCGGACAGGACAACCCGCGCGCCGCGCCGTGAAGCTTCCCGGGCGAGGGCGGCGCCGATGCCCGAGGACGCGCCGGTGATCCAGACCACGGCATCGCTGAAGTCAAATTTGCGCGGGTTGCCGTTCATGGTCTCGGGTCTCCGGTGTCATCGCCACCGGTCCGGTTTTCCCGAGCCAGGCGTTCTGCATGGCGATGAGTCAGTTCCAGGTAGCGGGGCGTCAGCCCGGCATCTTCATAAACAGGGTCGCCTTCCTCGTCACGGGTCACGATCCGGTTGCCCTCGACGTAGGGCAGGGTGCTCACGAGCTGGTCCAGGCTGGCGCTCAGCAGGTCGGTAATGATCTGCTCGCGTGCGCGTCGGGGGAACATTTCCGCCAGTGCCTCAATTTTTGCCGCGTCCTCGAGCGGCAGTCGAACCTGGTAGGTGGCCTGCGTCAACTCGCCCGCAGCGTCTTCCTCCCAATGCTCGATTAGTTCACTGATCTTCATGCTGCCTCCCAAAGTTTCGGGGTATCTTCGTGATGCTAACATGATGCGCCCCAAGATGACCTGACAGATATCGGCTATGCTGATGTACTTAAGGGATCCCGTGGAACCCATGCATTCCCGTGGCGGTCCCAAGTAACGGGTTTATAAGGAGAGCACCCATGACATCACCTGAAGATAATCTCAAGGCTACGCCGGAGGACCGGATGGATGCGTCGCCAGCCGCACGGGGAGGCGGTTTTCCGATGAAGCCGGCGCTGATTGCGCTGGTGGTGGCAGTGGGCCTGGTGCTGTTGTTTTATCCCAGGGGGGACGAAACCCCGGAGGCGCCAGTAGCCCAGGCGCCGGAACCGGTGCAGCCGGAGCCGGCACCGCAACCGCTGCCGCCAGCGGAGGACATTCCAGAGCCGGCGCCGGCGCCGGAGCCGGAGCCCGCCCCGGAGCCGGCCGAGGAAGCGCCGGAGCCGGAGCCGCCGCTGCCCGCACCCGAAGAGAGCGACCCCCTGTTGCGCGAGGAGATGGCGAGCGTCGGGGTGGATGGCAAGCTTGTCGGCCTGGCCGAGGGCGAGAACCTGTTGCAGCGCGCCGTGGCGCTGGTGGACGGCGGCAGCCGCGGGGTCATCCTGCGCAAGATTCTGCCCATGGATGCGCCCAAGGCGGCATTTCCGGTGATGCGCGAAGGCCCGCAGATACTCATGGATCCTGCGGGCTACGACCGCTACGACACCTACGTGGCCGCCGTCAGCGACATCGATACCCAGGCCCTGGCGGACAGCTTCCACGAGTACCGTTCACTCTATGAGGAAGCCTACGCGCAACTGGGAATCCCCGGTGAAGACCTGGACAACGCGATTATCCGCACCCTGGACCGCATTCTGGCAACACCCGAGATCGAGGAGCCCATTGCCCTGGCGCGGACATCGGTCATGTACACCTATGCCGACCCGGCCCTGGAAGCACTGCCGGCGCTGCAAAAGCAGCTGTTGCGGATGGGGCCGGACAACATCCGCCAGATCAAGGCGGTAGCGCAGCAGCTGCGGGATCAGCTACTGCAGCGCTGAGGGGTTTTCACTGATAGGCAGCCACGACCTCACGGATCATGGCGCCTATCTGCCCCTGGGCATAATTCCCCAGGCGCTGGCGTTCTGCCTCGTCGGGTACGTAGCTCACCGTGGCGCCCGGGCCTGCAAACATGATCGCGTTGGGCAGCAGGGGGTGGTCATCGTCCCTGACTTCCAGCTCTTGCGGGTTGCCGGCGGCGGCAAACCACTGCTCCAGGTAGTCCTTCCAGTTGAGGTTCTCATCGCCGATCAGGTAGGCGCGTCCGCCCTCGCCATTTTCCAGGGCGCCCAGCACCGCCTGCGCAACCGAGTGGGAAGTGATGTGATTGGTGCCGCCTCGCGGTGCGAACACCGGCAGTTCCGGCAGGTTGCCGCTGGCGTATTGCACCAGCCCCGCCATGTGCGGCACCTGTGTTCCCGGGATATGTCCGAGCACGAAGGGGCAGTCCAGGCTGCAGACCGTGAAATTGTCCCCGCTCAGCGCGCGCACGGCGCGATCCGTGTTCACCCTCGAGGTTACGTAGGGGCATTTGCCCACGCGATCCGGCGCGACCTGCCCGTAGAATGAACCGATATAGACCACCCGGGTGATGCCCGCGTCCCGGGCCGCCTCCAGGCAGCGGGGGACCGCCTCGTCGTTGGCCTGGCGGTAGAAGTCTTCCGGTGTCACGCTGCCGTCCTGGGGAAGGTTGCGGATATCCGCCGCCGCCGAGAATACCAGGGCATCGAATCCCTCAAGGCGACCGTCGCGCATATCGTCGTGGATGTAGTCGCCGGCAGTAAAGGGCATCTCCGACAGGCAGGGCGCCGTGGGCGGTTTGCGTGACATCAACGTCACCTCGTGGCCCTGTGCCTGCAGATACATCGCGGCTTCACCGCCGATCAGGCCGGAGCCTCCAATCACTAGAACTTTCATCCTGTCTCTCCTTGGGTGTCTGGCTGCGCCGCGGACTGACGCAGTTTTTTATGCAGCTGGGGGGCATGGATCAGCAGCTTGTCGCGATAGGCCGCTGCCCCGGGGTCGCAGGCCAGCCAGCAGATAACCTCGGCGATGTCCTGCGGATCGGTGGGTCCGAAGCGTGCCGCTGCTTCCTCACCAAAGTTATTGGCGCGCATCACCTCGGTATACACGAAGCCCGGTTCCACGTTGAAAAACCTGAAGTCATCTCCTGGGTGTTCCACCCGCAGGCTGGGCACCATCCGGATCAGTGCTGCCTTCGAGCCGGGGTAGGCGAAGCCCCAGCCCCCGGCGTCGGCCGGGGCAGGCGGTTCGTGCACTGCTGAGCCGGAAACCATGTTGATAATCGTGCCCCGACCCCGTTCCAGCATGCCGGGCAGCACCTGCTGCACCGCCAGCAGGGGCGTGAAGACATTGCCCTGGTATATCGCCTGCATCTGCTCTGGGGTGATATCCAGCAGGCTCTGCAGGTTGCCGGGACCCTGGTAGCAGGCATTGTTGAACAGCAGGTCGATCTTACCGAATGCCTCGAGGCAGGCGGTGATCGCGGTGCTTACCGAGTCGGGCTCGAGGATGTCCGAGCGCAGGCACAGGCAGCGGGCGCCCGCTGCCTCGGCCGCCTTGGCGGTGGCGTGCAGGCTGCCGGGCAGCGGCTGGGTATTGCTCTCCCAGCTGCCGTGCTCATGGCCCTCGCCGTCTTCCAGGGTGCGCGCGGTGATGGCCAGGTCATAGCCCCTGCCCGCCAGGGCGACCGCGCTAGCGGCGCCGATGCCGCGACTGGCGCCGGTAATAAAGGCGACCGGGCGCGCTGTGGCCTCTGCCATCGATGGTCCTCCCCATGAGTGGAAGCCCAGCTTAACCGGGGTCAGGCAGCGGAGGTAGGGCGCTTGCGCGATCTGCGGTACATGCAATTGTACTGCCCCTGATCGCGGCAACCACGGTGCATGCAGTTGTACCTGAATCGCGCCCCGGGTGGCCGCGACGCCCGTGTGCGGTTGACAGCCCACCGGGGGTGGCCCAAAGTCACCTGCTCTTGCCCACCCTTGGATGCGCTGTCTATGCCGCACCTGGAACTATCGCTGGCACTGATCCTGCTGGTTGCCACCCTGTGCCAGTGGCTTGCCTGGCGCGCGCGTCTGCCGGCGATCCTCTTCCTGTTACTGGCGGGCCTGGTCATGGGGCCGGTGAGCGGCTGGCTGGATCCGGATGCCCTGTTCGGCGAACTGTTGCTGCCCTTCGTATCCCTGTCGGTAGCGATCATCCTGTTTGAAGGCAGCCTGACCCTGAATATCGCCGAGATCCGCGGCGTCGGGCAGGTGGTGCAGCGGATGATCAGCGTGGGCGCCCTGGTGACCTGGGTCATCGTGGCTACCGCGACCCGCTATATCTTCGAATTCAGCTGGGAGATCAGCGCCCTGTTCGGCGCCGTCGTGATTGTCACCGGGCCGACGGTGATCGTGCCGATGCTGCGCTCCGTGCGCCCCACGCGCAAAGTGGCGAATATCCTGCGCTGGGAAGGTATCGGCATCGACCCCATCGGCGCGCTGATGGCGGTAATGACCTACGAGTTTATCCTTGTCCGCTCCGAGGAAGAGGCGATCATCCACGTGGCCTGGCTGTTCCTGCAGACCGTGCTGATCGGCGGGCTCATCGGGGTGCTGGCGGGCTGGGCCCTGGTCCAGGTGCTGCATCGTAACTGGCTGCCCGAGTACCTGCACAACATTGTCACCCTCAGCCTGGTCCTGCTGGCTTTCAGTGTTTCCAATGCCGCCGCCCACGAATCGGGCCTGCTCGCGGTAACCGTGATGGGCATGTGGCTGGCGAACAACCGCAAGGTGGATATTCACCCGATCCTGAACTTCAAGGAGCACCTGAGCCTGCTGCTCATCTCCCTGCTGTTCGTGGTGCTGGCGGCGCGGATTGACCTGCAGCAGCTGCTGGATATCGGCTGGCGCGCGCTGTTGCTGCTGATGGTGCTGCAGCTGGTGGCGCGGCCGGCGAAGGTGCTGGTCAGCACCCTGGGTCTGGATGTTAGCTGGCGGGAGCGGGGCCTGCTGGCCTGGATCGCGCCACGGGGTATCGTGGCGGCGGCGATCTCGGCCCTGTTTGCGGAGAACCTGATCGAGGCCGGCTACGCGGAGGCCGCGCTGCTGGTGCCGCTGACCTTCTGCATGATTATCGGCACCGTGGTGCTGCAGAGCGCCACGGCGCGGCCGCTGGCGCGCATGCTGGGGGTGACCGAACCCTCGCCGCGGGGCTTTTTGATCGTCGGCGCCAACGCCTTTTCGCGGGCCGTGGCGCACGCCCTGGTGGCCCACGACTACCGCTGCGTGCTGGCGGATTCCAGCCGCGAGGATATCCGGGTGGCGCGGATGGAAGGGCTGGAGACCTACTACGGCAACCCGGTATCGGAACACGCAGAGATTCACCTGGACCTCGCGGGCATCGGCGGGCTGCTGGGCATGTCCCGCCAGCGGTATGTGAACGTGATTGCCGCCAACCACTATCGCCAGGATTTTGGCAGCCATCGCATTTTCCGCCTGGCGTCGGACCTGGCCATGCGCAAGCCGGAAAAGCACCAGGTGACACAGGGGGAGCAGGGCAGCCAGCTGTTCGGCGAGGAAGTGACCTACGGGGAGGTCACCCGACTGGTCAACCGGGGCTGGGAGATTCGCAGCACCGGCCTCACGGAGGAATTTACCTGGCAGGACTACCAGGCCCGCTACGGCAGCGATTGCCTGCCCCTGTTCCTGATCGACGGCAAGGGCTGGGTCACCCCCTTTACTGCTGGCGGGGCGCTCAAGCCCGGGCCGGGCAACACGGTGCTGGCTCTGGCACCGGAGGCAGAGGCCAAAAACGGTAAGCGTCAGGACAAGGCAAAGGGCAAACAACAGGACGGTAGCAGTGACGCCGCGTCGAAAGGGCAGGACGGAACCGCGTAGCGTCCGACGGCCCGGCGCGGCCATGCATCCCTCAATTGGGTCAAATTTGCTGTCGGCGCCGGGTTTTACCGCCGTCGGTTCAACAATCCTTCGCCCGGCGCCGGGATTAACTCGCCAGGTCTGGCGCGGTCGCGCAAATGCGGGTTATATGGTCGCCGGCAAACCGGGCAGATTGCTGCCCGTGGCGTGATTAATTCACAGGGCCGGGCGCAGCCGCGTCGCGGCCGTTTATCTTATAGTAAGGATGAAGCGACGGCGGGCCTCCGCAAGGGCCCGTGCAGATGCCTGTAAACAGATCGACCATAAGACAAGGGAGCACCCGCAATGCAAACGACCCGCAAGGTTTTAACCTTATCCGTACTCATGGCCTCCGGACTGGTGGCACAGGGCGCGGCGGCCCAGCTGGAGGAAGTCGTGGTCACCGCGCAGAAGCGCACCGAGTCGCTGCAGGACGCACCACTGTCGGTGGCGGCCTACAGCGAGACCATGCTGGAAAACCAGGGTATCACCACGCTCACGGACCTGAGCGTGCAGGCGCCCAGTCTCCAGTCTTACGACTTCCCGACCTCCACCAGCAATATCGCCCTGTTTATTCGCGGCTTCGGCAACACCGACTCCCAGACCCTGACCATCGATAATCCGGTCGGGGTTTACATTGACGGCGTCTATATTGCCCGCACCTCCGGCGCGACCATCGACGTGCTCGATTTGGAGCGGGTCGAGATTCTGCGGGGCCCCCAGGGCACCCTGTTTGGCCGTAACTCTTCCGCTGGCGCGGTGAGCTTTGTGACCAAGAAGCCGGCGGAGGAATTCCAGGGCAAGCTGGAGGGCGGCTTCGGCAACTACGGCAGCTGGAATGGCGGCGTCACCCTGGACGCGCCGATTGCGCCCACCCTGCGCACCAAGCTGAGCTACCGAGCCTCGGGTATCGACGGCTGGGTGGAAAACAAGGGGCCCAACCCGGTGGTGGGGCAGCCCAGCGAGGACTTCTACCAGAATGACCAGGAGGGCTACCGCCTGGCCGTGGCCTGGGACGCGCTGGACAGCCTGACGGTGGACTACAGCTACGACCATTCCGAGATTGACAGCACCGCGCCCTATTACCAGCAGGACCCGAGCAAGCGCCAGGAGGAAACCACCCACCTGTTCCTCGGTGGCGGTGCCTACCGCTACGTGCTCCCGGAGTCCGATACCACCCAGAAAGGGCATAACCTGACCGTGAGCTGGGATGTCAGCGATAACGTGACCCTGAAGTCCATCACCGGCTACCGCGAGATGGAGGAGTACGCGATCCAGAACTGGTCCGATACCCTGTTCTTTGCCACCGCCCTGGACTGGTCCACCGAGGCCTTCAGTCAGGAATTCCAGGTGCTCGGTTCTGCCATGGATGCGCGCCTGGACTACATCCTCGGCTACTACTACTTCGATGAGGATGGCGACAAGTCCGAAGAGCAGTGGACCAACGCCAACAACCTGGTGCTCGATGCCCTCGCTGAGCCCCTGGCGTCCACCTCGGTCCTGATGGGCGGCAATAATCTTGGTATTCACGTTATCGATACCAGCCTCGAGTCCCAGGCGGTGTTCGCCCAGGCGACCTATACCCCGGACCTCCTCGACTCACGCCTGTCCCTGACCGGTGGTCTGCGTTACACCGAGGACGAGCGCGAGGCGACCCGGGGCGTGGATCCCGCCAACCCGAGCATTCAGTTCTTCCCCGGCCAGAACAGCCTCGACTACGACCGGATCGACTACACCTTTGTGGCGGACTATGCGGTCAACGACGATATGAGCGTGTACTTCCGCACCGCCACCGGCTACCGCGCCGGCGGCTCCGGTGAGCGCACCCTGGACTTCGGCCTGACCTTTGAGGAAGAAGAGAACGTCAGCTACGAGGTGGGCTTCAAGTCCGAGCTGCTGGACCGGCGCCTGCGCATTAACGCGGCGGCCTTTATGACCGACTACGACAATCTGCTGTTAACAATCAGTGGGCGCCCACCCCTGTTTGCCTCCTACGTGGAAAACACCAATGCCGGTGAGGCGGAGGTCGACGGTTTCGAAATGGACGTGGTAGGGCTGATCGGCGACGCCACCACTGTGACCTTCAGCTACACCTATCTGGACAGCGAGCTGCAGGACGTGGTGGTGCCCGATGACAGCTTCCTGCTGTCAGGCCCGCCGGCCAGCCAGGTGGACCTGCGCGGCACCGACATTACCGATTCCACCTTTGTTCCCTTCGCGCCGGAAAACGCCTACTCCATCGCCCTGGATCACTCCATCCCCCTGAATGGGGGCGCCAGTATCGACCTGCATCTCAACTACGGCTGGCGGGACGAGCTCTTCTCCCAGGCGGGCATGGGCCTGCCGGTGGAGGACATCGGCATGCTGGGTGCGCGTGTGGCCCTCACCGACTGGCAGGTGGCCGGCACCCGACTCACCCTGGCAGCCTGGGGCAAGAACCTCACCGACGAGGAAGAGGTCGTCTACAACCTCTCCGACTTCGGCTTCCAGTACAACCGGCCCCGGACCTACGGCATGGACCTGCAGCTGGAATTCTGAGCCCCGCTCGGTACCTGACAAACCCCGCCCCGGCGGGGTTTTTTATGCCCAGGGATGGTCGGTAGATCGCGAGAGGCAGGAAGCCGGTAGCGATCAATGTACAGGACTACCGGGCCGCGTAGGCCGGGCCGCGCAGGCGCTAGATCGCGGGTAATACTTGAGCGCCAGCAAAACATACTGTATGTTCAAATCCGTTTGCGGCATTAGCCATTGCCACCGCTCCGTCCCCGGCGCGAGGGCCTACACTGCTAGTTGGCGATGCCCATCAATCTGGCCAATAATGAGGTGCAGTTGTGACAGACCTGGAACAATTCCGCGAGGAGACCCGGAGCTGGCTGGAGGAAAATTGTCCCCAGGCCATGCGTGAGCCGATCAAGGGTTTTGAGGACATCTACAACGGCGGGCGCAAGCCGGAAATCACCCACCCTGACCAGAAACTCTGGTGCGACCGCATGGCCGAGCGCGGCTGGACCGTGCCCCACTGGCCGCGGGAGTACGGTGGCGGCGGCCTCGATAGCGAGCACGTCAAGGTGCTGCGCCAGGAGATGTCGCGGATTCACGCCCGCCGTCCGCTGGACAGCTTCGGCATCTCCATGCTCGGTCCCGCCCTGCTCAAGTTCGGTACCGAGGAGCAGAAACAGGCGCATCTGCCGCCCATCGTGCGCGGCGAGATTCGCTGGTGCCAGGGTTACTCGGAGCCCAACGCCGGCTCCGACCTGGCGAGCCTGCAGACCCGGGCGGAAGATCGGGGCGACCACTACCTGATTAACGGCCAGAAAGTCTGGACCTCCTACGCCGACAAGGCGGACTGGATCTTCTGCCTGGTGCGCACGGACAACACCGGCAGCAAGCACGAGGGCATCAGCTTCGTCCTGTTCGACATGGACCAGCCCGGGGTGACGACCCGCCCCATTCGCCTGATCAGCGGTTCATCCCCCTTCTGCGAGACCTTCTTCGACGGCGCCAAGGCGTTGAAGGCAGACCTGATCGGCGAGGAGGGCAAGGGCTGGACCATCGCCAAGTACCTGCTCACCCACGAGCGGGAGATGATTTCCAGCTTTGGGACCGCGCCGCGCCAGTCCCTGGGCGAGACCGCCACCCGCACCCTGGGGGTGGACGCCGAGGGCCGCCTGGCCAACGGCATGCTGCGCCAGCAGCTGGCCCAGTACCAGCTCGACAGCCTGGCCTTCGGTCACACCATGGCCAGGGTTGGCGACGAGGCCAAGGCCGGCCAGGGACTGGGGCCGGCGTCTTCGATCTTCAAATACTACGGCACCGAGCTGAACAAGCGTCGCAATGAGCTCAACCTGGCGGTACACGGCGAGAGCGCTCTGGGCTGGGATGGCGAGGTCTATGACGGCGGTACCCTCAGCCGCGACTGGCTGCGCTCCAAGGGCAATTCGATCGAGGGCGGTACCTCGGAGATCCAGCTGAATATTATCGCCAAGCGGGTTCTCGGCCTGCCCGACGCCTGAACCGCGACCTGAGAGGACATAAGACATGGCATTGGTACTGAACGAAGAGCAGGTCATGCTGCGCGACTCCGCCGCGGGCTTCCTGGCGCAGAAAGCCGGGGTACCGCAGCTGCGGCAGCTGCGTGACAACGGCAGCCCGGAGACCTGGGACCCGGCGGTCTGGTCGGAGATGGTCGACATGGGCTGGGCGGGGATCGCGATCCCCGAAAACCACGGCGGCCTGGGCTATGGCTACACCGGTCTCGGCCTGGTGCTGGAGCAGGTGGGCCGCCACCTCAGCCAGTCACCGCTGGAATCCAGCGTGCTGGTGGCGGCGACCCTGATCAACGCCCTGGGCAGCGAGAGCCAGAAGGCCAACTGCTTGCCCGCCATCGCCTCTGGCGAGCTGCGCTGTGCCCTGGCGCTGCAGGAAGGGCCGCAGCATGCGCCGGAGATGACCGCGCTCTCCGCCCGGGCCGAGGGTGATGGCTACCGCCTCGACGGGGAGAAAGTCCTGGTACTCGATGCGGGCACCGCCGAGCAGTTCCTGGTAGTGGCGCGCACGGCCGGCGAGGCGGGTGACACCGACGGCCTCAGCGTGTTCCAGGTGGCTGCCGACGCGCCGGGCCTCAGCGTGGAGCAGCGCCAGATGGTGGATTCCCGGGCCGCAGGCGCGCTGCAATTCAAGGGTGTGAGCGTCGCCCGCGATGCCCTGCTGGGTGAAGCTGGCGCGGCCTGGACGGCATTGAGCCATACCCTGGACGTGGCCAATGTGGGCCTCGCCGCGGAGCTGCTGGGCCTGTCCACAGAGGCCTTTGAACGCACCGTCAGCTACCTGCAGGAGCGCAAGCAGTTCGGCCATATCATCGGCAGCTTCCAGGGCCTGCAGCATCGCGCCGCGGAACTGTTCGCGGAGCTGGAGCTGGCGCGCTCGATCGTGCTCAGGGCGCTGCACGCGGTAGACGCGGACGACGCCGATTTGCCGCTGCTTGCGAGCGCCGCCAAGGCCAAGCTGTGCGAGGTGGCCCAGCGCGCCACCAACGAGGCCATCCAGATGCACGGCGGCATCGGCATGACCGACGAGCACGAGATCGGCTTCTTCATCAAGCGCGCCCGGGTTGCACAGCACACCTTCGGCGACTACAACTACCATCTCGACCGCTTCGCCCGCCTGAACGGCTTTTAGGCGTGGCAGGTCAGCGTTGAGGGCAGCTTTATGTTAGCGGAAGTCGAACAGTTCGACGCGGCGGTGGCGTCCCTGACCGCCCCCGGGGCGCCCTTCGCCCTGGACGAGGTGGAGATCCAGGGCGTGCGTTACCGCAACTATGCCGCGCTGCCCGCCAACCTCGGTGAATACTTTCTGCATATGCACAGCCACGCGGAGCAGGAGTTCGTGGTTTATCGCGAGCAGCGCTACACCTTCGCCGAGACCTACGCCCACAGCGCCGCCCTGGCCCGCGCCCTGCGCGACGATCTCGGGCTGACGAAGGGCGATCGGGTGGCGATCCTCAGCCGCAATAACCCGCAGTGGATGATGAGCTTTATCGCCACGCTCGCCACCGGCCTGGTGGCGGTGCCGATGAATGCCTGGTGGACCACGGAAGAGCTGGATTACGGCCTGGTAGACTGTGGCGCCCGGGTGGTGATCGCCGATCGCGAACGCATGCAGCGGCTGGCGCCCCTGGCGGAAAAACTCGACCTGCGCCTGGTGGCGATCGATGATTGTAGTGATCTCGGTCTCGACTGCCTGCGCTTCGATGAGCTGGTCGCGGCCCACGCCGGCTGTGAGATGCCCCAGGCCGAGGTGGCTACCGACGACTGGGCCACGATCATGTACACCTCGGGTTCCACCGGGCATCCCAAGGGCGCGCTGTCCTCACACCGCGGCATCCTCTCCGCCCTCTACAGCTGGATGCTGATGGGAGTGGTGAGCAAGCAGCTCGCGCCCCGTGACGACAGCGCGCCCAAACGCCAGCCCTGCGGCCTGCTGACCATTCCCCTGTTTCACTGTACCGGCTCCCACTCGGCCTTCCTCCTGTCCATCGTCGCCGGCCGCAAGCTGGTGATCATGCACCGCTGGGATGTGGAGGAGGCCCTGCGCCTGATCGAGGCGGAGCGGGTCACCTGGTTCAATGGCGTGCCTACGATGTCGGCGGAGCTGCAGCAGGCGGCGAAGTCGACCACGCGGGATATCTCCTCCCTGGTGGATATTTTCTCTGGCGGCGCGGCGCGACCCCCTGACCAGGTGGGCAAGTTGGCCAGCACCTTCAAGCGCTCGGTCCCGGGCAGCGGTTACGGCCTCACCGAGACCAACGCCCTGGGGGCAGTGAACAGTGGCGCCCTGTACCTGGCGCGCCCCGAGAGCACCGGGCGCACGGTGCCGGCGGTCAGCGACTTCCGGATTGTCGACGAGCAGGGCGCAGCGCTGCCGCCGGGAGAGCGCGGCGAGGTGTGTTACCGTTCGCCGGCCAACGTGCTCGGCTACTGGAACAAACCCGAGGCCACAGCGAAGGCCTTTGTCGATGGCTGGTTCCACACCGGTGATATAGGCTACCTGGACGAGGATGGCTTTCTGTACATCGTCGACCGGATCAAGGACATCATTATTCGCGGCGGCGAGAACATCAGCTGCCTCGAAGTGGAGGCGGCGATTTACGCCCATCCCGCGGTCACGGAGGCGGCGGTATTTGGCCTGCCGGACGAGCGCTTGGGCGAGGTGGTGGGCGCCGCGGTGGTCCTGCAGCCGGGGGCGGCGCTTGCGGAAGCTGAGCTGCGTGACTTCCTCGGTGAACACCTGGCGAGCTTCAAGCTGCCGGCACATATCTGGTTCCGGGATGAACAGCTGCCGCGCATCGCCTCGGGCAAGATTTTCAAGCGCCAGCTGAAGCTGGACTACAGTGCGGCGCTGGACAACACAGCTGGGGATGCGTGAGCACCCCTCGAAACACAGACTGAGAGAGACGATTATGGAACTGGGAATCAGCGCCAACATAGCGCCTGTGCTGGAGCAGGTCAGGGAATTCATGCGCGACGAGATCGCGCCGGTGGAGGAGGAGTATCTCGCCGAAATCGGCGTGGGCGACCGCTGGCAGCATACGCCGCGCCAGACCGAGATCATGGAAGGGCTCAAGGACAAGGCGCGCGCGTTGGGGCTGTGGAACTTCTTTCTCACCGACGGTGACAGCGGCTCCGGCCTCAACACGGTGGAATACGCCTACCTCGCCGAGGAAATGGGTAAATCCCATATCGCCGCGGAAGTGTTCAACTGCGCCGCGCCGGACACCGGCAATATGGAAGTGCTGCACAAGTACGGTAGCGAGGCACAGAAAAAGCAGTGGCTGGAGCCTCTGCTGAACGGTGAGATTCGTTCGGCCTTCGCCATGACCGAGCCGGGTGTCGCCTCCTCCGATGCCACCAATGTCTCCACCGAGGCGGTGCTGGACGGCGACGAGTGGGTGATCAACGGCGAGAAGCACTATATCTCCGGCGCGGGCGACCCCCGCTGCAAGATCCTGATCGTGATGGTCAAGACCGACCCGGACGCGCCCAAGCACCTGCAGCAGTCCCAGATCCTGGTGCCGATGGACACACCCGGGGTGGAAAACGTGCGCCCGATGCACGTGTTTTCCATGGACGATGCGCCCCACGGGCATATGCACCAGCGCTTTACCAACGTGCGCGTACCCAAGGACAACATGATCCTCGGCCCGGGCCGCGGCTTTGAAATTTCCCAGGGCCGCCTCGGGCCGGGGCGCATCCACCACTGTATGCGCGCGATCGGCGCGGCCGAAAGAGCCCTGCAGCTCTTGTGCGAGCGCGCGGTCTCGCGCACCGCCTTCGGCAAGCCGCTGGCGCGCCTCGGCGGCAATATCGACATCATTGCCAACGCGCGCATGGATATCGAAATGGCGCGCCTGCTGACCCTGAAGACCGCGTGGATGATGGATAACGTGGACCCCAAGGAGGCCCGGGTGTGGATCTCCATGATCAAGACCGCGGTGCCCAACATCTCCATTCGCATTGTGGACCAGGCGATCCAGATGTTCGGCGCCCTGGGCGTCTCCCAGGATACCCCCCTGGCCACGATGTACATGGCCCAGCGCACCCTGCGCCTGGCGGACGGCCCCGACGAGGTGCACCGGATGGTGGTGGGCCGCAACGAGCTCAAGCCCTACATGCAGGGCGAAACGCCGGTGAACGCCACCTTCCGCGACGGTTGAGGGGCTGACGTAGCGGGGCGCTACAGCGCCTCCTCGATAATGCGCTGAAACTGCGCCGCCGGCGCCTCCAGGGCGCCGAAGTGCAGGTGCGTATTGGCCCCGGAGCGCAGCCCGCGCTGGGTCCCCTCGGAGACGAAAATATCCTCTGCTGCGAACACGCCGCTATCGATCAGCTCAAAAGAGCGGTCGAAGTGGTCGCTGTCCGCCGTGGAGGTCGCCGGTGCCAGCATGCCGTGCACAAAGGTGGTCTCGTCCGCGCTGATGGGAAACAGGCTGATCAGGCTGATGTACTCCGGGTGGAAGATCAGCACCACGTTGGGAAACAGGGTGTAGGAAAAGGTAGCGTGGCGGCGCAGGTCGGGCGCGATGTGTGCATCTTCCAGCATCTCGAACAATTCATGGCGGGCTACCGCCGAGCGAATATGCCGGCCGTGCACGTCCGACTCTGCGAGGGCGTCGGCGAAGAAGGGGCCCACGGTGTGCTTGTGCAGGCGCACCACGTGGTAGCCGTCGAGGAAGGCGTCCTGGATCAGTTTCCAGTTGCAGCGGATGCGGCGCACCTTCTGTCGACAGTAGCGGTAATCCGCGAGGCCGAAGCGCGCAAAGTCTGTGGCCAGGTCACCCAGGTGCCGGTCGACAGCCATGCTTTCCCCCGGGGTGCCCTGTACCCAGATCAGGCCCTGGCGGACCTCGGTGGGCAGCCGCAGCAGGCCGTGGTCCGCCGGGTCCAGGTCGCTGAAGCTCTCCGCCCGGGGTATGTTGCGCAGGGCGCCGTCCAGCCCGTAGGTCCACTGGTGGTAGGGGCAGACCAGGGAGCGGATATGGGTCTGGCCTTCCTCCTGCAGCAGGCGCATGCCGCGGTGGCGGCAGACGTTCATAAAGGTGCCTAGCTCACCGTCCCGGTCGCGCAGGGTCACCAGGGGCAATCCCAGCCAGTCGAAAACCAGGCTGTCGCCGGGCGCCGGCAGTTGCGATTCGTGCCCGATCAGCTGGGGCTGCTGCAGAATCAGCCGTGCATGCTCGCGCTCGAAGCGCTCGGGGTCGGTATAGGCCTCCACCGCGATCCGCTCGTGACAGGGTTCGGGGTCGGGCGCATCCCCGGCGGCGCGCTGCAGTAGCTGTCGCAGCAGCGCTTCCGGTGGCTGATACTCGCTGGCGGTCATTATCTGGTTCTCCGCGCGTGCCGGTTTGCATCAGCTTAGCAGGCCGCCCAGGCCCGGGAAATACTTGAAGGGAAGGAATACATACTGTATGTTCAAATCCCTTTTTGCCCGGGCAGCGTTCCATTCGCCTCGCCTGGGCTAGACTGATGTCAGCGCAATCACGCCCACTTCGAGGAGCAAACCATGGCGGTGAAGATTATTCCCAAAGACAAGCTACTGGAGCAGAAAGGCACCCGTTACGAACCGGGACCCTGGGTGACCATTGACCAGAAACGGATCAACGCCTTCGCCGATTGCACAGAAGACTTCCAGTTTATCCACATCGACGAGGAGAAAGCGGCGCAGACACCTTTTGGCGGCACCATCGCCCACGGTTTCCTGACCCTGTCCATGCTGGTCAAGATGTGCGAGGACGACGGCATCCTGCCAGAAAACGTGGTGATGGGTATCAACTACGGCTTTAACAAGGTGCGCTTCCTGGCCCCTGTGCGCGCCGGCAAGCGCGTGCGCGCCCACGTCGAGTTGCAGGACGTGGAGCAGAAAGACGATTCCCGTTTCCTTATGACCCAGGCGATCTCGGTAGAGATAGAGGGTGAGGAGACGCCGGCCCTGGTCGCGGAATGGCTGTCCATGGTCGTCACCGGGTAAATCAACTCAATTATCAGTAGAGGACAACAGGTATGACGATTCGATATGACGGCAAGGTGGCGATAGTAACCGGCGCGGGGCAGGGCCTCGGTCGCTGTCACGCCCTGGCCCTGGCCGAGCGCGGTGCCAAAGTCGTGGTGAATGATCTCGGTGGCAGCAAGGATGGCACCGGGGCCTCCAGCGAGGCGGCCCAGGCCGTAGTGGCGGAAATCGAAGCCGCCGGCGGCGAAGCCGTCGCCAACGGCGCCAACGTCGCCAAGTTCGACGAGGTGCAGGCCATGGTGCAACAGGCCGTGGACACCTGGGGCCGGGTAGACATCCTGGTCAACAACGCCGGCATCCTGCGTGACAAGAGCTTTGCCAAGGGCTCTCTGGAAGACTTCCAGCTGGTGCTGGATGTGCACCTGATGGGCAGCATCAACTGCACCAAGGCCTGCTGGGAAATCATGCGCGAGCAGGAGTATGGCCGAATCGTGTTTACCAGCTCCTCCAGTGGCCTTTACGGCAATTTTGGCCAGACCAACTACGGCGCCGCGAAGATGGGCGTGGTCGGGGCGATGAATACCCTGGTGCAGGAAGGCGCCAAGTACAACATCCGGGTCAACGCCCTGGCTCCCACTGCGGGCACCCGGATGACAGAGGGCCTGCTGCCGGAGAAGGCCTTCGAGCTGCTGACCCCGGAAACCGTGACCCCCGCGGTGCTTTACCTGGTGGCAGAGGACGCTCCCAACCGCACCATTCTTTGCGCGGGTGCGGGTGGCTTCTCGGTAGCCAAGATCGTCGAGACCGAGAGCGTGTGGCTGCAGCCCGACGAGCAGACCCCGGAGGGTATTGCAGCGCACTGGGACCAGATCAACAACGGCGACAGTGCGAAAGAGTTGAAAGGCGGCTTCGAGCAGTCGCTGAAAATGCTCACGGTGGCGGCTGAAGGCCTGGGCATCAAACTGGATTAAACGGAGCAGTATTATGAAAGAAGCAGTGATTGTGGCCACGGCCCGCACCCCGATCGCCAAGGCCTATCGCGGCGGTTTCAACAATTTCGGGGGCGCCAGCCTGGGCGCCGCCTCGGTCGCCGAGGCGGTCAAGCGCGCGGGTATCGACCCTGCCGAAGTGGATGACGTGATCATGGGTTGCGCCCTGCAGCAGGGCGCTACCGGCAGCAACATCGCGCGCCAGATTGCGCTGCGCGCCGGCCTGCCGGTGACCGTGTCGGGGATGACCCTGGATCGCCAGTGCTCGTCGGGGCTGATGGCGGTGGCCACCGCGGCCAAGCAGATTATCGATGACGGTATGAGCTGCGTGGTGGGCGGCGGCCTGGAGTCCATTTCCCTGGTGCAGAACGAGCACATGAACCTGCACCGCGCGGCGGACGAGGAGCTGCTGGCGATGCACCCGGATATCCACATGCCGATGCTGCAGACCGCCGAGGTCGTGGCCAAGCGCTACGGCATCACCCGCGAGGCGATGGACGAGTACGGTCTGCAGTCCCAGCAGCGCACTGGCGCTGCCCAGGAAGCCGGCAAGTTTGCCGATGAACTGGTGCCGGTGACCTGTAACCGCATTATCTGGAACAAGGAAACCGGTGAGCAGTCCGAAGCCGAAGCCACGGTGGACGCCGACGAGGGCCTGCGCGCGACCACGGCGGAGGGCCTGGCGGGTCTGAAGACCGTGATCGAAGGTGGCACCATTACCGCCGGCAATGCCTCCCAGCTGTCCGATGGCTCCTCGGCCCAGGTGGTCATGGATGCCAAGCTCGCGGAGCAGAAGGGCCTGCAGCCCCTGGGCTACTACCGCGGCATCGCGGTGGCCGGCTGTGAACCGGACGAGATGGGCATCGGCCCGGTATTCGCGGTACCCAGGCTGTTGCAGCAGCACGGCCTGTCGGTGGACGATATCGGCCTGTGGGAGCTGAACGAGGCTTTTGCGGTGCAGGTGATTTACTGCCGCGACAAGCTGGGGATCGACAATGACAAGCTCAACGTCAATGGCGGGGCGATCTCGGTGGGCCATCCCTACGGCATGAGTGGCTCGCGCATGATCGGCCACGCCCTGATCGAGGGCAAGCGCCGCGGCGTCAAGTACGTGGTGGTGACCATGTGCGTGGGCGGTGGCATGGGCGCTGCCGGCCTGTTCGAGGTCGCCTGAGCGCCTGTCCCGGTATCTCTGTAGGGTCGAATTCATTCGACCGGTGACCGGTCTACGCGCCTTGGTCGAATGAATTCGACCCTACGCATTGAATAATGGAGCCATAGATGAAAGCAGTGGTATGCAAGGAACACGGCCTCGCCGACAAACTGGTGCTGGAGACCGACTGGCCGGCACCGGCGGTCGCCGACAACGAGGTCCTGATCGAGGTCAGGGCGGCGGGTCTCAATTTTCCCGACGTGTTGATGATGCAGGGCAAGTACCAGACCCAGCCCGACATGCCCTTCGTCACCGGGGGCGAATGTGCCGGCGTGGTGACCGCGGTGGGCAAGGACGTCACCCGGGTGAAGGCCGGCGACAAGGTGATCGCCATGGTCGGCTGGGGCGCCTTTGCCGAACAGGTTGCTGCCAATGAGATGGTGGTATTCCCGATGCCCGACGGCCTCAGCTTCGAGCAGGCGGCCGGTGTGGGGATTACCTACTTCACCTCCTACCACGCGCTGGTGCAGCGCGCCCAGATCCAGCCGGGCGAGACCCTGCTGGTGCTCGGTGCCGCCGGTGGCGTGGGGGTGACTGCGATCGAGCTCGGCAAGCTGCTGGGCGCGCGGGTGATCGCCGCGGCCAGCACCGACGAGAAACTCGAGCTGTGCAGGCAGATGGGCGCGGACGAGGTGATCAACTATAGCGAGGAGTCTCTCAAGGACAGGGTCAAGGCCCTGACCGGGGGCAAGGGTGTGGACGTGGTCTACGACCCGGTGGGCGGCGATTACGCCGAACCCGCGGTACGCAGCATGGCCTGGAAGGGGCGCTACCTGGTGATCGGTTTCGCCAGCGGTCCCATTCCCGAGATTCCCCTGAACCTCACCCTGCTCAAGGGCTGCTCCCTGGTCGGGGTTTTCTGGGGGCGCTTCACCATGGAAGAGCCCGAGACCAACCTCGCCAATATCAAGGCGCTGTGGCAGTACTTCGCCGAGGGCAAGCTCAACCCGGTGGTCACCGACCTGTTCCCGCTGGCGGAGTACGAGGCGGCCTACAATTGCATGATCGAGCGCCGCGCTCGCGGTAAAGTGATCCTGACCAACCAGGAGTAGCGGTGATGCAGCCTTTCACCTTCAACACCGTCCCCCAGATCCTGTGCGCCCGGGGCAGCGCCCTGACCCTGGCGGCGAGCTGCGAGCGCCTGGGCATGCGCCACCCCCTGCTGGTCACCGATCCCGGCCTGGTGGCCATCGGCCTGGTGCAGCCGGTGCTCGAGGCCCTGCAGGCGGCGGGCGTGGCAACCACCCTGTTCGACCAGGTGCGGGAGGATCCGCCAGAGGCGACGGTACTGGCGGCGGCGGATGCCGGCAGGTCAGCCGGCGTGGATGGCGTGATTGCGGTGGGTGGTGGCAGCTCCATGGACGTGGCCAAGGTGGTCGCGGTATTACTCAAGGGTGAGCGGCCCCTCGGAGACCTCTACGGCGTTGATCAGGTCAGTGGCGGACGCCTGCCGCTGATCCTGGTGCCCACGACCGCGGGCACCGGTTCCGAGGTCACGCCGGTCGCCATTGTCACCACCGGTGAGACCACCAAGGCCGGGGTTTCCTCGGCGATCTTGCTGCCGGACGTGGCCGTGCTGGACGCGGACCTGACCCTGGGCCTGCCGCCGGCGGTGACCGCGATGACCGGCGTCGACGCCATGGTGCACGCGATTGAGGCCTACACCTCGAAACTGAAGAAAAACCCGGTGTCGGACAACCTCGCGCGGGAGGCCCTGCGGCTGCTGACCGCCAATATCCGGCGGGCGGTGATCCACGGGGAGGACGCCGATGCCCGGGCCGGGATGCTGCTCGGCGCCTGCCTCGCGGGCCAGGCCTTCGCCAACGCGCCGGTAGCTGCCGTGCACGCCCTGGCCTACCCCCTGGGAGGGCACTACCATATACCCCACGGCCTGAGTAATTCTCTGGTCCTGCCCAGCGTGCTGGAATTCAATGCCCCCGCCGCCGCACCTTTGTACGCTGAGCTGGCGGAACTGGTGGTGGGCGCGCCGCTCAGCGGCGGTGACGAGGCCCGCACGGCAGCGATGATTGCGGCCCTGCGCCAGCTGATCGACGAACTGGCGCTACCCGCCACCCTGGCCAAAGCGAAGGTGCCGGAGCAGGACCTGCCGCGGCTGGCGGCGGACGCCATGCTGCAGCAGCGCCTGCTGGTCAACAATCCGCGGGAGGTCAGCGAGGCTGACGCCCTGGCCATCTACCGCGCCGCCTACGGAGACGCGGCATGAGCGCCCCGCAACGCGGTGACTACCGGCACTTCTACCCCCTGTCCACGCGCTGGTCGGACAACGATATCTACGGTCACATCAATAACGTCATTTACTACGCCTACTTCGATTCCGCCGCTAACCGCTACCTGATCGAAGAGGGCAATCTGGATATCCACGCCGGCGACGTGGTTGGCTTCGTGGTCAGCTCCGGCTGTGAGTACCACGCCCCCCTCAGCTACCCCGAGCCGATCGAGGCGGGCCTGCGGGTGGACAAACTCGGCAACAGCTCCGTGCGCTACGGCATCGGCATCTTCCGCCAGGGCGCCGAGACCGCCGCTGCCCACGGTCACTTCGTCCACGTCTTCGTCGACCGCGCCAGCAATAAACCCGTCCCCATCCCCGCCCCCCTGCGCACCGCCCTCGCCGCCATCCAACCCTGAAAATTGGGGACGGATACCCTTTTTTTACCGGAAAAAATTGGTATCCGTCCCCATTTCTTAGCGATTCTGGCAGAGGAGCGCTACTTTCGGGCGTGCAGGGTGAGGGAAACCAGAACCGCGAAGAAGACGGTGGCTGAGAACAGGGCGGCGAGGGGGCCGTGGATCTGGTAGAGGAAGCCGGCGCAGATGGGGCCGACGACGAAGCCCAGTGCGGGGCAGGCGCTGACCATGCCGGCGACGGCGCCCTGTTC